>CBFHLY010000001.1:0-172032 GCA_965656785.1 uncultured Flavobacteriales bacterium
TCTACCTCCTGAAATTCCTCGAGTTCCTCCGCGACCATTATCCGGAAAAGCTCGAATCGTACTTCGAAAACAACTCCTTCGTTTACGCGAACGTCCCCTACCGCATCAAGCCGTACGACGCGCTGCTCGAAGACCCGAAGAACACCATCGACTTCGACCACGCCCGCGAGGAGAAAATCGCCTTCAAGAAGGAGGAAATCGGGGGCGATGGCGCGCTCTTGCGGGAGGCCCACGTCTTCATTTATAAGGTGAATTTCATCGAGAAGATCATGGCCACGATGCTCGCGAAGGTCGCGAACTTCATTCCGGAGGGCGGCATTTGGATGAACACCCAGCGCCCGGAGTGGAACGATGCGAACAATGCGCTCGTGGGCAATGGCGTGTCGATGGTGACGCTGTATTACCTGCGTCGGTTTTTGGTCTATTTCCAAGGGGTTTTGGCCCAAACCAACCACCGCGAAGTCCACATTTCAGAAGAGTTGCTCGCCTGCTTCACCCGCATGCACGAGACGCTCAACGCGACCCGCGGCCTGACCTCCGGGCGGATTTCCAACGCGGACCGGCGCGCCATCCTCGACGGCCTCGGCCGCGCATCGAGCGATTACCGCCAAACCATCTACGACCAGGACTTCTCCGGCCGCAAAGCCCCGCTGAACCTGTCGGACCTTGCCAGCTTCATCGATGTGGCGCTCGAACACCTCGAGCACTCGATCCACGCGAACCAACGCAAAGACGGGTTGTACCACGCGTACAACCTGATGACCATCGAACCCGACGGCGGCATCGAAATCACCGAATTGCCGGAGATGCTCGAAGGCCAAGTTGCGGTCCTGAGCTCCGGGCTGCTCAACCCCGCCGAAAGCCTCGACGTCCTTGACGCACTGAAGGCCAGCGCGTTGTTCCGCGACGACCAGTACAGCTACGTCCTCTACCCGAACAAGGAGCTCCCGCGTTTCCTCGAGAAGAACAACCTCGACCCGAGCGCGGTCGGCGGCTCTAAGCTGCTCGCCCAACTCGTAGCCGACGGCAACATGGACATCGTGACCCGGGACTGCACGGGCGGCTTCCACTTCAACGGGAACTTCAACAACGGCAACGCACTCAAGGCCGCACTCAGCAACCTGCCCCGCGATTACGACGCCCTCGTCGCCGAGGACGCGAAGCAGGTGGAGGCGCTGTACGAAGCCACGTTCAACCACAAGTCATTCACCGGCCGTTCGGGCACCTTCTTTGGGTACGAGGGGCTGGGGTCGATTTATTGGCACATGGTGTCGAAGCTGCGGTTGGCCGCGTTCGAGGTCACGAAGGACGCGATCGAGCAGGGCGCAACCCCGGAGGTGGTGGGGCGCCTCTTCGACCACTATTTCGAGATCAATGCCGGCATCGGGGCGCACAAGTCGCCCGAGTTGTACGGCGCCTTCCCTACCGACCCGTATTCGCACACGCCGGGCGGCAAGGGCGCGCAACAGCCGGGCATGACCGGCCAAGTGAAGGAGGACTTGCTGTGCCGGTTTGGCGAGCTCGGCGTGCGCGTAACCGAGGGGCAGCTGCACTTCGACCGCGCGCTGATGCACAAAGGCGAGTTCTTGACCGAGGCGGCGACGTTCGAGTACGTCGACGTGAAGCAGCAGCGCCGGTCGATTGAGCTGACCGCGGACAGTTTGGCCTACACCGTTTGCCAGGTGCCGGTGGTGCACGTGCGCGGGGATGCAGCCCAAATCGAAATCGCCTACACCGACGGGCGCACCAAGCGGGTGGACGGCTCGGTTTTGGACCGTGAACGGAGCGCCCATATCTTCCGCCGCACCCACGAAATCGCCCAACTCACGGTCATCGCCTGACCCATGCGGAAGTTCACCCCCTCACATCGTTCAGCACGACTCGCAGCGGCGCTCATCACCTTGATCTTCGCTTCTTGCGGACAACCAACCCAGCACGAAACCATGACCGACCGAACGGCATCTGAACTCTTGGGCAACCCCGCCTTCACCGCCATGAGTTTCGGCGGCTACCGGGGAACGAGCCGAACCGAGCAGCCGAGCGTTGCTCAATTGAAGGAAGACCTGCGGATTTTGCACGCCATGGGCATCCGCTTCTTGCGCACCTACAACGTGCAGTTGCCGCACGCCTCGAACGTGGTGAATGCCATCCGCGAATTGAAACTGGAAGACGCGCAGTTTGAAATGTACGTCATGCTGGGAGCGTGGATCGACTGCGCGGGTGCGTGGACCGATTTGCCCAATCACACCGAGCAAGATTACGCAGCGAACGAGGCCGAAATTGAGCGGGCGGTGGCGCTGGCGAAGGAATTCCCGGACATCATCAAAGTCATTGCCGTCGGGAACGAAGCGATGGTGCATTGGGCGGCGTCCTACTTCGTCGCCCCGGGGGTCATCCTGCATTGGGTGAACCACCTTCAAGATTTGAAAGCGAAGGGCGATTTGCCGGCCGACCTGTGGATCACCAGCTCGGACAACTTCGCCTCGTGGGGCGGCGGCGGTGCCGAATACCACAACGACGACTTGAACGCGCTCATTCGCTCGGTGGATTTCGTCTCGATGCACACGTACCCGTTCCACGACACGCATTACAACCCGGTGTTTTGGAAGGGCGATTCGACGGCGGCGGACGGCGGCATCGAGCAGGCCATGCAGCAGGCCCTTGCTTACAGCCAAAACCAATTCGCCCAAGTCGTCGAATACGTTCACGCCGTGGACCCCAACAAGCCGGTGCACATCGGCGAAACCGGCTGGGCCAGCCTCTCCGACGGCTTCTACGGCCCCGAGGGCTCGCGCGCGGCCGACGAGCTGAAGCAAGCCTTGTTCTACCACGGCATGCGGGAGTGGACCCAACGCTCCGGCATCAGCTGCTTCTACTTCGAGGCGTTCGATGAACCGTGGAAGAGCGCGGCAAACCCCACCGATTCGGAGAACCACTTCGGGCTGTTCACGGCCGATGGAGAAGCGAAGTACGCGCTTTGGTCCCTCGTGGAGCAAGGCGCGTTCGACGGGTTGACCCGGGGAGGAAACGCCATTCGCAGCAGTTACGAAGGGCAGCGCGCGCTGTTGGACCGCCACGTTTTGCAACCGACTCCTTGACCCGATGCGTCCCTTCACGAAATCCCTGCAAATGATGGCCCTGTCCCTGTTGATCGGGGTGCTGGGGTGTGCGCCGCGGCCTGGGGTTTGGGTCGAAAACGGGCGGCTTCAAACGGCCGAAGGCCCCCACCTCATCAAGGGCGTTTGCTACCACCCGGTGGCCATCGGCAGCGACACGCGAAGCTTCGAAACGCTCGCCACAGACCTCGAGCTGATGCGCGAACTGGGGGCGAACACCCTCCGCGTGTACGAGCCCATCGCCGACGAGGCGGTGCTCGATGCCATCAGCGCGGCGGGCCTCCGGGTCATCATCGGGTTTGGGTACAACCAAGGCGGGGTGTACGATTTGCTGTCGGGAACGTATTTGGACTACGTGAAGCGGTTCAAATCGCACCCGGCCATCCTCTTTTGGGAACTCGGCAACGAATACAATTACCACCCCGAGTGGTTCGACGGTTCGCTGGACACCTGGTACGGCGCATTGAGGGAAGCGGCGGCGGCGATCCAAGCCGAGGATGCCCACCACCCCGTGGCCACCGCGCACGGCGAGGTGCCGGAAGCCGAATTGATCGACGCGCTGCCAGACATCGACCTGTGGGGGCTGAACGTCTACCGCTGGGACGAGTCCCACACCGCCCTCGCCGACTTTGCTGAACGCAGCGACAAGCCGGTTTACTTCTCGGAACTCGGGGCGGACAGCTACATGACCGTCGCGAAATTGGGCTACGAGGCCGGCGACAACGAGCGCGCTCAAGCGGACGCGACGGAGAAGATGCTCGGCAACATCCTCACGGAAAATCCCCGTGCTGCGGGCGTGGCGGTGTTCTCTTTCACCGACGGTTGGTGGAAAGCCGGACAGCCCGACCAGCAAGACGCGGGCGGGTGGGCGCCGGGCAGCAGCGGGGTGCCATACGACGGGACGGCGAACGAGGAGTTCTGGGGCTTGGTGGACGTCCACCGGCAACCGAAGGCGGCCTTCGAGGTCGTCCGCACGTTTTACCATGCGTGGAACCCGGCCGAATAAGCGCCATGTCGATTGAGCGGTTCCACCTTGCGGCCTTTGAAACGTCCCGGCACGGGGGGCGGTTTCATGCCGTGCCGCAGGAAGCGATCGCGGCGTGGGACCAACCCGTGGAGGACGAAGCGACGTTGCGGGTGGATGTGGACCAGCGGAAGCAGCGCGTTACGGGATTTGGTGGGTCCTTCACGGATGCCTCGGCCTACCTCGTCTACCAGTTGAGTCCGACGCAGCGGCAGCGCATCCTGGAGGCGTACTTCCACGAGGACGGCGCGCACTATTCCCTCACCCGGACGCACATGAATTCGTGCGACTTTTCGCGGTTTCAGTACAGTTACGCGCCGGTGGCAGGCGACGTGGACCTCGTGCACTTCAGCATTCACCCGGACCGCGAGTACCTGCTGCCGATGATTCGGGAGGCGCAGGCGATTTCGACGGACGGGTTCAAGGTCATCGCCTCGCCGTGGACCGCTCCGCCATGGATGAAGGACAACCGCGCGTGGGTGGGCGGACGGCTGCGGCCCGAGTTGCGGCCGACGTGGGCGAACTTTTTCGTCAAGCACGCGCAGGCGTATGCCGCGGAAGGCGTGTCGATTTGGGCGTATACCGTTGAAAACGAGCCGCATGGAAACGGGGACAACTGGGAGAGCATGCTGTACTCGCCCGAGGAGATGACCGATTTCGTGGAGCAGCACTTGGGGCCGACGCTCGAGGCGAATGGGTTGGGGCACCTCCACGTGTTGGGCTATGACCAAAACCGAGAAGGCCTCGACGAATGGGTCTCCGTCATGTACCCCAGCAAGCACTTCACGGGAACGGCGGTTCACTGGTACGAAAGCACCATCGACCACTTCCCCGACGCCCTCGACCGCGCCCACGAGGCGGCTCCCGACAAGTTCCTCATCCAAACCGAGGCGTGTTGCGATGCACAGGTTCCGGTTTGGCAAGACGACGACTGGTACTGGCGCGCGGAAGCGACCGATTGGGGCTACACGTGGCGGGAACCCGAGAAAAAGCACCTGCACCCGAAGTATGCGCCGGTCCACCGTTACGCCCAGGACCTCATCGGCTGCCTCAACCACTGGGTGGACGGGTGGATCGATTGGAACATGGTGCTCGACCGGCAAGGCGGACCCAACTGGTTCGAAAACTGGTGCGTCGCGCCGGTCATCGTCGACCCCGAACGCGACGAAGTCTACTTTACGCCGCTCTACGACGTGATGTGCCATTTCAGCAAATTCCTGCGCCCCGGGGCGACCGTTCTGGGAAGCACCTGCAGCGACCTCGATGTCGTGGCCGTGGCCGCCGAAACCCCCGACGGTTCCCATGCCATCGTCTGCTTCAACCCCGGCGACTCCCCCCGTACCTTGCGCATCGAAGGCCTTGCGGCCGAAGCGTTCCGCGTGGTCGTCGGCGCACAAACCCTCCAAACCCTCCTTCTGAAACCCCTTGAATCATGAGTGAACTCACATCGCCTCCAACGCAGGGCGTCCCGATGGGCCAGAAAATCGCCTTTGGCTTCGGCATGCTCGCGAACCAAATGTTCCCCGCAGCCCTCGGCGTCTTCATCATCGTGCTCGTCCAAGACCTCGGATTCGCCGCCCTTCTTTGGGGCATCATCCAATTTGTCCCCCGCATCTTCGACGCCGTCACGGACCCCATCATGGGCTTCATCTCGGACAACACCCGCTCGAAGTGGGGCCGCCGCCGGCAGTACGTGTTCATCGGCGCCCTCATCATGGGCCTTGCCTACGTCGCCATGTGGCAACTGGACAAAGCCGATGGGGTCACCTACAACTTCATTTACTTCCTGAGCTGGTCGCTCGTCTTCTACCTCGGCCTGACCATCTTCAGCGTGCCCTACGTGGCGATGGGCTACGAAATCAGTGAGGACTTCCACGAGCGGACGCAAATCATGGCCATCTCGCAATTCATCGGCCAGTGGGCGTGGGTGATTGCGCCGTGGTTTTGGGTCATCTTGTACGATCCGGCTTGGTTCCCGGAAGGGGCGGATCACGGGGTGCGGGAATTGTCGATTTGGGTGGCCATCCCGTGCACGTTCTTCGCCCTCATCCCCGCCTTGTTCATCCGGAGCAAGTCCACGCTCGACCGCACGGACTTCGTTCCGATCAGTGCCAAGCGCGTCGTCATCAGTGTGAAGGAGATCTTCGTTTCGGCGTTCGAAGCGTTTCGCATCAAGCAATTCCGCCAAATCGCCGGAGCCACCTTCCTGATCTTCAATTCCTTCAATGTCATCGCGGCGTACACGTTCCTCATCATCGTGCACTACCTGTTCAACAGCGATCCCGCGAGCGCCGGCTACTGGCCCGCATTGCACGGTTCGATGGGCGCGCTGGTCACGACCTTCCTCGTCATCCCCATCGTCGCGCAGATGTCCAAGCGCATGGGCAAGAAGCGCGCGTTCATCACGGCACAGCTCATTTCCATCGTCGGGTACGTGCTGTTTTGGTTCCTATTCGTGCCCGGAAAGCCGCACCTGTTCTTGTATGCCTTGCCGTTCCATTCGTTTGGGATCGGCAGCCTGTTCACCATCATGATGAGCATGACGGCGGACGTGTGCGATTTGGATGAACTCCAAACCGGGAAGCGGCGCGAGGGCGTGCTCGGTGCGGTGTACTGGTGGATGGTGAAGCTCGGCTTCGGCGTGGCCGCGCTGTTGGGCGGCTTCATCCTGTCCGTCGTGGGATTCGATGCCGAGAACGTGACCGAATCATCCATCACGGGCATGCGCCTATTCTACACGTTCCTGCCGATCGCCGGGGTGTTGGGCGCCGTTTTGATCATCAAGAACTACGACATCACCGAGGAGAAAGCGGACCAAATCAAGGCCCAACTCGCCGCACAACGCAACGCAAAAAACGGATAACCCCCCATGTCATACCGGAAAGAAAAAGTCCTGTCGCTGACGGGAACGGAAGTCAACGGACTCGATCGCAGTGCCTTGCAGGAGCAATGTGCGCTGCACCTGAATGAAAAAATGCACGGCATCTGCTTCAGCCCGTACGAGGGCGAACAAGAGCCGGGTGACCCCATTTCCGAAGAACAAATCCGCCGCAAACTCGCACTCCTTGCGCCGCATGCGAAGTGGATCCGCGTCTTCTCGTGCACCGAAGGCAACGACCAAATCCCCATCCTCGCACGCGAATACGGCTTCAAGACCCTCGTGGGCGCCTGGTTAGGCGACGACAAGGAAAAGAACGAGGAAGAAATCCAACGGCTAGTGGAGTTGGCTCGCGACGGCTACGTGGACATCGCGGCAGTCGGCAACGAAGTGATGTACCGAAAGGAACTCGAAGAAGCCGAGCTGATTGACTACATCCAGCGCGTGAAAGCCGCCCTTCCGAACATCCCCGTGGGTTACGTGGACGCTTACTACGAGTTCACCAACCGCCCGCTGATCACGGAAGCGTGCGACGTGATCCTCGCGAATTGCTACCCGTATTGGGAGGGCTGCCACATCGACTATTCCCTGCTGTACATGAAGCAGATGTACTATCAGGCCAAACAAGCAGCCGGATCCAAGCCCGTCCTCATCACCGAAACCGGATGGCCCAGCTCGGGCGAATCCCTCGGCGCGGCCGAACCCGGTTACGAAAACGCCCTGAAGTACTTCATCAACGCCCAGAGTTGGTCCCAAAAAGAGGACATCCCCATGTTCTACTTCTCGGCCTTCGACGAAGCGTGGAAGGTCGGCGCCGAGGGCAGCGTGGGCGCGTTCTGGGGCATTTGGGACCACCTCGAGCGCCGCAAATTCTAACATTGACGCAACAACCGACGGCAGCGCACTGAATGCGTTCACCGAACGAACCGAAACCCGATCCTTGCTTCCTTTCATCGCCAAGCTGTTTGTAGGTCCTGGAGGTTGCGGCTAGGTCGTTCGACCGGTCGACTGACCGAGGCACGAGTTCCCGTCTCGGCTGCTCGCAGATTCGCTCGGAATCCCATGCACAACGAATTGGGGAGCGCGCCATGGCGAACTACCTTGTTACGATGAGGCGATATCGCATCTGGAATGCGGCGGCCGTTCTCTTCGCCTTGGACTGGCGCGAAGAGGAGCAGGAGTTAACCGTGGAGCCTGCCGCGCGGGTGGGTGCGGCGTATGCGGGGTTCAAGGACTTTTGCGCTGAGGGGGGAAGGGGATGGGGTTTGGACTGGAAAATTGCTCACAATCCGGGCCACTCCCCCCTTCAACCTGCTCCACATTGCCGCCAACACCCCGTTGACTTCTCTATGATTCGCAAGAAACCGAGCAACCCAAGCATCCCAAATCGCGTACACCCCCCGATGGCAAGCGAAGCATGGAGTCCGGAACGGTTGCGGCACGTCCGCAAAGAGCAGCTTTACGCGCGCAGTGAAAAGCCGCCACGCAGCCGCTGGTTCACCCGCCTCCTGGCCGGATTGCTGCTGGCTTGGCTCCTCTCCGGGGCAATTACCCCGTGGACCGGGCTCTTCGACTGGAACCGGGCCTTTCCGGAGCTGGGCCTTCGCCTAGAAGACGCCGAAGCGCGCCGCGCGAATGCCTGGTTCGTCGGATCCAGCACCGCGCTGCACCATGCCCTGCCCGCCGTGCTCGACGAGGAAACGGCGCGCTGTGGATTGCGCTGGTACACCTTCGGATTCCAGCGGGCCGCTCCACCGGAGTCGTTCTTCATCGCGCACGAATTGCTGGACCGGCTGCCCACCGATTCGCTTGCTGTTCTCGTGTTTGAAGTGCAGCCCGAGGAGCCGCTCAACTGGGACGAAATCGCCAGCCTCCGCCATGCTGCGCAATTGGACCTGAGCGAAACGGTTAGGCGGCTGGCGTACCTGCCGTGGGGCGCGCCCGGTGGGTTGCGGCGGCAACTGGAATCGGCACGCGTTCTCCTGTGGGGCTGGGTGCAGCACGTGGTCTCTTTCGTGCGGCCATCGCAGTACCTCGCGCGGACTTCACCGGCAGCGGACCCGCGATCCGAGCGGGGATTCGTGGAATTGAAAGCGGGCGATTGGCGCACCGGGCGGCTGCGGGAATCGCACGCGGCGTGGGAGGGCGACCGGGACCGCCTCCTCGCGCAGCAGCGCGCGATCGCCGAAGATTTCGACCTGCGCCGGACGCTGGAGGACCCGACCGTCAATTGGGAATGCGAAGGGCGGCTCGAGCCGGTTTTGGCCCAAATGCAAGCCCTGCATCACCGGTGCGAAGCCGCAGGCATCCGCTGCCTCTTCCATTTTCAAAAACTCTGGGACACCAACGGTTGCCTCTACTTTGCAGCGCTGGAAAAGTGGGGGCCGGACGTGGTGATCGAAAGCATGGGGTATGCCGGGCTGGAAGCGCTGTTCGACCCCGACGACCGCTACGATGAAAGCCATTTTCTCCGGAGCGGGGCCGAGAAATTTTCGCGCCTGCTCGGTGCGCGCCTGGCATCCACCGCTTGCGACCCTTCGCAGGCAGCACCCGCAATCCTGCCCTGACGTGCTCTTCAACTCCTTCACCTTCATCGCGTTCCTGCCGCTGGTGTTTGCCCTGCACTGGGCCGCCCGGAACGCGACGTGGCGAAATGCGGTGCTGCTCGCGGCTTCCTACGTGTTCTATGGGGCATGGGATGTCCGGTTTCTCGCCTTGATTGTGCTTTCCACCGCCACCGATTTCTTCGCTGGGCACCTGATGACCGCGGGCCGGCGAAAACTCGGCCTGGCGCTTTCCTTGGGGGTCAACCTCGGCGTGCTCATCGCGTTCAAGTACGCTGGATTTTTCGTGGAGAGTTGGGTGAGCGCGTGGGAAGCGGTTGGGGTCGCGATGCCGCTGTCGGTTTGGCAAGTGGTGCTGCCCGTGGGCATCAGTTTCTACACGTTTCAAACGCTGTCGTACACCCTTGATGTGTACCGGGGCCAAATCCCAGCAGAGCGCAACCCCCTCGCCTTTGCCACCTTCGTGGCCTTCTTCCCCCAACTCATCGCCGGGCCCATCGAACGCGCTGGGAACCTCCTGCCCCAGTTCACCCAGCCCCGCGCGTTCTCGCTGCCACTGGCCCGTTCCGGCCTGCGGCTCATCCTGTGGGGCTTGTTCAAAAAAGTCCTGGTCGCGGACACCTGCGCCCCGTGGGCAGACGCCATCTTCGAAGCGCCCGACGCCCACTCCGGGCCGGTCCTGGCGCTGGGCGCGCTCCTGTTTGCCTTCCAAATCTATGGCGACTTCAGCGGGTACAGCGACATCGCGGTGGGGACGGCCCGCCTATTTGGCGTCCAACTCAGCCCCAATTTCAACTTCCCCTACTTCGCCACCGACATCGGTTCGTTCTGGCGCCGGTGGCACATGACCTTGACCGCTTGGTTCCGGGATTACGTGTACATTCCCCTCGGCGGCTCCCGGCACGGGGCGTGGAAAACGTACCGGAATACAGCCGCGGTCTTCCTGCTGAGCGGCCTGTGGCACGGAGCGAACTGGACGTTCGTCGCCTGGGGGGCGGTGCACGCCCTCCTTTACTTGCCCGTCGTGGTGGCGCGGCGCGCAGGCCCTCCCCGTCCGCCTGCCTGGCCCCGGATTCCCCGCGCCTTGGGCCGATGGGCCACGACCTTCGTCGCGGTCACCATGGCCTGGGTCTTCTTCCGCGCGGCCGATGTAGGAACCGCTTGGATCCACTTGCGCGGCATGTTCGACGCCTCGGATTGGAGGCAATGGGAGGCCGTCTCTGCGGAATGCGCCGCCCTCGCTCGCAGGCTCCCCTTCTCCTTTGAGCGCGCGCTGTGGGGAATCCTCGCGCTGGTGGCCGCCGAAGCGGTGATGCACCTCGGGGGATGGAAGGCGCGGTGGCACGCCCCTGCGCTGTGGCCGCTCCGTTGGGCCCTGTACGCCGTGATAGCAAGCCAAATCCATTTCCGCCTCGGCGCCCCGCAGGGCTTCATTTACTTTCAATTCTGACCCGCCATGCGCAACTCTCCCCCCTCCCTCCTGCGGTTCGCCGCGCGTTCCACGGCCTTCGTGGCGGTCCTCGCAACCGGCGGGTGGGTCCTGGGCGCGCGGCGCGGGGTGCACTCCCTTGAATCCGCTTGGCCCGATGCCGCTGCAAAATGGGCGACCGCGCACCACGGCGAGTCCCCCGCGAACGCCGTAGTATTCGGTTCCTCCGTGGTCCGGCATCACCTCATCCCCTCGCTGCTCGACTCGGTGACCGCCCCCCTCGGCTTGCGGTGGCACAACCTGGGGATTAGCGCCTCGTTTCCGCCCGAGTCGTACGCCATCGCCGAAGCGTTCTTGCGGTCACCTGAAGCGGACCGGCTGGCGTACATGGTGTTCGACGTGTTGCCTTTGGAACCCCCGCACATCGAAAATGCCGGCACGTTGCGGCGCGCCGCAAGCGTGGACGCCCAAACCTGGAGCGAATTGGTGCGCTTGTCCGCCGGGGACGTGTCCCAACAAGCGGCCTGGAGTGCGCTGTTCGCCAGCCACGTGCTCGGCGGCTGGCGCTTGGAAACCGGCGAAGGGGGCGCGGACACCGACCGCCTTCACCGCGGATTCGTGCCCTTGGACACCCTCGAAGTCCGGTGGGATGCGCTTTACGCGTCGCGGCAGGCGTTCCTCAAGGATCCGGAAGGGGAGCTGAACCGGCTCGCTTCCGAGGCCGCGGATTTCGACTACCGCTTTTCAGGCCAAATCCCCGACCCGTGCATCCACTGGCACTGCCCCCCCAACGCCATCGCCTGGCACCTCACGCGCATGGAGGAACTGCAACGGCTCGCGCGTGACCGCGGCATTCGGTTGGTGTTCTGCTTCCAAAAGCTCTGGGAGACCAACGGGTGCCTCTACGAAGCCGCTTTGGAGGCGTGGGGGGAGGGCCGGGTCATCGAGTTGATGGGCGCGGCGGAGGGCGGCGAGCGGTTCGAGCGGCGACACTGGTTCGATGCGGCGCACTTGACCCCTTCTGGGGCGAGGGTGCTGACTCGGGATTTGGCCTACAAGCTGCTCAAGGCCGGCGAAACACGTCCCTGATCGCATGCCTGAAGCCGATGAATGCATGGACAGCGTACCCCAGGACCAAGGCATTCACGGCGGCGAAGAAGGCGTGGCTGGCGAACCCTTGTCGGATGCCCCACGCCGCGCCGAAGGCCCATTGAACCATCAACGCGAATGCCGCAATCGCATACGGCGCATGCACAGGCGTGCGGTCCGCCACCTTCGGCGTCCGAGCGAACGGGATGTGCTTGCCCGTCACTGCCTGTTGCAGCGACTTGAACACGCCCCCAAGGTTCACGGGAATCAACAGCACATTCAATGCGTACACCCGAAAAACGTCTCCCCTGCGGTATCCCATGAGCCGCAAATCGCGGCCATACAACAGGAAATACGGTACCGCCGTCAACGGCAGCCAAAACGTCTCCACTGAACGGGTCAGCGGAAACGCCAACAGCACCAGAAGCCCCAGGTTCACGGTCGTGATGGAGACCAAATAATGGACGCGGAAAAACGCGGTGCGAACCCGATCCACCAGCGCCAGATTCCGCAAGTAACGAAGCGCCTTCGGGAGGATGAGCAAGCCCCCGTTCGCCCAACGGCGTCGCTGGATCAGCAACGAGCCGAAGTCAGCCGGTGTGGCGCTGTAAGCGAGCCGTTCCGGGTGGTTCCAGAGGACCCACCCCTTTGCGCACAGGTCGATGGTGCTTTCCGTGTCTTCGATCACGGTTCGGTCCTGAATGAACTTCGTCAGGGCGTGCCCCCGCTCCACGAAGGGCATGGCGACATCCCGGAGCGCGGCGAAGCGCAACAAGGCATTCGCACCGACCCAAAACGTTCCGTTCCACGCGGTGAAACCCTGGTGGATGATGTACTGGACATCCGTGGTCGCGCCCGCCACCCGTTCAAGGGTGCCGGAGGCGGCGGGCACTGCACTGTACGGGGTCTGCACGACAGCAATCCGCTCGTTGCCGGATGCCTGAACCTCCCCGAGAAGCCGCTCGACATAGCCCGGAAGGACGAGGCTGTCCGCATCCAAAGTCAAAATCCAGTCCGTCGCAGGAACGTGAAACCCGCCGGGTTGCTGGGGGTCCGCCGCCCGCAGCTGTCCGCCCGGCGTTGGGCACCACGTTCCGCCCATCAACCCGATGTAGCTGTTCAGGTTCATGGCCTTGTTGGGCGCGTGCGACAGGTTCTCGAACCGCTTCCGCTCGAAGCTTGTGAACTCCGCTTCGAACCAACCGATGGCCAACCGCCAATCCGCCTCGGCCGCCCCGTCGTCGTGCCGCGCTCCACCCTCCCAATGTGCACTGCGGTCCCATGCCCGGTGGGCCCGCTCCAAAAGCACTTCCAGGGCGAAAAACCGGTCCGTGTGCGAAGGATTGCGGACGCCATCGCGCCCCGCCTGCTTGCCATTGAGTGCATCCGCTGCCTGCGCCGCAAACCACTCCCCGCATTCCGCGAATGCAGTCGCCAAGGCCGCGGGCCCGGCATCCTGCGCCCGAAGCTCCAACATCCGGCGCTTCATCGGCCCGAGCAAGTGTTCCAGCTGCGCGGGCAGGGCGCGCGCAGCTTCAAGCACGTGCTGGTCCTCGGGGCTTTGGGGCAGGGGGTTGTCGTCGATCAAGAGGGCGATGTGTTTCGTCGCTCCTTCCTGAAGGGCCGCGCTGAGCAAGGTTTGGAAGATGACGGCCGCCTCCTCGCGGTAGGAGGGAACCAACACGGTCACGTTGGGAGCGTTCGGGGAGGGGTTCGCTGATTCATGGTGTGCATGGTGGCGAAGCCGGGAGAGGCGGCGGAGATAGAACAGGCGCGTGATTTGGTACACCAGGCCTCCGTAGACCAACAATGCGGCAATCACGAGAAACAGCGCGTGGCCCACCGCTCCCATTGCCTCTCCGCTGCGGAGTTGTTGCAGCCAGATGGGGATTTGGTCCATCGCAGTGAACACTGAGGCCAACACGGTGAATCCGATGCACAGCGCAGTCACGGTGCGCTCCCGGCGGTTGTTCCACCGCGACTCGCAAATGGGGGCTTGAAAACCTGGCTGTGGCGATTGCATGCGGAAGGATACGTCAAATTCAGCCCTTGTGTTGCAGTGAAGCCCCATCGGATGAATCCCACACCGCTTCCGCCTCGTATATGAGCTATATTAACAACGGAGGCCTAAAATATTGCAACGAACACACAACTTTCTTCGACAAAATTCGTAAATTCGCTCATCTTAACAAAATCATCGCATCCATGTCTGCGAACTCCCTTAACCGCTTACTCCTCACGGCAAGTGCAGCCTTGCTCACCACCATTGGGACGGCACAATCTGACTACCAGCAAGTCGTAACCGCCACCCAACAGGGCAACAAGGTCTACCTCGAAATCAACGCCTTGCTCCTCCAGCAAAGCTTGGATTCGCTGTTCAGCCAATCATCTGGAACCTCGGGCACCACAGGCAACTGGAACGCAGTCCTCCAAGCGGGAAATTCCCCGGGAATGAACGTGGATTTCGATGCCTACGACGCCTTCGGCATTGCGGACTTGACCGCAACCGGAACGCTGACCGCGGACAGCCTCGTCTTGAACAAGGACGCGGCCATCACGGGCAAATTGAACGTCAGCGACGTGACGGCGCTGGGTGATTCATTGACCGTCAACGGATTCGTAGAATTCTCCGATTCGCTGAACGTGGTGAAAGCCGTGGTTGTGGGCCAAACCCTGTTCGTCACCGGTGTCACCTCCCTCGGGGACAGCTTGCACGTGGCCGGCAATGTCGACCTCGACGCCCTGTTCAACGTTGACGGTGCTGCCACCTTCGCCAGTGAGGTGACCATCCAAGGAAGAACCACCATCAACAATGCGCTCCAAATCAACGCCCTGGAGATTGACAGCGCGAACGCTTCGGGAACTGCCGCCGTGGCGCGCGGGTACGGTGCGGCTGCAACGGGAAACCATGCCATGGCACTGGATTCCCTCGCACGCGCCCTCGGGCAATCGTCCAAAGCACTCGGGCGGGAGTCCGTTGCCTATTCGACCGATGGCTTGGCTTTGGGTTACAAGAGCCAAGCAGCTGATTCCTCCCTTTGGGCATCCAATCAGAACGGATGGCATGCCGTTGCCTTGGGGGCCGAGAGCGATGCCTTGGGCACCCATTCATATGCCTTGGGCGAAAACTCCTCCGTGAACGCCAGCGCCACGAATGCCTTTGCTTTGGGCTCAGCCAGCAACGTTGATGTTTCGGCCCACTTCGCTGTGGCGTTGGGCGCCAGCTCGAACGCCATGGGAGTGAACTCCCTGGCCTTTGGCCAGAATTCGCAAACAGGTACCTTGAGCCATTTCTCACTGGCCTTGGGATACGGCTCCCAAACCGCCAACTCAGCAACCGTCGCCATGGGCTACAACTCGACCGCGAACATGTTCCATGCAATGGCCTTCGGCCATGACGCCACTGCATCCGGCACCCATTCATACGCCCTGGGCCAGTACTCCGACGCCACCATGGACCAAGCCATTGCGATGGGACGGAACTCAACCGCCAGTGCTCCCCACGCGTTCACCTTGGGCGAATACGCCACCGCATCGGGCTACGGCTCGCGGGCCTTGGGCTACTATTCCGTAGCGAGCGGACCGACTTCCTACGCGCTGGGCTGGCAGGCAAACGCCTCTGGACACAACTCCCTGGCCTTCGGTGAAGGCTCAACCGCAACGCTGAGCCACGCCATTGCCCTGGGCCAAGGCGCGGATGCATTGGCCTACGGATCGCTGGCGCTGGGAGCCAATTCAACCACAACCGGCACCATGTCCATGGTCCAAGCCGTACACTCCGAAGCCAATTCGGCTTACGAAGTTGTGCTTGGTGCGTATTCAGACAACACGCCCTTCGGGGACGTGGATTCCATCTATTGGGTCGGCACCGATCCGTTGTTCGTGTTGGGCAACGGCAGCGCGGACGGCGCCCGGAGCAATGCGTTGGTCATCCGCAAAGACGGCGCGGCGGCCTTCAGTGACAGCGTGCACGTGGCCGGCCACGTCACCCTCGGCGACCAGCTTACTGTTTCCGGACTGACGGCATTCAGCGACTCGGTTCACGCAACAAGCGCGGTCCAGGTTGGAGGAACCCTGTCCGCGGACAGCATCCGCGTGACCAAGGTCATTGACGGCCAAATCAGCAACTTGTCCAACCTCAACACGGACACGTTGGCGGAAGGCACCACCAACCTGTACTACACGGACGCTCGCGTCAACGCGCTGCTCGCCGATACCCTGACGAACTTCAACAGCCGCATCAGCGCGCTGGAAACCGGTGGCGGAGCCGCCACTTGGAGCTGCGGGGATGACGTTGAGTTCGACAACTACCACTATGGCACGGTACAAATAGGGACACAATGTTGGTTCAGCGAAAACCTGCGCAGCACACATTACGCGGACAGCACCTTGATTCCTGTTCTCAACTCAGTTACCCGTTGGGCTTACCCTGGCAACGCGAACGACGCTGGGCGCTGCTTGTACGACTCGTCCTTCGCCAACCTCTCCTACGGCTACCTCTATAACTTTTTTGCGGTGACCAACCTTTCAGGGCTTTGTCCAGTGGGTTGGCATGTTCCCTCACAAAATGAATGGGAAACATTGAAAACCGCTGCCGGAGGGGCCTCTGTCGCTGGCGGGCGCCTCAAATCCACCCATTGGGACGGTGAAGACGCTTACGGCTTCAATGCCATTCCCGCAGGATACCGCCTCCACAACACGGGGCTTTTTGACATGAAAGATGGAGAAGCGTGGTTTTGGACCAGCACCCCTGGCGAAGGCAACGCAATCTACTACATGCAATTTAACAGCGATGTCCTCCACGTTACTTACGAGTGGTCCCAATACGGTGGGTCTGTGCGGTGTTTGCAGGACGTGCCCTAACCCTTCTCACCCCTTGGCAAAAAAGGAGCAGAATCTGCTCCTTTTTTTTTGAGCCTTGCCCTGCCGATTAATTCTTATTGCAGTCGAAAGGGACATCGCCTTTCAATCAGCAAACTCGTTGAGGCCATCGAAGCCCCTTGTGCAATCGCTTTGACCGCACTTGCAGCTATGCCGCCGAGTACTGCGACGATTGCAATCCAAGCGAATGAACCCAAACACGGGCATTCCCATTTCCTGATCAAACTCAGGCAAGGGGTCCGTAGGGAGTGCACATGTCTTGAAGGCCGGCCGCGGATTTCACGTTACCGCAGAACAAACGCAATGCCCTAAGACATGCTCCCAAAATTCGTCCACTAAGTGTGCGAATCCAATCCTGAAACCACCATTGCCTGAATCGTTCACTTTTTAAATAAGCAAACCTTGTAGCCCCGCCGGGAATCGAACCCGGATCTAAAGTTTAGGAAACTTCTATTCTATCCATTGAACTACGGGGCCCAATCCACCACTTCTACGCGCGTGTCGTGGCCGCAAAATTAGTTCATCGCTCCGGAACGTCGCACAACTTGTACAACAAGTGTCGCCGATCCTGCGCATCGCGTTCGCGTGTGATGAAAGCCACCCCGTGACGCGATTGGAAGGCCGCATTCATTCGCCGAATGGCTCGTGCCCTACGGCTGCGTTGAGAATCTTCCGATACTTCCGGACCGATCCCCAACAATTCATTCATCTCCAATGCATTCATCAACCGCTTGGGTTGAGCCAACAGCTGCTCCACCAATTCGTAATCAGCATCCTCATCGACCACAACCACCTTGGGCGGTTTAGCCTTTTGTTGCCCCCCCTCAACCACGGGCGCCTCCACCGACTTCGGTTTCTTTCGAAACCTCAACCACCCGCCAACGCCCAAAGCCAGCAACACCAATCCCGCACCACCCGCATACATCGGCCACGATGCTGCATTTTCCTGTTCCAACGGCTCGAAAAACGGGTGGGACTTCGAATTTTCGAACTGCTGCTTCAAGTCCAACCGATCCACCTGCCAATCCCCTCTTGCATCCCGAACCATCCAGTGAATGACATCACCCCGAACTCCCCATGCGTCGTGCAGCGGCACACGCGCCAACGTATACTGCGGGATTTCGACAAATTCACGGGAGTTCACATTCAAGACGCCACCGGTTGACACCCCGAAAATGAGGGCAAACTCCTCCGCATCGTACACGTGAAAATCCCCCAACAGTTCAGACAACTTTTCGGGCATGCTCGCCACCCGACTCCACTGCAAATCCACCAGGTTCAAACTCCAAATGGTCCGAGGAGAAATGACTTCGCCACGTTCATCTTGCTGCTCCACCAAATTCCCTAGCATCCACCACTCGTTCTCACCGACATTCACGATGCGTCGGTTGTGAGCAGCAGCCGGCTCCAAACCCTTCACCTTCAACAAATCCCAACCCTTCAACACGTTGAAAACAAACAGATTCGAGTGGTTTTTGTAGATGCCCGTCCCACCCAGGGTGTACAACTTGCCTTGGCGCATGGTGGCGTATGCCCCCTGGTTGACGCCAACGGCTTGTTCGGTTGAACGGGACTTCGATCCCGTGTTCCAGCTGACGGCGTCGTGCCGGCCATCCACCCAAAAAATGGTGTCCAAACCAAAAAACCAATGTGCCAAATTCGAACGGCCCTCCGCAATCCGCAATTCACTCAAACGCCATTCAGCCAGGACCGGAAGCAACGTCGTGTCACGTAATTTATCAATCATTCGATCGGCATCACGTTGTGGAAGCACAACCGGATTCACCTCCTCAGCCTGAGCGAACATGGGGGATACAGCTCCCGTGCAGAACACCCAAACCATGAAAATCAATCGGGGCAAGGACGAGCTAAAATCAAGTGAATGCGATGATTTTGACGTGAATTTCAAAACGTTCAGTGTATTTCACAAATATATCATTTCACATCCTTTCAAATACGTTTCACCTAATTTTTGTGCCATCATGAAATAAAAAAAACCCCGGATCTCTCCGGGGTTCCTTTCCGCTGTGCGCCCAGCAGGACTTGAACCTGCGACCAATGGATTATGAGTCCACTGCTCTAACCAACTGAGCTATGGGCGCAATGACGAAGGCCAAAAATAGCGCACCCGCCAACGTTTCCAACATCCCCACACGTGATGTAGCTTGCACCCATGTCGCGCGCAAGATGGCAACCAGCGGTTTGGGGATTGGCTTCGGTTTGGGGCGTTGCCGAGGCCGGATTGGGCGGGGTCATGCACGGGCTCAAGCTGCCGTTCACCGGATTGACCGTCGGAGGCGTTGCCGTCGCCGTCCTCATCGTGCTGGCCGCCCACGAACGCGGGCTCTACGGAACCTCGCCTTCCAGCAAGCGGTCCACGAGGCTGCTGCTCGAAGTCACGGCGACCATCCTGCTCATCAAGGCATTGGCCAGCCCCCATTCCCCGGTCACCGCCTATGTTGCCGTCGCCTTTCAGGGCGCCCTGGCGGCTTTGCTGTTTCGCATCATCCCCGCGTTTCGGTGGGCCGCTGTGCTGTTCGCCTTGCTCGCGATGATCGAATCGGCCACGCAGAAGTTGCTCATGATGGTCCTCGTTTACGGCCACGCCTTCATCGATGCCTTGGATGCGCTGACCGGCTATGCTTCAGGCCAAATCGCAGCCACAGGACTCCACCTGCCCCTCTCAAGTTCCCTCCTGCTCGGCCTGTTCCTTGCCCTGTATTCCAGCTGGGGCCTGCTCCTCGGCGCCACGGTCGGTCGCTGGCCTGAACGGGCCCAAACGCTCGGAGCTGAACTCGCCGTGGCATGGCGCAACTCGAAGTTCGAAGAGCCGGCGGAAGTTGCGGAACGAAAGAAGCGCCGCGGAGGGTGGGGCGTACTCTTCGTGCTGATCGCTGTGTTGGCCGCGGCAGGAGCGGGCTGGAACGAATTGGGGTGGCTTGTGGTGCGGACGGTCGTCATCACCGGGCTGTTGTTTTGGGGAGTGGGGCCGCTCGTGCGGTGGGCGGTGGAGCGGCGAGCGAGTGCGGCGCGGCGGGGTTTGGCCTTGCAGCTCATCGCGACGTTCAGTGAACAGCGGAAGCGGTTTCAGTGGGCCTTTCTGCGCGCTCGGCGGCTGCACCCTGTTTGGCGCATGCCGCTGGTGGGGCTCGAACATTGGATCTTGTTGAACCTTGTCCTGCCGCCCGATGCCGATTGAACTGTTGTCCTTTCCGGTGCAGTCGGGCAAAACCACGTGGCTCCAGCGGCAATTCGGTCAGCGCTCCGACGTGTTCGGCTTCTTGACACCCGGCGACCCCGAGCACCGCGTGCTGCGGCTCTTGCCCTCGGGAATCGAGGTGCCTTACGTGGCAGCACCCGGGGCGCCCGCCATCGAAATCGGACGGTTTCGCCTCAACCCCAATGCGTTCCATCAAGGCTTGGAGCACCTGATGTCCGCCCTCGACCACCCCGAATGCCGGATCCTCTTGGTCGACGAAATCGGCCCCCTCGAGGTGCGCCAAAACCGCGGGTTCGCCCCCGGCATCGACGCCTTCATTCAAGCCGCCAAGGCCCGGGAAGACGTTGTGACCTTCCTCGTCGTCCGCGACTTCCTGATGGACGAGGCGCGCGAGCGCTGGCAACTTCACGCAGAACCCGCAAACCGACCCGAACTTTTCGAGCCGGTTCGGCCCCGCGTGGGCCTCGTGCTCGCGGGAGGAGAAAGCCGCCGGATGGGCCGCGACAAGGCCTTCATGCTGCGGTCCCGCGTCCCCGCCTACGCCCACAGCGCAGCGCAACTCGCTCCCCATTGCGAGACCCTGCTCATCAGCGGTCCTCAGGAATACCCGCCATTTGAGGGCCTGCCCGATGCCCAGGAGTTTGCCGGATGCGGTCCACTCAGCGGCGTGCTCTCGGCGGCCCAGCGGTTTCCCCACCACGACCTGTTCGTTCTGGGGGTGGATTATCCCGACTTGAAGCCTGAAGCGCTGCACCGGCTCACCGTGGGTCGCATGCTGACTGGGAAAAGCACGTGCTTTCGTCAAGCGGAAGGAGGTGGATTGGAGCCGCTGGTCGCGATTTACCGCAAGGAGGACCTCGATGAACTGCAGGGGTGGTTCGCCGAGGGGAGGGAGTCGCTGCGGAAGTTTCTGGAACGGTGCGACGTGTGTGCGTTGCCGCACGATGCGCGGTTGGGGTTGGTGAGCGTGGATGCACCGAGGGGAAGGGATTTGGGCTGAAATCGCGTACTTTCGGAGGAATGGAAGGAACGTGGAACACGCCCGTGGTGCGCTGCTTTGCGGCGGGTGAGCGGACGGAGGTGGAGGATGTGGTGGCGGTGGAGGAGCCGTTGGAAATCCGCGTCGTGGAGGGGGGCGAGCTCCGGACGCTGTCGGTGACGATGCGGACGCCGGGGGCGGATGCGGATTTGGCCCGCGGATTCCTCTTCACGGAAGGCGCGATTGCGGCAGGCGATGCATTGGGCCAAATCCACGAGCAGCCCCACGCCGTTGACGTCCACCTGCGCACCCCGCTGCGCGCCGACTGGGCCCAGCTCGAACGGCACGTCTACGTGAGCTCATCCTGCGGCGTCTGCGGCAAAACCTCCCTCGACGCGGTGCGCCAAACCTGCGCCTACCCGGCCCCCGAGTGCACCATCGCCCCCGCCGTGTTGCGCTCCCTGCCCGATCGGCTCCGGCAAGCCCAACGCGCCTTCGCCACCACCGGCGGCATCCACGCAGCCGGCTGGTTCGCCCTCGACGGCACGCTCCTCGCCCACGCCGAGGACGTCGGCCGCCACAACGCCCTCGACAAGCTCATCGGCCGCCTCCTCCACGAAGGCAACATCCCCCTCGCCCCCGGCATCGTGCTCCTCAGCGGGCGCGCCAGTTTCGAACTCATCCAAAAAGCCCGGCTCGCCGGCGCCGCCATCGTTGCGGCCGTCGGCGCACCCTCCAGCCTCGCGGTCGAATTGGCCGCGGACGGCAACCTCACCCTTGCGGGATTTGTCCGGAACGACCGCTTCAACGTCTATTCCGGAGCCCACCGCATCGAACCCGAACGCCCATGAAACTCCGGATCAAAGGCCCGTCCATCCGCCTGCGCCTCTCCCAAACCGAAGTCCGCACCCTCGCCGCCACCGGCCGGTGCGCCGAAGCCACCCCCCTCCCCGGCGGCACCTTCACCTACACCCTGCAAACCGGCCCCGCCTATGCGGCACACCTCGACGGCTCCACCCTGACCGTCCAGGTCCCCGAAGCCGTCGCCACCGCATGGGCCGAAAGCGACCAAGTCAGCCTCTCCTCCACCCTCGTCCTCGAGGACGGCACCGAAGTCAAGCTCCTCATCGAGAAGGACTTCCAGTGCCTCGCCCCCGACCGCGACGAGGACGAGTCCGACCTCTTCCCCAACCCCAACCCGCACTGCTGATGGCCTCTCACCGCAAACGCGCGAACCCCGAACCGCCGGAAGAGCTGCTCGATCTCAAGCGCAGCGCTCCGGACGATTCCGCTGCAGGCGCGACCGGCGTGGCCGTGGCTGTACAGCACGTCTTCTCGGAAATGCCCGTGGCGCGGGGCGTCAAGTCATTGTTCTCCCTGAACCAGCACGGGGGGGTGGACTGCCCGGGATGCGCTTGGCCCGACCCGGACGACGAGCGGTCGCGGCTCGGGGAGTACTGCGAGAACGGGGCGAAGGCCATCGCGGAGGAAGCGACGAGCAAGCGCCTCACGCCCGCGTTTTTCGCGGAACACGACGTGGCGTCGTTGGCGGAACTGAACGATTATGAAATCGGCAAGAAGGGCCGCATCGCCCAGCCGATGGTGCTCGAAAAGGGTGCGAACCACTACACGCCCATCAGCTGGGACGCGGCGTTCGAGCGGATTGCGGGGCACCTGAAGGCCTGCGCTTCGCCGCATGAAGCGCTGTTCTATACGAGCGGGCGGACGAGCAACGAGGCGGCGTTTTTGTACCAGCTGTTCGTGCGGGCGTTTGGGACGAACAACCTGCCGGATTGCAGCAACATGTGCCACGAGTCGAGTGGCGTGGCGCTGGGCGAGTCGCTGGGCATCGGCAAGGGCAGCGTGAAGTTGGAGGACTTTTACGAGGCGGAGGCGATTGTGATTTTGGGCCAAAACCCAGGCACCAACCACCCGCGCATGCTGTCCGCCCTCCAAAAGGCCAAGGAAAACGGCGCGGTCATCCTGTCGGTCAATCCGCTCATCGAAGCCGGCCTGGTGGCCTTCAAGAACCCGCAGCAAGTGCGCGGCGCCATCGGCCTCAAAGCGCGGCTCACCGACCTGTACCTTCAAGTGCGCATCAACGGCGACCTGCCGCTCCTCCAAGCCCTCTCGAAGCTCCTCCTGGAAGCCGGCGCCATCGACCCCGACTTCATCGCCTCGAAAACCCACGGCTTCGACGCCTGGAAAGCGCACCTCGAAGCGGCCTCGCTCGACGACCTCATCGCCGACAGCGGCGTCCCGCGCGAGGACGTCATGGCGGCCTTCGAACTGCTGCGCGGGCGCAAGCGCATCATCGCGTGCTGGGCGATGGGGCTGACCCAACAGCGCAACGCAGTGGCGACCATCCAAGAAGTGGTGAACCTCCTGCTGGCGAAGGGCAGCATCGGCAAACCCGGCGCCGGCACCTGCCCCGTGCGCGGCCATTCGAACGTGCAGGGCGACCGCACCATGGGCATCTTCGAGAAGCCGCCCGCGGCCTTGCTCGACGCGCTCGAGCGGGAATTCCAGTTCTCCCCGCCCCGCGAGCACGGCCTCGACGTCGTGGACGGCATCCGCGCCATGCACGACGGGCGCATCCGGGTGTTCTTCGCGATGGGCGGGAACTTCCTGAGCGCGACGCCTGACACACACTACACGGCGGAAGCGCTGGAACGGTGCGCCTTGACCGTTCACGTTTCGACGAAATTGAATCGGTCGCACCTCGTGACAGGGGAGGAAGCGATGATCCTGCCGTGCCTCGCGCGGACGGACGAAGACCTGAATTCAGCGGGCGAACGGCAGTTCGTGACGACCGAGAATTCCATGGGCGTGGTGCAGGCTTCGAAGGGCAACCTGCGGCCAGTTTCGGACGAACTCCTCAGCGAACCCGCCATCGTCTGCCGGCTGGCGGAAGCGACGTTGGGGGCTGCGCCGGTGCCGTGGACCGAGCTCGCGGACGATTACGACCAAATCCGCAACCTCATCGAGCGCACCATCCCCGGCTTCGAAAACTACAACGCGCGCGTCCGTGAACGGGGCGGCTTCTACCTCCCCAATTCCGCGCGGATCGGCGATTTCCCAACGGCGAGCACGGGCAAGGCGAACTTCACCGTTTCAGTCGCCGAGCCCCTCGACCTCGAAGGGCACGACTTCATCATGATGACCCTGCGCAGCCACGACCAGTTCAACACGACCATTTACGGGCTGGACGACCGGTACCGCGGGGTCCGCAACGAACGCCGCGTCGTCTTCCTGAACGAGGAGGAATGCGCGGAACGCAACTGGAAGGAGGGCGACCTCGTGGACCTCATCAACCGGAGCGGCGGGCGCGAACGGGTCGCGCGGCTGTTCATCGTTGTGCCGTATAACATCCCGCGGGGCTGCGCTGCCACGTACTTCCCCGAAGCGAACGTCCTGGTGCCCATCGACCGAGTCGCGCGCAAGAGCAACACGCCGACCTCGAAGTTCGTCCCCATGAACGTGGTACCGCATCGGCACTGATGTGCTCGGGCGACGCGTTGCTTCACTCGAATTGAAATCCCCACTTTGCTCGGGTTTTTCCCGAAAATTGGGGAAATCCCTGAGGCTCTGACCCGAAAGCGCGCCCCCGAAGCCCTATTTGGGGATTACAATCATAGCCGACGAAAAAATTCCAAAGCCTTCATTCCACCCATTCGAATTCGAGTTGACGTCGAGCGAGATCCGCCGCCACCACCTTCACCGTGATGCGATCGCCCATGTGAATTTGGCGATTTGAACGCAAGCCCGTGAAGCATTTCACTTCGTCGTTGTAGACCCAGTGGTCGCCAGCAGGCAGCGCGTCCTTGCTGACCATGCCTTCGCATTTGTTCTCCTCGATTTCCACGAAGACCCCACGCGGCATCATGCCGCTGACGATGCCGAGGAAGGTCTCGCCGATGCGCGTGCTCAGGAATTCGACCTGTTTGTACTTGATGCTCGCGCGTTCTGCGTCAGCCGCCTGCTTTTCCATGTTGGAGGAAATGCGGCATTGCGCTTCGAGTGGCCCGGGGTCGGGCGACGGTTTGCCATCGAGGTAATGCTGCAGCAGCCGATGCACCATCACGTCGGGATAGCGGCGAATGGGGCTCGTAAAATGCGTGTAAAAGGGGAAGGCCAAACCGTAGTGCCCAATGTTCTCCACGTGGTACTCCGCCTTCGCCATCGACCGGATCGCCATCGTCTTGATGACGTTCTCGCCGGCGTTGCCCGCCGCGGCCTGAAGCAGGTCCCGAATGGCTTGTTCCGCATTGCCCGCGGTCGGCTTTTCCATCTCCAAACCGAAGCGCTCCACAAACAGCCGGAGCTGGGCGAGCTTTTCGGGGTCGGGTTTGTCGTGCACCCGGTACACGGACGTCCGCCGCCCCGCGCCCGGCAGGTGCTCCTTGCCCTTCGGCGGATTCGCGAGGAACCGCGCGACCCGGACATTCGCCAGCAACATGAAGTCCTCGATGAGCCGGTTCGAATCGCGCATCACCTTGACGACCACGCGCAGCGGCTCGCCGTCTTCAGCCAGTTCGAACTGCACTTCCTCCGTGTTGAAATCGATGCCCCCGCGGCGGAAACGCTCGTCGCGCAGCTTCACCGCCAAATCCTGCAACACCCCGATTTCCTCAGCAAAATCGCCCTGCCCCGTCTCGATGCGCTCCTGCGCCTCCTCGTAAGTGAACCGGCGATTGGAGTGGATCAACGTCCTCCCAAACCACTCGTTCACCACCTTCGCCTGTTCGTCCAATTCAAACACCGCGCTGAACGCGAGCCGGTCTTCGTTCGGGCGCAACGAGCACAAGTCGTTCGACAGCACCTCCGGCAACATCGGAATGGTCCGGTCGACGAGGTACACCGAGGTGGCCCGCTGCCGCGCTTCCACGTCGATCACCCCGCCCGGCGTCAGGTAATGCGTGACATCGGCGATGTGCACCCCGACCTCCCAATGGCCGTTCTTCAGCCGCTTCAGCGACAGCGCGTCATCGAAGTCCTTCGCCGTTTTCGGGTCGATCGTGAACGTCGTCACATCGCGCAGGTCCCGGCGGCGTTTGACCTCCTCGGCCGTGACGTCGCGCGAGACGGTTTTGGCCGCTTCCTCCACCTCAGGCGGGAATTCGTACGGCAAACCGTATTCCGCCAAAATCGCGTGCATTTCCACCTCGTGCATGCCCGCTGGCCCCAGAATTTCCACCACTCGGCCCGTCGGATTGTCCTCGGAATCCGACCAGTCCACCAACTCCACGAGGACCTTCTCGTCGTTTTTCGCACCGCGCAAATGCCGGGCGGGGATGAAGAAATCCGTGTGAATGCGGGTGTCGGCGGGGTGGCCAAAGGCGTAGTCGCGCACTTGCTCGATGGTCACGACGTAGAGTTCGCGCTGGCGCTTGACCACCCGGTGGACGTACGGGAAGAACCGCTTGCCCCGTCGGCGCCACCGAACTTCCACGCGGTCGCCCCAAAAGGCATCGCCGGTCGCCCCTTTCGGCACGCTCAACTCCTCGCCGTCGTCCTGCATGACGAACCCGCGGCCGAACCGCGTGATTTGGATCATCCCCTCCACCGGCGCTTCTTCCTGAACCTTCAACGCGAACTTCCCGCGGCCCACCACCTCCAGAATGCCATCATCGGCCAAGTCGTCCATCAAGCGCATGACCAGCTTCTTCGCATCGTGGTTCACGATGTTGAGAGCGGCCGATACTTGCTTGTGGTTCAGGGATTTGCCGCGAGCGCGACGGAAAGCACCTTGGATTTCATCGCGGAGGGCTTCGGGGTTCGTTCGAGAAGACATTGGGGACAAAGATGCGCTGAATCGCTTGGACTTCCCGACCTTTGCCGTTAACATGTCCCAAACCCCATCCCACCGCTGGTGGCCCGAGCACTGGACGGGCTATGAATTGTTGGACGCCGGCGACGGTGCGCGGCTTGAACGCTGGGGCGATTACGTCCTCGACCGGCCAGACCCGGCTGTGATTTGGCCGCCTTCTGCCGATGTTTCAGCTTGGAATGAAGCGGATGCGCGGTTCGAACCGACGGCCAAAACGAAGGGCTTTTGGCACCAAAACGGGCGCCAACTTCCGGCTAGCTGGGGACTCGAATACCGCTCGCCCCGCTTGCACCTTCAATTCAAATTGGAACTGACCGGGTTCAAGCACGTCGGGCTGTTCCCCGAGCAAGCGGTGAACTGGGAATACATTGCGGAGCACGTTGGGCCCAACGACACGTTCTTGAACCTGTTTGCTTACACCGGCGGGGCTTCGTTGGCCGCACGAGCGGCGGGCGCCGAGGTGACGCACGTGGACTCCATCCGCCAGGTCGTCGACTGGA
Organism: uncultured Flavobacteriales bacterium; assembly: GCA_965656785.1. Classification (GTDB taxonomy): domain Bacteria; phylum Bacteroidota; class Bacteroidia; order Flavobacteriales_D; family Sanyastnellaceae; genus JALQTD01. The sequence goes on from CBFHLY010000001.1 coordinate 27,511, forward strand.
CGCGGGAGAACATGGAGCGTTCCGGATTGGACGGCATCCGGTGGGTCGTCGAGGACGCCCTGAAGTTCGCGGAACGCGAGGTGCGCCGAGGCAACCGCTACCGGGGCATCGTGCTGGATCCGCCCACGTGGGGCTTGGGAACGAAGGGCGCGAAATGGCGTTTGGAAGACCAAATCCGACCCCTCTGCGAAACCGTCGCCGACCTCGTCGAACCCGGCGGCTTCATCATCATGAACACGTACAGCGGCATCTCCCCGACCGCGCTGGAACAGTTGTGGCGCGCCACGCTTCCAGACGCGACGATCGAATCCGGCGAACTGTGCTTGCGCACGGTGCGCGGCGAGTTGGTTCCGACGGGGAGTTTGGTCCGCGTCCTCAACACGCAGTAAACCATGGCGAACGAAACCCCGAAAAGCCCGATGCTCGGTCTGCGCCTGCCGACGGACCCCCGTTGGGCGGAGCTCGTGGAATCCAACATCTCGGAAGTGCTCACCGATCACGCGTGGTGCGAGCAAAAAGCCGCCTCCAACGCGATCACCATCATCGTCCACAACCCGGACAAAACCGAACTCGTCGAAGCCATGACGGCCATCGCCCAGGAAGAACTCGAGCACTTCGGCCAGGTCATGGACCGCATCAAAGCGCGCGGCTGGACCCTCGGCCCGGAGCGCAAGGACGACTACGTGCGGGAGCTCGCGAAATTCATGAAGGGCGGGAATTCACGGACGCACCAACTCGTCGACCGCCTCCTGTTCGCGGCGATGATCGAAGCGCGGTCGTGCGAGCGGTTTCGCGTGTTGTCGGAACGTGTTTCCGATCCCGAGCTCGCCGCGTTTTACCGCGACCTCATGATCTCCGAGGCCGGCCACTACACGACCTTTCTCGGCTTTGCCCGCAAGTACGCGACGGAAGACATCGACGTCGAAGCGCGGTGGCAGGCCTTCCTCGATTACGAGGCGGAGGTCATCGGTCGTTATGGAAAGAAAGAGACGATTCACGGTTGATTATATGGTTTTTGTGGGTAAATTGTATCCATGAAATCCGGAGCCTTGTTGTTGACCGCACTGGTCGCTGTCCTCACGAGTTGGGCGCAAACCACCGTTTCTTGGACGTTGGATCTCAACGGTGAAACGCCCAGCGCTGATGGGGTTTACCTCGTCGGCAGTTTCAACGGCTGGATCCTCGGAGCGGACGCCTTGACGCCCCATGCCGAAAACCCCAACTACTACCACATCTCCAAGGAACTCGCTCCTGGGGTGCACGAATACAAATTCGTCAACGGGTTGGATTGGAGCGAAGTGGAGCCCGTGCCCGAGGCGTGTCAGTTCGATGAGAGCACGAACCGCTGGGTGGAGGTGCAGCCGGGAGGCGGGGAGTTCGAGCTGTCCTATTGCTGGAACCGGTGCGCATCGTGTCAGCTGACGTCGGTTTTGTTCCGGGTGAACATGGAAGATCAGCCGATCGACCCCGCAGGCGTTCACGTGGCGGGTGACTTCCAAGGGTGGTATCCTGACACGCACCCGATGGCGGATGCCGACGGAGATGGAATTTGGGAGGCCTTGTACAGCTTCGATGAAGCGTGGTTGGGCTTGGAAAACGAAATGCACTTCAAATTCCTGAACGGAGACGAGTGGATCGATGCCGAATCCGTGGAAGGAGCATGTGCAGATGGGTACGGCAACCGCTCCATCCTGTTGGACGCTGGAACCGACCTGGTCGTGGGGTTGGGCGAGCAAAGTGCGGATGCCTCCGCAGCGCCTTGCTTCAACTCGTGCACGGCTTGCCAGTGGACCGCGGTGTGGTTTCGGGTTGACATGGGGGACCAAATCATCCACCCGGCCGGCGTCCACGTTGCCGGCGATTTCCAAGGCTGGCTGCCCGATACCCACCCGATGAGCGACGAGGACGGCGACGGGATTTGGGAGGCGTGGTACAGCTTCGAAGCGGCCATCTTCTCGGAATCCCTGAACTTCAAATTCATCAACGGCAACACCTGGGAAGACGCGGAGTCGGTCTACGGGGGATGCGGCGACGGGAACGGAAACCGTTCGATGGCGCTGGGCGGCGACACGGTCGTGGTGTCGGGATGGGGCACGGATGACAGCTATGCGCCGTGCTTCGGGTCGTGCGATCCGTGCACGAGCGAGGTGACGTTCCGGGCCGATCTGTCCGGAATGGAGGGCGAAGTTGGCACCGTGAGCATCGGGGGGCCTTGGAACAGCTGGAGCCAAAACACGACGTTCCTCGAACCGACGGGCGAAGCGGGGATTTGGTCGGTGACCCTCTCGCTCCAGCGGAACACCACGATTCCGTTCAAATTCGCCCACAACGGGGCTTACGAGTTCACGGACTTCGGCGTCGACTGCGCGGTATTCGACGATTCGCCCTACCACAACCGGCTCGTCACCACGGGCGACGTCGGAACGACGGTGGAGTATACCGGGTGCTTCGGCGCGTGTTCAATTCCGGAGGACCCGCTGCTGAACTGCGCTGGGGATTGCTTGCTCGACAGCGACGGTGACGGGATTTGCGATGCCTTGGATTGGAACGCGTGCACCGATGCCGAGGCGTGCAACTTGGGGGCGTTGGGGTATGGTTTGGAACCGTGCGTTTACCCGCTCGTGGGCAGCGATTGCGATGCCGGTGCCGCGGCGTGCGGCGAGGGAACGGCTTGGAATTCGACCACCCAAACCTGTGAAATCGCCTTGCCCATGGACGGGAATTTCGACGCGTGCGTGGGCACCTCCGACTTGCTCATCCTGCTCAGCCAATTCGGGTTCTGCCTCGAATGACTTACAGGTGCGCTTGGACCATCGAGTCGAGTGCGGCCTCGGAGCCTTCGCCGAAGCCCATGCCACGATCGAGGATGTGGCCATCGCGGCCGATGAGGAACCACGTCGGGTAGGCGCGTACGGGCCAGTCGGTGGACGGGAGGCTGTCGAGGACGAGTTGGGGCACGTCGAGGCCGCGGCGCTTGAGGTAGCGTTGGATGGTCGGGGCGTCTTGGTGGGAGTTCGCGCCGAGCACCGTGAAGCCGCGGTCGGCGTAGCGAGCTTGGAGGTCGGCGAGGTGTGGGAGCGCTTGCATGCACGGGCCGCAGCCGATGTACCAGAAATCGAGGTACCGGATTTGGCCTGCAAAATCGGACAACGCCAACGGCGTGGAACCGTCCAACGCGTGGCCCACCAACGGCGGCGCCTGCGCATCCGGCAACGCAGCCAATGTCGCCTCGTACCAATCCCCTTGCGCCGCCGGCTCCTCCGGCTCCGGCTGCCGAACCCAGTCGGGCACCGCCCAAGCCGCCGCCGGCGACTCCGTCCAATCGAACCGCACCTCGATGTCGGTGCCATAGCCCATATCCCCGCGGTACCACGAGTACGCATGCGTCCGCGGCAATCCGGTCACCGCATCGAACTCCCACGCATCCGTCAACCTCGTTTCGGGATGGAAATCAGGCGACTCCGGGTCGTACACCGCATGGATCTCCAACCGAATCATCGCGTCATCCGCGAAAACCGTGAGCGTCGAATCCGCGCCAAACGACGTGAACCACGACGTGTCCTGGAGCATCGTGGGCAGCAACAAGCCGGTGTAGTAATTCGATATCACCTCACCCGCCGGGTCCACCTCGCGGGTGGTCAACACGCTGTCGCGGCTGATCTGCGCCACCTCCGTTCCCGCCAAGTGGTGGATGGAAACGAATCCGTCCTCATCGCCCGCGACCAAAGTGAACAGCGAGTCGGCGTGCCAGTCGAGCGTGCCGAGGCGCACGAACTCCGAGCCGGAGGCCTCCGTGACCGCGGTCAATTGCGCGGTGCCGTGGAGGTTTCGAGCCTTTGCGAGGGCCGCTCGCAACGCGGCGACGTCTTCGATGCGCTCCTCCTTGCAGCCGGCGAGGACCGCGAGTGCGAGGAGGGCAAGCGCCGTCCTCATGCGTTCATCATCGCCTCGATGTCGTCGGCCTCGAGCGGGATGTGCGCCATGAGGTCGATGAAGCCGTCTTCGGTGATGAGGATGTCGTTTTCGAGGCGGATGCCGAGGTTCTCCTCGCGGATGTAAATGCCCGGCTCGACGGTGAACACGTGGCCCGCTTGGATGGGCTGGTGCCAGTGGCCCACGTCGTGCACATCGAGGCCGATGAAGTGGGACGTGCCGTGCATGAAGTACTTCTTGTAGGCCGGCCAGGCGGGGTTTTGGTTCGCCACCTCTTCTTGCGTGATGAGGCCCAAACCCAGCAACTGCTCGGTCATCAATTCCCCCACCTGGGCGTGGTAATCCGCGAGCATGACCCCGGGTCGGAGCAGCTTCATCGCCTCCCGCATGACGTGCAACACCGCGTTGTACACCGCGCGCTGCCGGTCGGTGAAACGGCCAGAAACCGGGACGCACCGCGTCATGTCGCTCGCGTAATTGCCGTACTCAGCCCCTACGTCCATCAGGATGACGTCACCGGCCTTGCATTCCTCCGCGTTCTCGATGTAGTGCAGGACACACGCGTTGAAACCGCTGCCGATGATGGGCGTGTAGGCGAAACCGCGCGACCCGCGACGCAGGAACTCGTGTTGGAATTCGGCTTCGATTTCGAACTCGGTGACGCCGGGCTTGACGAACTTCAGGACGCGCTCGAAGCCGGCGCGCGTGATGTCACAAGCGCGCTGCATTTGGTCAATCTCCTCGGCCGACTTCACGGCGCGCAAACCGAAGAGGATCGGCGCGGAGCGCTCGACCGGGTAGTTCGGGTACTTTTCCGTGATGGCCTTGTTTTCGCGGGCCGTGCGGGTCTCCACCGGGTTGTTCGCTCGCGCGTGCGGGTTGTCGTTCAGGTACAGGCACGTGGCTTCCGCGAGGAGGCGGTGGAGGGTGCGCTCGAAGGCGGATGTCCACTGGATTTGGCCGATGCCCGTCTCCGCGGTGGCCTGCTCCTTCGTCAGCTTTGCGCCTTCCCAAATCGCGATCTCATCGTTCGTCTCGATCGTGAACAAAATCTCGCGATCCGCCGGATTCGACGCATCGGGGAAGAGCAGCAACACCGTTTCCTCCTGGTCCACGCCCGTCAGCCAAAAGATGTCCGCCAACTGCTTGAACGGCAACGTGCCATCCGCACTCGTGGGGTAAATGTCGTTCGAGAAAAACAAGGCCAAACCGCCCGGCTTCATGGCCTCCATGAACGCCTTCCGGTTCCGCACGTACAGATCTGCAGGGAGTTTTTGGTATCGCATGGCCCGAAGATAAGGACGGGCAGGGCGATTGCACCTGCCGTAACTTGCGGCCATGAGCGATCGCATTTCCACCTCCAACGCCCCGAAACCCGTGGGGCTTTACCCGCACGCACGGCGCGTGGGCAACTTGTTGTTCCTGAGCGGTGTCGGCCCTCGAACCGCTGGAACGGGACCGCACGACAGCGGAGTGCCGGGATTGGAACTCGACCACAACGGCAACTTCAAGGCGTTCGATTTCGAGGCGCAGGTGCACAGCGTGTTTGCGAACGTGAAGGCGGTGCTGGAAGCGAGCGGCAGTCGTTGGGACCAGCTGGTCGATGTGACGGTGTTTTTGGTCGACATGCACCGGGACTTCCACACGTTCAACCGCATCTACGCGGAGTATTTCAAGGAGAACCAGCCGTGTCGAACGACTGTGGAAATCAACCGGCTGCCCACGCCCATCGCCATCGAATTGAAGTGCATCGCGGTGGTCGATTGATTGCGGCACATTCTTTGAACGGCGAACGCCATGCGCCGCTTGTACTTCCTGTTGTTCAGCTTCGTGATCGGAGGGGTTTCGGGCCAAACCACCCGCCCTCCACTGGTCTCCCCCGACACCTTGGCCACCCTTCCCTTGGAGGTCGGGGCGTCGCGCGTTTCGGCCTTTGAGCCAGGGGAACGGTTGGCTTACCGCATCCGCTTCGGGCCCATCGTGGCGGCGACGGCGGAGGTGAACGTCTTCGATTCGGGGCTGTGGCGCGGCCGGCCGACTTGGGAAATCCGGGCCAAAGGGGCGACGCGGCCGGGGTTCGACTGGTTTTTCAAGGTGCGGGACGTGTACCGGAGTTATTACGATCCGGCGTTATTGGCGCCGGTTCGGTTTGTGCGCGACGTGCACGAGGGGGGCTACGAAATTCACCAAGATTACCGGTTCGATTGGGAGCGTTCGTGCGTGGAGACGGAATGGCATCGCAAACGCGGTCGGCGCGAAGCGTTTGCGGTAACGCCAGGCACGCAGGACATGGTCAGTGCGTTTTTTACGGCGCGAAACTGGGAACTTGAGGGCATCGCCCTTGGGGACACGCTTGAAGTGCCCTGCCTCGTCGACGGCGAACTGTTCCCGCTCATGATCCGGTACGGCGGGCGCGAAGTGGTCGAGGTGGAACAAGGAACGTGGACGTGCGATGCCTTCCATCCCGTGATCATGGCGGGTCGGGTTTGGGAAAACCCGGACGACTTGACCGTTTACGTGAGCGCCGATGCGAACCGCATTCCCGTGCTCGTGCGAACGCGGGTGCTCATCGGATCCGTGGAACTGGAGTTGACCGAGGCGTACGGCGTGCGAAATCCGCCCGCACGTCAGTTCTGAGGGAGGATAGTTTTCCGAACTTGCCGCCCATGTCTGAACCACGGAATTTTGACGCGTCGATCTTGGACAAGCTCGGCGCCTTGGAGGACAAGTTCGCCGCGATGGGCCAGGACCTTTCCGCGTACCTCGATGGCTTGTTGTACGCCGATTATTTGACCTATTGGGACTACATCCACCTCGATACCCTGCTGAGTCTGCAGAATCCGAAGACCCCCATTCCGGATGAGGAGATCTTCATCATGTATCACCAAATCACGGAGCTGTACTTCAAGCTTTCCCTCCACGAATTCCAGCAACTCGCCGACGAACCGCCGACCTCGGCAGCGGCCCTGCTCAAGCGCATTCGCCGCATCAACCGCTACTTCGAGGCGCTGACGCACAGCTTCGAAGTGATGGTCGACGGAATGGACCAGGAGCAGTTTCTGAAGTTCCGCATGTCCTTGCTGCCCGCAAGCGGATTCCAAAGCGCCCAATACCGGATGATCGAAATCCGAAGCACGTCCTTCGACCGGTTGCTCCACGCGGATCACCGAGAAGCGGCCGCTGGACATGCGGCTGATGACCTCATCGAGTTGTTCAGCCACATTTATTGGAAGGCCGGGGCGGTGGAGTTGGCAACGGGGAATAAGACGCTGACGTTGAAGCAGTTCGAGAAGAAGTATGGGCGGCAGTTGTTGGATTTGGCCCACGCGTGCTACGGGAACAATGTGCGCACGATGTGGCAGCGGCTGCCAGCAAGCGAACAGACAGACGAATTGCGGGAACAGCTTCGTTGGTTGGATGTTAACGTGAACATCAATTGGCCCCTTTCCCACTACAAATCCGCGGTGCGTTACCTGCAGAAGAACCCCGAAGACATTGCGGCAACGGGCGGCACGAACTGGCAGAAGTACCTGCCGCCGCGTTTCCAGAAGCGCATTTTTTATCCCGAACTTTGGAGCGAAACGGAATTGAACGAATGGGGAAAAGGTTGGGTCAAACGCGAAGTCTTTGGATTGGACTGATTGCGAGCGTGTGGTGGCTCGGGTGTGCGCCTGAGCCCGCCGAGCATGCCGTGGTTGCGGTTCAAGTTGACGTTCCTGAGGAACCGGTGATTCGATTCGGATTGAATTGGGACGAGGTGGTTGCGGATTCTGGGGTGGTCACCACGGGACAGAGCCTGTCGCACTTGCTCAATCCAGCGGGGGTTTCCTTTACCACGATCCAGGAGTTGGTGGACGCCACGAAGGCGGTTTACGATGTGCGCAAAATTCGTCCCGAACGGCCCTATTGGCTGTTGCGCGCGCAAGGCGACACCTTGCCCGGTCCCGAGTGGTTCGTGTACCAACCGGATGGGCGGCGCTACGTGCGCTACCACCTCCGCGACTCGTTGTTTGCCGAAGAAGCGCGCTTCCCTGTAGACACCGTGGTGCGCCGGATTTCAGGAACGATTGAATCTTCGCTCTCAGCGGATTTGGAAAAGATGGGGGCGCCGTTCACCTTGGCCTTGGCGATGGCGAACGTGTACGCTTGGACCGTGGATTTCTCGCGGTTGCAAGAGGGCGACACCTTCGATGTGTTGTACGAGGAAGAACACGTGGGGGGACAACGCGTGGGTGGTCCCCGCGTCATTGCGTGCCACTTCTCCCACTACGGGCGGGTGATTCCCGCATACCGCTACGACCAAGGCAACGGGGACGATTACTTCGACGACAGCGGGGCGAGCTTGCGAAAGGCCTTCCTCAAGGCACCGGTGGAATTCAGCCGCATCAGCAGCCGGTACAACTTGAAGCGATTTCACCCGGTTTTGAATCGCGTGAAGGCCCACCTGGGAACAGATTACGCGGCTCCTCACGGCACCCCAATTGTCGCTGTCGGAGACGGCACCGTCATCAAGTCCGGCTACACTTCGGGCAACGGGAACTACGTGAAAATCCGCCACAACGGCACGTACGAAACCCAGTACCTCCACATGTCCAAGCGTGCTGTTCGGGTGGGCGAGTCGGTTCGGCAAGGACAGGTCATCGGTTACGTAGGCTCCACCGGCCTGGCCACGGGTCCGCACGTGTGCTTCCGGTTTTGGAAAAACGGCAAGCAAGTGGATCACCTGCGCGAAGAGTTTCCTCCTTCAGAGCCCATTGAAGACGACCAATTGGCGGGCTTCCAAACGAAAGTGGCGGAAATGAAAGCCGAATTGGAGGTCCGTTGAACCCCGGTGCAACCCTTTTCCCTTGGCCGACGTTTCTATGATGCAGCCTAACGGTTGCTGAAAAACGAACCGGGCTTGCACACCTCTATGAACCTGCAAGTACCTGGACTGAGCGGCCTGGTCGACTTAAACCCCCTCTCCGAGGGGGTTTTTTCATTTCAATTGGGAATGAAACGCTAACCCGTAAATCTTCATCTGCTTCACCATCGCCAACAGCCCATTCGCGCGCGTCGGGGACAACTGCTCTTTCAAACCGATTTGGTCCAAAAACCACAACTCCGCCCCCATCACGGTGGCCGGATCCAAGTCATCGAGGACCCGAATCATCAGCGAAACCATGCCTTTGGTAATGATGGCATCGCTGTTCGCACGATAGCGCACCCTTCCTTCTGGCGACAGCTGAGCGTCCAGCCAAACCCGACTCTGGCATCCTTTAATGAGCAGGTCCTCCCGAGCTTCTTCCAAGGGCAGCACCGGCAATTCCTTCCCCAATTCGATGATGTGCTCGTACTTGTCCATCCATTCATCGAACAGGGCAAACTCGTCCACCACTTCTTGCTGGCGGCGATTCAATTCAATTTGGCTCGAATTCATTTCAAAAGGGTAATGGCTCGTTCCACGGCCCGATGCAGCGTGGCCACTTCTTCGAGGGTGTTGTAGGCGGCAAAGGAAGCCCGCACCGTGCCGGGGATCCCAAAATGATCCACCAGAGGCTGGGTGCAATGTTGGCCGGTGCGCACGGCGACGCCCTGCGCGTCGAGCAACGAACCGAGGTCATAAGGGTGGGTGCCTTCGACGACGAAACTCACCACCCCAGCCTTACCCGGAGCGGTGCCGATGAACCGCATGCCCGGAATGGTCGACAGCGCCTCATGAGTCGCGGCAGCAAGCGCTTCTTCATGCGCGGCAATCGACTCCACACCGACACCTTGCATCCAATCCAAGGCAGTGCCCAACGCAATGGCCCCGCTGATGTGGGGCGTGCCCGCTTCAAACTTGAAAGGAATGGGCGCGAACGTCGTGCCGCGCTCCAAGCTCACCTCAGCGATCATCTCACCTCCTCCGCGCCAAGGCGGCATGTCCTCAAGGACTTCCCGCTTGCCGTATAGGACACCGATGCCGGTAGGTCCATAGGTTTTGTGCCCGCTGAAGACGAAGAAATCGCAGTCCAGCGCGGCCACGTCGACCCGCTTGTGCGGAGCGGCTTGAGCGCCATCAATGAGGACCCGCGCACCGATGTCGTGGGCCGCCTTTACCAAGCGAAACGCGTCATTCACCGTTCCGAGGGTGTTCGAAACGTAGGTCATCGCCACCAACTTTGGGGAGCGGTTCAATCCATCCTGAACGCTGTCCCAATTCAACGAACCGTCTTCGTGGATCTCGGCCACGTCGAGGTGGAGTCCGCGTTCTGCTGCGAGCAACTGCCACGGAACGATGTTCGCGTGGTGTTCCATTCGGCTGATGAGAATGCGATCGCCGGCATGCAAGTGGGTGCGGCCCCACGTTTGGGCCACGAGGTTGATGCCATCGGTGGTGCCTTGCGTCCAAATGATTTCTTCAACTTCCCGTGCATTCAGAAAGGATTGAACCTGCCGCCGGGCGTGTTCAAAGGCGTCCGTTGCACGCTGGGAGAGGGTGTGCACGCCGCGATGAACGTTCGCGTGATGATTCCGCAAGTAATCCGCCTGGGCGTTGATGACCGCCAATGGTTTTTGGGCTGAAGCAGCGCTGTCCAAATACACCAGCGGCTTCCCGTGGACCTGCTGATGCAAAATGGGGAACTCCGCGCGCAGCGCCTCCACATTCAGGGGGGAAATTTTGTGAGCCATGGGAGCGAACTTACAGGGATTGATTTGAAGAAAACCTCAGCCAAATCAGAAACTCGACGTTGCCATCGCCCCCGGTGACTGGGGACACCATCCTACCCAATACGGCTGCGCCCAATTGCTTTGCGGCGAGTTCCACGCGATCGACGGATTGATCGCGAAGCTTCGCGTTGCGGACGATGCCGTTGCGGCCGAGGCCCGTGGGACCCACTTCGAATTGCGGTTTCACGAGCAACACCGCCTCGCCGTCCGGCTTGAGCAAGGGAACCAAACCCGGGAGGAGCAGCGTGAGGCTGACGAACGAGGCGTCCACCACCGCCAAGTCGGCCAGCTCACCGAAAGGCTGTTCCAAAGCCGCAGGGGGCAAGTCGAGGACGTTGGTTTGTTCGTGGAGCGCGATGCGGGGGTCTCCGCGCAGTTCCAGGTCGAGCTGATCGCGGCCGGTGTCAACGGCGCAAACACCGCGCGCACCGCGTTCGAGGCAGACCTGAGTGAATCCGCCGGTTGAAGAGCCGACGTCAAGTACGATTCGGTTGTGGATTTCCACTTCGGGCCAGGCCTCCAGCGCCGCAAGCAGCTTGTACGCTCCACGGCTGACCCACGGCATGTCCTCGCCGAGGGGCTCCAAAACGGCCTCCGTCGGGACGCGCTTGCCCGGTTTGCGAATGACTTGGCCGTCCACGCGGATGCCAAATTCGGTGATGAGGCGTTCGGCGCGCGGGCGGGATTTGGCCCAACCTCGGGCGATGACCAACCGATCCAAGCGTTCGCGCCCGTCGCTCATTCCTGGGCGCTCAGCCAGCCCCGTCGCACCGCAAAGGCGTGCTGGACCTCGGTTCGCACCTCCTCCGATCCGATGCCCTCCACCACTTCGGCGATGAAGGCCTCTACGAGCAAAGCATGCGCGTCGCGGGCGGAAATTCCGCGGGATTGTGCGTAAAATAAGGCTTCTTCATCGAGCTGCCCGACCGTGCACCCGTGGCTGCACTTCACGTCGTCGGCGTAAATCTCGAGTTCCGGTTTGGCGTGCAACGTGGCGTGTTCGCTGGCCAAGATGTTGGCGCTCTTTTGGTAAGCGTCCGTCTTTTGCGCATCGGGGCGAACGAAGACTTTGCCATTGAAGACGCCCGTGGCTTGGTCGTACAGGACGCTGCGGTAATCTTCCTCGCTGCGGCCATGCGGCAATCGGTGATCGACCGTGGTGTGGTGGTCGATGAATTCCTTTCCCTGCGGCAGCGAGCAGCCGTGCAGGATGGTTTCCGTGTGTTCGCCTTCAAGGCGAATGCGCAAATCGTGTCGCGACCAGTGCGTTTGCGGGCTCACGGAATGGATGCGGAAATGGCTGTCCTCGGCTTGGACGATGTTGGGGAAGTGGATGCAGTGAACGGCGCCTTCGAGGGCTTCGATTTGGTCCCACTCGCAGCGGGCATTGCGCGCAACCTCCACATCCCATCGGCTGACTTGCAAGCCGGTAGATTCCGCTGAGGCGCTGTTCCAACCAATGACCTTGACCTGAGCGTTCTCGGCCACTCGAATGATGTGCCGAGGAAACGACGCGACTTCTGCCCCTTCAACGATGTGATGGATAAGCAACGGACGTTCGAGGACCACCCCCGCGTCCACTTCGAGGAACACCCCGTCCTGAGCAGTGGCGGCATGCAAAGCCGCGAACCAATCCTCGCGGTGCACGGAAGCGCGCCACGGCTGGGCTGGTGCAAGGGACATCGGCATGCACCGAACCCCTTCTGCCACCGGCAAGTCGCTGTGTGCAGCCGAAAAGTTACCGTTGATGAACACGACTCGGTAGGCGTCCAATCCCGGTACCGGCTGAACGGGAACAGTGGGTTCTACGGCGGGATGTTGGCGCCACGGTCCACGTAGGATGGAGGTGACCGGCGTGTGTTTCCAGCGCTCCAAACGCCGATGTGGAACCGGCAATCCCGCGAGCGCTGCAGCATCCACCCCCAAACCTTCTGCCAGAGCAGCGCCCTGCGCAGCGACCGATGCGGGTGCAGGAGTGACTTTCAATCGGTCCCGAACGTTGTCCCAAAAATCCACGGGTTGTGCGAGCTCTTCCATCACACCACCGCTTCTTCCTTGATCCAATCGTACCCGCGCTCCTCCAGCTCCAACGCCAATTCCTTGCCGCCTGTTCGCACAATGCGCCCATTATAGAGGACGTGAACAAAGTCGGGAACGATGTGGTCGAGCAATCGCTGGTAGTGCGTGATGACAATGAAGCTCCGCTCCGGCGAACGCATGGCATTGACCCCCTGCGACACGATGCGCAAGGCGTCGATGTCCAATCCCGAATCCGTTTCATCCAACACCGCCAGCTTCGGTTCGAGCATGGCCATTTGGAAGATTTCATTCCGCTTCTTTTCCCCTCCGGAGAACCCTTCGTTCACCGAGCGGTTCCGCAAACGACCGTCGAGTTCAACCAATTCTGAACATTCCTTCACCTTCGCGAGGAAGTCCTTTCCAGTGATCGGGTCGAGGCCTTCGTGCTCCCGCTTGCCGTTCAGGGCCGCGCGCATGAAGTTCAAGTTGCTGACTCCGGGGATTTCCACGGGATACTGAAACGCAAGGAACAGCCCGCTGCGGGCGCGATCCGTGGCATCGAGGTCGAGCAAATCTGCCCCTTCAAAAGAAACTGAACCTTCGGTCACCTCGTACTCCTCGCGACCAGCCAACACCGATGCTAGGGTCGACTTTCCCGAGCCGTTGGGCCCCATGATGGCGTGGACTTCGCCAGGCCGCACCGTCAAATTCAGTCCGCGCAAAATCGGATTCTCATCGATTTGCGCATGGAGGTTGTTGATTTCGAGCATTTCTTCCGGGTTATCCGACACTTCCTTCGAGGGAAATGGCGAGGAGTTTTTGGGCTTCCACGGCAAATTCCATGGGCAGTTTATTCAATACTTCTTTCGCGTAACCATTGACGATCAAGCTGATGGCTTGTTCTTCGTCGATGCCGCGTTGGAGGCAATAGAAGATTTGGTCTTCCCCGATTTTCGACGTGGTCGCTTCGTGCTCAACGCGAGCAGTCGGGTGCTGGACGTCGATGTAGGGGAAGGTGTGCGCTCCGCTCGTGTCGGTCATGAGCAGGGAGTCGCATTGCGAAAAATTCCGCGCATGGGCGGCCGTCGGTGCCACCGAGACCTGACCGCGGTAGCTGTTGTGGCTCTTGCCTGCGCTGATGCCTTTGCTGATGATGGTCGAGTGCGTGTGGCGGCCCAAATGGATCATCTTCGTCCCCGTGTCGGCCTGTTGCGCATTGTTCGTTACCGCCACGCTGTAAAATTCGCCGACGCTGTAGTCGCCCTTGAGGATGCAGCTCGGGTACTTCCACGTGATGGCGCTGCCCGTTTCGACCTGGGTCCAGCTGATTTTCGCATGGTCGTGGCAGATGCCGCGCTTCGTGACGAAATTGTAGACGCCTCCCCGGCCATTGGCGTCGCCGGGGTACCAGTTTTGGACGGTCGAATACTTGATCTCTGCGCGATCCAACGCCACCAGTTCCACCACCGCCGCGTGCAGCTGGTGCTCGTCGCGTTGCGGAGCCGTGCAGCCTTCGAGGTAACTCACGTAACTGGACTCGTCCGCAATGACCAGCGTGCGCTCGAATTGGCCTGTACCCGCCTCATTGATGCGGAAATACGTGCTCAACTCCATGGGGCACTTCACGCCCTTCGGGATGTAGCAAAAGGAGCCGTCCGTGAACACCGCCGAATTCAACGCCGAAAAGAAGTTGTCGCGCACGGGCACCACACTTCCGAGGTACTTCCGCACCAAATCCGGATGGTCCTTCACCGCCTCGCTCATCGAGCAGAAGATGATGCCGAGCTCCCCCAATTTCTCCTTGAAGCTCGTGGCCACCGAAACGCTGTCCATCACAAAATCCACCGCCACGCCACTCAAGCGCTTTTGCTCCTCCATGCTGATGCCCAACCGGTCCATGGTTTTGCGCAACTCAGGATCCACCTCATCGAGCGATTCGAGCTTCGGGCGCTGCTTGGGCGCGGCATAGTAACTGATGGCTTGGTAGTCCGGGCGCTCGTACTGAAGGTGTGGCCATTCCGGCTCCTCCATCTTCAGCCAAGCGCGGTAGGCCTCCAAGCGCCATTCCAGCATCCACTCCGGCTCTTCCTTCTTCGCCGAAATCATCCGAATCGTGTCTTCGTTGATGCCCGCTGGCGCCTTGTCCGATTCGATGTCGGTCGTGAACCCGAATTCGTATTCCTTGCCCGTTACCGCTTCAAGCGTGGGGTCTTTCGTGTCGTAAGCCATGGTTAGAGGGAGAAGCTTTCGCCGCAACCGCAGGTGCGATTCGCGTTGGGGTTGTGAAATTCGAAGCCCTTGCCGTTGAGGCCGCCCGAGTAACGCAGCTCGGTGCCGACGAGGTACAAGAAGCTCTTGCGGTCCACCACCACCTTCACCCCGCCGTCTTCGAACACTTGGTCGCCTTCGCGCATCTCGTGATCGAAATCGAGGTCATACATCAATCCCGAGCAGCCACCACCCTTGACACCGACCCGAACGAAACTCGTTTCGGGGTGGTCCGAATCCTGCAGGAGACGGCGGATTTGCTCGCGTGCGCTGTCGTTAACTTTGATCATGAAAATACCCTGAATGTGGGATGCAAAGGTACGTTGTTTGGACTCATTCTAAACAAGTGAAGGGCCAAACCGTTCACGCAACTGCCCGTTCGTTGTAAGTTTGACGACGAAACCTCCCGCATGGCCGCATCCGCGAATCGCTCGAATTGGACCACGACCCTTTCCACGGTCGTCGGCATGACCCTCACCTTGACGCTCATCGGCGTGCTGGCTGGGCTGCTCTTCCTCGGCCAATCCGCCGAACGCGCCTTGCGCAGCGAAGCGCGTGTGCAAGTTTATTTCCAACGCGAACTCGATGCCACGACCTTGCGTCTGGCACAAGAGAGCCTTCGCACGGACGAAGCGGTGGAAGAGGCGCGCTCCCTCGACCCGGTCGAAGCGAGCGCCGAACTGGAGGCCGAATTGGGCGAATCGTTTGTGGACTTTCTCGGGTACGTGCCGCTTCCCCATGTGATGGACCTGCGCATCCGCTCGGAGTTCGGAAACGTGGAAGCCATCGGCGCAGCGGTGGAGCGGTTTGAACAGGTTCCGGGGGTGGCAGACGTGGTGTGGCAGGCGGATTTGTTGGCGGGCATCGAAGCGACATTGGACCGGGTGGTGTGGCCCCTTGCGGCGGTGTGCGTGCTGTTCTTGCTCGTGGCGGTGGCGCTCATCAACAACACGATCCGACTGACGGTCTTTGCTCGGCGGTTCATCATCAAGACCATGCAGCTCGTCGGGGCCGATCCGCGGCTCATTCGCCAGCCGTTCCTCCTTCAAGGGGGCGGGCTTGGATTCCTTTCGGGCACGTTCAGCTTCGCCCTCGTGACGGGCTTGTTCGCTGCCTTGAAGCCCGTCGGTGGGGCGTGGATGGCCGGGTTGACGTTGGTGCACCTCGGTGTGGGTGGCGCGGGATTGGCGCTCTTGGGCACGCTCATCGGTTTGGCTTCCACCTCGCTGGCCGTCAATCGCTACTTGAACCTGCCGGAAAATCGGCTTTACTGATGTACTTTTGAAGCATGTCGAAAGAGCAGATGACCCCCAACGCAAGCGCTGACTTCCCGTTCACCAACAGGCAGTACCGGTGGCTGGGCATCGGGTTGGCGTTGTTGGTTGTCGGGTACATTTTGATGTCAGGCGGAGCCTCGGAAGACCCGGCGGTATTCAGCTATGAAATCTTCAACACCCGCCGCATCACCGTTGCGCCCATCGTGGTGCTCACGGGATACGCCACCATTTTCTATGCGATCCTGAAGAGGGGATGACGTGGTGGGAAGCGATTTTGCTCGGTTTGGTCCAAGGCCTGACTGAGTTTTTACCGGTCAGCAGTTCGGGGCACTTGGAATTGGGCAAGGCGCTCTTCGGTCACACGGAGGAAGATTTGACGTTCAGCGTGGTGGTGCATGGGGCTACGGCGCTCAGCACCTTGGTCGTCTTTCGCCACGACATTGCCTCAATCATCACCGGGTTTTTCCGGGCCAAACCCCTTTCCAACTCCCCCCTCCCCGCCCGCTCCTACGTCGGTTGGCTCGTCCTTTCCGCCGTTCCGGCAGCAGCCATCGGCCTGACCTTGCGCGGCCCCTTGGAATCGACGTTCGCCGGCCATCCTGACCGCGTCGGCGCGCTGCTCGTAGTGACCGCCGGCATCCTGTGGCTCGCCCAACGCCTTCCCGGCGCAGCAGCCCCCTTGAACAGCGGCCGCGCCGTGCTCATCGGCCTCGCCCAAGCCTTCGCCATCCTGCCCGGAATCAGCCGGTCCGGCTCCACCATCAGCGCCGCCCTCCTCCTCGGCATCTCCCGCGAAGAGGCCGCGCGGTTCAGCTTCCTCATGGCATTGCCCCCCATCCTCGGCGCCATGCTCCTCGAACTCGGTGACGTCCTCGAAGGCGGCCCGACCGGAACCGCCCTCAGCGCCTATGCCCTCGGAGCCGCCGCCGCCTTCCTCTCCGGAACACTCGCGTGCCGGTGGATGATCCGTTTGGTGCGCGCAATGAACCTGGGCATCTTCGCGTTGTACTGCGCCGTGGCGGGCGTGCTTGCCATGGCATTCCTTTAATTCCGACTTCATGAACGCATTCCGCACCCTTCTTTTGGGCCTCATCGCCACCGCAATCCTCGCAGGCTGCAACTCGGTGACCTTCGAAGAACCGATGCCCTTGAACCGCCGTGACCTTCCCCGTTTCCCCAAACATTGGCGCGGTGAATGGCTCAATGAGTCAGGAGAACGCCTGCACATCGGTGAACAACACGTCATGTCCAACGACAGCTCAGAAGTGTACATCCTCGGAGCGGAAAACCGGCTCCGACGCTACCGCGATTGCCTCGTGTTCAATTCCAAGGACGACGGAGGAGGATGGAACGTCATCGTGGCGCGCCGTCGGGGGGGCAGCATCCAGCTGTACCATTTCGATGGAAGCGATGAACAGAAGATTGCGGTTTGGCGTGCCATCCTCAACGCATCGGATGACGCCGCAGCCGCATTCACGACCAACGGAGCGGGGCCCAAACTTTCCTACCATTTGGCACCCGAAAACAACGCGGCATGGCGCCAACTCGTAAAAGAGAACGCCCTCACGCCCCTTGCCTCCTACGTGCGCGTCGAATGATCAGGCGAAGTGGGAGCCAAATTGCGCGCCCACCACGTCCCAATTCACCAACTCCATGAACGCGGCGATGTAATCCCCGCGGCGGTTTTGGTAATTCAGGTAGTACGCGTGCTCCCAAACGTCCATGCCCAACAGCGGGGACCCCGGTTGCTCCACGCAACGGGCCATGAGCGGGTTATCCTGGTTCGGCGTGCTCGTGATTTGCAATTGGCCCTGAGCATCCATGATGAGCCAGGCCCATCCACTTCCGAACCGCTTCGCTCCTGCGGATGCAAATTCCTGCTTGAACCCCTCGAACGACCCGAATCGCTCCTCCATCGCTTGCGCCAACAAGCCTTGCGGAGTGGATGCCCCGCCGGGTTGCATCACCCGCCAGTACAGCTCGTGGTTGAAATGCCCTCCACCGTTGTTGCGCAGTGCGGCATCCTCCGTGCCGAGTGTGGCCAACATGGCTTCGAGCGGCAGCCCGCGACGCGCCACATCGGATTCCAATGCCGCGTTCAATTTTCGAACGTAGCCCGCGTGGTGCTTTCCGTAATGCAACTCCATGGTCGCCGCGTCGATCGCCGGCTCCAGCCCGTCAAAACCATAGTTCAACGGAGACTGAACATGCGGGCTGAACTCAGCTGAAGGCGCGGCTTTCGGTGTTTCCGATGTTTCAGATTCGGTTGAATTGCCGCACCCGATGAAGGGGGTGACCAACAAGCCCGCGCTTGCCGCGCCAGTCAGTTTTAAGAACGTCCGCTTTTTCATGTGTTAAAGTTGCACCATTCACGCCGAAATGTGAACATTCCGGTCCAATAATTGAACCGGCCAGCCGTTGCACCCCATAGCTTCGATGATGAAAACACCCGCATGAAATCGCGCATCTTACGCCGCATCCTGTTCGCCGCCTCGGCCTTTGCGCTGCTCGGAGTGGGCGCCGTCGCGTGGTTGTTGACGCGAAGCGACGCGCTGGAACAAGCCCTGCTTGGCCAAATCAGCAACTCGCTGCTCACCCGCGGTCACATCACCGACATCGAGCTCAGCCTGTGGGATGATTTTCCGTTGATCAGCCTTTCCATGAGCGACGTGTGGTTGGCAGGAAGTGGCGAAGGGGGGGCGGGGGCCGGGCCGTTTTCTGGGGACACGTTGCTGCGGGCGAAGCGGCTGGGGTTGACCTTAGACGCCCTGAGTTTGCTGGGGGATGAACCGCGCATTGAAGCGGTGCACGTTCGGGGGGCGACCTTGGTTTTGGCCCAAAGGCGCGATGGCGCATGGAACACGGAGGTTTGGAAAACCAGCGAAACCGAAACAGCATTCACCTTCCAAATCGATCGCTTGGACCTGGACGATGTGCGCGTCCAAGTGGGCGAATACGGGGCGAGGATCGACCGAAGCACCTGCCGCGGAAGCTACCGCGACGATGAACTCCAGGCCACGGTGGACGCCGCACTCCACGCCTACCAACAACCGGTTGAAGTGCATTTCGAAGTGGCGCAACAAGGGGAGGTTTGGGAATGTTCGCAACTCGCATTAAAGGCACTCGGTGCTAGGGCAACGGGATCGATGGCGTTCGACGGAAAAAACCCGAGGCTGGAGCTGGAACTTCAAGGACTCGAAGCAAAGCGACTCGTTCGTGCCCTGGGATTCGACGGGGATGAGGCCTGGACCGCCGATGCGGTCTTGGGCGGATCGGTCGCTTGGGACGGAACCACATGGACCGGTCACGCCAAACCCGCTCAAGGACAGCTCGACTTTCCCCAAGGATTGAGTTCGTGGTGGAAAGAAGCCCCCTCGAAGCCATTAGACGGTTCTTGGGCAGGAACAGTGTGGTTCCGATATTCCAACTCAGATTGGCGAGTGGATGTGCCACAACTCGAACTCGCGTTGCCCGGTTTCAGCGCAACCGCAGAGGTGAGTTGGACCCCACGAGCGTTGGAACTCGAAGGAGACCTCACAGCGGAACCCTCCGTGGCCGATTTCTGTGCACCGATCGACGACCTTCACTGGCAGTCCGGCACGTTGAAGAGCACCTTTGCACTCATTCAGCAAAACCAGCACCTTCACTACGACTTGCATGCAAAGATTGACCAAGCGAACGGCACGTGGGGAAACCAACCTTGGTCCGCTGACGTCGAAACCCGCATACAGCCCAACCGCATCGATGTTCTCAAAGCAAACCTTCATTGGAACACGGAGAACTGGAGCTTGAGCGGAACCTTGAACGATCCCTCGACTGACGGGCCTTGGATCGGACAGCTCAAGGCTTCGGCTCCGAGGTTGGTGTTGGCCCCAGAGTCGACTGCCCAACCCTCGCCCTGGTGGAATGAACTCGACCTGCCCCCAGGTAGCCACTTGACTGCAACCGCCGAGATTCAGGAAATCGCATACCAAGGCGTGCGCCTCGCAGCAAGCCAAATTGATCTCATCGCCACACCCCAACGACTCGAGTTCGAAGCACACGCAGAAGCCTGGGGTGGCCGCTGCACAGCATTTGGCACCCTGCAATGGCACCCGACAGGAGCCCGAATGGACTTGAACTACGTTGCTGAAGCCGTGAGCGTTCAACGCCTGTTCGAAGAGTTTGACAATTTCGGCCAGACCACCCTTCGGTCCGAACACGTCGACGGGCGCTTGGACAGCGACGGAACAGCCGTGGCCGAGTGGAATGAAGATGGGAGGCTTGCGTCGGAGCGCTTCCGATGGAGCGGAAACCAAACCCTCAACGACGGAAAGCTCACCGGAGTGGAAGCCCTCATGTCGATTCCCGATTATCTGAGTGCGCATCGCATGGCGGCTCCACTCATTCATCCGACCGATTTGAGAGCGAAATTGGACGAAATCGAGCTGCAAACGGTATCTGGGCCGGCCTATTTCTTCGATAACTCATTTCATGTTCCTTCCACAATCCTTCAAAGTGAGGAACTTCACGTATCTGTTGCTGGCACACAATCCCTTTCAGGTGACATCGACTATTCCATCGGCATCGAACTGCGTGAACTCCGTGGAAAGAAGTCAGATGATATCGGTGAAATACAAGATGATGGTCTTGGTAACCTATTATTTATCAATATATTAGGAGGAATTGACGACCCTGAGTTTCGATGGGATCGGGAATCACAGCGTGCACACCGCCGAAAGGACTTTCAAGCTGAGCGTGATAAATTGAAAGGGCTTTGGGAAAAAACGTGGGGGAATTAGTTGAGCCCTCATTGGCTCCCATTTCATCATAAAATGTGATGAGCACGTGTTTTTCTTCGCCAAAAGCGTGGAATGGCACTAATTTTACCACGTGTCTGAAAGGACCGACTTGACCAAACTTGTGCAGCGCCGGCTGGGGAATGCCCCGGTCGGCGTTTGTATTTTTGGTCATTAACTTGTGCCATCAATTCCATGCCATGCGCGAACTGCTGATTGATTTGGTCCAACGACTGGAGGCGTTAGAAAACCGGTCCACCCAGCTCGAAGACTGGGAAGGCTTCTTGAATCAAGCACGGTCCTTGCACGAACGCGCTTTGATCATGCGTTACAAGGCATTGGAGCGCCTGAGCGAATCGCAGTTGGAAGAAGCCGCCGAACCGGTCGTGCCGGAGCAGCCCATTGTTTGGGGTGGTCCCGCCGACGAGGCAGCGGATGCGGTGCTTCCTGAGGCTCAGGACGCTGAGGAACCCCTTGAATTGGAAACGAACGAGGAGGTCACACCTGAACCTGCGGAAGAGGCCGCTGCGCCCCTTCCCGCCATGCCGTTGAATACGGGAGTGTCCCTCGCGGAGAAACTCAGCCTACAGCCCCTTAAATCCATTCTACCGGCCCTCGGAATCAACGACCGCGTGCGCTTTGCAGGAGTTCTGTTCAACGGGGACATGAGTGCACTTCAAGCCGCCTGTGCAGCAGCGGAAGCGGCCGCGTCCTTTGAATCGGCCCAAAAGGAAGTGATGAATCGGGCTCAAGCCGGTTTGGACTGGTCGGATGAAGCCGAAGCGCCGTACCAATTTATGCAACTCGTTCAGCGGGTGCATTTGCGATGAACCCAGCTACGGGGAGTTTGATGTTGGTGCCCACGCCGATTGGGAACTTGGGGGATTTGACCCCGCGTGCCGTGGAAGTGCTGAGAGCGGCGGATTTGGTCCTCGCTGAAGACACGCGAACCACGGGGAACCTGTTGCGCTTGGCGGAGGTTGATCGTCCGCTCCGCGCGTTTCACTTGCACAACGAGCACAAGGTCACTCCCGGCTTGGTCCAACAAATGGTGGGGGGAGCCCGATTTGCCTTGTGTTCCGACGCGGGGACGCCGGGCATTTCCGATCCGGGGTTTTTGCTTGTGCGGGCGTGCCTCGAGGCGGATGTTCACGTCTCCTGTTTGCCGGGCCCCACCGCCTTCGTGCCTGCGCTTGCCGCTTCCGGACTTCCTTGCGATCGATTCACTTTTGAAGGATTTTTACCGCACAAAAAAGGACGCCAAAAGCGGTTGACGCAGCTTGCCGAATGGGAACAAACCTTCGTTCTGTACGAGTCGCCCCACCGCATCATCCGGCTGCTCGGCGAATTGGCTGAACGGCTCGGAGGCGATCGAAAAGTGGCCGTTTGCCGCGAAATCAGCAAACTCCACGAAGAAATTGTGCGGGGCACGCTCGCGGAAGCCCTGGCGCACTTTGAAGCGAACGAGCCCCGAGGCGAATTCGTGGTCGTGGTCGCGGGGCGTTAGAAGAGGACGCCGTGGAGGTCGTTGACCCGCTTGACGGGGACGATTTCGAGGCCTTCAATGGAACCGAGGTCCATCCGACCGTGCCCCGAGACGAGGAGGCGACGAATGCCCATCCGCGCGGCCTCTGCAACGCGCTGGTTCAACCGCGCAACCGGCCTGATTTCTCCTGAGAGGCCCACTTCACCAGCAAACGCCGTCCCAACGGGCAACGGCACATCCAGCGCCGAACTTAAAATGGCTGCGATCACGGCCAAATCCAACGCGGGGTCCGTGATGCGCAACCCCCCCGCAATGTTCAGGAAGACGTCCAAACTGGCCAGCTTGAACCCGTTGCGCTTCTCCAACACCGCCAACAACATATTCAAACGGCGCAAATCGAATCCCGTTCCGGAGCGTTGCGGGGTGCCATAGACTGCCGTTGACACCAGTGCCTGCACCTCCACCAGCATGGGGCGAGCGCCCTCGAGTGCAGCGGCAACTGCAGCGCCGCTTTGCAGGTCGTCATCGGTTTGGCCCAAGAGCACATCGGACGGGTTCTCCACGGCCGCCAAACCCGTTCCCAACATCTCATACAAGCCCAACTCCGCGGTCGAGCCGAAGCGGTTCTTGTTCGCCCGCAGCATCCGGTACGCGTGGTTTCGCTCCCCTTCGAACTGCAGCACCACGTCCACAAGGTGTTCGAGCACCTTCGGACCTGCCAACGAACCCTCCTTCGTGATGTGTCCCACCATCAATGTCGGTACGTTGTGTTGTTTCGCCCAAGCGGTCAACAACGAGGCCGACTCCCGGATTTGGGATACGCTCCCCGGTGCGGCCTCCACGGCAGGCTGGTACAAGGTCTGGATGGAATCGATGATGAGCAAATCCGGTTGATCGTGGTTCAAGCATTCCACGATGGCCGCGGCATTTGTCTCGGGCAAAATCAGCAACTGCGCGGTCAGCTCGCCCAATCGCTCGGCCCGCATCCGCACCTGCTCCGGACTCTCCTCGCCGCCCACATACATCACCTTCATGCCCCGAGCCGCCATGGCCATGGTCGATTGCAACATCAATGTGGACTTGCCGATGCCCGGCTCGCCTCCGAGCAACACCACGCAGCCGGGAACCAACCCCCCACCGAGCACGCGATCCAACTCCTGGTCGCCCGTCGGAATGCGCACCAAATCCCGCGACTGCACTTCAATCAACGGCTTGGGTGTCGCCGGACCCGCCAACCGATTGAATGCGGGCATGCGCCGAGCGTGCGACTCCGCAATAGCGGCTTCGCGGCTTTCTTCGAAGGTGTTCCAATTCTTGCAACTCGGACACTTGCCCAAGAGCTGCACCGATGCATGTCCACAAGCACTGCAGACAAATTGGGACCTCGCCTTCGCCACCTCAGCGGAACAAGGTCACATCACCGTGGTACTCATCGCCGTTGGGCAGCACGAGGATGTACCAATACGTTCCCTCCTCCAATTCCGTCGCTAACCAGTCGCCGGTCTTGAAATCCAAGTTCTCGTAGACCATCGTTCCCCACCGGTTGAAGACTTGGAAATGCACATCGTCGTAGCGATCCAATCCTTCGATTTGGAATGAAGGGTTGTAGCTGTCCCCGTTTCCTGGCGTGAATACGTTGGGAATGTTCAGCCCACACGCGTCCACGACCACGTTCCATGACGTCGAAACGCCGCCCGTTGCACACGGGTTGTACGAAACGCCCGTCAGCACCAATTCCGGGTTGGTCTCCCAGCAATCGTACGTCAACATCGAACTGACCAACGTCACGGCCTCGTTCGTGCCCACCGATTCGAATTCTCCGTTTCCGCACGTGATGGTCCACGTGAATTCTCCGCCGTAATCCGAATTCAAATCGAAGACGTTCTCGACCTCCGGGCACAGGTAGATTTCACCGTCCGCAGGGCTCGGCAACGGATTGTTCGTCGGAGGGAGGCCCAACCAAACGTACGTGCACGATTCGTTGGTTTCGCATTGATCTGGGTCGGTGTATTGGATGCAGATTTCCGTTTGGTCGTAAGGTCCTTGGTCTTCCACCGTCCAGTTGGGGCCGGTCGATCCATCCGGCCAAACAAAGGTGTAACCAGGAGGCGCGGTGGGGGTAATGGTCAGGGTGTTGCCTCCTTCGCACTCCAGCGCGTAATCGTCCAATGGCGGAGCAATGGGGACGTAAACCAGCATGTCCGCGCACTCTTGCACGCCAGCAGGATAGCACTCGTTGGAAACCGTTACACAGTACGTACCCGTGACGTTCGCTGTGTACGTCGGGGTGTTGCCTCCAACGCCCGTGCCGTCCAGGGTCCATTCGTAGACGAGGCCATCCACATCGTCGGCAATGGGGTCCAGTACCGCAGCGCCGCCCTCACAAAGATTCGAGGATTCCAGTTGGGGATCGGGCTGCGATTGCGCCTCGACCGTGGCGGTGGCCGTCATCGAACCGCATGCATTCTCCACCGTTACAGAAACCGCTTCGCTCGATCCCGGGCTGAACGTGTACGTGTTGCTCAAGACGTCATCCGTCCCCGGAGCCGACCAATCAATGGTGCTTGTCGCGCTGGGATCGGTCACGGACGCGTTGAAGGTCACCGGATCGCCATCGCACGCAAACACTTCGGTTTCATCGAGCGTCACCTCGGGCTCCGTTGCAATGATGACCTCATAGCAGAGGGCGTATTCGCAGACGTCATCGGTGAAACAAATCTCGTATTCGCCGTATCCGTCTGGGTAGAAGGTCGTGTTGTATTCGTCCATCACCGAGAACGTCCCCTCCGGTCCCGCAGCCTGTGACCAAGAGCCGGTTGCCGGATCGGCCGAGCACGCCGCAGGAGCCGAATACAGCAACTCACCCGCGGTGAGGTCATTGAAGGTAGCGGTGGATTGGCTTCCGCAATTGAACACCGTGACGGACAACAAAGACGTATCGGCGTTGCCGTCGCTGATGAAGTAAATTTCAATGGTGTCCCCCACCTCGATGCCCACTTCATGCTGTTGGAAGGACATGAACGAGGTCAAGATGATGGGGTTGCTGGTATCCCCATTGATGTAGACCTCAAGGTAGCTGGACCCGCCCCATCCGAGGATGGATGAACTCTGCATGTACACCCAGAGCGGACCATTTTGCGGGCTGGAATACCCCCCTTCAAAAACCAATGAATCGGGAATCACATCGCAGTAAGGACCAAAATCGACTTCGGGCAAGAAGGGCCCGATCGTCTCAATGTTGAAGTAGCGCTTGCCCTGACAACCTTCCTCGTTGGTCACGGTGAGCTCGTAGATGCCCGCCGTCAATTCCGCCTCGGGTCCGTTATCGGTGACGACTTCACCGCCACCCCCTTCCCAGTTCGCCACCCACGTGTAGTTGTCGTAGAGCGGCTGCTCGTCCGGGTCGACGACCGCCCAACCCGTTTCACCCGGACACAACGCGTTCGGATGCTCCACCATGGGATTGAAGAACGGAGTTTGCGTCAATTCATATTGAATCGTGGAAGTGCACTCGGCAAGTTGAGCCGTCAATTCGAAGATTCCTCCGTAGTTGTGGACGCAGGTCGCTTCGTCGCACCCGGTAGACCAAGCGTACGTGTCGAAGCCCGGTGTGGCCGTCAATTCCGTTTCCCCACCAGAGCAGAAGACGGTTTCACCGGTCACTTCCAGCGCGGGAATGGACGTCTCGGAAACAACGATGACTAGCTCCACTTCCGTGGACGCGGCAGGGCTGCCGTTGTCCGTAGCGGTAATGATGAGGTTCTGGGTGCCCACGTTGTCCGCTTGGCCCGTGAAAGTGCCCACGATGGAACCGAATTCACCGGCCTCCGCGGAGTACGTCCAACCGGGCAGGTCGTTGGCACTGACGGTGATGGTTTGGCCGGTTTCAGGTGCCAAAAAGTCCAAGGCCACCTCGTATTCGTTGCCCTGACACAAGAAAATCGTGTCGCAACCCAAATTCGCTGAGGGCAAGGGCGGCACGTTGCCGCTTCCTTCGGTCAAATTCAAATTGAACGTTTTACCATCCAGCCAGTCGACCCCGTCCTGATCCGCTGCACCCGCCCCGTAAGGCCCGTTGTACGTATCGTCAAGCAAATTGAAGCGTCCGTATTGGATGTGGTCGCCGTTCGATTGGCTGTTGTCCGCTCCAACGGTTGCCGGGGAGCCTCCGCAACAGCCGTTGGTGCCGCCCACATCGCCGTGTGCCCAGTTCATGTCGAGGTAGCACAACTGCGCGTTCGCCATGTCGGGCAAGATGACCCCGTCTTCGGGCGTGATGATGATTTGGTAGGTGTTCACCTTATCATCGTGCTGGCTGTAGTAGCCGACGTTAATGAAGTTGATGTAAGCGGCTTCGGGCGTGATCTTGTACTTAATCGCTCCGCTTTCCCGGTAGTCCGCGTCGGCCCAAAAACCGGCAATTTGGTTGTACGATGCCCCTGGAAATTCCTCCGGTGTCCAGTCGATGACGTAATCCCCGAAGGAAATCGACCCCTTCGAGTTGATGTAAAACTGGTCGTACGTGGCTCCGTAAAAGTTGAAGTCAAACGGCAAATCCAACGGACCCACCGAGCAGTCCACGTCCGCGCCCGCGCCGCCCGTGAAATCCCAGTCGGTGGTGCCGATGGTCGTGTAGCTCCCGTCAGGCTGAACCCAGCAATCGCACCCCCCCGTCAACAACTTCGTAGTCAACGGCTTATCCGAAGGATTGAGGCGAGCCTTTCGCTCCGCAACAATGCGACGGGCTTCCGCCTCATCGTAGCCTTCCCACTGCCGCATCACGTCCCATTCCTCGCGGGTCATGTGGATGACCGCACCTTCGAATGACTTGTACTTCTCGATGAGCTCCGGTCCAGAGGAACGAACCACCATGCGCTCGTGCTGGTAAATGGTCTCCTGCGCAGAGAGGCAGCCCGCCGCTGCCGCGGTCGCAAAAAGGGCTACAAGCCAAGGTCGAAATCCGATCATGTGGTGCATATGTTGGTTTCCTTGCGGTTACGCAAGCTTCGCAAGTTAATAAATGCGATGCAAGCGGCGTTCACAAGTGCATTCGATTTCCTTACGGATAACAGGATTCGAGGCCAAATCGTTGCACGGCAACTTCCAACCTTCGCCCGGAACCAATGCTCACCGTTCAGCCGTATTTTCGCCTTTCAATCATACGGCATGGAACGCATCCGGAATTTCTGCATCATCGCACACATCGATCACGGCAAGAGCACGCTAGCTGACCGGCTGTTGCACACCACCGGGACCATCACCGATCGGGAATTGCAGGAGCAGACGCTCGACGACATGGATTTGGAGCGCGAGCGGGGCATCACGATCAAGAGCCACGCCATCCAAATGCGGCACACCGCCGAAGATGGACTCGAATACACGCTGAACCTCATCGACACGCCCGGTCACGTGGATTTCAGCTACGAGGTCTCGCGGTCGATTGCGGCCTGTGAGGGGGCGTTGTTGATTGTGGATGCGACGCAAGGGATTGAGGCCCAGACGATTTCGAACTTGTATTTGGCCTTGGAACACGACCTCGAGATCATTCCGGTTTTGAACAAAATGGACCTCGATTCAGCCGACCCAGAAGGCGTGAGCGACCAAATCATCGACCTCATCGGCTGCACGCAAGAGGACATCATTCCAGCAAGTGGGAAGACGGGCATGGGTGTGGACGACATCCTGCGAGCCATTGTGAACAAAGTGCCCGCCCCGAAAGGCGATCCCAATGCACCCCTTCAAGCGATGGTCTTCGACAGCGTGTTCAACTCGTTTCGCGGCATCATCGCCTACATCCGGGTGCTGAACGGGACGCTGAAGAAGGGAGAAACGGTGCAGTTCATGGCGACGAAGAAGGAATACAATGCAGATGAAATCGGCATTTTGGGCCTGGACCTCAAGCCACAAAAGGAACTGAAAGCAGGGAATGTGGGCTACGTCATCAGCGGCATCAAAAACGCTCGGGAAGTCAAAGTTGGGGACACCTTGACCTTGAAGAACAACCCGTGCTCAGTTGCCGTGAAGGGCTTTGAGGACGTGAAGCCCATGGTCTTTGCGGGCATTTACCCGGTCGATACCGAGGATTATGAAGAGTTGCGGGCGTCGATGGAGAAGTTGCAGCTGAACGATGCTTCGTTGGTGTTCGAGCCGGAGTCTTCGGCGGCATTGGGATTTGGCTTTCGATGCGGCTTCCTCGGCATGCTGCACATGGAAATCATCCAAGAGCGGCTCGAGCGCGAATTTGACATGTCGGTCATCACCACGGTTCCCAACGTGAGCTACCACGCCTTCACGAAAGCCGGGGACCAACTGATCGTCAACAACCCTTCCGACCTGCCCGACACGAACAAACTCGACTACGTGGAAGAGCCGTTCATCAAGGCGCAAGTCATCACGAAGAGCGAGTACATCGGCGCGGTCATGAGCCTCTGCATCGAGAAACGCGGCATCCTGCTGAACCAAGTGTACTTGACGGCCGACCGCGTGGAGATGACCTTCAGCATGCCGCTCGGGGAAATCGTTTTCGACTTCTACGACAAACTCAAGAGCGTTTCCCGCGGATACGCCTCGTTCGACTACTTCCCGGATGAATACAAGCAAAGCAACCTCGTCAAGCTGGACATCCTCCTGAATGGCGACCAAGTCGATGCCCTCAGCGCCCTCATCCACCGGGACAACGCGTTCGAACTGGGCAAGAAAATCTGCTTAAAATTGAAAGAACTCATCCCGCGACAGCAGTTCATGATTGCCCTGCAAGCAGCCATCGGAGCGAAAATCATTGCGCGGGAAACCATCAAACCGGTTCGGAAAGACGTTACGGCAAAGTGCTACGGAGGGGACATCACCCGGAAGCGGAAACTGCTCGAGAAGCAAAAGAAAGGCAAGAAACGCATGCGCCAAGTCGGCAACGTCGAGGTGCCTCAGAGCGCGTTCCTCGCCGTCCTCAAGCTGGATTGACCTTCCGGGGGGCGGAGGCGGCGAGTTCGTTTTTGTTCGCCAGCTGACCGCACGCGGCATCGATGTCTTTGCCCCGTGAGCGCCGGACGTTCACCACAAGGTTGCACCGTTCCAGGAATTCCACGAACGCATCGGTGCGCTCGGGAGAGGTTTTTTGGAACTCCCCGTCATCGATGGGGTTGTACTCGATCAGGTTGATTTTGCATGGGACGTTCCGGCAGAATTCCGCAAGTTCTCGCGCGTCCGCAAGCGAATCGTTGAAGTCCTTGAACAGGATGTACTCGAAGGTGACGCGCGTGCCCGTTTTTTCGTGGAAGTGCTTGAGCGCATCGGCCAATACCGCGAGGTTGTTCGTCTCGTTGATGGCCATGATGCGGTTGCGCTTCTCATCGTTCGCCGCATGCAGGCTCAAGGCCAAATTGAATTTCACCTCATCGTCCCCGAGGCGCTTGATGGCCTTCGCAATTCCGGCCGTGCTGACCGTGATGCGCTTGGGCGAAATGCCCAACCCCGGCGTGCCACAAATGCGATCAATGGAGGCCATCATCTCGCGGTAATTGAGCAGCGGCTCGCCCATGCCCATGTACACGATGTTCGTCAGCGACGCCCCATACCGCTCGTCCGCCATCGCCCGCAGCATTTCGACCTGGTCATAAATCTCCCCTGCCGAGAGGTTCTTCAACAACTTCAATCGGCCCGTGGCACAAAAGGCGCACGCCAATGAACAGCCAACTTGGGAGGAAATGCACGCCGTCATCCGCTTCGACGTGGGAATGAGAACGCCCTCGACGACCTGATGGGGACCGACTTCGAATGCGCACTTGATGGTTCGGTCGTTGCTGATTTGGCGCTCCTGAAGCCGAATGCGCTCGATGCGATACCCGGCCTTGAGCGCGGTGCGGAAGGCGGCACTGAGGTTCGTCATCTCGTCGAAGGAAGCCGCTGATTTGGTCCAAATCCATTCCTCCAACTGCTTCGCACGAAACGGCTTTTCACCGAGTTCAGCCACCGCTGCCCGCAAGCCTTCAGCGTCCAAGCTTCGAATGTCCGGAAGTCCTTCGGTAGTGGCCATGCCGCAAAGATACGCGCCTAGGGCTTCAACGGTGGACGTGGCTCCGCGGCCATCGAAGGCGTCGAACGCCGGCGGCGCTTGGGGCCTTCCACATCGATCATCAGCTGCTCCAGCCGCAACCGCACCTCATCGCGCTTTCGCACCGCCATCGGCACTTCGCTTCCATCTTTGAGCGTCAAGGTATTTGATCGGTAGTTGCAACTGAGCACGTTGTTCAGCCTGACCAATTGGGAGTTGTGGACCCGGAAAAACGTCGGGTCATCCAGCAATTCCTCCACCCGCTTCAAGTTCTTCGACACCGTGATGCGCCGCCCGCCCTCCAAGTGGAACGTGGAATAACTCCCGCTCGCCTCGACGTTCAAGATTTCTCCGAGTTTCACGAAGTAGCGGTGTCCGGAAGTCTGCAATTCGATTTTCCGATTGGGGTCATTTTGGGGCTCCGTTGCCACCACATTCCCCACGTGGAAATGGTTTGCAATGCGACGCGCGCAGGCCTTGAGTTCCTCCGCATCGACCGGCTTCAACAAGTAGTCAAATGCTTGCTTGCGGATGGCCTCCACGGCGTATTCATGATACGTGGTGCAAAAGACCACATAGAAATCGCGGTCGGGAAAGCGGTCGAGGAGTTCCAATCCCGTCTCATCCGGCATGCGGATGTCGAGGAACACCACGTCGGGAGCCAGCCGTTTGATTTCTCGGTGCGCCTCAGCCGCTGATGAGGCCGCATACACCACCCGCATGCCCGGGCAGTGCCGTTCGATTTGGTGTTGAATGGCAAGGCGGGCGGGCTTCTCGTCGTCCACCACCACCACCCGCAGGAGTTCATCCACTGATTTCATCGCTTTTCGGTTCACTTGTTCGATGGCAAATAAAAATTTAAGCGATTAAATCATGCAATTCAAATTCACTTTCGACGCCCTTGGATTTGTAAGTGTCGTTATAACGCGTTATTTGAGCACTTCGCGGGCGAAATCGATGACGCGGTAAACCTCACCGGGCAAGTGGCGGATCTTATCGCTGGGCTTGTCATAGCCCGTGCGAACCACGACCAAATCCAACGCCGGAACCGAAATGACGAACTGCCCCCGGTGGCCTTCGAGGACGGAGAAGGCAGCGCCGTCATCGGTGGTTCCCAACCAAATTTGGTACCCATAATGCGTCGCGTCGCACGCGGGATCCAACGCATTCACCGGAGTCAACAAGCGCTCGATGTACGCTTCAGAAACGAGTTGCCGCCCGTTCCATCGTCCGCTGTCGCTCAGCAACTTCCCAAGGCGAGCAAAATCCCGAGTGGTCGCATAGAATTGCGCAAAACACCGCTCCACCGGCGGATCCACCGAATCGTCGACGCCCCAGTGCGCATCGGACTCCGCCCCCATCGGACCCCACAACCCGCGCGCAGTCCAATCGCTCAAAGTCCGGCCACTTCCCGAAGAAACGATTTCCTCCAAGAGCATGGTGTTTCCCCCCTGGTACTTCCATTCCGTGCCCGCGGGCTCGGACAGGGTGTACTCCGCAAGGAGGTCCCGGACGCCGTCTTTGTAATACGATTGGGCCATGAAGGCGAACGGGTTCTTGTAATTCTCGCCAAACGGGATGTGCGAGCGCATTTGCAGCAAGTGCTCCACCGTCAAGTCCGTCCCGGCAAACCGCTCCAAATGATCGCCCACCGGATCGTTCACGGTCAGCACACCCTGATCGGCTGCCAAGCCCACCGCCAGCGCGGTGATGGTCTTTGCCATGGAAAACGAATTCGTTCGGGTCGACCGATCGTGCCCCCGCCAATAGCGCTCGTACCGGATGGTGTCGCGGAAGATGACCAAGAAACTCGCAGCCAATGAAGCGTCCATCGCTGCGGCCGAAGCCTCGCTCAGCGCCGATTCAGGGAGCAGCGCCTCCGGCCACGGCTGCGGATTCACCGCGGGGAGCGTCACCACATCCCGAAACTCCAAGTCGTCGATGTTCGAATTCTTCCATCCGCGGAAGTACGTCTCCCGCATTCCGCCCCAAATGTACCCGTAACCGGTGACCCAGCTCAGGAGCACCAAAGCTCCCACGAAGGCCAAAAACCCCTTGATGAAACGCTTCATGGTCTTTCAATTCACTCTGTAATGAACAAACGGCGCGTGCTGCGGCGGGCGCCGTCCGTGGCCACGAGGCTGTACCATCCAGTGGGCAAACCGGAGAGGTCGAGGGTGTTGCGGACCGCGGCGGGCACGGTGCGCACGATTTGGCCCGAGGAGTTCACGACGACGAGCTCAGCCGACGCCGCCCAACCCGTCAAGGTCACCGCGCCCGAAGTGGCCGTCGGGAACACGTTCCACGGCGCATCTGCCGCCTCCGCCACCGAAACCTGCTCGCCGGGGCAGAACGTGCCCGCCCCATTGAAACTGCACGTCCGCGTCTCCATGGCCAACGGATCGCCTTCAACGAAGACCTGAAAATTCAGGGTGCCCCACAGGTCATCGGCGGTCGGCGCAGTCACTTGCATCACCAAAACGCGAAGGTTCGTCGCGTCGGGCAAGCCATTCACGGCACCGTTCATCAAGAACCAAATGCCGCCAATGGCATCGTCCATGATGACGTCCGCGCCGCTCTCCGCCGCACCTTCAGCGAAGTGACTGACCCACGACTGTCCAGGCGACTCAATCGCGGTGACCGCCATCGCGGGAGGCACGGGGATGGATTCCGAGCCGATGGTGAACCACGAGTCGAATTCCGCACTCGGCATCGCCGAGAAAATGGCCGGGTTGATCTCGGCTGTGCTGCTGCCGCCGAATTCGTCGTTGTAGAACCCGTTGCTCGTCCGAATGGCGAGCGGTGACGTAGCATCTCCATAGACGGCGCCGACGAAATCCGTTGGGTTCACCGCGTCGACGTAAAACCGGTAGGTCGTCATGCCTTCAATGCCGTCAATGGCGTGGGCTTCAACGGTCAGGCAGTAGTCCAGATTTTGGGCGAGCAGGCTGGCCGGCAGGGCCGCGAGCAACAGGGCGAAAGGACGGGTTTTCATGGCAGCAATTTGGCCCAAACCCCCGCTCTTTCCAAATCCTACACCTCCTCCCAACCAAACAGCGCCCGCAAGTGCCCATGCACCCGCTCGCGCACCTCACCCATCGGCACCTTCCGCCCCAGCTCCCGTTCGAGCGAAGTCACCCCGCGGCCTTGGATGCCGCACGGCACGATGAGGTCGAAAAAGTTCAAGTCGGTCGTCACGTTGAAGGCGAACCCGTGCATCGTCACCCACCGCGAACTCTTCACGCCCAACGCCGCAATCTTGCGCGCACCCATCCCTTTATCCGCATCCAGCCAGACGCCCGTCAACCCATCAATGCGCTCCGTATGCAGCCCGTAATGGCTGCACGTTCGGATGATCGCCTCCTCCAAGGTGCGCATGTACCGCCCGATGTCGGTGAAGATTTGGTCCAAATCCAACAACGGATACCCCACCAACTGCCCCGGCCCATGGTAGGTGATGTCCCCACCCCGGTTGATCGGGTGATAATCCACGCCCAGCCGCTCCAGCTGATCTTCCGACGCGACCAAATGCGCCTCCTCCCCGCTCTTGCCCAACGTCACCACGTGCGGATGCTCCACGTACAGCATGTGGCCCTCGGGCAAGGCCAAATCCGGATCCGCACTCGGCTCCTGCTCCTCCAACCCCGCTCGCCGCCGCGCAATCTTCCGCTGCACCATCGCCCCGAACAGCTCCTCCTGCAACGCCCACGCCTCCGCGTAACGCATCGCCCCCAAATCCCGAACGTGCACGCGGTGCTTCATCGCGGGACCTTCGCGAGCTCCCCCTTCAACAACTCGATGTACCGGATGTCGACCGGATCCACCCCCACCCGCTCCGCAAGGATCAAGCTCAACCAGTCCCCGAGGTGCACCAAATCAAAGAACCGCAACAATTCAGTTTCACCTGAAGGTTCGATCACCACCACGTCCGCGCCTTGGTCTTGGAAAACGCCCGCGCACACGTCCATGCGCACGCGCGTCCGCGGATGGTCCTCCGGGCACTGCACGATGACCGCCACGTCGTCCTCGCCACCGCTTTCCCAGCCGACGAG
Organism: uncultured Flavobacteriales bacterium; assembly: GCA_965656785.1. Classification (GTDB taxonomy): domain Bacteria; phylum Bacteroidota; class Bacteroidia; order Flavobacteriales_D; family Sanyastnellaceae; genus JALQTD01. The sequence continues at coordinate 62,064 of CBFHLY010000001.1, forward strand.
CTCGTTGTGGTTCATTTCAGGGAACACGTGGTGCGTGACGAGCAGCTTGCTGTTCTCGTTGAGTTGCTGGCGCCACCGCGTGATGAGGCCTTCTTGGGCGGCATCGGAATAAAGCCAAATCCGACGTCCTTCCACCACATCCGCCACCTGCATGGCCCGATCGATGACGTCCTCCTGAGCGGCTGCGAGCGTCGGCCCCGCCTGGGCAAAATCCGCGTACAATTCCTGAGGTACGGCACCCGCCGCATGCAGCACGTGCATCACACCCGTGAACGCATACCCGAACTGCGAACGCGGCGGCTGCCCGCCCGGAATCTCAACGACCGGCCAGCCCGCTTCAGCGGCCTTTGCGCCCAGTTCGCCGCCGGAGGTGATGGCCGCGATGCGGGCACCTCGCTCCACGGCTTGGTCCAAGGCCGCCAGCGTTTCCTCCGTGGCGCCGGAATAACTGCACGCAACGACCAGCGTCTGCGGACCGACGTACGCCGGGATCACGTAATCGCTGTTCGCCGCAATGGGCATGCCAGCGGTGCGGGCCAACATCCGCGACGCGATCGCCCCGCTGATGCCGCTTCCTCCCATGCCCAGCACCACCACTTGGCTCGGTTGGAAGCCTTGAAAATCAATGGGGGTTTTCGAGGCGATGTTCCACGCATCTTCGAGCTGTTGCGGGAATTCGGTGATGAGGCGGCGCATGCGTTCCATAGGAGCAGGGGTTTGACCCAAAGTTACGGCGCGTCTTCGGTTTGGCGCTTCGGCCGCCAGGTGATTCCGGCGCGCCACCACCGGCCCGGTTGGAGGACGTTGCCGAAGTCGACGTACTCGGCATTGAATGCGTTGTCGGCTCGGACGAAACCGCGGATTTGGCCTTGAAGGAAGGAGCGGGACAAGCCGAGCCCTGCGGCCGTGAACGGCTTGTAGGGTGTGACTTCGCCTTCGATGGTGCGGTACTGGCCGCTTCGGGCTTGGCGGGTGGCGCGCACTTCGAGCACCAGGCGACCGGGAAACAGGAACGTCGCGAGGAGGTCGGCCTTGCTGCGGACGATGTCGAGGGCGTAGCTGCTCTCGTAGTTGCCCTGTTCCACGGCGGCATCGGTTGCAGCGAAGGAGGCGCGAACGGACTGGAAGAACAGCGGACGGCTGGGTTCGGCCCGGTAATCAGCGGCCAGCTCGATGCCGCGGTGGATGGTCGAAGTGAGGTTCGCCGCTTGAAACTCGTCGCTGCCGGGGAGGAGGACCCAATCAATGAGGTCGGAGCCGCGGCGCAGCCAACCCGCGAATTCCACGCCCATTCCGCTAAGGGGGCGGGGGGCGCCGAGTTGGGTGTGGAGGACGCGGTACTGTCGCCAACGGAGGCCGAGTTCGATTTGGTCGGCGACTTCGGGCTGGAGGTCGGCTCGGCCGGAGGCGCCACCTTGGTAGTACAGGTCCGTGTACGACGGGTGACGGACGGACCGGCCGATGGAAGCGAAGGCGGCCCACGGGTGCATGACTTCACCGCGGCTGTGGCCGAAGCGGTAGACGGCGTCGAGGGCGGGCAAGGCTCGGACGCCGAACTGGGTGTTCAGGTTCGCACCGAGGGTGGCCGAAACGCGGAGTTGGCCGTCACCGGACGTCCAGCGCTCGGAAGCGAAGAGGTCGGTGTTGACCCGTTGAGCACCGAAGGGGAAGTCCGAATCGGTGTCACGCGCCAAGCCGAGCACGTTGCTGCGGACGGCTTCCAGGCGGGTGTCCGCGCCCAAGGTGAGGCCTCCTCGGCCGTGGAGGTGGGTGGTTCGGACGGTCAAGCCCGAGGTGAATGAGCGGTGTTGGTTGGGGCCGCCGTACCAAAACGCAGCCGTATCCGCGGGCGAAGTCCCGACCCCATCCCGAACGAAAAAGCCATCGGCGGTTTCCTCGTACCAAGCCGGTCCTTCCCGATACAATTCAAACCGGTCCCTGTGGTACCGCGCATGGACTCCCGCAAAGGACTGCCAACGCGCAAACCGCCGCCACGTCAACTGCGCCATGGCCGAACCCGTCGCTTCGAACTGATGCGGGTACGCCGCGGTATAGAAGGACTGCGCGCCAAACGCCTTCTCCTCGAAGCCCAAGAGCGCCCGCCACCGACCTTGGTGCTTGCCGGTCCAGTCCCCGATCCACATCGCCCGCGTGATCATCGCGTCGGTGTTTTCTTGGTAGCCGTCCGTGGTGCTGTGCGACACCGCGACGCGCTGGATTAAGCCGGGCGCGTTCAACGAAGCCGACATCGCCGCGCGACGCCACCCGTAGCTGCCCCCTTCGAGGTCGATTTGGGTGAACGGATTCAGCGGATCGGGGGCCAGGCTTAGGTGAAGCGAGCCGGCGAAGGCACCCACGCCCGCGAACGCGCCGGTGCCCCCGCGCACGACCTCGAGGCCGCTGAGCAGGGAGGGCTCAATGGGCAGGTTCAAGAGGTGGTGGGCGGTTTGGGGAGCGGACCAGCGGATGCCGTCGACGAAGAGGGCGGCCTGCTCGAACGTGCCGCCGCGGATGGACACGTCGCTTTGCACGCCAAGTGGGCCACGGGTTCGGATGTCGAGGCCGGTCACCGCTTCGAGGGCGGGCGCTAGAGCGGGGGTGCCAACGTGCTGGATTTCGCGGGGAAGCAGGCTCGTCACCGCATGGGCGGCGACCGCAGCTGGCAGGGATTCGTTGGGCGCCGCACCCACAACCGGAGCCTCGGGCAGGTAGAAAATGGGGGAAGCGGGAGGGGGAATGAAGCGGGACGGGAGGGTGTCCAGGTTCAAGATTTGGCCTGAACCCCCCGTCCAGCAAAGCAAACCGGTTGCAAAAAGAAGTGCGCGCACCATGAGCAAATTTTCGGCAAATCTACCGAAAGCGGCCGCGCGAACCTGTCGGAAAAGCGTCACGGCTGACTGCACGAACGGAGTAACTTTGCACCATGCACCTGACTGAGCAAGAACGCATCCGCCGGTCGTCCCTTCAGGAATTGAAGCGACGTGGCATCGAGCCGTATCCCGCAGCCGCCTACCCGGTGACCCACCGGTCAAAGTCGCTTGCGGACGCCTTTGAAGAGGGCGTCGAAGTGAGCCTCGCGGGCCGCATCATGAGCCGACGCATCATGGGAAAGGCCTCGTTTGCTGAGCTGCAGGACGGTGAAGGAACGTTTCAATTGTATTTGAATCGGGACGTGTTGTGCCCGGATGAGGACAAAAGCCTGTACAACGACGTGTTCAAGAAGCTCCTCGATCGGGGGGACTTCGTGGGCGTGAAGGGGGTGACGTTTTTGACCCAAACCGGAGAACAGAGCATCGAGGTGCGCGAGCTGACGGTGCTCGCGAAGTCCCTCAAGCCCCTTCCGGCCGTGAAGGTCGACGAAGGCGGCAAGGTGCACGACGCATTCACTGATCCGGAACTGCGCTACCGCATGCGGTACGTGGACCTCGTGGTGAACCCGCAGGTACGCGCCACGTTCGAAGCGCGGAGCACAGTCATCCGCACCATCCGCGAAACGTTCGACGCAAAAGGGTGGCTCGAAGTGGACACGCCGGTGTTGCAAGCCATTCCCGGGGGTGCAGCGGCCCGGCCGTTCATCACGCACCACAACGCGCTCGACATTCCGCTCTACCTGCGCATCGCGAACGAATTGTATTTGAAGCGGCTCATTGTGGGCGGCTTCGAGGGCGTCTACGAGTTTTCGCGGAACTTCCGCAACGAAGGGATGGACCGGACGCACAATCCGGAGTTCACGGTGATGGAATTGTACGTGGCGTACAAGGACTACCTGTGGATGATGGAGGAAATGGAGCAACTGCTTGCGAAGGTGGCGCATCGCTTGCACGGCACGCACAAGGTGACGCTCGCCGGCAATGAAATCGACTTCACGCCGCCGTTCCGCCGGGTGACCATGCGGGATGCCATCCTCGAGCACACGGACGTGGACATCGATGGCTTGGACGAGGCGGGCTTGCGCGCGGCCTGCGAGGAGTTGGGCATCGAAACGGATGCGAGCATGGGCAAGGGCAAACTCGTCGATGAGTTGTTTGGCGAAAAGTGCGAGCACCATTACATCCAGCCCACCTTCATCACCGACTACCCGGTGGAGATGTCGCCGCTGACGAAGGCGCACCGCTCGAAGCCCGGCTACACCGAGCGCTTTGAGCTGATGATCAACGGAACGGAAGTCGCAAACGCCTACAGCGAACTGAACGATCCCATCGATCAACGCGAACGGTTTGAGTCGCAGCTGAAGTTGGCCGAACGGGGAGACGATGAGGCCATGTTCATCGACCAGGACTTCCTGCGCGCGCTGGAGTACGGCATGCCCCCTACGAGTGGCGTGGGCATCGGCATCGACCGGTTGGTCATGATGTTGACGAACCAAACCTCGATTCAGGAGGTGCTGCTCTTCCCCCAAATGCGGCCGGAAGTGTTTGCGACCGGGCCCGACTTGGGCGCGTTGGAGGCTGCAGGGGTGCCGGCGGAATGGGCGCCGCATGTGGCCGCGGCGGGGTTTGAGACGGTCGAAGATTTGGCATCGGTCAAACCCGCGGGCCTGCGCGAGAAACTGAATGGTTTCCGGAAGAAGAACAAATTGGACCTGCCAGCGCTTTCATTGGAAGACGTTGAATCTTGGATGACGAACGCATGAGCAAACCATTCGATGAAGCCACGGTCATTGCCGTGTTGAAGACCATTTACGACCCGGAAATTCCGGTTGACATCTACGAACTGGGGCTCATCTACGAGGTGAAAATCAGCGAGGAGGGCTTCGTGCACTTGGACATGACGCTGACTTCGCCCAACTGCCCGGTTGCCGAATCCATGCCCGCGGAAGTCGAGCAAAAAGTCGGCGGCATCAACGGCGCAACGGGCGCGAAAGTGAACATCGTGTTCGATCCGCCTTGGTCGCAGGACATGATGAGCGAGGAGGCCAAACTCGAACTCGGTTTCCTATGAGCACCCGCGGCATCGCCATCCTCGGCTCCACCGGCTCCATCGGCACCCAAGCCCTGGAAGTCATTCGCGAGCAACGCGACCACCTCCACGTGGAGGTCCTCTCTGCCCACGGCAACTGCGACCTCCTCATTGCCCAAGCGCTGGAATTCAAGCCCAACGCCGTGGTCATCGGCCGGCAGGAGAAGTTCGAAACCGTCCGCGACGCCCTGTTCGATGAGGGCATCAAGGTCTACGCTGGCCCGGAAGCCCTCGAGCAAGTCGTGGAAATGGACGGCATCCACATGGTCCTCACGGCGCTGGTGGGAGCGGCGGGTCTGCGGCCCACGTTGCGAGCCATCCGCGCGGGCAAACACATCGCCCTCGCCAACAAGGAAACCCTCGTGGTCGCCGGCAGCATCGTGATGGCGGAAGCCCGCAAGCACAAGGTCGATGTCCACCCCGTGGACAGCGAACACAGCGCAATCTACCAATGCTTGGCAGGGGAAGTCCTCAACCCCATCGAAAAAATCATCCTGACCGCCTCGGGCGGACCCTTCCGAGGACGTTCCCGCGCGGAACTAGCCGGGGTCACAAAAGCTCAGGCGTTGAAGCACCCGAACTGGACGATGGGAGCAAAAATCACCATCGATTCCGCGTCCCTGATGAACAAGGGGCTGGAGGTGATCGAGGCGAAGTGGTTGTTCGATTTGGACGTGGACGCCATCGACGTGGTGGTGCATCCGCAATCCATCATCCACTCGTGCGTGCAATTTGAGGACGGATCCATCAAAGCCCAACTGGGCTTGCCGGACATGAAGTTGCCCATTGCCTACGCGTTGGGGTATCCTCGCCGCTTGCCGAACACGTTCGAGCGGTTCTCGTTTTTTGACTACCCCGAATTGACGTTTGAGCGGCCGGACATGGAGGCGTTTCGGAACCTCGCGTTGGCCTTCGATTCCGTGCGGAGAGGGGGCAATGCTCCCGCCGTGTTGAATGCTGCGAACGAGGTTGCGGTGGCTCGGTTCCTTGAGGACGACATTGAATTCCTGCAACTGACGGATGTGGTGGAGCACGCGTTGGGTCGGGTGGATTTCGAAGCAAACCCGGACTTGGAAGGGCTCATTGCCTCGGATGAAGCCGCGCGACGCGTGGCCGCTGAATGGCGAAACTGATCTTCATCATGTCAAATGCGTTGCCTTGGTGAGACCTTCATTTGGTCATGCACTTCCAACGCTTCCTTCCCGCCCTCGCTTGCCTGCTGATGCTGAGCAAATGGGCCCAAGGCCAAACCGGTTGTACCGATTCGGCAGCCTGCAACTACCAACCCGATGCCATCATCGACGATGGCAACTGCCTCTTCCCGTTCCCCGGGACGGCGTGTGACTGCGAGTTGGATTGGTTCGAGGAAGCTGAATTAATGGGGGGTGAAAGCGCGTCATTTCTGCTTGAAGGAGCGGGCGTCGTGACCGCCATTGGCATCAACCTGGAATGGGAGAACAGCGATGGTGACGCTTCGGAGGCGGGGGATCTGGTCTGGACGTTCACGGCGCCTGGGGGGGAGTGCTGGAGTGCTGGCGGCACCGGTTGCGGCGTGAACGTGGCTTGGCCCGTGGAGTGGAGCTCGACCGCCAGCACCGGATACCAAGTGAGTTTCGAACTGCCCGATGGGTTGGCAGGTTTGGGCAACTGGACCATCGATGTCACGAATAGCAACGGCGCATCCGCGGGAGCGGTGTATGTGTTTGAGGTGAACCTGTTCGGGTTTTGTCCCAGCCCAGCGGACGTTGCGGGGTGCACGGACGCTACGGCCTGCAATTACAACGTGAACGCCACGGTGGACGATGGTTCGTGTGCCTTACCCGATGCATGCGGCGTGTGCGGGGGCAACGGCAGCACCTGCACCGAGGTCCCAGGGTGCACGTACGCATCGGCATGCAACTACTCGGATGCTGCCACTGTGGACAACGGAAGCTGCGACTTCGTTTCCTGCGTCCCTCCCACCGTGCTCGGCTGCATGTATCCGGATGCGTGCAATTATGCCTCGGAGGCCACTCAGGACGATGGAACGTGCGATTACGCAACGTGTGCGCCGGTGGTCACCGCAGGGTGCACCTACGCCAATGCGGCCAACTTCGACCCCTCAGCAACAGCGGACAACGGGTCGTGCACCGGTTTTCCTGGCGCATCGACTTGCCCCTCCGACTTGAACGAAGATGGGGCCGTCTCCACGGCGGACCTCCTGATGTTTTTGGTGGATTACGGAACGAGCTGCTGAAATCAGACCGTCATGATGTCCGCCTCCTTCGCGTCAAGCACTTCATCGACCCGATTGTTGTAGGCATCGGTGAGTTCCTGGACCTTGGCTTCTCCGCCTTTGGCCAAATCCTCGCTCAGCCCATCCGCCTTGGCCGCCTTCAAAAAATCCATGGCGTCCTTCCGACCGTTGCGGATGCCGACGCGCGCGTGCTCCCCTTCCGACCGAGCGCGCTTCACGAGCTCCTTCCGACGCTCTTCCGTCAACGGCGGGACGTTGATGAGGATCACCTCGCCGTTGTTCATGGGGTTGAGGCCCAAATTCGCATTGATGACAGCCGTCGCAATGGGGTCCAACATCGACTTCTCCCACGCCTGAATGGTGAGCGTGCGGGCGTCTGTGGAGTTCACGTTGGCGACTTGGGACAACGGCGTGGGTGCACCGTAGTAGTCCACCTTGACGCCGCCCAACATGCTCGGGTGTGCCTTGCCCGCCCGGATTTTCGTCAATTCGTGCTCGAGGTGAGCGATCGCCTTGTCCATGGCTTCCTTCGCCGTATCCAAGGCCATTGTGATTTCTTCCGTCATGATGTTGTGGATTCAAAAGTAACCAACGTTCCCACGTCTTCTCCTTCAACCAATCGCAGCAGATTGCCCGATCGGTTCATGTCAAACACAACGATGGGGAGGTTGTTTTCGTTGCAAAGCGTGAATGCCGTCATGTCCATGACCTGCAGGCCCCTGCTGAAGACCTCATCGAACGAAATGGTCTCGAAGCGCTTCGCGTCGGGGTGCTTTTCCGGGTCGGCGTCGTAAATGCCGTCAACCCGCGTGCCCTTGAGGATGACGTCCGCATCGATTTCAATGGCCCGGAGCGAGGCCGCCGAATCGGTCGTGAAAAACGGGTTGCCCGTGCCGCCACCGAAAATCACCACCCGACCCTTTTCCAAGTGGCGAATGGCGCGGCGGCGGATGAATGGCTCCGCGATTTGCTTCAATTCAATGGCGCTCTGCAAGCGCGTGTCAATGCCCTCCGCCTCCAATGCGCTCTGCAGGGCCATCGAGTTGATGACGGTTGCCAGCATGCCCATGTAATCGCCCTGTGTCCGCTCCATGCCGCCCTCAGCCGCTTGAACGCCCCGGAAGATGTTGCCGCCGCCGATGACAATAGCCACCTGCACGCCGCGATCCACCACGGATTTGATCTGGACCGCATATTGCTTCAACCGGTCGTTGTCTATGCCAAACTGCTTGTCGCCCATCAGGGCTTCGCCGCTCAGCTTAAGGAGTATGCGTTCGTACCTCATCGGCCGCGAATATCCGAATAATCCCGCCATCTTCACCCGCCGAAAAACAACAAAGGCACCCCGAAGAGTGCCTTTGTTCAATATTCGTGCAATCGCTGATCAGTCGAGGGCTACGCGGCTGAACGCCGTAGCCGTGACACCCGCTGCGGAAGCGTTGATGAACGCCGCAACCGATTGCTTGTTGTCTTTGATGTAATCCTGGTTCACGAGCGTTGACTCCTTGAACCACTTCTTCAAGCGGCCTTGAGCAATCTTGTCAGCCATTTCGGCGGGCTTGCCCTCTTGGATGGCGAGGTCCTTGCCGATTTGGAGTTCCTTCTCGATCAAATCCTGGGGAATCGTTGACTCATCCAATGCAACCGGAGCCATGGCAGCGGCTTGCATCGCTACGTCGCGGCCAGCGGCCTCTGGCATGGCGCCCGAGAATCCGACCAACGTCGCCAGGCGGTTGCCGGGGTGGATGTAGGACACCACACACGCTGCGCTGACGGTTTCGAACGTACCGATGTCGAGGCGCTCACCGATCTTGCCGGTCTCCTCGATGATTTTCTCCGCGACCGTGATGGACGCGCCGGGGTAGGTCTTCGCCAACAAATCCTCCTTCGAGGTGATGCCTTCGTTGATGGCCAAATCCAACAACGTCTGAGCCGTTGCAACAAAACCTTCGTTTTTCGCCACAAAGTCCGTTTCGCAATTCAACGCGAGGAGGACACCGAAGTCGCCCGCTGCGTTCACTCCTGACAGGATCGCGCCTTCGCCCGCTTCGCGATCGCTGCGCTTCGCGGCCACTTTTTGGCCTTTCAAGCGCAGAACCTCAACGGCCTTTTCGAAGTCACCCTCTGCTTCTTGCAGGGCCTTCTTGCAATCCATCATGCCCGCTCCCGTTTGCTTGCGGAGCTTGTTCACATCTGCTGCTGTGATGTTCATGGGGTCAAATTTTTCAGCGTTAATGGTCTGGTAACGTGTGGTGCTTGAATCAGTCCTTTGAAGAACCCTCCTCCTCAGCGGGTGCTTCTTCCGCGGCTGGTGCCTCAGGAGTTGCTTCGGCTTGAGCGGCCTCTTCCTTCTCCGCAGCCTCCTTCGCTTTTGCTGCTGCAGCGTCTGCGCTGTCCTTGTCTGACTTGCGCTCTTGCAGCCCTTCAGCCACTGCTGCGGCCACCGTGTCCATCACCACTTCCACTGAGCTGCTCGCATCGTCGTTTGCCGGAATGGGGAAGTCAACCGGACGGGGATCCGAATTCGTGTCCACCATTGCGAAGACGGGGATGCCCAACTTCTTGGCTTCAGCCAAGGCAATGTGCTCCTTCTTCACGTCAACAATGAAAATGGCCGCTGGAATGCGGGTCAAGTCGGAAATCGAACCCAAGTTCTTCTCGAGCTTAGCGCGCTGACGAGAGACCTGGAGGCGCTCACGCTTCGAAAGCGTGTTGAGCGTTCCGTCTTGCTCCATCTTGTCGATTTGTGACATCTTCTTGACCGCCTTCCGGATGGTCGCGAAGTTCGTCAACATGCCGCCTGACCAACGCTCCGTTACGTAGGGCATGCCGATGGCAGCAGCTCGTTGAGCGATGATTTCTTTCGCCTGTTTTTTCGTTGCGACGAAGAGGATTTTCTTTCCGCTCTTCGCGATTTGCTTCATCGCGGCAGAGGCCTCGTCCAACTTGACCACCGTCTTGTGGAGGTCGATGATGTGGATGCCTTTGGTCTCCGTGAAAATGTACGGGGCCATGTGGGGATTCCACTTGCGCTTGAGGTGACCGAAGTGGGCACCGGCTTGCAACAATTGCTCGAAGTTCGTTCGTGCCATGTTTACTTTCCTGGATTGATGCAACGCTCCGGTAGTCCCACCTTGAGAATCCGAAGCGTTTGGATACTAAACGATTGAATAAAAAGTGAGCGGCACCTTGCGATGCCGCCACTGGGAATGCTTTCTGATGCGGATTAACGCTTGGAGAACTGCTCGCGCTTCCGAGCCTTCTTCAAACCCGGCTTCTTCCGCTCGACCATCCGAGGGTCACGCGTCATCAAACCGACTTCCTTCAACGAAGACTTCCACTCGGGATTGATTTCCACGAGGGCTTTCGACATCGCCAAACGAACGGCATCCGCCTGACCGTTGATGCCACCGCCGTAAACGTTCACGTTCACGTCGTATTGGCCTTCGGTCTCGGTGATGGAGAACGGCTGGTTCAGCTTGTACTGCAACACGGCGGTCGGGAAGTACTGAGCTGCTTCGGTCTTGTTGACCGTCACTTTACCCGTTCCGGGCTTCATGTAGAGGCGGGCAACTGCCGTCTTGCGGCGGCCCGAAGTGTTGATTACGTCCATTGATTAGGCTGTATCGGTCAATTAGAAGGTCAGGGTCTCAGGCTGTTGCGCCTCGTGCTTGTGATCCGGACCCACGAAAACGTGGAGGTTGCGGAACATTTCACGGCCCAACCGGTTCTTCGGGAGCATTCCACGAACCGCTTCTTCCACGAGCGCGTGGGGCTTGCGGTTGAGCATCTCCTGGGCGGAGCGCGTGCGCTGGCCGCCTGGGTAACCCGTGAACCACTGGTACTCCTTGGTTTGCATTTTGGTGCCGGTCATCACAACCTTCTCGGCGTTGACGACGATCACGTAATCACCGCAGTCTGCGTGAGGAGTGAAGTTCGTCTTGTGCTTTCCGCGCAAGCGCTTGGCAACTTCGGATGCGAGCCGGCCCAAGGTTTGGCCTTCAGCATCGACGAGCAACCACTTCTTGTCGGCATTCTCCTTGTTCACGGAGAGCGTCTTGTAGCTCAATGTATCCACGGTCAATAACTTCAAATGCGTGTATCTCCCCAAAATTGGGGGTGCGAAGATAGCGAACGATTGTTTACAACCCAAGGGGGGCTGTGGACAAAAAACTCACGATTTCATTCACCAAGGGGCAAATGCCGCCCAGGCGACGGGGGAGCAGCACGAGAAACCCCACTGAAATCAAAGGTTTCCGCCAGTTTCTTCGTGCCGGCAGACAGCGTGTACACGCGCACATTTCCTTCGGGGTCAGCCAAATAAATGCGTTCGCCCTCCGCGGACAATCCCGAATCGAATCCGCCGGGGCCGTCGGAATAGGCCACCCAACAGCCAAGCGCGGGCACCACTTCCGTGGTTCCGACCCAATCCTCGAGCTGTTCCTCGTCGTCGAAGCGCCAACCCGTGAGGCGGCAATCGCGGTCCGTGGGGTTGTGCAGTTCGATGAAGTCGGCGGGGTTTGTGGCGGTTCCGGCTTCGGAGAGGAAGATTTGGTCCGCAGCACAAACGGGCAGGCCAGCGGATCGTCCTTCGGTGATGACGGGGCTGCCGGTGGCGTCGAACGAGCGAGCGGGTGGGACGGCCGCGCGGCGGCGGTCGCGGAGGGGCTGCCACGTGCCGAGGTCGTGGGTCCAGCCGATTCGGAGGACGTGATCGGGATCGGCGGGGCCGAGTTCAAGCTGGTAGCCGAGGGTCAGGCGGTCGGCGGAGTTGAGGTCGAGGTCGAGGTCGAGGCGGTTGCGTTGGGCGTCGAACGTGTGGTCACGCCAAATCGATTCCGTGCTGAGGCCCCAGCGCCAGCGACCCATCCACGGGGACGTGTAGCCGACCCGGCCTCGGAGGGCGGACCGGCCCAGGGGGGCCGCTGCCCAATCCGGCACCAGGATCCAGGGACGCGCTTCCTGGGCCATGAAGCGCGCGTCCCACGAGCCGCGCCCGAGGTCGCCCTTGGCGATGAGGCGCAGCGCGGCGCGGTATTCCGGGGAGTACCCGATGTCGCCGTGGTTCAGGGAGGTTCGCCATTGGAAGTTCGCCTCGAAGTGGCGGCCCCATTCCCGGGACACGGCGAGGTCGAGGAAGCCCGTGTCGTGGGGTCCCTCCCACCGGCTCTCCAATTGAGCAGACCACGACCACGGGCCGCCGGACGTGGCCTTCAAGCCCGCGCTCGTCCACACGCTCGGGATTTGGGCGGAAAGGAAGAACGGGAAGAGGAGGAGGACCAGGGTTTGGCCTGTGCGCACCATCGCCTACAGCTCCTTGAAAATCCGAATCGTGCCCACGTCCACCGCGTCCCGACGGCCCGCAATGTCCACCTCCTGAACGATGGCCACGTCAGGAGCCTGCGGCAACTGCGGCAACGTGTCCTCGCTGTAAACGTAGACCGTGTACGTCCCCGGCATCAAGCCGTAAAACGCGAACTCCCCATCGTAATTCGTCGTCACCTTATCGTCCGGACCCACCCGATCCCCGTACGTTATAAAGACGTCCACATCGGCTCCAGGGTACGTCACCGCCCCCGCCGGATTGGAAATCACAGCGCGCCGCTCCACTTCCACCTTACCGGTCAAGGAAGCCACTCCCCCATCTCCCGCCTGGGGAGAGCACGCTGCCAGGGCAAGAAGCAGCGGGAGTTGGTGAAAACTATCTTTCAACATAACCCCGCGAATGTACGGACTGAAGTAATTTCGTTTCTGCGACCATGGTTCCACACGAAACTTCCCACCACCACCATCCCGACCTCGGCGAAGGCCGGGTTGAAGTGATTTGCGGCCCGATGTTCTCCGGCAAAACCGAAGAACTGCTGCGGCGCATTCGGCGCGCGCGCATCGCCCGCCAGCCCACGCTCATTTTCAAACCCGCTACGGATACGCGTTGGGACGCCAGCAAGGTGACTTCGCACGACGCGAATGCGTTGGACAGCGTGACGGTCGCGAGCAGCGAGGAGTTGGAGGCGCACATCGATGGCCTAGAGCGCCCGGTCACCGTGGTCGCCATTGACGAAGTGCAATTCTTCGACGACGCGCTGCCAGCGCTGTGTTCGGAACTCGCGAACCGGGGGATGCGGGTCATCGCCGCCGGGTTGGACCTCGACTTCACCGGGACGCCCTTCGGGTGCATGCCGGAACTCCTCGCTCGGGCGGAGGAGGTGACGAAATTGCATGCGATCTGCATGGAAACGGGGCGGTCAGCGCACTTTTCGCATCGGATTGCGGGGGGGGAAGCGACGGTGGAAGTGGGGGCGAAAGATCGGTACATCCCGTTGACGAGGTCGGCGTTCGTGGAAGCGCGGAGGCAGGCGGCGTTGCAAAAGGAGCGCCCGTGACGGTTGGGGAATGGCGGCAGTGGGCGGCGGCAGCGGGGACGTTGCGGGCGGACGGGCCGGCGGGAGGGGACGTGTTGGAACTGACCTTGGATTCGCGGGCCGTGGAGCGGGGGGAAGTGGCGGGTGGGGAGGCGGTGTTTTTTGCGGTGCGGGGTGTTTGGTACGATGGGCATGATTTTTTGCGGAATGCGTTCGAGGGGGGCGTGCGGCGCTTCGTGGTGCGGGAGGATCCGGGGTTGAGCGGGTGCGATGTGGTGGTGGTTGCGGACGTGGTGGAGGCGTTGCAGGGCTTGGCGGCTGCGCATCGGCGCGCGGTCGGGGTGACGGTGGTGGCGGTGACGGGGAGCAATGGGAAGACCGTGGTGAAGGAGTGGGCGGCGGCCCTGTTGGCTCGTCGGATGCGGGTGGGGCGGAGTCCGCGGTCGTACAACAGCCAGGTGGGGGTGCCGTTGTCGGTTTGGGGGCTGGCGCCGGAGCATGAGGTGGGGGTGATCGAGGTGGGGATCAGCGAGCCGGGGGAGATGGCGGCGTTGGCGGGGTGCGTGGAGCCGCGGTGGGGGGTGTTGACGCATTTGGGGGAGGCGCATGCGGCGAATTTTCCTTCGCGGGCGGCGTTGGTGGCGGAAAAGCTGCGGTTGTTTGAGGGGTGCGATTGGGTGGCGTTGCCGGGGGATTGCGCGGAAGGGCTGGACGGATTGAGGGCGCGTGGGGTGCGGGTGCGCACGTGGGGGGTAGACGGGGAGTTGCGCGTGTTGCGCAGGTGGTCGCAAGCGGAGGAGGTGGAAGTGTCCTTCGCGGGGGAGCAGGCCAAATGGCAACTGCCCGCACCGGGCGAACTGACCTTCCGCAACGCGATGACAGCCGCCCTCACCGCCCTGTGCCTGGGCGTTCCCATGGACGAAATCGCGGAGACCTTGCCTCATTTGCCCGAAGTCGACTTGCGGATGCAGCGGCTGAGCGGGCCGAGCGGTACGTGGATCATCTCGGACGCTTACGCCAACGATTGGGGGGCGCTGGCGTTTGCGCTCCGGGACTTGGGCCGGCTGCCCACGGCGCATCCACGGGGTTTGATCCTCGGCGACTTGCCCGGTGCACACCACGACCACCACCGGCTCGCTGAGTTGCTGGAAGGCACAGGGGTCTCGCGTGTTTGGCTGATCGGTTCGCGTTGGCACGCTGCCCGAAACGTCCCCACCGCCTGGCGTGTGTTCGAACGCCCGGACGAAGCCTTGACCGAATTCCGGAAGGGCTCAGAATCGCCCTTTCACGGACACGACGTGTTGGTCAAAGGACCCCGAAGCGACGCCTTCGAAACCTTCGTGCCCTTGCTTTGTCGCAAAGGACACGCCACCTCGCTCGTGCTGGACCTCGATGCCGTTACCGCCAACGTGAACGCCTTCCGAAAGCACATCCGCAACACGCCGCCCGCGGTTCCCATCGACCACCCCACGCGGATCATCGCGGTGGTGAAGGCGTCCGGTTACGGAACGAACGGGCCCGCGCTCGCCCGTGCCTTGGAACAAGTGGGAATGAGCCACTTGGCCGTGGCCTGTACCGAGGAAGGCGTGCAACTGCGGCGGCATGGCATCGCCCTGCCCATCGTCGTGCTGAACCCCGACCCATCGACCTTCGATGCTTTGCTTGCTCATCGCTTGGAACCGGAACTCATCGGCCCAGAACACTGCGCGGCGTTCTGTGCTGCCGTGGGAGGAGCAGGTCCTTGGCCCGTTCACATTAAAATCGACACGGGCATGCACCGCTTGGGGTTCACCGAAGCCGAAGTACTCCCGTTGGCCCAGCTCCTCGCCGACCCCTCTTGCCCGTTGCGCGCAGAAACCGTGCTCAGTCACCTCGCCTCAGCCGATGAGCCCGAACAAGACGGCCTGACGCTGCGGCAGTTTCGGAGATTCCACCGGGCCGCGAGCGCCCTGCGCCATGCCACCGACCGAAGTGTCCACCCCCTCGGGCGGCACATCTGCAACTCGGCGGGCATAGCGCGATTCCCCGAACAGGCGCTTGAATTCGCTCGACTCGGCATCGGGATGTTCGGCGTGAACGGGCACGCGCCACTGACCTTGCAACCGGCCCTTTCGTTCCAAACCACCGTGAGCCAACTCCGCACCGTTCCCGCGGGCGAGGGCGTGGGCTACGGGGCGACGGACGTGAGCGACCGTCCGCGCCGCATTGCCACCTTGCCGGTGGGGTATGCCGATGGTTACCCGCGGCACCTCAGCAACGGGGTGGGTCACGTGGCCATCGGAGGGCAGCTCGCACCGGTGGTGGGCCGGGTGTGCATGGACATGACCTTGGTGGACGTGACCGGCCTGCGGGGGGTGAGCGAGGGGGACGATGTGGTGTTGTTTGGCCAACACCCCACCTTGGAAGACGTCGCGGAAGCCGCGGGCACCATTCCGTACGAGCTCATTGCCCGCATTCCGCCTCGCGTAGCGCGGATTCACCGCGGGGGATAAAGCAGCAGGCCCACCCGGATAGGGGCAGGCCTGCTGGATTTGGCCTTACTTGATGGCCGACTTGTACAGGTAGCGGTACTTCATCCGCTCGATCCACCAATACATGATGGGCACGATGACGAGCGTCAAGAACGTCGCGAACGTGAGGCCGTAAATGATGGCCCAGCTCATCGGTTTCCAAAACACGTTGTTGTCACCGCCCACGTAAATGTGCGGGTCGTATTCCGTCACGAGCCGAACGAAGTCGATGTTCAAGCCCACCGCCAGCGGCAACAAACCGAGTACGGTTGTGATGGCCGTCAGCAACACCGGGCGCAAACGCGTCTTGCCGCCCATGACCACCGATTCCACCACATCGCGGAAGGGCAGGCGAACCGACTCGCCCAATGCCTCCCGTTTGCGCGCGCGCAGCAGGTCCGTGTAATCGACGAGCACGATGGCGTTGTTCACGACGACGCCCGCGAGGGAGATGATGCCGATCATCGTCATGATGATGACGAAATCCATTTGGAAAATCACAAGGCCCAGCAACACGCCGATGAGCGAGAAGAACACGCTGAAGCCGATGATGAACGGCGTCGTGATGGAGTTGAACTGGGCGACGATGATGAGGATGATGAGGAACAGGGCGATGAGGAGGGCCTTCGACAGGAACGCGAGTTCCTCGGCTTGCTCTTCTTGCTGGCCGGTGAAGCGCCATTCCACACCGCGGGGCATTTCGTAGTCCGCGAGGGCCGCTTTCATGTCCGCCACGATGGCGTTCGCGTTGGCGCCTTCGAGGACGTTCGAGCTGATGGTGATGACCCGATCGAGGTCCTTCCGCTTCACGCTGCTGAAGGTGGTGCTGCGCTCGGCGGTGGCCACGGCGCTGATGGGCACTTCCTTGATTTGGCCGTCGGAGGCGCTGCGGAAGATGACCTTTTGGTTCATGAGGGCGTCCACGTTGTTGCGCGTGTCTTCGGCGAAGCGCACGTTGATGGGGTAGTCGTCCTCGCCGTCCTTGTAGGTGCTGACTTCGCGGCCGAAGAGGGCCGTGCGGAGGGTGTAGCCGATGTTTTGGGTGGACAAACCAAACCGCTGTGCCTTCTGCCGATCGATGACAATGGGCAATTCCGGCTTCTGCTTGTCGACGTCCATCTTGAGCTCCTCCACCCCTTCGAACGCTCGCTGGCGCATGAATTGGCGGACACCGTTGGCGGCCGCGAGGACCTCGTCGTAATCGTCGCCGCGCACTTCGATGTTGATGGGCGGACCTTGCGGCGGCCCATCCGAGTTCTTCGTCACGATGACTTCCGCATCGGGGTAAGCGGCCAACCGATCGCGCAAGGCCGACAGCATGACGCTCGTCGACTGCCCGCGGCGGTCTTGGAACTTGACGAAGTTGATGGCTATCCTTGCCTTGTGCGGCGTGTTGCCCAGCGAAGGCCCTTCGTTGGGGTCGCTGGTGCCGTTTCCGACTTGGCCGATGATGGAGTTCACCATGTACGACTCGAGTTCGCCGGTCTCCGGATTGGGGCGCTTCCACTGCTCTTCCTCCACGAAGTCCATGACGACGCCCTCGATTTCGCGGGCTACGCGGTTCGTTTCCTCAATGTCCGTTCCGATGGGCTTGGAAATGAATACGTTGAGCAACTGCGGTTCGTTCGAAGGGAAGAACTCCACCTTCGGCGGGAACATCGCAAGCAACACGGCAGCCACCACAAACAACATCGCCGTTCCAAAGAAGAACAGCCACGGGCGGACGCCCGCCAAAGCAAAGCGCAAGAACCGCTCGTACACCCGCTCGAGCATCGGCAAGAAGCCGTTCTGGAACCGCAAGGTCGCGGGGTACAACACGTACGTGTTCACGATGCCCAGCACCCCCGCGACGACGAGGATGTTGCCGAAGCCGGTCGCCTCCAACGCGAGGAACAGCAGCCCCACTCCGACCAACACCCCGCTCACGATCCACGTGCGGCGGCGGTTCACCGTCTCCTCGCCCACCTTCATGAAGATGGCGGTGAGCACGGGGTTGATGACCAGTGCCACGAACAAAGACGAACTCAACACGATGATGAGGGTAATCGGCAAGTACTTCATGAACTCGCCGATGAGGCCCGGCCAAATCGCAAGCGGCATGAACGCCGCCAGCGTCGTCGCCGTGGAGGCGATGATGGGCCACGCGACCTCGCCGACCCCGTATTTGGCCGCATCCAACGGACTCATCCCCTCATCCATTAAGCGGTACACGTTCTCCACGACCACAATGCCGTTGTCCACCAACATCCCCAGGGCGAGGACCAGCGAGAACAGCACCATCGTGTTGAAGGTCACGCCCAAGGCCGTCAAGATCATGAACGACATGAACATCGACAGCGGAATGGCCACCCCCACGAACAGCGCGTTGCGCAAGCCGAGGAAGAACAGCAACACCCCGACGACCAGCAAGACCCCGAAAATGATGGAGTTTTGGAGCTCTTCGACCTGGGTGCGGGTTTGGTCCGACTGGTCGTTCGTGATGGACACGTTGAGGTTGCGCGGCAAGTAATCTTCCTTCGCTTCGGCGATGATGGCGTTGATGCCGTCCGATGCTGCAATGAGGTTTTCGCCTGCGCGTTTGATTATGTCGAGGGTGACCACGGGGTTTCCATACTCTCGGGCGTAGCTGGTCTTTTCCTGCTCGACAAACCGCACCTCCGCCACATCCCGCAAGAAAATTGGGGAATTGCGTTCGCTCTTGACGATGACGGCCTCGATTTCTTCCATCGAACGGAAGTCGCCGACGACCTGCACCGTCCGGCGCGCATTGTCAACGAGCAGGTCGCCTCCGGAAATGGTGATGTTCTCTTGGGCGATGGCCCCGGCGATGTCGTTGAAGCTCACCTGCATGGCTTCCGCCCTCAAGTAGTCCACCTCGATTTCCACCTCCTTGTCCATGACCCCGCGGATGTCCACCTTGGAAATCTCCGGCAGTTCCTCGATCGCTTCTTCCAGCCGCTCGCCGTAACGCTTGAGGTCATCGAGGGTGTAGTCGCCGGAGAGGTTGACGTTCATCACCGGCAACAACTCGCTAAAATTCAATTCGAAGACATTGGGTTCGGCAGGCAAATCGTCCGGAAATTCCGGGTCGGCCTTCGCTTTGTCCACCGCGTCCTTCACCTTGCGCAGGGCTTCGGCCGGCGTCACGTCGAAGTCGAATTTGACGTCAATGGCGCTGTAGCCCTGGATGGACGTGGAGGTGATTTCATCGACGCCCGTGATGGTGTTGATTTCCTTCTCGAGCGGGCGCGTGATGAGCTTCTCGATGTTGGTCGGGCTGTTTCCCGGGTAGGGCGTGCCGATGTACACTTCGGGAATGATCACCTCGGGGAAGCTCTCCTTTGGCACCGTCAAGTAGCTGGAAATCCCGCTCAACGTGATGATGGCGATGAGCACGAACACCGTCGTCCGGTTCGTGATGCTCCACGTGGTCAGACCAAACTCCCGGAGCTTGGTGGGTTGCTGGGTGTCGGACATGGCTTACTGTTCGAGGATTCGCACGCGTTCACCATCGACGATGCGGCTGGCGCCCTTTTCGACCACTTGGTCGTTCCAGGCCAAACCCGACTGCACCAGCACCTCATCGCCACTCCCCATACCAAGCTCAACCACGCGTTTCTTGGCCGTCCCCTCGGCCACAACGTACACGAAATCGCGCCCCTCCACGTCCTGCTGCACCAAGGCATTGGGCAGGACCATGGCGCTGTCCAAAGCGAGGTCTTGCAACCAGACGTTGGCGAACATGTTCGGCAGGAACCGCGTTGCGCTCGGCAACGGCAGCGTGATTTCAATCGTCCGGTTCGCCGGGTTGATGAACGACCCGACGCGACCGATGCGCGTCGCCACCGTGTCCACCCCGGCGACCACCACTTCGGCAGGCAGGCCTTCGCCAATGCGCCCCGCATAGTGGTCGCTCACCATCGCCCGAACGTACATGTTCGACAGGTCCACGATGCGCGCCACGGGAACGCCCGGTGCCGCGAGTTCGCCCTGCTTCACGAAGACCCGATCGAGGATGCCCGAGAAGGGCGCCCGGACGACCGACATGTCGCGCTGTTCAGCGAGGGTTTCCAGCGACTTTTCGAGGCCTTCCTTTTGGGCCTTCAGTTGCAAATAATCCACCTCGGTGCCGATGCCTTCTTCCCACAGCGCGGTTTGGCGATCGAACAGGTTCGTGGCCAAATCCAACTGCGTCAACAGCTCTTGCTCCGTCCGGTCCACCATGTCGGTGTTCAACCGCAACAGGGCCTGGCCCTCACGCACCCGGTCGCCCTCGCGGACCAAGATTTCTTCAACCAAGCCCGAGAACTCGGCCGTGACCGTCGCATTGCGGTCGGTTTCCACGTTGCCCTGCACCGCAAACTGGTGAACAAAGGGCTTCGGCGTCACGGGCATCACCGTCACGGAAGCACGCAAATCGCGGGCCTCAGGAGTCGACTCCGCGTCCACCGTGGCCTCGCCGCCACACCCCGTGGCCACCGCCAGGATCGCCACCGAGAAAGGGATTACAAATCGTTTCATGTTCGTTGATTGCAGGGATTATTCGAATTCAGAGAGCGCCGATTGCAGGCGCGATTGGGCGTTGAGCAGGGCCATTTGAGCGCCGATGAGGCCGCCTTGTGCCTCCAACAACTTGCTTCGGGCGTCGTTGAGTTCGAAGCTGGAATTCATTCCAGCGTTCACGCCGCGCTCGGTGCGGTTGTAGATGGATTGGGCGAGTTCCACGGCCCGCGTACGGTTGTTGACGCGGGATTTGGCGTCGGCGAATTCGGCGCGCGCCGCTTCAAATTCGAGCTGGGCAGCGGCCTCCATTTGGCGGTAGCCGGTTTCTGCCCGCACCAGTTCGAGCCGCGCTTTCTCCACCCGCTGTTGACCGCCGAGGCTCGTCCACAAGGGCATGCTGAAGTTCAACCCGGCCAGCTGGACGTTGTACCAGCTTTGATCCGATTGAAACAGGTTGAATTCGGGGCGCTGTGCGTTTTTCTGGAAGGTGTAGAAGGCTGCGATGGTGGGGAGCGCTGCTGCGCGTTGGTTCTTCACGTCCAGTTCGGCGAGGCCGACGTAGGCTTGTTGTTCCTGCAGGCCGGGAAGCGCTGACGGCTGGAAGGAGCGGCTGAGGAGATCGGTGCCGCTTTCCGCTGCCAGGAGGTCGTCGAAGCCGTCCTTGAGGACGATGGGCGTGGCGGGGTTCAATCCGATTTGAAAGCGGAGGAGCGACCGGGTGAGCTGGGCCTGCGTTTGGGCATAGGCCAAATCCTGCTCCAAATCCATGACCGCCAACGCGATTTGGTCCACCATCATGGCGTCCACAAATCCCGCCCCCAGCATCGCCTCCATCTCCGTTCGCGACTCCCGTACCACCTCCAGCGCCTCCTCCAACACCGCGACATTCGCTTCAGCACCCAAGACCGTGACGTACGCATCGGCCACCGCCTTCCGCACCTCATCGGCCGTCCGCTCAATCGCTTGCGAACGCGAATCCGCGTACAGCCTCGCCGCCTGCAACCCCACGAAATACGACCCGCTGAACACCAGCTGCGACGCCTGCACCCCCACGTTCGCGGTGTGCTGGTTGCCAAATTGCAGCTCGCTCAACCCATCGCCATCCGGAGCCGGCGCGTTCAACGGCACCCCCGTCGCCACCGCAACCCCGCCGAGGAATTCCGTCAAGTAATCCGGAAACCCAAACGCATCCGCAGGAACCACCTGCGTCGGCAGGTCGATGAAGTTGCTGTAATCCGCCTCCAACGACAGCTGCGGCAACCCCGTAGCCGTCAATTCCTTCACATCGCGCTCGGCCACCTGCTGATCCAGCAACGCATACTGCATGGAAAATGCGTTCTTCATCGCCAATTCCTGAGCCTCCTTCAAGCTCAAATTCACGGCCTCTTGCGCCGTTCCTGCCAGCCCAGCGGCCAGCATCAACGCGGTCATCAAATGCTTCATTCGGAAGGGGGAAATTCTGCAGCCAGCTTTTCCTCGAGGTACGTCAACCCTTGAGGACTCGCGATGCCGCGGATGTGGTATTGAAAGGATTCGAAATAGATTTCGCTCATGGGCTTGCCCAGCTCCATTTGGGTTTGAGCGTTCTTCGTGGTGTCGGCAATGGCGACCATGAACTGCGCGACGATGCGGGAATCGAAGTCCGAGCGGTACACCCCTTCGCGTTGACCGCGCTCCAGGTTTTGTTGCGCCGTCTTGTAGATCAGCTGTTCCCGGCGGTGCGTGACTTCGGCCCACGCGGTGGCGTAGTACTTCTGCAGGTCGAACATGACGCTCGGGTGCTGCGCTGCCAGCATTTTCCGGACGTACCGCATCATCGCAAATTCCGCGTCGATGGCGTTGCCGGGATGGTCGCGCAAGCTGCTCATTTTCAGATCGGTTTCCTCGATGAGGAGGTGCAGCGAGCGGATGACCAAATCCCGTTTGTCCTTGAAGTGCTTGTACAATGTCTTTTTCGAAACGCCCAAATGCCGCGCCACATCGTCCATGTTCACCGCCTTGATTCCAAGGCGCATGAACACCGCGCACACCTCAACGAGGAGTTCGCGCTCCCGGGAGTCCGGTGCGGTGGATGCAGGTTGGTTTTCCATTGTGGCGGCAAAAGTACGCCCGAGCTTACCCTTAGGAAACAAAAAAGCCGTTAAATCGTTTCCGTGTTGCTACATTTTTCACATCGCCCGGTGCAGTGAAACCCGTCAATCTAACCGGTTCTCTTCGAAAGGTTTGCAATCCAATTCATCCGGAATCATCCCAACGAAGTGAATCCCCATGTCACATGCACAGAAAATAACATACGTGAAAAGCACGCCACAACACCGAAATAACGCACCCTCAACCGGAAATTCCCGCGACATTTGAACCATGCGATCGCTGGCCGCATTGGTGCTTGTTTTGATTCTGCCCGATTCGGGGCGGGCGGACGCTTGGATTGCGGAGGACTCCTTGGTTCGTGCTTGGCACCGGGCTCATCCCCAGGCCGATGCCGATGCGCACCTCCTTGCGGGAGACTCCATGCGCGCTCGGATCAACGATTGCAGCGCGCAGCTGTTGGGTTCGAACCTCCTGCTTCGGGGGTGGTCCATGAACCCCAATTCGACCCCGCCGAATTGGAGGGCCCAAATTGCGCTTCCAGAAGGGTGTCCCACCGAGAGCGCGCGGTTCCATTATCAATATGCGGTGATGGAATACCTCGAGGAATCGTGGACCCAGGCCGCCCACCACTTCAACAAGGCGCGGAAACTGTCGAGCGACTCGCTGTTCACCCAAGAGTGCCATACGAGTTTGGCGGCATGCTACGACAAGATGACGGAACGGCGCGACTCGGTCTTGTGGCACCTCGAAGCCGCGCTGCGCTTGGATCCCGGGCCAACGACTTCACCGTATTTGCTCAACAACATCGCAGGGGTCTACCTTGATGATTTGAACGGCGAACGAGCGCTTCCGTTCATTCAGCGGGCGCTCGTGCAGGAAGATTTGCCTGAGAATTTGGCCTTCAACTTGAACATGAACCTGCTGAACGCCCAGCACTTAATGGGCAACATGACCGAAGCTGCCGCGGTGTACGAATCCTTGAAGCACCGCGAAGTCACTGCGGGAAATCGGCTCATTTACGTCCGCTTGTTGGCCAAATACCTCCTCGCCAGCGACAACTACGCCGAATACTGTTCGATGTTCCCCCGGTTGCAAGGCATGCTTGCGGGCGACACGTTGACTTCTGGTGTTGCGCAGTGGATGTTCCAACCGGGACGCAGGCTGCTCAATGGGGACACGCTGATGGAGCCCATCGAACCGTCCTTGTGGGCGGCCATCCGGTGGGCTGCAGAACAGCCCATCCCACCACAAATGCCCGTGCCTCAGCCCCCCATTCAATCCGAACCCCTGAACCCCCAAGTGCCTGCCCTGGTTGCCTTAGGCCTGATGGGATTCATTGCGGGCCGTTGGTCGAACCGATTGCGCCGTCCGAAACCCACCAATGCTCGCGCCGAACACCCCATCATTTCCGAACTCATCGACCAAATTGACGGGGACGCAGCGCCCGAGGCGATGAAGAAGAACTTGCACAAACTGGACGCGCTTTGGCGGCTGAAGCACCAGGAAACCTACCGAACCATTCAACCGGTCGAGGGCGCCCTGACGAAGGTCGAAGACCAGGTGCTCGAGCTCATTGCCAGCGGACGAACCTCCAAGCAAATCGCCCAAGTCCTCGACCTTTCCGTGAGCTACGTTTACAACGTGCGCACGCGACTTCGAAAAAAACTGAACGTCCCGGACGAGCTTCAGCTCGAACAGTGGATCCACGAATCCACCCAATGAATCAGCCCAATGCGCCCTTCACCACGTCGTCCGCGGCGTGTTGCGCCACGGTCACTTTGAGCCGCGGCTCCCGCTCCATGGCGCGCGCAATCGCCCATTCTGCCCCCTCATTCCGGGCCCAGCTCCGGCGAGCAATGCCGTTGTTCACGTCCCAGTGCAGCATGGAAGTCAACCTGCGCTCGCTGTCGGACGAACCGTCGATGAGCATTCCGAAGCCCCCGTTCATCACTTCACCCCATCCCACGCCGCCGCCGTTGTGCAGGCTGATCCAGGTTGCACCGCGGAAACCGTCGCCCACGAAGTTGTGAACCGCCATGTCAGCGGTGAAGGCAGAGCCGTCATAGATGTTCGATGTTTCGCGGTAAGGCGAGTCGGTTCCACTGACGTCGTGGTGATCTCGTCCCAACACCACCGGACCCTTTAAGCGGCCGTCGGCAATGGCATCGTTGAACGCCTTCGCAATGCGCATGCGGCCTTCGGCGTCCGCGTAGAGGATGCGGGCTTGGCTGCCTACCACAAGGCGGTTCGCCTTTGCGCCTTGGATCCAGGTCACGTTGTCGGCCATTTGCTGCCGGATTTCCGCCGGCGCCTCGGCCTTCATGGCTTCCAACACCTCGCACGCTATGGCATCGGTCGTGTCCAAATCCGACGGATCGCCGCTGGCGCACACCCAACGGAACGGACCAAAGCCGAAGTCGAAGCACATCGGCCCCATGATGTCTTGAACGTAGCTCGGGTACTTGAAGTGCTCGCCATCGTCGGCCATGATGTCCGCACCGGCGCGCGACGCCTCGAGGAGGAATGCGTTGCCGTAGTCGAAGAAGTACGTGCCCTTTGCTGTGTGGCGATTGACGGCATCCGCATGGCGTTTCAAGGAAGACTGAACTTCAGTGCGGAAGCGATCGGGGTCTTCGGCCATCATCGCGTTGGCTTCGTCGAAGGAGAGGCCTGCGGGGTAGTAGCCGCCTGCCCAGGGGTTGTGGAGCGAAGTTTGGTCCGAGCCCAAATCCACGAAGATGTCCGCCTCATCGAACGCTTCCCAAACCTCCACGACGTTGCCCAAGTACGCATACGAAACGGCTTCTTTGGCGGCAACGGAAGCGCGAACCCGCTCCACAAGTTCGGCGACGTCGGTGACGACGTGATCGACCCAGCCTTGTTCGTGGCGCTTGTAGGCGGCGGCCGGGTTGACTTCAGCGGTGACACTGACCACGCCGGCGATGTTGCCCGCCTTCGGTTGGGCGCCGCTCATGCCGCCGAGCCCTGCGGTCACGAAGAGCTTGCCCGCCGTGCCGGTGCCGTCCTTGTCAGTGAGGCGGACGGCGTTGAGGACCGTAATGGTCGTGCCGTGCACGATGCCCTGGGGGCCGATGTACATGTAGGAGCCGGCGGTCATTTGGCCATATTGCGAAACACCGAGGGCGTTCATCCGCTCCCAATCGTCCGGTTTGCTGTAATTCGGAATGACCATGCCGTTCGTCACCACCACGCGCGGCGCATCGGCGTGCGACGGGAAGAGCCCCATCGGATGGCCGCTGTACATGACCAGCGTTTGCTCCTCGGTCATTTCGCTGAGGTACTGCATGGTGAGGCGGTATTGGGCCCAGTTTTGGAACACGCCGCCGTTGCCGCCGTAGGTGATGAGCTCCTCCGGGTGCTGGGCGACTGACGGGTCCAAATTGTTCTGGATCATGAGCATGATGGCCGCCGCTTGGCGCGTCTTCGCGGGATACGCCTCAATGGGCCGGGCGTGCATCGGCTCGGTGGGCATGAACCGGTACATGTAGATGCGGCCGTACTGGCGCAATTCCTCGGCAAACTCCGGCGCGAGCACCGCGTGGTGCTCCTTCGAGAAGTAACGCAAGGCGTTGTGCAACGCGAGCTCCTTCTCCTTCGGGGTCAGGATGTCCTTGCGAACAGGGGCGTGGCTGAGTTCGGGGTTGCGCTTGCGGGGAGCGGGAAGCGGACCGTTCAGGCCTGCTTGAATTTCGGCTTGGAAATCGTTCATTTCGATCTGAATTTACCAGTCCGCTTGTCGAAGCCGTAGGGGCAGTGCTTGCAACCGCTTTGGCAGCAGTAGCCCCTTTTGAGGTGGTACGCCTCGGTGAAGACGATGTACCCTTCGGGTGTGGTGTAGTAATCCTCGGGCTTCAATTCCTTGGACATGGGCGGCAAATTTACCCGATTCCAACCGACTGGAGAGGGAAAAGGTTCATTCCCATGGGCGACCTTTGTGCCATGTTGGACGAACGCGCAACGTGGGGGCCGGCGGAGGATGCCGGCGTTGAAGTGACGGTCCGCCGGCTCGATCGGGTGGGGGGAAACAAGGGGTTCAAGCTGGCGCTGAACGTGGAGCGGGCGTTGGCGCTGCCTTCCCGGGCGCTGCTGACCTTCGGGGGACCGTGGTCGAATCACTTGCACGCGACGGCGTTGGCGGGGAAGGCCGCGGGGGTGAGGACGGTCGGCATCGTGCGCGGGGGGGAGGTGGAGACGGTGACGATGCGGGAGTGCCGGGAGGCGGGGATGGAGCTCGTGCCGGTGAGCCGGGCGGAGTATGCGGAGCGGGGGGAGGAAGCGTACCTCGCGGGGTTGCGCGATCGCTTCGGGCGGCCGTGGGTGGTGCCGGAGGGCGGGGCGAACGTGTTGGGGTTGCAGGGCTGCCAGGGCATTTTGCGGGCGGACGAAGCGTGGGATGCGGTGGTGGTCGCGGCGGGGACGGGGACGACGTTGGGGGGCATGGCGTTGCGAACGGGTGGGGCGGCGCCTTTGGTGGCCGTGAGCGCGTTGAAGGGGGTGGATCATCGGCCGGCGGTGGAGCGCTTGCTGCATTGGTCGGTGGGCGATGCGGAGTGGGCCGCGGAGATGCTTGAGGGGATCACGTGGTGGACGGATGCGCATGCGGGCGGGTTTGGGAAGCTGGATGAGCGGGTGCGCGCGGATTGGGCCGAGTGGGAAGGCCAAACCCAGATTCCGCTCGACCGCGTCTACACCGCGAAGCTCATTTCCCGCCTGAAAACCGAACTCGCACGCCCCGAATCCGAGCGCCAACCGGGCATGCGACGCGGATGCCGGGTCCTCGTCATCCACACCGGAGGCCTCCAAGGAAATCGGTCGGACGGGGGCGGGGGCGGTGTAACTTTGACCTGACTAATTCGCCTCCTTCAGTCCCCCCATGAGCGATTTCCTCCAACACGAATGCGGCATCGCGCTGCTCCGCCTGAAAAAGCCGCTTCAGCACTACATCGACACGTACGGCACCGCGTTCTACGGCCTCAACAAGATGTACCTCCTGATGGAGAAGCAGCACAACCGCGGCCAAGACGGAGCGGGCCTCGCGAACATCAAGCTCGACGTCGATCCTGGTCACCGGTACATCTCCCGCCTGCGGAGCGTAGACAGCCGACCCATCCAGGACATTTTCGCCCGCGCCATGGGCCGATTCGAAGGACTCACCGGCGAAGAATTGCAGGACGCTGAGCGCCTCCAACGCGACTTCGCCTTCACCGGTGAAGTCTTCCTCGCCCACTTGCGCTACGGCACCTTCGGAAAGAACGAAGTCGAAAACTGCCACCCCTTCCTGCGCCAAAACAACTGGCGCACCCGAAACCTGGTGGTCGCGGGCAACTTCAACATGACGAACACCGATGAGCTGTTCGCGAAGCTCGTAGCGCTCGGCCAACACCCGAAAGAAATGGCCGACACCGTGACGGTGCTCGAGCGCATCGGCCACTTCCTCGACGAGGAGAATCAGCGGTTGTACGATCATTTCAAGGAGGAGGGGCTTGAAAAACCGGCGATTTCCGAGGCCATCGGGGAGCACCTTGACCTGGAAACCGTGTTGCGGCGGGCGGCGAGTTCGCTTGACGGTGGTTACGTGATGTGCGGCATGGTGGGCCACGGGGACGCCTTTGTGATGCGCGACCCGAATGGCATCCGACCGGCGTTTTGGTACGAAGACGACGAGGTGGTCGTGGTGGCGAGTGAGCGGCCGGTGATCCAAACCGCGTTCAACGTGGACGCCGACTCCGTCACCGAATTGGAACCGGGTCACGCCCTGATCGTCAAGCGCAATGGGGAAACGTCCTGCAAGCGGGTTCGGCCTGAAGCCCCACGCACCGCCTGCAGCTTCGAGCGCATTTACTTCAGCCGAGGCAACGACCGGGACATTTACGAGGAGCGGAAGGAACTCGGTCGGTTGGTCGTGCCAAAGGTGATGGAAGCGGTGGAACACGATTTGGACCACACGGTGACCAGCTTCATTCCGAACACCGCCGAAGTCAGCTTTTACGGGCTCATCAAGGGCCTCGAAGATTACCTGAACCAATCGAAAATCGCGCGCATCCTCGGCCTCGGGAGCAACCCCGACGCCGACGAAGTGCACGCCATCCTGACGGAACGGCCACGGATCGAGAAAATCGCCATCAAGGACGCGAAGCTGCGCACCTTCATCACCGAAGACAAAAGCCGCGACGACCTGGTGGCCCACGTCTACGACATCACCTACGGCACGGTCACCCCGGGCGTGGACAACCTCGTGGTCATCGACGACAGCATCGTGCGCGGCACGACGTTGAAGCGGTCCATCCTGCGCATCCTCGACCGGCTCGAACCCCGACGCATCGTCGTGGTGTCGAGCGCCCCGCAGATCCGCTACCCGGACTGCTACGGCATCGACATGGCGAAGCTAGGCGATTTCGTGGCCTTCCAAGCGGCGGTGGCGCTCATCCGGGAACGGGGTTTGGACCACATCCTCGACGAAACTTACGCGCGCTGCAAGGCCCAAATCGAGCTGCCGAAAGAGCAAAACTCGAACCAAGTGCAAGCCATCTACGCGCCGTTCACCGAGGACGAAATCAGCGACAAGGTGTCGGAACTGCTCACGCCGCAAGGCATGAAGTCGGAGGTGAAAATCATCTTCCAACCGCTGGAAAACTTGCACAAAGCTTGCCCCAACCACACGGGCGACTGGTATTTCTCAGGCAATTTCCCGACGCCGGGCGGCCACAAGGTGGTGAACCGCGCGTTCGTGTACTACATGGAAGGGCGGAGCGAGCGGGCGTATTGATTCGCATCCGTGCGTTTCCGACCTTTACGTCCAAGCGGGCAATGATCCCGGGGTTCCATTTCTCAACTCAACCCCATGAAACTGGAGGATCACCGCGATGCGGAAGGGCGCGCAGCCAGCCCGCAACTGCCTGAAGGCGTCAAGAACTACCTCATCGACATCGACGGGACCGTCACCGAAGACGTGCCCAACGAGGAACCGGAGCGCATGGCGACCGTCGAGCCGTACGAAGGCGCGGTGGAAACCCTGAACCGTTGGGCCGCCGAAGGCCACATCATCACGTTCTTCACCTCGCGCACCGAGGCGCACCGCGAAGTCACGGAGGCCTGGTTGAACCAGTGGGGCTTCGTGTACCATGGGCTCTTGATGGGCAAACCCCGGGGTGGCAATTACCACTGGGTGGACAACCACATTGTGCGCGGCACGCGGTACGAAGGGACGTGGGCCGACCTCATCCGCGTGGAGCGGACCATCGAAGTCTTTCCGAATCAGTGAACGACGAGGCGCTGCGGCTTCACGCCCGGCGCGCCGATGACGTAAGTTCCCGGGGCGAGGCCCTCCGTGGGCAGCACCGTGTACGCCACACCCGGAACGGCCTGCACTTCGAGGACCTTCGCGCCTTCGACGGAAAACACCGTCAACGCCTTGGCGGCCGAGCTCCAAACCACCGTCACCGGCTCACCTGACCGCACCGGATTGGGGCCGAGAACGAAGTCCTGTGCCTCCGCTTCATCGACGCCGACCACGGTGTTGTGGAGCCAGCTGGCGATGTTCGTGGTTTGGACAGGTGTCCCGCTGATGCCGTCTTCCACGGTGATGCTGATCGCGCCATACACCTGAATGGGCCATTCGGGGACGAACAAATAATCGCCCTCCATGGTCAGGTTTTGGTTGCCGAGCACGGTGGAATCCTGAATCGTCTCCGTGATGTGCGCGTGGTAAGCCTCGCTGAATTGTTGGCCGTTGGGCAAGGCCAACGACCCCACGCCCAAGCACTCCAGCACCGTCGTCCCCGTGCGCGTCACCAGCATCCCGTTCGTCTCGAACGACGCCGAAAACGCGTCCGACCAGGTGTCCCCGAGGCTCAACGGGTACGGGATGGCCGCTTGCGGATCATCGTATTGGATGACCAACCCCGGTTGCACCCCGCCGTAATACGTCATGCTGTCCGTTGAACTGTAGAACAACAGCGTGCCCGCCTCATCAAGCGCCCACTCCGCATCCGGATAGGTCTTCGCGTAAAAAGAGGACGCTGCATCCGTGAAGACGTGCTGGAAGGTCTGCTGCGGCACGAGCGTTGAGAAGTCCCAGATTTGGCCCGGGCCCTCGCCCTCCCAAGGAACAAACGTCCCAATGGCGCGGTCATGCGTCATGCCGGCCGGACTCGGCGGAGCAGACAACTGAGCAAAACCTGCGGCCGCAAGGACCGAAAACAACGTGGCGAGAAGGTGTTTCATGAGCGGCAAAAATAAGGGCTATCTTGCCATCATGTCCATCGGTCGCGTCCTCCTTGCCATCCTCTTTCCACCGCTTTCCGTGCTGGATCGCGGCTGCGGATCCATCGTCATCGTCGCCATCCTCACGCTCGCAGGCTGGGTTCCCGGCGTCATCGGCGCGCTCGTCATCTTGAATCGACCCGAACCATAGGCCAAAAAAAAGACCGCTGAAATCAGCGGTCTCTCTGTACCCGGAGTGGGAATCGAACCCACACTCCTTGCGGAACACGAGTTTGAGTCGTGCGCGTCTACCAATTCCGCCATCCGGGCGATGGCTTCCGTTCACCGTTCTGAGCGGATGGCAAAAATACAACATCCCGGCTTGCAATCCACAACGAAACATTCACGTTCTTCGCGCCGCGAAAGACATCTGCGCAGGCCAACGGTCCCAAAATGGGATTAATTGTTTGGCCTACAAAGCATTAGAAACCCACCTCACCCCCAATTTTTTCATGTCAGCAATCCGAAATGTTGCCATCATCGCTCACGTCGACCATGGCAAGACCACTTTGATGGACAAAATCATCCACGCCTGCGAAGCCGTGGACACGCGCAAAGACACGGGGGAACTCATCCTGGACAACAACGACCTCGAGCGCGAACGGGGCATCACCATCCTTGCGAAGAACGTGGCCGCGAACTGGAAGGGCTCGAAAATCAACCTCATCGACACCCCCGGTCACGCGGATTTCGGAGGCGAGGTGGAGCGCGTGTTGAAGATGGCCGATGCGGTGCTGTTGCTGGTCGACGCCTTCGAGGGCGCGATGCCGCAAACGCGCTTCGTGTTGGGCAAGGCCTTGGAGCTCGGCTTGAAGCCCCTCGTCGTCGTGAACAAAGTGGACAAGGAGAACTGCACGCCGGATGTGGTGCAGGAGCAAGTGTTCGACTTGATGTTCAATTTGGGCGCTTCCGAAGACCAGCTCGACTTCCCGACGATTTATGGTTCGGCGAAGATGGGTTGGATGGGGCCGGATTGGACCACGCCGACTAGCGACATTACGTATTTGCTCGACACGATCATCGAGCACGTTCCCGAAACGCCTTATGTCGAGGGCACGCCGCAGCTGCAGATCACGTCGTTGGACTATTCTCGCTACACGGGTCGGATTGCCATCGGTCGGTTGTACCGCGGTGATTTGCACGCGAACAAGGACTACACGCTGTGCACGAAGGAAGGAAACCGAAAGGTTCGGGCGAAGGAGCTGTTCGTGTTCAGCGGACTGGGCAAGGAGAAGGTGGAACACGTGCGGAGCGGCGATTTGTGCGCCATCACGGGCATGGAAGGGTTCGAAATCGGGGACACGGTGGCGGACCTCGAAAACCCGGAACCGCTGACGCGCATCGAGGTGGACGAGCCGACGATGTCGCTGTTGTTCACCATCAACACGTCGCCATTCTTGGGGAAGGATGGGGAGTTTTTGACGAGCCGGCACATCCGTGAGCGCTTGGACGCGGAGTTGCAAAAGAACCTCGCCTTGCGCGTGGAGGCGACCGACAGCGAAGACAAATGGAACGTCTTCGGACGGGGCATTTTGCACCTTTCAGTGCTGATTGAAACCATGCGCCGGGAAGGGTATGAACTCCAAATCGGCAAGCCGCGCGTGCTCCTCAAAGAAATCAACGGCATGCTCCACGAGCCATGGGAACAATTGGTGATTGACGTGCCCGCCGGCGTGGCTGGCAAGGCCACGGAACTGGTGATGATGCGCAAAGGCCAACTCCGCGTCATGGAAGCGAAGGGGGACTTGCAGCACTTGGAATTCCACATCCCCTCCCGCGGGCTCATCGGGCTGCGGAACCAAGTCTTGACGGCCACGGCTGGCGAAGCGGTGATGACCCACCGATTCGAAGCCTACGAGCCCCATGCGGGCGACTTGGCAACGCGTTCGAGCGGTTCCCTGGTTTCCATGGAGGCGGGCCAAGCTCGTGCCTACGAAATCGACCGCCTGCAGGACCGTGGCATCTTCTTCATCGATCCGGGTGAGGACATTTACAAAGGCCAAGTGGTCGGAGAATGCGCCCGCGACAACGACATGGAGCTCAACCTCGTCCGAGGCAAAAAGCTCACCAACATGCGCGCATCTGGAGCCGACAAAGGCCTGCGCATCGCCCCAGCGAAGAAAATGTCCCTCGAAGAATTCATGGAATTCATCAACGACGACGAGTATTTGGAAGTTACGCCGAAAGCCTTGCGCATTCGGAAAATCTCCAAGTAACCGGTCGAGACTGGGGCGCACATGATGCCCTCAACTTGCTCCACCTTGAGTAGGTCGCTGCTGCTTTTCACGAAGCCACGGCTGGGCTCATTGAGGCAACTTTTATCACAGGAGGCAATCAAACGGCTCTGCCTCCAAGAAAAAAGGAATTGGCAGTTCTTCCTGTCGTCGCCTACCCTCCTGTGGATAAAGGGAACTCCAGGTGTGCGTAATCATGGGGACATGGCTTAGCGGCAATCGGTTCGAAAAATGGAACTTTGTGTTTGGAGATGAAAACAGCACCAGATATTGTTCTTGCCGGATTTGGGAAATCGGGAACGACTACGCTTGCAGATCAGCTGGTTCGGATGCACGAAATCGATTACTTCATCAAGGGCAAGAAAGAGCCCCACACCTTTCTCGTCGAACCGAAGTCGACACGTTTAAAGGAGGAAATGGGACGTGAATCGAAACTCCTCTTGGACGCTTCAACCTCTTATTCACTTTTTCCAGAAGCGCTAGGACGCATCGCAAAAAGAAACAAGAACGCCCTGGTCATTTTTATTCTACGCGACCCAATCGACCGAACGGAATCGCATATGAGGTGGTTGCGACGGTTAGAAAGCCGAACCATTCCATTTGACTTGCAGTTTAATTTAGTAGGGGTCAAAAACAAACAGTTGTATTCGCGAAAGGGCAACTACTTGGTTAGTTTAGAAGGCAATTATTACGCCCAGACGATTCTCCACGCGAAGGAACTTTTTCCTGAAGTCATGACCCTGTATTTCGATGATTTGGTCAACAACCAAACCCAAGTAATCCAGGAAATCCGGCGCCGATTGCGATTGCCTGAACTCGCTGAGGCCCTTGAGCCCATTGCCTCAAATGTCACCTCTGAACAAGTCCATGTGCCGCTCACGTCTTCGCCCGTAAACCGCTCGAATGTCCTCCAGAAGGCCCGGTGGTCCATACAAGCGTTGAAGCGTTCGTTGTACCAAGATTTTTGGTTGAGGGTTCGTTATAGCGTCGTTCTCAAGCCTGAAAGCGAACAGCCCATTGACGAGCGAATGGCTCAGAAGATTTACAACTCCATCCGAGACGACGTGGCGAACTATCCCAAGGCAGGCATTGCTGTTTCCCGATTTCCAACCCTGAGCAAGTTCGTTAACGGCAACGGAACAGCAAGCGAATGATTCAATCGAGCCGTGCATTGCGCCAATGCACGCGATTCACCTGAAGATGAAGCTCAGCCCAGTCGAACCCGGTGGATGAAGTAGCCGCGCCGCAGTCGCAGGAGTTCGACGGGATACAACGCGAAAATGCTCCGACAACAGGGCGTTCAAGGTGCGACCCCCCTTTGCTCTCTGGCTCGAATGAAACGATGGAAAGCATCCTGCTCATCCGGAAATGCAATGGGTTTAATTTACCCAACGACACCGGCTGAGCGTTTGACTTTTCTCATCCGAGGCTGTCACCGGTGAAAATTCTTTCCTTCCGTTGCACTGGGCGTGCGGTTTCGATGGCTCATACGTTGGAGTGCCTTAGAAGGAAAATAGGAGAACGCAGCCTTCAACGCCGACGGAATTTCGCTGCCCATTTTCGACAAGACCTCCCTCGCCTGCCTTCGATCTGCCGCATTGAATACGGTGATTTTGCTCCAAAAATACCTCCAACACTCGTCCCGAACCCGTTTGTTGTCCATCAATCCACTGTCAAAAAACAGCGCTTTCGACCGCAGACAATCCAAGTCCACACGGGACCTGTGCTTCGATCGGACAGAGGTCGAAACGATGCGGTAATCCATCGACACCTCATCGCGATAACAGAAGGTATGACCCGCTTTCAGCAGCCGCACCCAAGTGGGGTAATCCTCGATGAAAAAGGACGTGTCGTAACCCACCGAATCGATGATGCTCCGTCGCAAAGTCATGGTCATCGCGGGAATCAAATTCATCTTCAACAACCGATGAGCCAACTCCTTCGGTTCAATTTGTCCTGATTCATCCAACGAACCCTTCCACGCTCCAATTTGACCAATCACCTCACGCGATGTGTGATCAAATGTCTCAACCCTGCTGAACACACCTGCCACCTTCGGAGAGGCCGATTCCAAGCATCTTACATCCTTCTCGATTCGGTCGGGACGCAACAAATCATCGGCCACACCAACCAAAAATTCTCCCCGAGCCTTTTTCATCAGGGCTTGTCTCGTAGCAGCAATCCCAAGATTTTCCGGGTTTTCGAAAAGCCTTCCCGGGTAACCCGTTTCTTCGATGTGCGCACGAATCAACGACACGCTATCATCAGTCGATGCGTCATCCAAGATGATGTGCTCCCAATCCTTGTAGGTGGACGCCCGAACGGACTCGATGGTCTCCAGCACTTCCCGTCCTGTATTGAACATTGGGGTCAAAATGGTCACCTTCGGAGAGTGGTTCATGAGGTCAATTGATTTGATGCGGTTTGGTTGGCTCCACTTTCTCAAAGAACACTTGAATCCTCAGCGCACCTGTAGATTCAATTCAATGCGAAACGTCGTGAATTCGTCGAGTCGAGAATCCTTGACGAAAATTTTGCCCTTGTGGTATTCGTCGATGATCCTTCTTGTCAGCGACAAGCCCAGCCCCCAACCCCTGCTTTTCGTTGTGAAACCTGGGGCAAATACCTCTTTCCAGCGCGACCGTGGTATCCCCCTACCCGTGTCCGTTACCTCGAGAACAATCATTCCGTTCTCAGCGAACAACGTCAAGGTCAACGAACCCACTCCTTCCATGGCATCCACAGCGTTT
This sequence comes from uncultured Flavobacteriales bacterium, assembly GCA_965656785.1. Taxonomy (GTDB): domain Bacteria; phylum Bacteroidota; class Bacteroidia; order Flavobacteriales_D; family Sanyastnellaceae; genus JALQTD01. The sequence goes on from CBFHLY010000001.1 coordinate 97,992, forward strand.
CGAATTAGATTTTCCAACACCCAACTGAACAAGGCAGGACTCAACGGCACCGCGCCCAGATCATCTTCAGAATCAAATGAAATTGAGACTTGGTGGCCAATTCTCGGTCGCATGTACTGAATTGTAGATTGGACCACCTCTTTCAGGTCGACAGACACCAGCTTTGGCTTGGAACCAATTTTACTGAACCGATCGACCACCATGTTGAGGCGCTCGATGTCCCGGTTCATTTCGCGCAGTGAATCCGACGGCACGCCCTCCATTTCCAACACCCCGATCCACGCCATAAGGGAAGACATTGGGGTTCCCAGCTGATGGGCCGTTTCTTTCGCCATGCCCACCCAAACTTGATTCTGTTCTGCCCTTCGGTAACTGCTGAAAATCAAATAAGCAACGAGCAAAAAGACCGCGATGAACACCAATTGAACCACGGGGTAGTAATGCAGCTGCTTGAGAATCAAGGAATCCGAGTAAAACAAGTATTGTCGTCCTTGATAAGGCAAATCCAATGCGATTGGCGCGTTCTCATTTTCCATGGAAAGCAGCACCTTTTGCAATCGTTCGGGATCTGAAATTTCAGCATCATCCACCCGTTCGGCGCGAATCACCTGTGATTTGGTGCTGTCGGTGATGATGACTGGAACCGATGCGCTGTTCATCACGGTCTCCGAAATGAACGAATTGATGAGGTCGTCAATGACCTCTTTCAACTCGCTGAACCGAAGGCTTTCATCCCAGTATACTCTTGTACCAACCTCTGGAAAAACCAACGCCCCATTCTTAGACTCCATCGCGCTTCTCAGCGAATCGTAGTCCGATGCCTCGGGTACATTCACATCGTACAAGAGGTCACCCTGGGCATCGTAAATCAACACCGGAATGGTTCGATTCGACCACAAAAAATCCGTCACGAACGTCAAATCCATTCCCCTCGGCGGGTCGGTGATGAGCCGGTACGCATCCGCCAACCGATCCGCCTTCTCCCGCTCCTCCAAGCTCAACCCCTCGAACAACTCCTGGGTGTAACCGACCAGTTCCGCACGTTGCCGAATGGCCTCACTCCACAACCGGACCTTTTCCTGCTCTTCCACACGAATGCTGCCCGCGATTCGGTTCGAAACCCACAACGTCGCAAAGGCAATCACCGCGGCTGCGATGAGCAGGACCAGCTTCCAACGCTGTTTGTTCGCGTACAAATTCACTGGCCGCGGGCTTGGGGTCAGTTATACGCTGGGCATGAGATGGCCCCGTGCGACTTGCCATCGCATGCGTTGATGCCGATGACAAATTCGTGCGTACTGGGAGACGCCGCGTTCATCGTGGACAAGGTCCAATCGTACGCATACCCCACGCTGATGTAGTCCGCCACGTTGAACTTGAGCATGGCCATGATGGCGCTTTGGTTGCGATAACCCACGCCCACGCCGATGACGCTGTTGTAGTCCAAAAACGCCACCAAGTCCACCGCCAACGGAACACCCGATGTCCCACGCACCGTGGCCACCGGTTGAAGCGCCCACGGCCCATCGAGTTCCACTTGGGCTCCGATGGTTCCGGTCACGTAGCGGCGGAGTCGGGTATTGGCCGCAACCTGAGCAACAGCGGGTTGAGCGACGTTGCCGATGGTGAATCCTCCATAAACGTCGCGGTCGTAGTACCAAATCGAAGCGTCCAGCAACGGCGCCACAAATTGGCTGTTGCCCACGAACGCGGGATCGTCTGCGACCTGGTAATCCGGCAGCGAGATGCCGTTCCAGTTCAGTTTTTGTTGAAAGGCCCCGAGCCCCAGACCTGCAGCCAAACGTGCACCAGAAGCCAATTTCATGTTGTAGCTGTAGGCCAAACTCAGGGACAAACTGCTCCAAGCAGCGGCTTCGTCCGTCTCAATCCGACCACCGATTCCTGAAAAGTTGGGGCCGTTGGAAGCGAGCTTGCCATGCAGGTTCGCAAATCCCGTGCTGGGGGCGCCTTCAAATCCAGACCACTGGCTGCGGAACCCCATGTGCAAATCCAAGCACTCCCGGCTTCCCGCAGCAGCAGCGTGGTCCTGGAAGGGATTGAGCATGGACGTCGAGCGCAGTGGAAATTGTTGTGCGTTAGCGAACGTTGCGCCGAGCAACAGGGCAGTAAGGGAGAGCAGGTGTTTCATCGCACGAGTGTCAATGACCCCGTGATCGTGGGGAGGTTCAACCCTTCATCGTTCAAGTCGATGGTGTAGTAGTACGCACCTTCCGGAACGGGCTTGCCGTTGCGTTTGCCATCCCAGGGTTGCGCGTATCCCGTGCTCCGGAAAACGATTTGGCCCCAGCGGTCGTAGACCAGCATGCGAGCGCGCTCGTAGGCAATCAAATCGGGAATGGACCACAAATCGTTGAATCCGTCATCGTTGGGAGTGAAGCTGTTGGGGATTTCCAGGGGGTTGCCGACGGTGACGGTCACGGCGTCGGAATAGGCGCAAGCCCCGATGAACCCCGAGACCGTGTAGGTCGTAGTCACCTCCGGAGTGACCACGACGTCTGGACCGGTCGTGGTGGAAATGAACACGTCGGGAGACCAAACGTAACCGAGCGCGGGGTCACCACCTGAAACGGTCAGGGCTGCGCTTTGGCCCTGGGCGAGGTTCGCGGTGCAACAAGCGTTGATGCCCACGGCCGATCCCGTCAAGGAAACGGTCAGGGCACACGGCGAAACGGTGGGCTCGTGGGAGGTTCCTAGAATGAGCAAGTAGTGCGTGTTGGGCATCAAATCCTCCGAAGTCAATGAATGCGATTCGGAGAATTCAACGCACGGTGAAACGTTCACGTAGCTCGCGTCGTCGCAAAAATCCTGTTGGTCGGGTTCGACGATAACGGCTTGCACGATGTCCGGAACGCCATTCACGCCGCAGTTGATGGCGTCGAAATTGATTTGGACGGGTCCTGTGAAGTCGGTGTTTTGGTTCGTTGTAAATTGAAGAAACAACGTGTAGGGCGCGTCCATGCACGCATGCACCAAGGGTTGCAGGGCATTGAGCCCGATCGACGTCGGCACCTCACCGCAAAGCACTTGCGGGTCGCTGCAATCTTGCGCCTTCAGCGCCGATGCCAGCAAAAGCAGAGGAAGGATTCGAAACACGGAGGGGTAACGCATGATCGTCATGATTCGTCTGCGAAGGTGACCAAAACCGCTCCTTTTTCCACCGCATTGCCCGCAACCGCATCCACCCGAAGCACCTTCCCTGATCGCGAGGCCTTGAGCACGTTCTCCATTTTCATCGCCTCAAGGATCAACAACGCATCGCCTTCGGCCACCTCATCGCCCGCTTCAACTTCAACTGAAAGCACCTTGCCCGGCATCGGGGCCAACAACTCCGTGTCCAACGCTCCATCCTCCACGCTCATGCCCATGCGCTCAAGCAGCAACATCCGATCGTCGGCCACCGTTCCCGTCCACTTGACGCCATCCACCCTCAGGGTGACGTGGCCTTGTGCGTCCGGTCCATCAAGCAACAACACGCGGTGATTGCGCCCGGCCATCCGAACGTCCCAAGCGCCCGGTCCTCGCGGCGTCCACTCCGCATCTTGCAGGGCGGTGGAGTCCACCCCAACTGAACGGCCATCCGGCCAGCGAACTTCATATAGCATGCTGCAAGTTAGCCCGATTTTCACCCGAACTTGCCGACGTGTTCAGCCTCTATTTCCACATTCCGTTTTGCAGGAAAGCGTGCCATTACTGCGACTTTCATTTCAGCACGAAACTCACTTCCGTGGACGACATGGTGGTGGCGATGGCGCGTGAACTCGCCTTGCGAGCTCCGAAATGGACCGCGTTGGGGGCGCCTTCGACCGTCTATTTTGGCGGGGGAACGCCGTCGGTATTGGCGCCGGACCAAATCGCGTTCCTGCTTTCCGCCGTGCGCCAGCGGTTCCCGGATTCCTCCTTCAATGAGGTGACGTTGGAAGCGAACCCGGACGACCTCGACCTCGAGCGGCTTAAAGGGTGGCGCGCTGCAGGGGTGGACCGGCTCAGTGTGGGGGTGCAAACCTTCGACGATGCCGCCTTGGAGTGGATGGGGCGGACGCATTCGGGCGACGATGCCGCACGCGCGTTGGAACGGGCGGCGGCGGCGGGATTCGAGCGCATGACCTTGGATTTGATGTACGGGTTGCCGGGGCGGTCGTTGGCGGGTTGGAAGCGGGATTTGGCGCGGGCCCTCGAGCTGCCCATCAACCACCTCAGCGCCTACCTGTTGACGGTCGAACCGAGGACGGCCTTGGGAGTTCGGGTGGCCAAAGGCTTGGAACAGGAGGCCCCCGAGGCGGCTGTGGAAACGGCCTATTCCGCGCTTTGCGAAACGCTTTCGGTGAACGGGTGGGACCATTATGAGGTGTCCAATTTTGCCCGTCCGGGAGGGCATGCGGTTCACAACGCGCGTTACTGGCGCGGGGTGCCCTACCTCGGCATCGGGCCGGGCGCCCATGGATTCAACGGCACCGATCGGTATGCAAACCGTCCCAACAACCCGCTCTATTTGAAGGCACTCGCCGATGCGCGTTCCACCGAGGCCTTGCCCGCGGAGTGGGACCGGCTCACGGCGACTGACCGGTACAACGAGGCGCTCATGACCGGGTTGCGGACTGCTCAGGGCTTGGACTTGGGCGCCCTTGAAGTCGGGTTTGGTCGGCGACCCGATGTGGAGGAAGCCCGAGAATGGGGCGATGCGGTTTCGCGGGGATTGCTGGTTCCCGAAGGCGGGCGGTGGCGGATTCCCGAGGCGCAGTGGCTCATCGGCGACGCCATCGCTTCGGCGTTTTTCGCGATTCAGGATTGATTGAACTTGAGTGTTCGGCGCGCCTGCTGCCGGCGGCGCCAGCTTTTCCATGCGCTGTTGAGGAACACCGTTCCAATGATGGTGGCGGCGCCGGCGTAGAAGAATCCGTTGAGGGATTTGGCCTCATCGAACAGCCAAGCGGCAAACACGATGCTGTACACCGGCTCCATGTTGATGGCCAAAGCGATGGTAAACGGCGTCAACTGCCGCATCACCTCGATGCTCGCCAAATAAGCAAACGACGTGGCCACCGTCGCTAAGAGCATGATCCAGAGCCAATCACGAGCCGAGATCGCCCAAAACTCCGGCGTCCACACCGCGCCCTGAAACGCGAACAACAGCATCAATCCCCCTGCAGCGCCTAACAATTCCAACCGCGACAAATTGGCCGAATCGTGCGTGCGCACCAACACCGAATTCAACACGCTGAACAAGCCCGCGAGCGCCGAAGAAAGCAGCGCCAACCCCACCCCCATCACGTGATCCCCTCCCTCTTGAAGGCCTCGCCACGCCGCCGACCACCCCCCTTCCTCCAAATACGGCGCGAACAGCACCAAAAGCAAGCCCGCCACGATGATCAACCCGAGCAAAATCTCCCGCCCATCCACCCGTCGCCGGTGAATCCAAGGCTCCAAGAAACTCACGAACAACGGCGTCACCGCCAGCGTCGCCAACGCCACCGAAACCGAGCTCACGTGGATGCTCGCAAAAAACGTGACCCAATGCGCCGCGGCCACCCAGCCCACGCCAATGACCTTCCAGCGGACACCCGGCGCAAACGGCTTGTACCGACCGCGCGCCAGCAGCCACAGCGCAATGAGCCCCCCACCGATGAACACCCGCCAGAACACAAGGCGGTCCGCGGGCAAGGAAATCAACTTACCGAGGATGCCCGTGAATCCGAAGATGATCACCGTGATGTGCAACAACCAAGTGCTTTGAGACCGCGTCATGCAGCCAAAAGTACCCGTAACTTCCGTTGTTCAATTCGCCCCCATCATGAAAGTTTTTGCTCCCTTTTACTTGGTCGCCTCGTTGTGTTTTCATTTTCAACTGAACGGTCAAGTGGTGCTTGATGGGCAGTTCGAAGAATGGTCGGGCGAAGGGGCTTGGACCGGTCCTGCTGGATCGCCTTACGCGGAGTGTGAGGTCGGTTCCAACGCGGATTGGCTGTTCATTCGAATTGCGTTGAACGATGAAATCGCATTGGATGAGACGATTTTGCCCAATCCCCACCTTCTGTTGCTCGATGCCGATGACAACGCCAGCACGGGCACGAATTACGCGGGGCTCGGCTTGGGGGTGGACGTGCTCATCAACTGGGCCCAACGCACGGTCATTCGGTACACCGGCGGTTCGGGTTCGGAAACGTTCAACGACATCGGATTGCGCGTGGCGCCGACGTACAGCGCGAACGAATTCGAACTGGCTTTGCGGCGGGTGGACGCGAACTTGGCGGGGAGCAACGTCGCCCGAATCATGTGGTACGACGGGTCAGTGGGCTTTCCGGCCGGAGGCGCCGAAGTGACGCTGAGCGACGCGGAGGCGCCAAATGCCGAAATGACCTTGGAGCGGGCAGCGGACGCGGCGATTCGCGTGGCGTTTTGGAACTTGAACGGCCGATTGGGTCAACCCAACGCGGAAACCGCCATGCAGCGCCTCCTTACCGTCGCCGATCCCGACATCATCGGGTTTTCGGAAGTGAGCAATGCGAGCGCCAGCAGCGTCGCCTCGAAATTAAACACTTGGATCCCCTTCGAGGGCGGAACGTGGCACGTGGTCAAGGACGATTACGACCTGATGGTGGCCTCGCGATTTCCCATCGCCTCCTCCCACGCCGACGTGTTTCGCTCCTTCCCTGTGACCATCACGGGCGTGCCGGGCTGGGAAGCCCCCCTGCTCTTCACTTCAAGCCACCTGAAATGCTGCGGCGGGGCGTCCAATGAGGCCCAACGCCAATCCGAGGCCGACGAGTTCATGGCGTTCATGCGAGAATCTTACCTCGATGGCGGCGCCTTGAGCTTGCCCCCGCTGGCTCCCGCCATCTTCGGCGGGGATTTGAACATGGTGGGGCTCGACGACCCGATTTACACCTTGGTCACCGGCGACATCGACGACGAAGCCGAATACGGACCGGACTTTCAACCCGATGCCGACGGAACGGCGCTGACGGAATGGCCGATTGTTCAATCCGATGCCCCGTTCGACTACACGTGGGAGAACGTCAACAGCGAATTTGGACCGGGAAAGCTCGATTACGTCATCACGCGGGACGACGTCGCGCCCTTGCTGAAGGGATTCACGCTGAACACCGCGGCCATGTCAGTTTCGCGGTTGTTTCAGTTTGGTTTGAACGCAACGGACAGCGGGGATGCTTCGGACCATTTCATGGTGGTGGCGGACGTTGCGGCCATGGGGAATTTGACGGACACCGATGGCGATGACGTGCCCGATTTGTTCGACAATTGCGTGTCGCTGGCCAACGCCAACCAGGCCGACTTCAATGGGGATGGTGTGGGCGACGCATGTTCCGACACCGATGGGGATGGCTTGAGCGATGCCGTTGAAATCACCCTCTTCGGGTCGGATCCCGCTTCAGCGGACAGCGATGGGGACGGCATCGACGACGCCACCGAGTTGCAAAACTGCAACACGGGATGCGTGGGCGATTACAACGCCGATGGGTTGATCAGCATCAGCGACTTGCTGGTCCTGCTGGGGCAATTCGGCAACCTCTGCTGAAACGCAAGCGGGGCGGAGATCGCTCCCCGCCTCGCACGCGAACCGATGGTTCGGCTCATTGAACGACGAGCCGCACGGTGTTCACCCGTGAGGCGCCTTCGGATTCGAGTTGGATGAAGTACAGTCCAGCCGACAACGCATCCACCGGCAATTGGGCCGATGGGCCGATCAACGCACCGGACAACATCCGATCCCCTTTTGCATTGAAAACCGTCCACCGGCGTGCTCCCGGCGCCTCCAAGGTCACTGAGCCCCCAACGGCTGACGGGTTGGGCCACAGGCGCGCTTCAAGCTCCGCAAACGCTTCTTCCACCCCCACCACGATGATGGAAACCGAGCTCGCAGCTTGTGCTGAGCAGTTGCCGTCCATGCTCGTCACGTTCAGCGTCACCGTGAACACGCCTTCTTCCCCGTACGCGTAAACCGGGTTGAAATCCGTGCTGTTGTCGCCGTTTCCAAACGTCCAGTAATACCCACCACCGCCCGTGGACGTGTTCTCCAATTCCAACGGCCCATCGGCCAGCGACCACGGTGAGGTGACGCTGAATTCCGCCACAACCGGCTCGGACAAATCGAACTGATTCCGCGGCGAAATCCGGTAACCCGAATTGAAGGGCGCCTCGAAATCGCGCTGGTCCGCAATGCCCGTTACACCGAACGTGCCCACGGGCGCCGGCTGGCCGAACAGATCCGTGTTCGCATCCACCCGCATGGTGTACACGTTCGCGCCTGTGGTGATGTCCACCTCGAAGCTGGGCACGGAATTCGTCCATTGCGCCGGATTGACCAACTCCACGCACTTCAACCGCACGATTTCCGATTCCGTGTCCTCATCGAGTTCGTTCGTGAGGTACGGAGCCTCCGTCGTGAACCCGCTGCCTTCGTAGATGAGGGTGTCGGCGATGATTTGGGTCAGGCCCGCGAACTGGTCGATGTGCCCCCGAATGCGCACGCTGTCGCCTGGGACGACCTCATCGTACCCAAAATTCGACACCGGGCTGAACACGTTGATGCCCCCCGTAGCGTCGATCAGCGTGAACTGAAAGGCCGAAGGGTAGTCGTTCCAGCCGTGTACGATTCCGCGCAACTCGCAAGCCGTGCCGATGGAGTCCGCCACGCCGTTGGCGTCGATGGGACGCACTTGCACAATGTCGTATGGCGGATACGTCAAATCGGAAGGCAGGATGTGAATGGTCAGTTGACCAATCAGCACTTCCACATCGTCCTGCACGACCGTCAGCTCAAGGATGACGTCCTCTTGCTGCTCCGGTTCCTCGTCGTTGATGGGCGCGAAGGTGAAGGACAAATCGTTCAACAGCCCCGTCTCGAACGTGAAGTCGAGCGGATAGATTCCCGGGAAATCCTCCCCCGCAACGGCATCCCCACCCACCAAATTCACCTGAACGTCGGCCTGCTGCAACGGGTAACCGACCTGAAGGACGACGCTGATGCCCGCACCTTCAGCAACGTACAATTCGCCCGCGGCAAAGCCCACTTGCATCGGCGGCATGCCACCGCACGTGGCGCTGTGATCGCCGATGAAATCGAACGTATCCTGGGGGTAGACGTCCCATTGTTCGCTTCCCACCGCCCAGTCCGTCGTTCCTTGGGAGACGTTCGCCTTTCGGACGAGCGTGTATTCTGCCATGGAACCGGTGCCGCCCGCCACTTCAAAGGGCTCGCCGGGGTCGGGGCCGATTTCGCCCATTTGGTCAATCACTTCCGTGCCGTGCAGCAAGCGGATCACGTCGTTGCCGTTGTACCACGTGGCTTGGCTGACCAAATCCCCTTCCGCAGCCAACTCCGGCGCCGCATTCGCATTCATCAACACGAACACGTCCCCGGGCAAAATCGTGCCTTCAAGGGCCTGCTGGTTCGTGGGTTCGCTCGCGCCATTGTTCCACGTCTCGATGGTGTAATCGGAGAGGTCAATTTCCAAGGGAGACGGGTTGTACAGCTCGATCGCCTTGTTGTTGCTGTTGCCCTCCACGTATTCGCTGATGAACAGTTCTTCGCAGAAGCTGCCGCTTTCGCAGTTCAGGATTTCCACTTCCAAGGGGCTGATGGAAAGGCTGTCGCAGGTCGCGCCGCTCACGCCCGTGACCGGTTCACCGGCCGCCAAGGTGGATGCCACAAAACCGTCGAGCGCACTCACGCCCCAAACCTGGTACTGGCCCGCACCCAGGACCGAGAAGTCGTAGAGCGGGTAGGTTACCGTGTCGAGGATGCTGCCGAATTCATCCGTGATGCAGAAGATGTATTCGGCCTCGAACGCCTCCGACGTGTAACCGAAGGGGATGATGGAATTCTCGAAGCCCGCACAACCCAAGGCTGTGGGGGTTCCGGCCGCATCGGTCACCACCCCGCCATCGCAAGACGGGGCTTCGCACGTTACCGTGGTCACCGTGACGGCGTTGTAGCTGAACGAGACGCAGCTGCCGTTGGCGATGCTTTCGAACGGGGCGCCGGCAAGCGTGGTAGCGGGGTCCAGCGGGAGGTCATGTGAAACCGCCCAGACCTCGATGGTCGCGTCGCCGAAGCCTTCGAAGTTGGCGACTGTTCCGGGAAAGACGGAGAGGATTTGGCTCGTAGTGGGGTTCACGAGGACCAGCGTCACGGAGGCCGTGGCCGCATCGGAATCGTGGACGAAGTTCACTTGGACGACGCCTTGGTCCGAGCAGACCTCGGCGTTCGCGGGGTTCGCCAGTTCCAGGGTGCCGCCGTCGCAGGCGAGCACGTTCGTGGTTCCCGGGGACGGGGATTGCTGGATGAAGGCCGATTGGGTGAGCGGAGTGCCGCCGTCGGGCAGGCGGGCTGAGCTCTGATAACTCGCGGCGCCGTTGCTGTTTTCGTTGATCTGGGTTTGGCCTGGAACCAAAAGGTCGAGCAAACTGAAGTCCGACGGAGAACTGTTGCCGTACACCACCGCGTCCAACAGGTCTTCATTCGTCGCAGGCGCTCCGATGGGAAAGGCATCCACGGTCTGGTCGTACAGCGCGACTGCATCGCCTCCCGGCTGCATGAAATTCTCGGGCAGCAGCAAGTCCACGTTCTCCAAACCCGGGCCGCCGGCAAGGAAGAAGCCATCGGCATTCAAGCTCATTCCATCCAACGAAAAGGCCTGGTAAACCGCGTCGTTCAATCCATTCAGAAACACCAAGGACATGCCGTCAAGGGACTGGTTCGCGGGTCCGTACAGCTCCACAAATTCCGCAGCATCAATGCCCGCCATTTCTGAGTCCACTTCGTTGATGACAAGTTGACCAAATGCGGGCAAAGCAGCTCCCAACAATGCGCCAAAAACGATGATTTTTGACTTGATATTCAGCTGTTTAATAGGTTCCATCGGAGATGATTTGGAGAATCGGATGCGCGAAATTACCGATTCGAAGTCAAACAATGACGTGGAAGGCACGGATTGGCGGTGCTTGCGGTGCCACCCGCGCGCGGCTTGTCCGTAACTTCGTAAGCGATGGCACATGCTGAAGTCCTGATTTCGAAACTGGATGCCTTCATCCGGAAATACTACCGCAACCAAGTCATTCGCGGGGTGCTGCTCACCCTTGCTGTGGCGGGGTCGGGGTGGTTGGTCATTACGGGGTTGGAGGCGTGGGGGCGATTTGGGGTGACGGGAAGAACGGCGCTGTTTTGGGTGTTCTTGCTCGCGACCAGCGGGGTATTCATCGGGGGGGTGGTTTGGCCTGCGTTGCGGTGGTTTCGCATCGCGGGTGGGTTGACTTACGAAGACGCGGGGCGGATTGTGGGGAATCACTTTCCGGACATCGCTGACCGGTTGTTGAACACGCTGCAGTTGCAGCGAGCAGCGGCTTCTTCCGAAGGGCACGCATCGCGTGATTTGTTGATGGCGAGCATCGAGCAGCGCACGGAGACCCTTCGTCCGATTCCGTTCACCGCAGCGGTCAATGTTCGGGAGAACCTGAAGTACGTGAAATTCGCGCTCCCGCCCTTGGTGGTGTTGGCGGTGATCGGCTGGTGGAAGCCCGATTGGGTGACTGAGCCGGCCGAACGCCTGATCGCGCACCGGCAAGAATTCACGTTGCCCGCACCGTTTCAATTTGAATTGGTGAACGAAAACCTGTCTTGTGCGAAAAACAGCGCGTTTGTGGTGGAGGTCCAAACCGTTGGGAACGAGCTGCCGGCATTGGTTTACCTTGAAACGGAAACAGGCCGTTATCGCATGCAGCCGACTGCGACCCCAGGGGGCTTCTCGTACCGGTTTCCTGCCGTTCGCGAATCCATTTCATTCGGTTTTGTGTCGGGCAAATGGCGTTCAAATCAGTTTGAATTGAAGGCGTTGCCCGTTCCCGGCTTGGAGGGGTTCACGCTGACCGCCACGACGCCGGAATACACCGGTAGGGGCACCATCGTTCAAGAGAACGCGGGGGACATCACCGTTCCGGAGGGGTCGCAATTGGAATGGCGCATCCAGCCGCGTGATGCGGATGACGTGGTGTTGCGGATGGGGGAAGAGGTGCTGGATCGCGTGGCGGGTGTGGGCGGAACCCTTGTGGCGAAGCACCGCGCCATGGAATCGGCACCCTATTGGGTGGTGCCTTCAAACCGGGCGTTGGGCTCGCCGGACTCGTTGCGATACCAAATCCAAGTCGTACCGGATGCGCGCCCCACCATTCGGGTCACCGAATCACAGGACAGCACCTCCCGCAAACGGTTGTTCTTCTCGGGCGAGGTGCGCGACGACTTCGGATTCAGCGCTTTGAAATTTCACGTGAACTGGCTGGAAAGCGAATCGCCCCGGGATCCCGTTTCATTCAACCTTCCGCGGCCTGCTGGACGCAGCGACGCGTTCTTTCACACGGTGGATTGGACGGAATTGGATTTGGCACAAAGCGACGTGGTCGAGTACCACTTTGAAGTGTGGGACAACGACGGCGTCAATGGGGCCAAATCCACACGCACCGCAGCACACACCTTCTCACCGCCATCGGACGAACAACTTCGCGAAGAGCGGGAAGAAGAAAGCGCCGCCATCGAAGACCAAATCACCGAAGCCATTGAGGACGTCAAGGACCTCAGCCGTGAAATGGAGGAATTGCGCGAGCGGCTCCGGGAGGACGACGAGTTGGATTACCAGGATAAACGCGCCTTGGAAGAGTTTCTCAAGGAGCAGGAAGAGCTGCGAGAGAAAATCCGCGAACTGCAGGAGGCCAATGAGCGCAAAGACCTGCGCGCCAACGAGTTCTCTGAAGCCGAGGAGCGGATTTTGCAGAAGCAAGAACAGCTTCAAGAATTGTTGAACGAAGTGATGAACGACGAACTCCGCGAGCTGTACGCGGAGATGCAGAAGCTGTTGGAAGAGATGGATCCGGATTTGGACCAAATCCAAGAACAGCTTGAAGAAATGCAAGTCGACCAAGAATCCTTGGAAAAGGAACTGGATCGCGCGCTCGAGCAGTTCAAGCAAATGGAGTGGGAAGTGGGGATGGAAGAGGCCATGGAGGACCTGGAGGAACTCGCCCAGGAACAACTCGATTTAGCAGAAGAAACCCGCGAAGAATCCGCATCTACAGAAGAGCTGAAATCGCGCCAAGACAGCCTCAATCAAGCCTTCAACGAGATCATGGAGCGGCTCGAAGAACTCGAACAGAAGAACGAAGAACTCGAAAACCCGAACCCCATGCTCGACAAGGAATCCGAAGAGCAATCCATCCAGGAATCGATGCAGGAAAGCTCCGACCAACTGGAAAAGGAGCGTTCAAAAAAAGCTTCGGAAGAGCAACAGAAAGCCGGGGAAGAGATGCAGCAAATGGCCCAGCAAATGATGCAAATGCAGATGCAGGGCGAGGCGGAGGCGTTGGAGGAAGACATGGACGCGCTGCGTGCCCTGCTCGAAAACATCATCACCCTTTCCTTCGACCAAGAAAACGTCATGGAAGCCGTGCGCGCGACGGCTGCGGACGACCCGGCATACGTGGACCATGGTCAAACCCAGCAACGCCTACAATCCGACGCCCGCATGGTGGAAGACAGCTTGCTGGCTCTCAGCAAACGCGTGACCATGCTCGCCGCCACGGTCAACCATGAAATCGGTTTGGTGAAGCACCACATGGGCAAAGCGTTGGGCGGATTCAGCGACCGAGAAACGGCGATCATCACGGAACAGCAACAGTACGTGATGACGAGCTTCAACAACCTCGCGCTGATGCTTGACGAAGCCCTTCGCGCCATGCAACAGCAGATGGCAGAAGGCCAACCCGGTTCGGGAAACTGCCAAAAACCAGGCGGTAACGGCTCGCCCTCTTCCTCACCGAGCGCAGGTGACATGAAGAAAATGCAAAAGGCATTGGGCGAAAAACTGGAGCGGATGAAAGGCGAACTCGGCCAATCCGGCGGGAAAGGCGGACGGCAAATGAGCAAAGAACTCGCCGAACTCGCGGCTCAACAATCGGCGTTGAGGCAATTGGCCGAGAAAAAAGCGGCAGAACTGAACGAGGATGGCAGTGGGAACGGAAATGGCATGAAACAAATCGCGGCTGAAATGGAGGAACTCGAGCGGGATTTGGTGAATCGAAACCTCGATGCTGAATCCATCATGCGCCAACAAGACCTCATGGTTCGGCTGCTTGAGGCAGAAAACGCCGAGCGCATGCGCGGAGAAGACGAACAACGAAAATCGCGGTCCGGCGATGACAATCGTTTACCAGAAACGCCTCAAGTAATTGATTACCTGAAACTTAAGGAAAGGGAGACGGAATTGTTGCAAACAATCCCACCTGAATTAGTCCCCTACTACCGCGAACGGGTGAACGATTATTTCAATAATTTGGACCTCGGTCCCGAAGAACCCCAGACCCCATGATCCAGACCATGCAGGAATTGCGTTTCCCTTCCACTCCCGACAACCTTTCCATTGTCGAGCGGCTCATCGACGACTTGCGCGATGCCGGTTCATTCAACGACGAATGCTACGGAGACGTCCTCATCGCCATGACAGAAGCGGTGAACAACGCAATTGTGCATGGCAATCGCCTGCATGCCGATAAAGAAGTGCTCGTCGAGTACGAGCTGCAGGGCAACGATTTGTTCTTCCGCATCACGGACCAAGGCGCCGGCTTCGACTTTGAAAACGTACCCGACCCAACGGCTCCGGAGAACCTCGAGAAGCCCAATGGACGGGGCGTGTTCTTGATGCGCCAACTCGCTGACGCATGCACGTTCTCCGACGAGGGCCGCATCGTCGAACTGCGCTTCGAAGGCGTTTACCTCTGAAACCAAGTCGTGCGATGGAGTCGTCCATCACGTTTCATCGATTGGACCATGCCTACCGCCTCCGCGAAATCGGACGCGTTCGGAAATGGATTCAATTGGTCGTTGAGGCCCATGACCTGGAAGTGGGCGAAATCGCTTTGATTTTCTGTTCCGATGAGGCGTTGTTGGACCTGAATCGAACCGCTCTCAATCACGATTACTACACTGACATCATCACGTTTGACCACTGCGTTGGGGACGTGGTTTCCGGGGATTTGTACATCTCCGTGGACCGCGTGAAAGACAATGCAGCTTCTTTGGGCCAAACCCTGCGCCAAGAAATGCTCCGCGTCTGCGTTCACGGCATCCTGCACCTTTGTGGGCAAGGAGATAAGAGCCCGGAAGAAGCGGCCGCCATGCGCAAAAAAGAAGACCAGTGGCTGAACGTGTTCCACGTGGAACGCACATGATCCATTCCCTCTACGACGTCATCGTCGTCGGTGCCGGGCACGCTGGCAACGAAGCTGCTGCAGCCGCGGCGAACCTTGGAGCCCAAACACTCCTCATCACGATGAACATGGGCGTCATCGGCCAAATGTCCTGCAACCCCGCAATGGGCGGCATTGCCAAGGGACAAATCGTCCGAGAAATCGACGCCCTTGGGGGCTATTCCGGCATCGTCAGCGACGAAAGCGCCATCCAATTCCGAATGCTGAATCGGTCCAAAGGACCCGCCATGTGGAGCCCCAGGACGCAAAACGATCGCATGCTGTTTGCCCAATCGTGGCGGTTGCACCTCGAGTCCATCCCCAAGCTCGACTTCATGCAAGACATGGTAAACGGTTTGGTCATCGAAAACAACCGCGTCTCTGGCGTGCGCACCGGCATGGGCCAAACCATCCGCGCCAAGGCCGTCATCGTCACCGCGGGCACCTTCCTGAACGGCGTCATGCACATTGGCGAAAAGCAGTTTGGAGGCGGACGGAGTGGCGAACGCGCTGCTGAGGGAATCACCGAGCAACTCGTCTCCCTCGGCCTCACCGCCGATCGCATGAAGACGGGAACGCCACCGCGGGTTGATGGACGCAGCCTGGACTATTCCGTGATGGAAGAACAGCCCGGGGATGAGCAGCCCCAACGCTTCAGCTTCCTTGACACCCCGCAACTTCGCCAACAGCGCAGCTGCCACATCACCTACACAAACCGACAGGTCCACGACTTACTGCGAACGGGATTCGATCGTTCTCCCATGTTCAACGGGCGCATCCAAGGCCTCGGCCCCCGTTACTGCCCCAGCATCGAGGACAAAATCGACCGATTCGCAGACAAGGATTCCCACCAGATCTTCGTCGAGCCCGAAGGCTGGAATACCATCGAAGTCTACGTCAACGGCTTCTCCACCTCACTCCCTGAAGAAGTCCAAGTGGAAGCACTGCGGTCTGTTCGCGGGTTCGAACATGTCAAGTTCTTCAGGCCCGGATACGCCGTTGAATACGACTTCTTCCACCCCACTCAACTCCACCACAGCCTCGAAACAAAAGCCGTCCAAGGCCTCTATTTTGCTGGACAAATCAATGGAACCACCGGTTACGAAGAAGCCGCATCGCAAGGACTCATGGCTGGCATCAACGCCGCTCGTTCCACGTGGAACCAACCCCCCATCGCCCTCAACAGGGACCAAGCGTACATCGGTGTTCTCATCGACGACCTCGTCACCAAAGGAACGAAGGAACCCTACCGCATGTTCACCAGCCGAGCAGAGTTCCGCATCCTCCTGAGGCAGGACAACGCCGATGAACGCCTGACGCCCTTGTCCGAGGAAATCGGCCTTGCCAGCGACATTCGACTCAAGCACTTTCACGAGAAACAGGAATCCCTGAAGTCCTTGAAAAAGGAATTGAACGCACGGTCTGTTGAGCCCTTGGAAGTGAATTCATTCTTGGAGCAACGCAACAGCCAACCCATCAAACAAAAGGTTCGTGCCCATTCTCTCGCTACCCGCCCACAAGTGGAACTCGACGAACTCATGGAACATTTGTCCATCGAAAACGAGCAGTGGACAGCGGATGTCATTCAGTCAACCAGCATTGAAATCAAGTACGCTGGTTACATCGAGAAGGAACGGGAAATGGCGAACAAACTCAAGCGGCTCGATCACATTGCCATTCCCGTTGACTTCAACTTCCACGCCATTTCGTCTTTGAGCGCAGAAGCAAGAGAAAAATTGAGCGCTACCCGTCCTGCGAACCTTGGCCTGGCAAGTCGCATCTCCGGAGTCTCCCAATCCGACCTCGCGGTGCTCGTCGTGCGCTTTGGACGCTGATGTTCCACGTGGAACTTGAACTCTGCAAATCAAATGAGCTCAATACAAGCCCATACAGCCCCTATTCCATCTCCCTGAGGCCATACCCCTCAAACGGTCTGAACGTTGAAAATCATAAATTATTGATAATCAACGTTTCATGCAGGACCAACCCCCAGTCACTGACACAGCCCCTCGTGACCCGTACATTTGCACCAAAATTCTACCCATGGACATTCAAAGCGTATTGAACACGCTCGGCATTGCCGACACCAATGCCGGCGTCATGATCGGCAAAGAATCCTTCGGAAGCGGCGAAATCATCGACTCGATTTCCCCTGTCGATGGAAAGCGCATCGCGTCCTTTTCCACGGCCACGGATGAAGAGTACGATCGTGCTGTCGCGGCAGCGCAATCGGCCCAAAAGGAATGGCAATTAATCCCCGCGCCGAAGCGTGGCGAAATCGTACGCCAATTTGGAGACGCTCTGCGCAAGTACAAAAACGAACTCGGCACGCTCGTTTCCTACGAGATGGGCAAGAGCCTGCAAGAAGGACTCGGTGAGGTGCAAGAAATGATTGACATCTGCGATTTCGCAGTTGGCCAGAGCCGTCAGCTGTACGGCATGACCACGCATTCAGAACGACCGGATCACCGCATGTACGAACAGTATCACCCGCTCGGAGTTGTTGGCATCATTTCCGCCTTCAACTTCCCCGTAGCGGTATGGTCTTGGAACACGGCGCTCGCGTGGATTTGTGGCGACTCGTGCGTTTGGAAACCGTCTGAAAAGTCGGCGTTGTGCTCCATCGCATGCCAAAACATTTGGAACGAAGTTGCCGATGCCAACTCACTGCCCGCCGGCTTGTCGTGCATTGTCAACGGACGAGCAAATGTGGGGGAAACCATGAGCAACGACCCCCGCATTGCGCTCGTCAGCGCCACCGGGTCTACGCGCATGGGCAAAGCCGTGGCGAAGGCCGTTGCAGGGCGCTTGGGCAAGTCATTGCTCGAACTGGGCGGTAACAATGCCGTCATCATCACGCCCGATGCCGACCTCAAGATGGTCATTCCCGCCCTGGTGTTCGGCGCGGTCGGAACCTGCGGACAACGCTGCACCTCCACGCGCCGACTCATCATTCACGAAAGCGTGTACGACCAGGTCATCCAGCATTTGGTCTCCGCGTACGGCCAACTGCGCATTGGATCACCGCTTGATGAAGCGAACCACGTTGGACCGCTGTGTGACCAGGCTGCCGTCAAGATGTACCTCGACGCCTTGCAAGCCGTGACCGACCAAGGTGGACGATTCCTTGTTGAAGGCGGTGTCGTCGATGGCGAAGGATTTGAAAGTGGGTGTTATGTCAAACCGGCCATTGCCGAGGCTTCAAACGACCTCGCCATCGTCCAGCACGAAACGTTCGCCCCTATCCTCTACGTGATGAAATACAGCACCATCGAGGAAGCCGTAGCCATCCAAAACGGCGTGGCTCAAGGGCTGTCATCCGCCATCATGACCAACAACGTACGCGAATCCGAATACTTCCTCTCTTGCCAAGGTTCGGATTGCGGAATCGCCAACGTCAACATCGGCACGTCCGGTGCTGAAATTGGCGGTGCGTTTGGTGGAGAAAAGGACACGGGAGGAGGACGCGAATCCGGATCGGATGCTTGGAAGGCCTACATGCGCCGCCAAACGAACACGATCAACTACGGCACCACCCTACCGCTCGCCCAAGGCATCAAGTTCGATTTGTAATGAAAGGAGCCAGGACGACCCTGGCCGCACTGGGAAGCGTCCTCGTCTTGTTGCTGAACAGCGGCTGTGACGAGGGCGCTTCTGATTTGCGGCCCGTGCTGTGGGCGTTTCATTTGAACGATTCCACCACCTTCGAGTTGCGCGGCACGTACCATCCAGAACACCTGGAATTCTTCAACGGTCCGGAAACCTTGCACGGCAGCATCCTCGGGACGGACAGCTTCTCGCTGCCGCCGTTCGATGGGCTCATCACTGGCCATTGGAACGCAAGCCAGTTTGAAGGCCAATGGACCGATGGCCTGCGCCCCGACTACCGCATCCGGCTGACCGCATCCGAGTCACACGACGCCCCTTGCGACATGGCGGCCGACGTTCCGTGGCAGCATTGGGACGCCTTCATGCCCGGAAACGACAGCGTGTCATTTGGCACCCTCATGCTTCGAGTGACCCGAGAACGCATTCAAGGCACCATAGCGACCCCCACGGGCGATTTCCGCCACCTGCATGGAGCGCCCCAAGCGGATGGGTCCTGGGAGTTGGGAACGTTCGATGGCGCGCACTTGTACCACCTGCGCACGTGGCCAGCGAAGAACGGCCTGTTCGGAACGTTCCACTCGGGAAACCACTACGCGTCGACCTTCCGAGGCGACCTTCGTAAGGATGCGCCTGAAACGACGCCCATCCAAGCCCCACTGAGGGATTCAATTCCGTTTGAAGCCCATGCGTATGGTCGCAACGGAGAACGCCTCATTTGGACCGCAGAAACGCTCCCTGGTGAAATCACGGTCATCGACATCATGGGTACGTGGTGTCCCAATTGCCTCGACGAAATCCACCTGCTCAAACAACTCGCCGAAGCCCACCCCGACGTGGCCTTCATGAGCGTTGCTTTTGAACGCGGCGCTGTACAGCAGCCCGAACGTGCTTGGCAACGAATCGAGCAGTACCGAAAGGACCTCCATGTGGAATGGCCAATTTACCTCGGAGGGCCAGCAAACAAGCAGAAAGCCGGCGACGCCTTTCCGTTTTTGGAGCGCGTTGCCAGCTTTCCCACGACGCTGTTCGTCCACCGCGATGGCCGCATCATCACCCATTCAGGCTTCAATGGCCCCGCTACGGGTGCCGCCCATCAAGCCGAAATCGCCGCCTTTGAACAGAACATTCAGTCCTTGCTGAATTGAATCATCGATCCGACGGGAAATCGTTCTCACGATCCACCTCGATGCGCTGATCGCGATTGACCAAATCCCACGCGGTGTGGAAAATCAACCGACCGATTTCGGCGGTCTTTTCGAACAGGATCTTCTCTACGTCATCGCCTGGTTTGTGGTAATCCTCGTGCACCCCACTGAAGTAGAAAATCACCGGAATGCCGTTCTTCGCAAAGTTGTAATGGTCTGAACGATAGTAGAATCGGTTCGGATCATCGGGTGCGTTGAACGTGTAATCCAAAGCCAAATTCGTGTATTCCGCATTCGCAGCCTCGCTGATTTCGTGAAGCTCCGTCGACAACTTATCGCTTCCGATGAGGTACACATAACGCTCATCGTCCGCATGGGCGTCATCCACCCGACCGATCATGTCCACGTTCAGGTTCGCTATGGTTTGATCCAAAGGCCAAACCGGATGATCCGCATACCATTCTGAGCCGAGCAAGCCCTTCTCCTCCCCCACCACCGTCATGAACAGGATGCTGCGTCGCGGACCGTGGCCTTCCGATGCCGCCTGCGCGAAAGCGCTGGCAAGTTCCAAGACCGTCACGGTGCCTGAACCGTCATCGTCAGCGCCGTTGTGGACTTCACCATCGATGATGCCCACGTGGTCGTAATGCGCGGTGATGATCAACAACTCCTCCGCCAAATCCGTACCGGGCAAATATCCCAGGACATTGTGCGCCGTGATGGGAGTGCGCTGCACCGCCTGTTGGAATGACCAAGAACCCAGGAGACCGCGATCCATTTCCGAACGTTTCGCGGCGCGGGCCTTCAACTTCGCAATGGACTTGAAACCCGCAACATCCAACCAGCCCTCCAACGTCTCCTCTCCCGTGATGAACAAGGGCAAGGTGACCTCATCCGATTCGGGTTCCTCCTCGCGCACCAAGGTCAAACTCTCCCGCGTCAACCACGGCTTCATCCGGCTCCGAATGGTCGCATAGTCGGGCGAAACCACCACCAGGCCCGCGGCCCCCAATTCTGCGGCCAAGGCTCGCTTCGCTTCCCACGATTCCGCCCAACGACGTTCTTCAGCTGGGTCGTTGAAATAACCGTCTCCAGACCGATCGGTCGGAACACCGGACAGGACGACAGCGATTTGGCCTTTCACCTCCAAACCTGAATAATCATCCCAACCCGCCGTTTGCACCCCATATCCGGCAAAGACCAACGGCAAACCGACCACATCATCCGCATCCAAGCCCGGATAGAACATGAACTCCTCCAAGAAGGTCAGGGAATCCACCACAGCCTGCTTGCCGCCCACGACCTGAGCATGCGCCATCGGCGCTTCATTCCGATTCAACTGCACCTCCTGGAAATAGGTCTCACCATCGTACCGAACCAAACCCAATTCCGCGAAGTAATCGGCAATGTACTCCGCCGCCATCTCCGCTCCCCGAGTCCCCGTCTCCCGGCCCTCATACGCGTCGCTTGCCAGCACCTCCAAATGCGCTCGCAAATCATCCGGACGGATCTCCGATCCATACCTCAACTGGATCGAATCCTGTGCCGACAAGCCCAACACCGAACTCAGCAGAATCGCCCAAACGCCAGCAATCTTCGCCACCCGCCGGGCGTGCCGTCCTCCCTCAAAATCAGCCTTCAAAAACGCTTCGACGATGTTCAACGCCTCCTCGATCGACACGAAACGCGCGGGGATGCACAGCACATTGGCGTCGTTGTGCTGCCGAGCCAATGCCGCCACTTTCGGCGTCCACGCAATGCCCGCGCGCACAGCGGCGTGCTTGTTGGCGCTCATCGCCACCCCGTTCGCGGAGCCGCAAATTAAGATGCCCAGCTCAGCCGATCCCCGCTCCACATCCACTGAAACGGCGTGCGCAAAATCCGGGTAGTCCACTGAATCCGAAGTGTTTGTACCCCGATTGATGAAGGTGTGATCCGACCCAAATCGGTCCATGATGCGCTGCTTGAGTTCGGGGCCAGCGTGGTCCCCACCGATGGAAATCTGCATGGAATGTAGGTGCTTGTTCGCGGGTCGCAAGGTAATTCACAGGCTCCCGGTGAATACCCTTAAAAAACCGTGGAAACCTCGGGATAACATTTGCTTGACAACGGAGTCATTTCCACCTAAGCAGAACAACCCCCTCCCCTTCCAAACAATCTAACCGGTTTCTTCGGACACGTTTTCACCCAAATCCACCCCGCTTCCACACACCCCTCCTCCACAAACTTCTCTTCCACCCCAGTTACTCACCAACGTGGAAAACACCTCCCCGAATCTCGCAACACCCTTGAACTTCAGGAAGATTCAATTCACAACCCGCGTGCACAATTCACCCAATCTTTGTCGACAACTCGCAAAACCAAGTCCAGATCGCCCCACTTTTCCACCGTTTCAACAGGCCTATAGTGACTACTGATTTCTCTTATTTCAAAAAAAATTCATCATACATCATTTGTTGGAAAACGTTCACGCTCTGCGGTTGGGAGTGTGCAGCAAGCGCGGCATCTTTGAGCCATGCGCCGATTGCTCTTGATGTACGGGATTTGGGCCAGTCAGGTTACCGCTTGGACGCAAGATCCAGTCGCGGATTGTGATTGGACCCAATTTACGTTCGCAAACGGCTCAGTTTCCAGTGAAGGTTGCTTGGTGGATGGGTTGCCGGAAGGGGTTTGGAAAACCTACCATCCGAACGGGAACTTGGCGAGCGAGGGTGCGAGGGTGCAACATGAGTTGACGGGGTTGTGGCGGTTTTACCACGAAGACGGTTGGTTGGAACACGAGGTGCACTACGCCAAGGGACGGCAGGATGGCATCGAGCGGTTTTATGCTGCTGAGGGCGTGATGGAAGAGGAGCGGATGTGGGTGAACGGCGTGCAGGAAGGGGAATTGAGGCGGTATCATTCGAATGGGAACGTCGCCCGGGCGATTCCATTTGAGGCGGGCCGGGAGCAAGGTTTGGGTTGGGAATTCGATCGAGAAGATGGTCGGCGGGTGGCGCGGCTCGATTACCACAATGGGTATTTGCGGGGCATTGAGCGCATCAACCGGTACAACGAGGCGGGCCGGAAGACGGGGGTTTGGGTGGTGTGGAATGCGAGAGGAATCTTGGTGGAGGAAGGTCCGTGGACGGATGGCCAGCGCAACGGGGTGTTCACGTTTTACGACGACAAGGGGAAATTGGATCGCTTGGAGCGCTATGTGAATGGGGAGTTGCAAGCGGCGGATGAGGTGACCCAAATGTTGGACATCCGTCGGACGTACCACGAAAATGGTCAAATCGCACGCGTCGGAGGCTACGGCGCTCAAGGTCCTGAAGGCGTGTTCCGGGTCTACAGTCCCACCGGTGAGCTGATCTTTGGTGAGGTGTATTCCAACGGGGAGCGCATCGCCGAGGGCATCACCGAGCCCAATGGATTGCGAGAAGGCGATTGGAAACTGTACTACGATTCGGGAGAATTGTTCGGAGAGGGTGGGTACGCCGAAGGGTTGCGGGAAGGTCCGTGGCGGTTTTACAACCGGGATGGGAGTTTGGCCCAAGAAGGCGGATTCCGCGAAGGGCGCTACCACGGCGATTGGACCTGGTACTACCTCAACGGCGATGTTCACCGAAAGGAGGCGTACCGCCGGGGCAAAGAAGATGGGCTGTTTCAGGAATGGAACCGCGATGGCGAACTGTTGCTCGAGGGCGAATACATCGATGGGTTGCGTCACGGATTTTGGATGACCCAGGTCAACGACCACCGGGAAGAGGGAAGCTACGTCGACGGTGAACGCGATGGAGAATGGGTGCACACTTACGACAACGGTCAGAAGCAGTTTCGCGGAGCTTACCTGCTCGGCGATCCCATCGGAAAGCACGTGGAATGGAACCGCGATGGCACCCGGCACTGGATGGGAAGCTATGAAGCGGGCTTGCCGGATGGCGACTGGATTTTTTACGGCGAGAACAACCAAATTGCGCAGACCCGCACTTACCGAGTCGGTGAACTCATCAAGGTGGACGGGACGAAAGTCAACAAGCAATGACCACGAATTTCACCGAATTGGAGTTGTTCAATCGCATGCCAGAAGCGCTGGTGTGGATTGAAGGCGATGCGTTGCGCGCCATCAACGAACGCGCTTGTTTGATGCTCGGTGTGGATTGTCAGCAGTGGGTGGGTAAATCGTGGAGCGCCATCTCCAACGCGTATTTTCCGGACCTCCGCCCGCATTCAAATCGCGAACTACCGAAAGCGTTCACCCAGAACATCGTCATCGAAGCCCTCGACGGTGGGCGGTTTCATGCGGAGTGGAAGTGGTCTCAGCTGGGACCCAATTCGATCCTTGGGCAGTTCCGCGACATCAGCGAACGCGTGTTTTTTGAGCAGGCCATTCGCGAGTCGGAGCAGCGGTTTAAGTCGTTGACCATTCACGCGATGGAAGGCATTGCACTCTTGAGCGACGAAACCGTCATCGACAGCAACGAACAGTTCGCCCGCCTGTTGGGGTTTCGCCGCGTCGATGAAGTCCTCGGAGCGAACATCCACGATTTCATTCGCGACCGGGATTGGCGGCGCATTTCGGCGCGGACGCAATTTGGAAGCCGCTGCGAAATCGAGGCGCGAACCGCATCGGATCAATTGATTCACCTCGAGGTGACCATGACCGAATCGGCCGACAAATACACGGCCGACCAAGTCCTGCTCATTTACGACATCACGGAGCGCAAGCGGACAGAGCTCGATTTGCTCCAAACGAAGGAACGGTTCCGGCTTCTCGTGGAAAACAACCCCATCGGCCTGTTCTTGCTGGTCGATGGTCGGATCAAGTACGCCAATGCCGCCGCGTTGGATTTGGTGCAATACCCGGAGGATGAATTGCTGGATTTTCCCTTTGATGAGTTTTTCATTCCGGAAGAGCGCCATCGGGTGAAGGCGAGTTTGGATCGGACGCGCGAAGGTGTGAAGACGCCGTACACGGAGATGAAACTCCGGCGAGCGGATGGAAAGTCCGCCATGGTGGGCATGCGGATGACGCTTTCGTTTTATGATCGCAGTCCTGCGATCCAGGTGACGTTGATGGATTTGTCCACGCGAATGGAGCTGTTGCGCGAACAAATGCGCGCCTCCGTTGCAGAAGAATCCAACACCCTGCTCAAGGCCGAAATCGAGCGCCACAAGGAAACGCAGCGCAAGCTCCGGGCGGCGGAATTGCTGAACCGTTCGATGATCGGGAGTTCGATTGACATGATCATCGCCTTCGACAAGAACAACCAAATCATTCAGTGGAACCACGCGGCTTCGGTGGAATTCGGTTGGACGTTTGAAGAGGCGAAGTTGCTGGAATTCGGGGCCTTGCTCGCCGATTCGGATGAAGTGGATTTGGTGTTCGAAAACCTGAACCAAACGCATTACTTCGCGGGTGAGGTTCAAGGCACTCGTGCGTCGGGTGAGGAGTTCAGTGCGCTCATGTCGGTGGCCTCCATGCGCGACGATTCCGGGGACATCATCGGTTACGTGGCGGTGGGCCGGGACATCACCGATTTGAAATTGGCCGAGCAGGAATTGCGGGAGAGCGAGGAGCGGTACCGGGACATTTTGGAATACGCGACGGACGTCATTTTCCTGGTGAATTCCACGGGCCATTTCGTGTACGCAAACCCGTCGTTTTTCAGGACGTTGGGCTACGATCCTGCTTCGATCGAGGAGATTCAACTGGACCAAATCATGCCCGAGCTTGAAATCCATCCTGGTACGAGTTGGATGGAAACCCTCGAGGGCGCTCGGGGCGAATGGGTCTTCCGCGCCGCGAACGGGACCTCCCTCCTCATGCTCGGCGGCGCCTCGGTGCGCTACGACCAGGCCGGTGACCGCGAAGGCCTCCGAGGCATCTTCCTCGACATCACCGACATCCGGCGCCACGAGCGGAGCGCGCGCATCCAGTCCGCGAAGCTCCAAAGCATCTTCAATTCCACACGGTACTTGCTCATGCTGACCATGGATCGCGCGCACCAAATCACCACCATCAACCGCAACTTCCAGGACGTCTTCCAAGGGCAGTTCAACGTGGATGTGCAGTTGGGTACGGAATTCACGGGATTGTTCCAGGGTTTGGCCAACCCCGACCACTATCAAGGCCAACTCCAGCTCATCCAAAACGCGTTCGACGGCCGCCCGCAGCAGTTCGAAATGGCCTTGAACGCAGTGGACGGCACCATCCGCTGGTTCATTGTGTTCATCAATCCGGTGGCCGCTGACAGCGAAACGGAAGAGGTCAGCTGCATCGCCTACGACATCACCGATCGGAAGGAAATCGACCAACAAATTCGTCGAGCGCTCAAAGAGAAGGAAATCCTGCTGCAAGAGGTTCACCACCGCGTGAAAAACAACCTCCAGGTGATTTCCAGCATGCTCAACTTGCAACGTCGATTCGTGTCGGATCCCTTGCTGCTCCAAGTGCTTGATGAGAGCACGAACCGCATCGCGACCATGAGCTACATCCACGAATCGCTCTATCAAAACACGGACTTCAGTTCCATCAGCTTTTCAGAATACCTGAAGCGCTTGACCTCCAATTTGATGAGCAGTTATGCACAACGAACGGCGCACGTGGAATTGGAAACGAAACTCATTGACTTGCATTTGAATTTGGAACAAGCGATCCCTTGTGGATTGATTGTCAACGAGTTGGTTTCTAATTGCATGAAGTATGCTTTTCAGGGACTCGAGCGCGGTGTGCTGACGTTGCGCGTGGATTCCGTAGGGGATTTTGTGGAAATCGAAGTGTCGGACGATGGCGTGGGTCTTCCAGAAGATTTTAACTTTGACACGAACGATTCACTGGGGGTTTATTTGATCCAGGCTTTGACGGAACAAATTCAGGCTGAGTTGATTGTACGCAGTTCTTCTTTGGAAGGGGCGGGCAAGATTCCTCGGGGAACTTCGTTTATGATTAAGTTTGAACCCTCCAGTTGAAATCAGAAAGCATGCCGATTAACATTCTTGTGACCGAGGACGAAGTCATCGTCCGCAAAGACATCGAACGGTGTCTATCGAATTTGGGATACAACGTGGTGGCCTCTGCTGACAACGGGGAAGACGCGATTGAATTGGCCCTGAAGCACAAGCCGGATTTGGCCCTCATGGACATCATGATCAAAGGGGACATGAACGGCATTGCAGCGGCAGAGGAAATCAAGCGCAACATCGACATTCCGGTGGTCTTTTTGACGGCCTACGCCGACGAGAACACCTTGAGCGAAGCGAAGATGGCGGAGCCGCATGGCTACATCCTCAAGCCGTTCAAAGACGTCGACATCCAAACGGCCATTGAGATGGCCCTGCACAAGCACGGCAAGGAGCAGGAACTCAAGATGGAGTCGGACTTCCTGCGCAACATGGCGGAACACAAGGCGGATACGGAGGTCATCTTCGTCAAGAACCGCAGCCGCTTGATGCGCGTGAAGAACGAAGACCTGCTCTTCATCGAAGCGCTCAAGGATTACGTGGTGGTGCACACGCGCACGGAGAGCTACACCATCCACAGCACGATGAAGGAAGTGGAGCGCAAGTTGAACGACCGCCAGTTCATCCGCGTGCACCGGAGTTTCATCGTGAACCTGGAAGCCATTGAGAGCATCAAGTATTCCATGATCAAAATGGAGGACATCGAGAAGGAGATTCCGGTGGGCGGTTCCTACAAGGACCTACTCGCATCGCGGATCAACCTCCTCTGAACGACCGCAATTGAATGAACGGCCCGCTCAGGATTTCCTGGGCGGGCCGTTTTGGTTTCAGGCCAAACTGAAACGGACTTGAATCAAACCGCTGTCATACCGTTGCCGACTCCGTTCCACCCATCCTTCGGGCACCCGCCCCTCGGCAAACAAAACCGTACCCCTTTCCAGTTTCGTCGGGGCAATGGAGAGGATGATTTCGTCCACGAGCCCGGCAGCAAGCAGCTGGTGTGCGATTTCCGCGCCCCCTTCGCAATAAATGCCTTTCCGACGGGGCTCCGCTTTCATCGCGCGCACCCGTTCTGCCGGCGAGCCACCGTGGAACGTCAGGTTCCCGGCTTGAGGTCGAGGCGTCCGCGTGAACACCACCACCTCGCATTCCGTGTGCGGGTAGTCGTACCCCATGTCCAGCACGGATTGGTACGTTTTGCGCCCCACCACCACCGAATCGATGCCTTCGAGGAAGGCGCGGTATCCGTAGTCCTCCCCTTCCACGTGCATGGGGTTGAGGAAATCCACACTTCCCGATTCGTCAGCAATGAATCCGTCCTCGGATTGGGCAATGTACAGGGTGAGCTTTCGCATGCGGCGAAGGTAGGCCCTTCATGCCTGCTGGATGCTCGCCACCAAGGTTTGAAACAGTTCCTCGGGTGAGTGGTCGATGAGGTCCTTGACGTGTGCCCTCGGCTTGGAATCGTTCAGGTTGTGGGTGTAGGTGCTCCAAACGCCGTGGTGAAATTCCAACGCGGTCAGGTTTTCTACCCAGTCGCCGGAATTGAGGTACTGGACGCTGCCGTGCTCCGTGGCGATGTGCTTGATGACCGGCTGGTGGATGTGCCCACACACGACGTTGCGCACGCCATTTTCGGCTGCAATCTCGGCGACGGTTTGCTCGAAGTTGTTGATGAAGGCGACGGCTTGTTTCACCCGGTCTTTGATTCGCTTGGAAAAGGAAATCCGATCGAAATGCATGCGCGTTCGCACCGCATTGACCGTTCGATTCAGCCAAATCAAGGCGTCGTAACCGACCGATCCCAACCGCGTGAGCCATTTGGAATACTGCATGGTGACATCGAACACGTCGCCGTGAAAGAACCACGTTCGTTCGCCATTCAAATCGAGGAACAGCTTGTTTTTGATCTGCAAGCCTCCCATGTGCATGCCGCTGAACTTGCGGAACAGTTCGTCGTGATTGCCCGTGATGTAATGCACGGTGATGCCGCTGGACGACCACTGCAACAGGTGGTTGATGACCTTCAAATGCGCCGCAGGGAAGTACTTTTTTGAGAACTGCCAAATGTCGATGATGTCCCCATTCAGCACCACTTCCCGGGGATCCAATGACCTCAAGTAATCCAGCAACTCCTCGGCGTGGCAGCCGTACGTTCCGAGGTGAAGATCCGACAGCACCAGCACATCGACCTTTCGAGTTTCCAAGCGTTCGCCCATCGTTGACCGTTTGCGTGCAACGTTAACGCGGCGATGTGAACGCGAAATGAACTCAGAATCAATAGCGCGCGTTCCTTGTGTTTCGGAAACAAAAAAGACCGCACGGTGCCGTGCGGTCTTTTTCTTGGGCTCCCCCTGCTGGACTTGAACCAGCGACCCTCTGATTAACAGTCAGATGCTCTAACCAGCTGAGCTAAGGAGGAATATTCAGGGCGGCAAAGATACGGCATTTTCTTCGATTTCAAATCGATCTCGGGAGAATTTTTCGCGCCTTGCTCGACCATAAAAACGGCGGGTGAACCGAAAAGGTTTCGGTGCGGGAAGAAATTTTTCACCGCTACCTTTGTTGCCCTTTGAAAACAAAGAATCCATGAGCTTGATCATTGTTGGAACCGTGGCGTTTGATGACGTCGAAACCCCGTTTGGAAAATCCGGCCGGATGGTCGGGGGCGCTGCGTCCTACATCGGGTTGAGTGCGAGTCACTTTGTCAAGGAACAGCACCTCGTTTCCGTCATTGGCGACGATTTTCCGCAGGGCTTCCTCGATGAACTCACGGACCGCGGTGTGCGCCTGGAGGGCCTTGAGCGGCGGGATGGGGAGAGGAGCTTTTATTGGTCAGGCAAGTACCACTTCGACATGAACTCGCGCGACACGTTGGCCACGGATTTGAACGTGCTCGCAACGTTCAGCCCGAAGGTACCGGAGGCTGCGAAGGGTGCGCGGTATGTGTTGTTGGGGAACTTGGATCCAACGGTTCAGCTTTCGGTTTTGGACCAACTCCCTGAACGCCCAAAACTCGTCATCCTCGACACGATGAATTTCTGGATGGACATCGCGCTCGACGCGTTGAAAGATGTCCTGAAGCGCGTGGATGTGCTGACCATCAACGACGAGGAGGCCCGGCAACTCAGTGGCGAACACTCGCTCGTGAAGGCGGCGGCGAAGATCCACGCCATGGGACCGAAGACGCTCATCATCAAAAAGGGCGAACACGGGGCCTTGCTCTTCGAGGGCGGTCGGATGTTTTACGCGCCGGCCCTGCCGCTCGAAGACGTGCTCGATCCCACCGGGGCGGGCGATACGTTCGCGGGTGGATTCGCGGGCTACCTCGCGGCTACGGACGACATCAGCTTCGACAACATGAAGCGGGCGGTCATCATGGGTTCGGCGCTGGCTTCTTGCACCTGCGAAGCTTTCGGCACGGAGCGCCTGCTGAACCTCAGCGCTGAGGCGTTGGAAGAGCGGATTGCTCAGTTCGCGGAGTTGGTCAATTTCGGGCAGCCCGCCTGATCACGGTGTAGCAGCAAGGCCCGGCAGCCACGGCGTCGGATCCAACGGTGCGCCATCGACCCACCATTCGAAGTGGCAGTGGGGACCTTTCGAAGTCGTGCCGGTTCCGCCGAGGATGGCGATGGCATCGCCTGCCCGCACCACGTCTCCCGGTTCGCGGAGCAGGCTTTGGTTGTGCTTGTACACGCTGAGCCGGTTCGCTTTGTGCTGTACGGCGATGACGTAGCCGCCGTCGACCGTGTAGGACGCGAGGAGGACGGTGCCGTCGTCGACTGCGTGCACCATGGAGCCATCGGGCGCGACGAAATCCACGCCGTAGTGGCTGGTGGTGGCGTCGTAGGTGTCGCTCACGGGGCCGTTGACGGGTCGGAAGCTCATGCCGCGGCTGTTGAGGGGCTCGGCGCTGGAACGGCGCAGGGCGAAGCGGTCTTCTTCTGCGATGCGCGCGCGCAGGGCGGAGTCCATGGATTCGGGCGCAACGTCGAGGTCGATGTCGGAAGACACGAGGCTGTCGAGTGCGAGTTCGACGCTTTGGTTTTCGGGCACGTCACCCCGGAGGACGGCTTGGAGGGCTTCGAGGTAGCGGGTTTGCTGCCCCAGGACGCGGAGGGCGCTGTCGGCGGTGGTTCGGGCTTGCTGGGCGTTTTCGCGCGCGGACGAGGCGAGGTAGCCGGGGACCAGGGCTTCGCGCAACGGGGTTTGGGCTACCAAGAAGTAGGTCAAACCCGAAATGACCGCCATCGACGTGAACACCACCAAGGCCAACCCCCAGCGCGAGACGCCAATTTGCCACCGCTCAGAGAACGTATTGCGGTCTTGCAAGCTCAAGCGGAATCGCTCGAGCCACCACTTGCGGTAACGGGAGGTTCGGAAAGCAGCCACGGCACAAATATCGACCAACTCCGCGGCATTGAGCATTTAACTCGCTGCAACCCTCGGAGACTTCCTTCCGTTTGGAATAATTTAGCAGATTCGGCGTTACCCTACCGCACATGACCTCTATGCATCGATTTTTGTCCGCAATTGCCCTTGCGTTGCTGCTGTTTGCTGCCTTCGGCTGCTCGAACACGCGCGATGGCCGGGCCTACCGGATTTACCACAACCTCCACGCCCATTACAACGGTTTCTTTTACGCGACGGAGGCCATGGTGGAGGCGGACGAGTCCATGTATTCGGACTACGAGGAGAACTGGGACGAAATCCTGCCGATTTTCATTCCCGTGGACGAGCAGAACGCCCAAACCGTGTACCCCCTCATGGAGCGCGCCATCGAGAAGTGCACCCGGGTCGTTGACAAGCACACCATGCAACCTTCCAGCCGCGACCGGAAGGACCTCAAGTGGCCGGAACTCAACAAGTGGATCGACGACAACTACGACATCATCGGCCGTGCCCACCTCATCAAGGGCGACAACGAAAAGGCCGAGGAGGTGTTCCAATACCTGATTCGGACGCTCGATTACGATGACGCGCAGGCTTGGGCGCACGCTTGGCTGGGTCGCACGTACATGGCGATGGGGGATCAGGTCCGCGCGAACACCGCGCTGATGAAGGCGGTGTCGTTCGACGACGTGGAGGACGAGAATCGGTTGGCGTTTGCGCATTTGGTCTACGCCGCATACTACCTGCAATACGACCAAATCGAAGCCGCTTGCGAACAGCTCGAACAAGCCATTCAACACACGCCGAAGAAACGCGATCGTGCGCGGAACCTGTTCATCCTCGCCCAATGCTTCGAGGTCAGCGGCCGTTCGGAAGAAGCCATCGAGACGTACAAGCAGGTCGTCGACCTCCGCACACCGTACGAGCTCGAGTTCTATGCGAAAATCAAGCAGGCCATGGCGTTCGACCGACGCGGCGGCAATTCCGAGCCCATCGTCGAATTGCTGTACGACATGTTGGATGACCGCAAAAACGAGCTCTACCAGGACCAAATTTATTACGCCCTAGCGGAGCTGGCGCTCGAAGAACGCCAGCGCGAAGAAGGCTACGATTACCTGTTCCAATCCCTTGAAGTGAACGACGAAAACGAGCGGCAGCGCATGAAAAGCTACCTGCGCCTCGGGGACTTGTTCATGGAGGATTTGAATTACGTGAGCGCACAAGCCTACTACGACAGCGCCGTGACCTACATGAACGAGGACGAGAAGCGGTTCGATGAGGTCAGCGGATTGGCGGAAAACCTGACCTCGCTCGTGGGGCATTTGCAAACCATCGAGGAACAGGACAGTTTGCTGGCGATTTGCGACCTCGATGAGGGGGAGCGCAACGACCGAATTGCCCAAATCATCGCCGACCTCGAAGCCGAAGCTGAGGCGGCGCGTTTGGCGGCGGAAGCGGCTGCTGCTGCGGAAGTCGCTGCGGCTGGCGACGGGGGAGCGGGAATGTTTTGGCCCTACAACGGCCAGCTGCGCTTGCAAGGTCGCCGGAACTTCCAAGAATATTGGGGCGACCGCCCGTTGGAAGACCACTGGCGCCGGTCGCAAAAGACGGGCATTTCCTTCACGAACGACGACGAAGTCGCGGAGCTCGTAGAGGAAGTCGAGCAGGTGCAGTCATCGGGCATTCCGACCGCGGAAGAATTGCTCGCGGGCCTTCCGTGTGAGCCTGCTGAGCGCGACTCGTCGTTGGCGATGATTGCCGAAGCGTATTACTTGGCGGGCGTCGACTACAAGGAGAAGCTGAACGACCCGGAGAACGCCATCGAAAGCTGGGAGACCCTGGTGGATCGGTTCGAGGAAAGCGATTACCATCCGACGTCCTACTACCAGTTGTACCGGACGTACTTGCAGCGCGAGGTGGAGGAGAATTACCAAAATCCGTTCTGCGCGACCTGCAATTCCGAATACTGGGCGAATTTGGTCTCCACGAAATACCCCGGCAGCGAATGGGCCATCCTCATCGAAAATCCGGAATATGCGGACGAGGAGGAAATGCGTCGGGAAGCAGAACGCGCGGCGTACGAGGCGTTCCTGATGCGGTATTACCAGAAAGACTACCAGGAGGTGTTGTTGGACATCACGCCCGTCATTCAAGACGAGCCGATGAACCACTTCCTCTGCCAGTACCGGTTGTTGCGGGCGCAGTGCATCGGCGGGTTGAGTGGCCAAACAGGAGGTGACCGGCGGTCGTATTTCGAGGCGCTGTACACCGTGGTGGACTCGTGTCCGGAGAGCGAGGAGGGCGAATTTGCGCTCGCCTTGCTGACGGAGCTCGGGGGCTTGCGCGCCACGGGCAAGGAGGAGGAAGTGCAGGTGGAGGAGGAGTCGCCCTTCGCTTTCAAGCCGTACCTCGAGCACTACTTCGGGATGATCGTGCCGGTGGGGCGTGGGGACGTGGAGGCGCTGAAGGCGACGATTTCGGATTTCAATCGCGAGTACTTTTTGTCCCAAAACCTGCGCGTGACCGCCAACCTGATCGATCGCAACCACCAAATCATCTTGGTGAAGAGCTTCAAAAAACAGGTCTATTCGCTTGATTACTATCGGGTTTTTGTAGGAAACCGCGAAGAACTCATCGAGTTGAACAGCTCGGGATACCAGCAGTTCATCATCACGAGCGAGAACTACGTTGAGTTGTTCAAGTCGAAGAACATCGAGGGCTACATGCAGTTCTTTGAAGAGACCTACCTCAGCGAGGAGAAGTGAGCTACGTACTGATTGTACGGCGTTTGAGCGTATTTTTGCGCCCATGATTGGGTCTGGAAAAAAGCAAAACCGGTTCGAGGGCACCTCAGAACGCGCGATCAACCGCATCGCCGAGGGCACCACGATGAGTGGAAACCTATCCAGCGAGGGGAGCATTCGCATTGATGGGGAGTTCGACGGGAACTTGGAGACCCAAGGCCGCTTGGTCATCGGTGAGCGTGGCCGGGTCACAGGAACCATTCGGTGCAAGCAATGTGAAGTCGAGGGCAAACTCGACGGTGAAGTGGTGGTCGAAGAATTGCTGGCGTTGAAGGGGTCTTCGCGCGTCGAAGGCGATGTGAAATACGGTCAGCTTTCTGTTGAAGAGGGGGCCGTGGTCACGGGAACCCTGCAATTGGTTTCGAAAGTCAAGGACCTCGCCTCAACGGATCGCCGGACGAAAGGAGACGCTCAGCGCAAGGTTGCTGAGGCCATGGCCTGATGGGCACTCCGAGAAAGGGACGTTCCGATTCCGCCTTCCTCAAATTCACGTCCATGGCCTATCAAATGGGCCTGGCCATTGGTTTGGGGGTTTGGCTGGGTTTGAAGGCGGATTCCGCGTGGTTACCTGGAAAGCATGTGTTTACGGTGGTCGGTTCGCTGTTCGGGACCGGCATTGCCCTGTACGTTGTCATCAAAGAATCTCAGAAATGAAAGCTTACGGATGGGTGGGGGTTTTGGGCTCCCTGGTTCTCTATGGTTTGGCCTTTGCAATTCCGGCTTCGCGTGAGTTTGCACGTTCTTGGTCTTGGCCTGTTTTGGTGGCGGGTTATGCCCTGCTGACGGGGACGTTGATCGGTTGGATGAGCCGCGCTGCAAAGGGTTCGCCCATGCGTTTCGTTGCCGCGGTGAATGGGGCAACGGCGGCGAAGTTGCTCGTGAGCGCATCGGTGGTGGCGGTGTATTTGGTTGCTAAAGGCCCGTACCCGGTTCCGTTCGCTTTGGGACTCTTTGCGGCGTTTGCGTGGAACACCGTTCGCTTCGTTTGGGTAAGCCAAACCTTGAACCGCAATTCCACCTCATCACCGACAGAAAAGGAGTCGGCTTAAAAGAAACTGTTCAAAATATGTTGAGAACGCGATTCGGTGACTATTTTTGCGCCGAATTCAGGAGGCACCACCCCATGTTCAATAGCCACAATCTCTTTCGTTCTGTTGTTCTGACGGTCTTTGCGGCACTCGGTTCTTGGGGAATCGTTGACGCGCAGTCACACGGTCACGAAGCAGCGGACCACGCCGACCACGCCCAACACGCGGACCATGCGGACCACGCCTTCAACGCGGGAGAGTTCATCGTTGGCCACATTGCCGATGCGCACGACATTCACTTGTGGGGCCACACACACATTCCGCTTCCTGTTATTCTGTGGACCGACCAGGGGCTGGACGTATTCATGAGCAGCAAGTTCGAGGCGGAAGGTCACGGCCATGGCCACGAAGACCGGATGTACCACAGCGAAGCTACAGGGTTGCACTACACCCTGCACGGTTCAGAAAAGCACGTGGGTGAAACCACCATCCTTGCTGGAAGCATCACCGCAGAGGGTGCGGAGCTGTTGGATTTGTCCATCACCAAGTCCGTCTTCGGCATGTTGTTGATCATGGCCTTCATGGTGTGGATGTTCAGTTCAGTGGCGCGCAGCTACAAAAAGAACGGAATCTCGGCTCCGAAGGGACTGGCGAATGCCGTCGAGCCGCTTATCATCTTCATCCGCGATGAGGTGGCGAAACCCGCTATCGGTCACCACGCGGACAAGTTCCTGCCCTTCTTGCTGACCATCTTTTTCTTCACGTTCTTCTCGAACCTGTTGGGCTTGATTCCGTTTGTAGGAGGCTTCAACATCACGGGCACGCTGGGTGTGACCTTGGTGATGGCCACGTTGGTCTTCTTGATTACGAACCTTTCCGGGAACAAGCACTACTGGGGCCACATCCTCTGGATGCCGGGAGTGCCCTCGGGCATCAAGCCGATGTTGACCATCATTGAAATCGTTGGGTTGCTTTTGAAGCCGACGGTCCTCATGATTCGTCTTACGGCCAACATCACAGCGGGCCACATCATCATCCTCTCGTTCGCGAGTTTGATCTTCATCTTCGGTCAGGGCGGAGACGCTCCCGGAATTGGCCTCGGGACGGGTCTCATGTCCACGGCCTTCATGATTTTCATGTACATGCTCGAATTGCTGGTGGCGTTCCTCCAGGCGTTCGTATTCACCTTGTTGGCAGCGCTGTACTTCGGCGACGCGAAGCAAGAAGCCCATCATTGAACTTAGAAATCCATTCAAACTCAATCACTATGGAATTGTTGAACATCCTCCTCGACGTTGGACAGGGCCTTGCAGGTCTCGGTGCAGGCGCAGCCGCAATTGGCGCTGGTATTGGTGTGGGTCGCATTGGCGGCACGGCACTCGAATCCATGGCTCGTCAACCTGAAGTCGCCGGCGACATTCGCTCGAACATGATCGTTGCTGCTGCACTGGTCGAGGGCGTTGCGTTGTTCGGTGTGATTGTTTGCTTGCTCGTAGCACTCGGGTAATTCGATGGGAGCGCTGTTAAGCCCCGATTTCGGGACCGTCATATGGGCATCCATCGCGTTCATCGTGGTGTTGCTCTTGTTGCGCCGCTTGGCGTGGGGGCCCATCCTCCAGGCGTTAGCGGATCGCGAGGAGAGCATTGCTAACGCGCTGAACGAAGCGGAAAAAGCGCGCCTGGAAATGGCGTCGTTGACCGACGAAAACGAGCGGCTCTTGAAGGAGGCGCGCGTGGAGCGTGACGGCATCCTCAAGGAGGCGCGCGAAACGGCCACTCAACTGATCGCGGAGGCCCGTGCGAAAGCGCGCGAAGAGGCTGAACGCGATTTAGCGAATGCCCGTGAGGCCATCGCGGTTGAGCGCAAGGCCGCCGTTGCTGAATTGAAGGCAGCAGTTGCCGACCTTTCCATCGACATTGCAGAGCGCGTTTTGCGCCAGCAATTGGAGCGGAATGAGGCCCAGCAACAGCTCGTGAACAAGCTCATCGACGAGTCTCCCCTGAACTGATTCCATCATGGCTGCACCCCGCGTCGCTTCCCGGTATGCCAAGTCCCTGTTGACCCTCGCTGAAGAGCGGAAGGAATTGGACGTCATTGAACGTGACATCCAAACTGTACTCCAAACCGTTCAAGCCAGCGATGAATTGCAGATGCTCTTGGCCTCGCCGGTCTTGAAGCCCGACCAAAAACAGCGGGTGCTCGATGCGATTTTCAAGCCGCATTTGGCCCCCTTGATGATGGAATTCATCACCATCCTGGTGCGCAAAGGCCGGGTGGGCAAATTGGCCCCCATTGCCGAAACGTGCACCATGATGTTGCGCCAAATGAAAGGCATTCAATCCGCCGAAGTGATCACAGCGGTTCCGCTTGATGGAAACGCGAAAGCTCGCTTGATGGCAGAATTGAAGCGCCTCCACGACGGCGAAGTGGAATTGAAGGAAACGATCAACCCGGACCTCATTGGTGGTTTTGTCCTCCGAGTGGAAGACCGGATGTTGGACGCTTCCGTGCGCCGCAGCTTGAATGCACTGCGTCGCGAACTGACTGAACACGATTACGACCCCGAATTCTAAATCGGAGTCCATCAACCCGAATACCCGGCCATCATGGCAGAAATCAATCCAGCCGAAGTTTCTTCGATCCTGCGCGAACAACTCGCAGGCGTCAAGTCCGCCGTTGAACTCGAAGAAGTGGGCACTGTCCTCCAAGTGGGGGATGGCATTGCGCGCATCTACGGCCTGACTAATGTGCAATCCGGTGAGCTCATCGAGTTCGAGAACGGCATCCGTGGAATCGCGTTGAACCTCGAAGAGGACAACGTGGGTGCGGTGTTGCTCCAGCCTTCTGGTGACTTGAAGGAAGGTGCAACGGTCAAGCGCACGGGCCGCATCGCTTCCGTGCGTGCGGGCGAAGGCATGTTGGGCCGCGTGGTCAATATGCTCGGTGAACCCATCGACGGCAAGGGGCCCATCAAAGGTGACTTGTACGAGATGCCTGTGGAACGCCGTGCGCCGGGTGTGATTTACCGCCAGCCGGTGGCCGAGCCACTCCAAACGGGCATCAAGTCCATCGATGCGATGATTCCGATTGGCCGTGGCCAGCGTGAGCTCATCATCGGTGACCGCCAGACGGGCAAGACGACCGTGGCGATTGACACCATCATCAACCAAAAGGAATTCTACGATGCGGGTGAGCCCGTGTTCTGCGTCTACGTGGCCATTGGCCAAAAAGGCTCCACGGTTGCAGGGATCGTGAAGACGCTCGAGGACGCTGGTGCACTTCCGTACACCGTGGTCGTTGCGGCGACGGCGTCGGATCCTGCTCCACTCCAGTTCTACGCTCCGTTTACCGGTGCCGCCATCGGCGAATTCTTCCGCGATACGGGTCGTCCGGCCTTGGTGGTCTATGATGACTTGTCGAAGCAGGCCGTCGCTTACCGCGAGGTTTCCTTGTTGCTCCGTCGTCCTCCAGGACGCGAGGCGTACCCAGGAGACGTGTTCTACTTGCACAGCCGCCTGTTGGAGCGTGCAGCGAAAATCATCGGTGAAGACAACATCGCGAAGGACATGAACGACTTGCCCGAGTCGCTCAAGCCTTTGGTGAAGGGCGGCGGCTCGTTGACGGCATTGCCGATCATTGAGACGCAGGCCGGTGACGTTTCGGCATACATCCCGACGAACGTCATTTCCATCACGGATGGACAGATTTTCTTGGAGTCGAACCTGT
Source organism: uncultured Flavobacteriales bacterium (assembly GCA_965656785.1). Lineage (GTDB taxonomy): Bacteria > Bacteroidota > Bacteroidia > Flavobacteriales_D > Sanyastnellaceae > JALQTD01. Next base: position 136,909 of record CBFHLY010000001.1, read on the forward strand.
TCCTCAGCGGTGTCCGTCCGGCCATCAACGTGGGGATTTCGGTGAGCCGCGTTGGTGGTTCTGCCCAAATCAAGTCCATGAAGAAAGTGGCGGGTACGTTGAAGCTTGACCAAGCTCAATACCGCGAGTTGGAGGCCTTCTCGAAGTTCGGTTCGGACCTCGATGAAGCCACCAAGGCGGTCCTCGGCAAAGGGGAGCGCAACGTGGAAATCCTCAAGCAGGACCAGAATTCGCCCATGCCGGTCGAAGAGCAAACCGCCATCATCTACTGCGGCACCAAGAACTTGCTCCGCAACGTCCCGGTGAATAAGGTGCGGGAATTCGAAGCCTCGTTTTTGGACTACATGCGCATGAAGCATGCCGATACGTTGGCACAGCTCAAAGCAGGCAAGTACTCGGACGAACAAACCAACGTGCTCGAAGCTGCTGCCAAGGAGGTAGCCGCCCAGTACGCTTAAGCTGAAGCCCCATGGCTGGAGGACTCAAAGAAGTACGGGAGCGCATCACTTCGGTGCAGAACACCATGCAGATCACCTCTGCAATGAAGATGGTGTCTGTAGCGAAGTTGCGACGCGCTCAGGACGCCATCACGCGGATGCGGCCCTATGCAGAGAAGCTCCAATCCGTGTTGGCCAACGTGAGCGGCTCCTTGGCCTCTGGCGAAGGGGTTTATTCCGAGCAGCGTCCGGTGAAGCGGGTGTTGCTGGTGGCCGTCACCTCCAACCGGGGGTTGTGCGGAGGCTTCAACAACAACATCATCAAGGAGGTCAACATCGCCATGCGCGATGCGTCGAAATCCTACCACGTGTTGCCGTTGGGCAAGAAGGCGAACGACGCGTTTCGCCGCCGCACGGAGTTGAAGCCGCACGGATTCGCAGAGGACACTTGGAACATCTTTGAGGACTTGAATTTCGCAGCAGCGCAGGATTTGGGCGACCGGATTTTGAAGCAGTTTGCGGATGGGACGTACGATGAAGTGCGTTTGTTCTACAACAAGTTCGTCAACGCGGCGGTCCAAATCCCGACCAACGAAGCCTTCCTTCCGCTCCTCCCTTCGGCGGACGAAGCTTCAACGAGTGAAACGGAGTACATCTTCGAACCGTCGCAAGCCGAAATCGTGGAGCGCATCATCCCGAACTCCCTGAAAGTGCAGCTCTACAAAGGGCTGCTCGAGAGCCACGCTTCGGAGCATGGAGCGCGGATGACGGCGATGCACCAAGCCACGGAAAACGCCTCAGAGCTCCTCCGCGACTTGCGCATCTCCTACAACAAGGCGCGTCAAGCGGCCATCACGACCGAAATCCTCGAGATCGTGGCCGGTTCAGAGGCCTTGGACGGCTAAGCTCAAGCTGCGTCCCCATGAAAAAGCCCGCTCCTCAACAGCGGGCTTTTTCATTCCCTGCACTAGCTTCGTTCCATGGGTTTCCGAATTCGCATCCTCTTGGGCATGTTTGCTTTGATCGTGCTCGCTTTGGTAGGCACGGGGCTGGTCGCTTTTCGGTTTGATCTGGAGCAGCAAGAAGTCTACAACAAATTGCGGCTGCAGCGCAAGGAAGCGGCGGTGGAGCGGAGTTTGGAATACGCGTTCAACAATTACGAAGGCGCGTGGTCCGACGAGGTCATTCCCGCGCTTTTTTCCGATCGAATCTGTGAGCTCTCGGACATTCACGGACTCAGCATCAGCCTCTACAATCCAGAGGGAAAGTTGCTCATCAGTTCCCTTTTCGGGGCCCCGAGCGACAGCACCGCGTTGCTGCAGGTTCCCCCGGACATCATGGAGGATCTGCACGCCCAAATCGAATCCGAGGGCGAGGACATCGATTACGGCGATTACATCATGGCCTACTGGAATTTTCGCGCCCACGATGGGAACGTGGTGGCCATCGCCAACGTTCGGTACGACAAGCGCCAAATGGAAACCAGCGGCTTCTTGCCGTTCGTTGCGAATTTGGCGCCGTTGTACATCGCCCTGTTCATCGGCGCTGGGCTGCTCGCCATCCTCCTGACGAACAACATCGTCCGGCCGCTCACCGCCTTGCGCGAGCGCCTCAGCAAACTCGACTTGACCACGTCGCAGGACCCCATTCACTACGACGGATCCGACGCCATCGGTGAGCTCGTGAAGCAGTACAACGCCCTGCTGGGCGCGCTGAAAGAGAAGGTGGACGAACTGGCAAAGTCTGAGCGCGAAGGGGCCTGGCGTTCCATGGCGATGCAAGTGGCCCATGAAATCAAGAACCCCCTCACGCCGCTCAAGCTCGGCGTGCAGCAGTTGGAGCGGGCGGTGCGGGAGGACCGTCCGAATTTGGCCCAACGCGTGGAGCGATTCGCCCCGATGGCCATTGCCCAAATCGACGTGCTCACCGCCGTAGCCAGCGATTTCTCTCAAATGGCGAGCATCGATCCGGACCGTTTTGAACACGTGGACCTCAAAGAAGTCCTCGAAGCGTCGGCGATTTTGTACGATCCTCATGGCGTCGTTGCGGACTTGCCCGAAGAAGACCTGATGGTCAGGGGTACCCGCAAGCACCTGCTCCGCGTGTTCAACAACCTCCTGTCCAACGCCGTACAGGCCGTGGAAGAGAAGGGGACAGGTTCCGTGCGCATCCAAGCTGAGCGATCGGGCCATGGTTGCCTGGTGCGCGTCGTCGACGAAGGCGTGGGCATCGCCAACGAGCGACTTGACCGCATTTTTGAACCCCGGTTCACCACGAAATCCGGCGGGACAGGATTGGGTCTAAGCATGGCCCAAATGCTTGTAAATCACTTCGGTGGGATCATTGAGGTCGCCTCGGAAAAAGGAGAGGGCACCACGTTTTCGGTGTGGTTGCCTACGGCATTGGAGTAACTTTTCCACCGGTATTGGGGGAAAACATGTTAACTCAAGCATAAGCTTTTGTTATGCATAATACCGATAATTGTTTTCTATCCCGCGTCTTCTCGATGCGGTAGGGTGTTGCCAAACGACTGAAAACAACTAAACCGTTTGTTCATGAAAGCACAACTGCTCTTTTTCATGGCCTTGCTGTTCGCAGGAACCAGCTGGGCCCAAACCCAAGTTTCCGGTACGGTCACCGACAAGAGCTCGGGGGAATCCCTTCCCGGAGTGACGGTCGTGGTCGACGGCACCGGAACTGGGGTGTTTACGGATTTGGACGGGCGATTCTCCCTTCAGGCAGATCCATCGTCGGACGCCCTCGTGTTCAGCTTCGTGGGGTACAACACCACTCGCATCAAGCTCGAAGGCAACACCACCGTCAACGTCAAGTTGGAAAGCGGTGTCGCCCTCGACGAAGTCGTGGTGACGGCCCTCGGGGTTTCCCGCGAAAAGAAGGCCCTCGGCTACTCCGTGCAGGAGTTGGGCAACGACGCCTTCACGCAAGCGAAAACGGAAAACGTCGTGCGCTCAATGACCGGCAAGATCGCCGGGGTGCAGGTCACGTCGGGCACGTCCATCGGTTCGTCTTCGAAAATCCTCCTGCGCGGCGCCAGCTCGATTACGGGCGACAACCAGCCGCTCTTCGTGGTGGACGGGGTTCCCATGGACAACTCGGATTACTCGACCGCGGACCAACAGCGCTCGGCGGGTGGATACGACTACGGCAACGCCATCCAGGATTTGAACCCGGACGACATTGAGTCGGTGTCGGTCTTGAAGGGCCCAGCCGCTGCGGCCCTCTACGGATCGCGCGCCTCGAACGGTGCCATCGTCATCACCACGAAGTCGGGAGCCGGATACCAGGCTTCGGGCAAGCGCGGTTTGGGCGTTTCGGTCAGCTCGAGCGTCATGTTCAATGACGTGTACGTCTTGCCGGATTACCAAAACAGCTACGGCGGTGGCCCCGGCACGGCTTGGGTTGACACCATCGGCGGCCATCCGATTCCGGACTACGGTTACGACGGATCATGGGGTCCCGCATTGGACGGCACCTTGGTGCGCCACTGGGACAGCTGGTACGATTACGAAGGCGACGAGGACTTCGGTGTCGCGCGCCCTTGGGCTCCGACGGAGTCGGACGTGGAAGAGTTCTTCCAAACCGGCGTGACGTACTCGAACAACTTCTCGGTCACGGGCGCTTCGGATGTGAGCTCGTTCCGTTTGTCCTACACCAACCACAACCAAACGGGGGTTTACGAAAACTCATCGCTCAACCGGAACACGCTCTCGTTCGCGGGCGCGAACCAGGTTTCCGAAAAGCTCAAGGCTTCGGTCAGCGCGAACTACGTTCAGAGCATCGGTGAGGGCCGGCCGTTGACCGGTTACGGTGAGTCGGTGATGAGCCAGTTCACGCAGTGGGGCCAGCGCCAATTGAGCATGGACCGCTTGCGCAACTACATGAATCCGGACGGATCGCATCGGACGTGGAACCGCAACAGCGTCACGGACGCGTCGCCGCACTACTGGGACAACCCGTTCTGGGAGCGGTACATGAATGTGCAGAATGACCAGCGGGATCGTGTGTTTGGCAACATCACGTTGAACTACCAAATCAACGACGTCTTCAGCCTCATGGGCCGCGCCTTGACCGACTTCTACATCGATCGCCGCGAAGAGCGCATCGCCGTAGGTGGCGTCCGCGAGCCTTACTACAGCGAGTACACGCGCCAGTTGCAGGAAACGAACCTCGACGCTTACTTGAACTTCGCGAAAGACCTCAACGACGACTTGAACATCACCGGTTTCTTGGGCGTCAATCGCCGGATCCGCGACTTCAAGCGCCTCGGCGCGTACACCTTGGGCGGGTTGAACACCGCTGGCCTGTACACCGTGACGAACGGGGCTTCAGGTTACGAGGTGTCGGATTACCAGGACCAAAAAGTCGTGAACTCCGTACTCGGTAGCGTGAGCTTGGGCTTCCAGCGCACGTTGTTCCTCGACATCACGGGCCGGAACGACTGGAGCTCGACGCTCCCGACGGAGAACAACAGCTACTTCTACCCGTCGGCCACGGCGAGCTACGTGTTCAGCGAAGTGGTGGACATCCCGGCGCTAAGCTTCGGTAAGGTGCGCCTCGGTTGGGCACAGGTCGGTAACGACACCGACCCGTACCGCACGGGCGTGACGTACGCCATCAACACGAACTTCGGTTCGAGCGGTTCGGCCACGGTTCCGAACGCGCAGAACAACCCGAACCTCCGTCCGGAAATCACGTCCAGCTTCGAGGCGGGTGTGGAGGCAAACTTCTTCCTCGACCGGTTGCGTTTGGACTTCACCTACTACAACAGCACGACGAAGGACCTCATCTTCAACGTGCCGGTTTCTGCAGCCAGCGGCTACAGCAGCACGGTCTTGAACGCGGGTGAGACGAACAACAAGGGCATCGAGTTCGCGTTGAGCGGCACGCCGGTGATGACCGATGACTTCCGCTGGGACATCGGCTTCAACTTCGCGAAGAACCAAAACGAGCTCGTCTCCCTCGCCGACGGCGTGGAGAACATCCGCTACACGTCCCTCTTCGGCGTGACGCTTGAAGCGCGCCCGGGCCAGCCGCTCGGCACGTTCTACGGCTACGACTTCCTCTACGATGACGCAGGCAACAAGCTCGTGGACGATGACGGGTTCTACCTCAGCACGGACGAAGTGGTGCCGATCGGAACCATCCTCCCGGATTTCACGGGCGGCGTGAACACCACCTTGCAATACAAGAACCTGAGCTTCTACGCGTTGGTGGACTTCCAAAAAGGCGGCTCCATCCACAGCTACTCGAACCAGTGGGGCAAGTACTCCGGCACGCTCGCTGAAACGGCCGAGAACAACATCCGCGAGGAGGGCATCGTCGTCGAGGGCGTTTACGCGTCCACGGGTGAAGCGAACACGTCGGTCATCGGCGCACAGGATCACTTCTTCGCCAACCAAGGCTACGTCATCCACGCGGCTGATCAATACGATGCGAGCTTCGTGAAGTTGCGGGAGATGCGTTTGGACTACAACTTGCCGAGCGACATGACGAGCGGATTGCCGTTCAGCAACATCAGCGTGGGCGTGTTCGGTCGCAACCTCGCGATCCTGCACAAGAACGTTCCGCACATCGATCCGGAGGTGGCCACCTCGGCTTCCAACGTCCAAGGTTTCGAAGGCGGTCAGCTGCCCGCTGAGCGCACCATCGGCATCAACCTGAAGTTCAACCTCTGACCCCTTAACCCATCTCTATCATGAAAATGAACAAACAACTGTTTCTCCTGATGGGCTTGATCGGCGCCATCGCCTTCACGGGATGCCGGAAGGATTTCGAGGAGATCAACACGAACCCGAACGAGCCGACTTCCGTCTCCCCGGGTTTCCTCCTGACCGCTTCCCAAAAGCGGATCATGGACGAGTACTACGATGCCTTCTGGGGCAGCCGCCGCGGCATGCAGCTCGCCCAGTACTGGTCTTCGAACCAGTATTCGAACGAGAGCCGTTACCGGTTCCGCGTGGAAACGGCGAACGGTGCGTGGCGCGACTTCTATGCAGGTCCGCTGGCTGATTTGCAGCGCATCATCGACCTCAACACGGACACGCCAGAAGACGTCAACGGCTTCGGCTCCAACGCGAACCAAATCGCCGTTGCGAAGTTGCTCCAAGCCTGGACCTACCAGCATTTGACCGATGCGTACGGCGCCATTCCGATGAGCGAAGCGCTGATGGGCGTGGAAAACACGACCCCGGCCTACGACGATCAAGCCACGGTCTACACGAACCTGCTCACCCTGGTCAACGACGCCTTGTCCGGCATGGACGGCGGCGCCGGCCCGTCGGGCGACCAGATCTATGGCGGTGACATGGACATGTGGACCAAATTCGGCAACTCGCTCAAGTTGCGCGTCGCGATGCGCATGGCGGATGTGAGCCCTGCAGCCGCTCAAGCAGCAGCGGAGCAAGCACTGGGCACCGGCATGTTGATCGTCGGCAACGGGGACAACGCCCTGTTCAACTACTTGCCGGGCGCTCCGAACAACAACCCCATCAACGAGGACTACAAGACACGGAACGACTTCGCGGCTTCGAACACCATGGTGGACGTGTTGGCGAGCTTGAACGACCCCCGCATGGGCGCTTACTACGCAATGAACGCAGATGGCGAGTACGTGGGTGAGGTGTACGGCTTGGATGAGGCGAACGCGGCGTTGACGCCCAACGACGCCGTCAGCCAACGCGCTGAAGGCATCCTCGCAGGCGACTTCCCGGGCATCTTTTTCGACGCCGCTCAAACCCACTTCTTGGCAGCGGAAGCGGCCGAGCGCGGTTGGACGAGCATCTTGTCTGCGGAAGAGCACTACAACGCGGCCATCGGCCTGAGCATGAACTTCTGGGGCATCGACGACGAAGCGGCCATCGCCGACTACATCGCCCAAGCGGACGTCGCGTACAGCACGGCTGCAGGCGATTGGAAGGAAAAAATCGGACGCCAAAAGTGGATCGCCCTCTACATGCAGGGCTACGAAGGCTGGGCCGAATGGCGCCGCCTCGATTTCGGCATCCTCCAGTTGCCGGCGGACGGCGTGTTGGAGGGCGATGGCATTCCCCACCGCATGGAGTACCCACTCGACGAGCAGACACTCAACAACGCTTCTTGGAGCGCGGGCGTGACCGCCAACGGAGGTGACGCGTTGAACACCCCGCTTTGGTGGGATGTGAACTGAGGAGGGATTTGGTAAATGAAAGCCCCGCAGTGCGAACTGCGGGGCTTTTTTGTGCCCAAGCGCGGCGCCTGAGCGATTTTAAGGGGGTGTCTTGATCAGAAACGCAATCCGACGGACAATTCCGTGTGCGAGCGCCCATCGAAGGGGATGGCGCCGTTTGAAATGAGGTTGTCCGGCCAGGATCCGGACGGGGTGGTGCGCACCACGCGCTCGATGCCCCATTCCATGAACCGGCCGTGGTATTGCGCTTGGATGGTGAAGATGGGGCCGAAGTGCGCGGCTGCGCCATCGCGGATGGTGACCACCGGGTTGTCGAACGCGGTGTTCTCGGCCAGCAGGTCGCTTCGGACTTGGGCTCCAACGCCTACGGGCTGTCGGTAATGAACGAAAAGCGACGCCAACGGGTGCACGCGTTTGCCGATGCCTGCTTCGAGGTAGTAGGCTCCGAAGGCGGGCGGGGGCGACATGTCGGGGAAATTCCAAACGTTGCCGAAGTCGGACTTGTTTTGGAAGTATTCGTGGATGTAGGTCACGGCGCGCACCTGGTTCGCATTGAGCCCGATGACGTCGTCTTCCGGGAGGCGGCCTTCGATGTAGTAGTCAATGCCCATTTGGCCTGCACCGATGGACAAACTCACCGGGAGCACGTCCTCGCTCACCCACGCCAGCCGCAACCCCCAAGGCCGCGCCGCGCGGTTCTCTTGGGCAAATTGATTGTACAAGCCAGAGTTGTAAATCGACTGGGAAAAATCCGCTTCTTGATTCGGTGTCCAATCGGGGTACATGATCTCGGCCGTGCGCATCAGGATGTTCAATCCGTCTTCATACGCGAATCCCTCTGGGGCGACCATCCAGGAGAATTGAAAGCTCACTTGGAACCCGGACTGTTCGCTCCTGCGCTCGTCCAGATCCGCCAACAATTGCCCCATCGCCGAATTCAAATCAAACTCGGAGCCCTTCCGCCCATCGAATAAGGACTCATCGAGTTTTTGGGCCGAGGCCCCTGTGCAGAATGCGACCAATCCGGCCGCGATCAAGCCCGTGCGCATGCGGTTCATTCGAAAATGAATTTACCACCGTAGCCGACGACTTGGCAGGTGGTGCGCAAGACGAAGGGGGCGCGGCGTTGTTGGACGATGAACTTGGGGTTGAGGAGGACGTCATAGTCCGTGCCTTGGAGCGCATTCGAGACGGCGATTTGCTTCTCCGTTCGGCCGGGTCCGCGTTCGAATTGCATGTGGGGGTAGAGCGCGTAGTTGTTTTCGCCCAAACGAATGAAGCCCAGGATGACGGTCGATTCGGTAACGCCCGAGAGCGTGACGGTGGTGTCCACATCGATGTCCACTTGGACGGGGGCGATGTCGAGCACCACTTCGCTCTCCGAGAGCTTGGCGCTGCGGTAGGTGTTCGTGCAGCCCACCGCTCCGATCAAGGCGATGAGCGCAAAGGCATGGAAGTGTTTCATGATTCAGGCAGGGTTGAAGGTTTATGGTTTGATGGGGTAAACTACGGGGCGGCTGGGCGTTGCGTCGTTGACGAACGCGGCCGTTTGCATGTTCAAGGCGCACCAACCGTCCGGGAGCTCGTCCGGAACGAAGATGAACTCGGTGATGGTGGCGTCCATTCTCGGGGCATTCCGCTCGTCCAGTTGCCAAAAGGCCCGGTGTCCGGCCAGCACCCCTTCGTCCTCCTCCCGATCCACTGACGGCAGGTCGACCAGAAGGTGATCCACCCCACGTTGGGCGAGGCCGGCGAGTCCGATGGCTTCGAAATAGGGCGGGTTCGTGTTCGACCAGTTGCGGGTTTGTTTATCGGGTGCATTGGGCAAGGTCCGGACGATGACGGCTGAAACCGGCTCGTCGGGCAACGCATCGAGCAAGTCGGTGGCGCGCAGGACGAGGTCCCCTGCGGCCGTTTCCTCAGGCTTCAAGGAGACCACGTAGGCGTCCAGAAAGGCTGGAATTTCCACGTCGTTCACCGAGTGCACGACCTCCGTGATGTGGCCCACGCACTCCGTGTGGGTTCCGTGGCCGTGTGGGTTGAAGGAGATGTCTCGGAAATTGACACCACCACCTTCGACTACTGCGCCGACATAACCGTTGGCGCGCACGGGTTCAATGGTCAGCGGTTCCACGTACCAAGCCGACGGTCCCTCGCGATCCGCAATCAACGGCAGCGACAAATCAAACGGCCGGCCCAGGTCGATTTCGAGGAGCGTGCCTCCGAGGAGCATGCTCAGGACGGGAAGGGTAACGGTGGGGTTCATGGTGCGGGAAGATAGGGATTTGGCCTTCAAGCGAACGCCACCGCAAGGCATAAAAAAGGCGGTCCCTGAGGACCGCCTTTCACCGCAGAGCGCGGAAATCTTATTGGAAGAGGAAGCCCAAACGGAGCGATCCCTGGAAGACGTTGCCCAACTCCGAAGTGGAGAGGTATCCGTCGTACAAATCGAATTCATCGAAGTCACCCGCGACTGAAACCGGCGCATCGTCGTCCGGCGCGAAGCCGTTGCTCAAGTTGTAAGCCACCAAGTCGCTGATTTCGTATTCGAAGTTCGTGACGTTCGTGGAACCGAAGCCGAGGCCTGCCTCGAAACCGACGTACATCATGTCGGTGAAGTAGTAGTCCGCACCGAAGAGCAAGTTCAAGCCGATCGCGTTGAAGCCCTGCGAAGTCGTGTACGACCACGTAACATACTTCTCCAACTGGCCGATGTTGTCGATGTCGTTGGCGCCCCAGAACTCTTGCTCGTAGCTGTCCTTTCCGGTCATGAAGTAGCCTTCGATGGCGAAGTACGGAGACAAGTTGTCCGTTCCGTCGAAGTGAATTTCGTAACCCGGAGCGATGCCGAACGACGTGCTGCCGTAGATGTCGTGCAATTGCGGGCTCACCGGATCTTCAGCGGAGAAATCACCTTCTTGAGCGGTCACGTACGTATCGGAGGTCGTGTTCAACATGAAGCTCAAACGGAACGCCCGGTTGTCGTCGAGGAAGTTCCGGTATTTGATGACGGTCCCATCGATCGGGCTGCTTCCGAGCGGCGAAAAGCTCACCTCGATGTTGTGCTCATCACCCATTTGCTTTTGCGCGGTCGCGCCTGCAGTAACAAGCGCTGTAAGCGCCAATGCGAACATGAGTTTCTTCATGACTGTGTATTGTGGTTTCTAGAATTCCGCCCGCAAGAAACGGAAAAATCGTACAATTTGTTCCCTGTGAAGTCACATTTGGTTGATACTCACAAGCAAAGCACTCATTGTGAATAAGTTGTGAATAACCCGCCGGGTCATTCGACGGTCACGCTCTTTGCCAGATTCCGCGGTTGGTCCACGTTGCAGCCTCGGAGCACCGCGATGTGGTAGCTGAGCAACTGCAGGGGAATCGTAGAAAGCAGCGGAGCGAGCGCCTCGTCGCAAGGGGGCACGGAGATGACGTATTCTGCGAGTTGGGCCAAATCCCGGTTGCCCTCCGTCACCACGGCGATCAACCGCCCTCCGCGCGCCTTCACCTCCTGAACGTTCGAAACGGCTTTCTCATAGATTTCATCGGTCGTGGCGAGGAACACCACGGGCATTTCCGCGTCGATCAACGCGATGGGACCGTGCTTCATTTCGGCCGCCGGGTAGCCCTCCGCGTGGATGTAGCTGATCTCCTTCAACTTCAACGCACCCTCCAGCGCGACCGGGAAGTTGACGCCGCGCCCGAGGTACAATGCGTTCGTGGATTCGTGGAAGTCCTCCGCGATTTGGCGCAGCAACGGCTCCTGTTCCAACACCGATTCTACCTTCTTCGGAATCGTCGCCAGCTCATTGACCAGCCGGTAATACCGCTTCGGCGGCACCGTGCCCTTCTTCTGCCCAATGTGCAGCGCCATCAACGTCAGCACCGCCACTTGCGCAGTGAATGCTTTCGTGGACGCCACGCCGATTTCCGGTCCGGCGTGGGTGTACGCGCCCGCATGGGTCTCCCGGGAAATGCTCGACCCCACGACGTTGCAAACGCCGAAGACGTGCGCCCCTTGTTGCTTGGCCAGCTGGATGGCCGCCAACGTGTCGGCCGTTTCGCCACTTTGGCTGATGGCAATGACCACGTCGTCGGGACGGATGATGGGATTCCGGTAACGGAATTCCGACGCGTACTCCACCTCCACGGGGATGCGCGCGAACTCCTCGAACAGGTATTCCGCCACCAATCCCGCGTGCCAACTGGTTCCGCACGCCACAATGACCAACCGTCCGGCTTGTTGCCACTGATCCCAATGGTCGTCGATGCCGGCCATGTGGATGGTCCCTTGCTTCACATTCAGTCGCCCCCGAATCGAGTCGGCAATGGAGCGCGGCTGTTCGAAGATTTCCTTCAGCATGAAGTGCTCATACCCGCCTTTTTCAATGGCTTCGAGCTGCATTTCCAACTCGATGATTTCAGGCGTCACTTCGTTGTTGTGGATGGTCCGGATGTGCAAGCCGTTATCCCGCTCGATGAGGGCGATTTCCTCGTCTTCGAGGTACACCACGTTGGCGGTGTACTCGATGATGGGGGTGGCATCGGACGCTACGTAGTAGTCGCCGTCGCTGCCTACGCCGATGACCAGCGGGCTGGATTTGCGTGCGGCAATGAGCTGATCGGGGTTCGATTCATCGAGGACCACAATGGCATAGGCGCCTTGGACTTCGTTGAGCGCGATGCGCACCGCGTCGAAAAGGGGCTTGCCCGTTGTTTTCCGCACTTCCTCGATGAGGTGGGCGAGGACTTCCGTGTCGGTGTCGCTTTCGAATTGGTGCCCGCGTTGCAGCAGGCTCTGCTTCAAGGCATGGTAGTTCTCGATGATGCCGTTGTGGATCAAGGCCAAATCCCGAACCCCGCTCACATGCGGATGCGCATTCACGTCATTCGGCGGCCCGTGCGTCGCCCACCGGGTGTGCCCGATGCCGATGGTCCCGGCAATCACGTCCTCCCCGATGGCTTCGAGCAGGTCGGCTACGCGGCCTTTGCGTTTGGCCACGCGCAACCGGGGTCCCTCTTCCAAAACGGCCACCCCCGCACTGTCATACCCCCGGTATTCCAAGCGTTGCAATCCATTGATCAAAATCGGCAACGCCTGTTGGCTTCCGATGTAAGCGACGATTCCACACATGCTGAAAAGTTACGGAAGTTCCTGTGGTCAATGGCTGAATGTGAGCACCAAACGTGCATTTCGGTAAGCCTGATCGCCTTCTGCATCGAAGTCATTGGGCCCATTCAGTTTCACTCCTTGGAAGGAAATCCCCGATCGGTTGGAAACGAGGTAAAGCGGCCGGTCTTCGAGGGTTCCGTTCAACATCTGCTGAACGGTTTGCGACAAATTGAACCGGTAGGCCAGCGTGTCGGCGTCGTAGTTCCCGTTGATGTTCAAGCCGATGGAATTTTGGTCGGGCGTCGAAACGGGGTTCCCATCGGCGTTCGAAGTCAGGACAAAAAATTGATCCTGAATCGGATAACGCGCTTCCAAATCCAGCGATTCCTCGCTCACCGGCAACCACAGTTCCGCCTTGTGAACGGCCAATTCAGGGTATTCCCGCAATTCAAGCAGATCCGGGAACTCCACGAGCACCTTGGAACCCGCCGCGGAAAACACATGCAGCCCTTGATTGGGATCCAATGCGGCGACGTCGGGGTGATTGAACGGTGCCAAATCCCCCAGCCAATCGTGATCGAAGTGGTTCGCTCTGCCACACAATGCGTTGATGCTGAATTCGTAAACCAACGTATCCGTGTCGTTGTGGTAGTGCATGACGAGTTCGCTCAGTCCGTTCGCCAAATCGATGCCGACCGCCCCATCTCCCGCTCCCGTTGCCGTCGGTGCGATGAACAACCCCGGCAAAAACTCCGTCCATTCTGTGTTCGACGCATAGACCGCGGGATCGGCATCCAACAGGGATTGTCCAAATGCGTCCTTCAGGTAGACGCGCAGTTCAGGGCTGAGGGTGTCATCCCCGATGAGCACCTCGCGGTCGGGATCGAGGACGAGTGGTTGGAAGGCCTCATCGGCCAAGTCCTCGTCCTCCATGTTCCAATCCCGGTTGCTGTAATACATGGAATCGAGCAGCACCGGTTCCGTCAGCCGGTGCACGGTGAGGCGTTGAGCCGTTGGCTGGCCGAACAGGCTTCCGGTGTAGTGCAAACTGAGGTACAAGCTGTCGATGACGGGGTTTTCTCCGAAATCGACGTCGGGGGCAGACAACCGCAATTGGGTTGCGAGGCTGCCTTTGTGCCACCCCGTCATGGGATGCCACATGCGCCCAATGACCGCGGTGCTGAGGTTGTCCGTTTCCAGGCTGTCCTCGCGCACGGCGGTGAGCCGGAGCTCCATCGTATCGGTTTGGTACGCCGAGAGCAAGTCACCAGCCGACTGCAGGTCCAATCCTACATTCGTCTCAGGTCGCTTGCAACTCGCGAGGGTGGCCACTCCTCCAATCATCAGGGCCAGGGCTGCCGGGGTCAGGCGTGCGCAGAACTTCCACATGGGTGCGAAGTTCCGTTATTCCGCGACAGCCTCAGTCTTTCCCTCGAGAATTGTATCGTAAAAATTGTTGATTTCGGAGACATAACCCTCTTCACCGTGGTAGCGCATGGTGGGGATGTCGCGCTGTTCGAGGAGCGCGAGGCTTTGGGAATCAAGATCTTCGGAACCCACAATCAACCCATCGGCGTGCTCGATGGCCAATGCGTTGAGGTTGTTGAATGTCGGGTCCTCGATGGTGGAAACGGATTCCTTTTTCACGCCGTCCATGGCAATTTTGTGCGCCATACGGGGGTCCAGCGAACCTTCGAACCCTTCGTCGTAGAGGCTGCAAACGACTTTGCTGTTGGCGAAATAGGGATCGTCCTTGTAAACCTCCTTCAAGTAAACGGGGAGCAGGTTCGCCATCCAACCATTGCAGTGGATGATGTCGGGAGCCCAGCCCAGTTTCTTGACGGTTTCAAGCACACCGCGAACAAAGAAAATCGCGCGCTCGTCGTTGTCGGCAAACAAGTTGCCGTCCGCGTCGCGCAAGACGAATTTGCGCTTGAAATAGCTTTCGTTGTCAATGAAGTAGACCTGCATCCGAGCCGTCGGTATGGAGGCCACTTTGATGATGAGCGGATGATCGGTGTCGTCGACGCTGAGGTTCATGCCCGAAAGTCGGATGACTTCGTGCAATTGATGCCGGCGTTCGTTAATTTTGCCAAATCGTGGAGTGAAAACCCGGATTTCGCGCCCTTTCTCGTGAATGCCTTGCGGCAAATTGCGGCTGACGCTGCTCATTTGCGTCGCAGGGAGGAAAGGAACCACGTGCTGCGAAACGTAAAGAATCCTAGATTTACTCATTTTCTTGACTTACGGGACCGACCGCAACAAAAGTAAGAAATTATTTGTCATAATCCAAGGAAAACCCCGATGAGTCAAGGAATACAGGCGATTACCCCCGTGTTGTTGCGCGGTTCGAAGGAGCTCCTGGAGTGGGTGGACAATGAGCGCATGTTGGGGCACCAGCTCGGTTTTGTTCCGACCATGGGAGCCTTGCATGCTGGGCACGCTTCCCTCATCCAATTTGCAGCGCAAGAAGTTGGACGTGTGGTGGTTAGCATCTTTGTAAACCCCACGCAGTTCAACAACGCATCGGACTATTCAGGTTATCCGTTGACCCCGGATGCCGATTTGGCGTTGGTGGAGGCGGCGGGTGGCCACGCGGTGTTCATGCCGTCGGTTGAGGAGATGTATGCGGGTGATTTGACGGTGGAGCCGGTGGACATGGGCGCGTTGACCAGGGGTTGGGAGGCCGTGGATCGCCCGGGACATTTCGATGGGGTGGTTGCGATCGTGGATCGGCTGTTCGCGGCGGTTCGACCGGATCGGGCGTATTTCGGCGAGAAGGATTTGCAGCAGCTGGCCGTGGTTCGAACGACGGCGGCGGAGCGGCATCCCGAGGTGGAGGTGGTGGGTTGTCCGTTGATCCGCGACGTGGACGGGCTGGCTTTGAGTTCGCGCAATGTTCGGCTGTCCGCTGCCGCGCGAAGCACCGCACTCGCGCTTCCAGCTGCGCTGCATCGGTTAAAGGACCTGCTGGCGCGCGGGCTGTTTCCTCCGGACGCGGTCATGATGGTGCGCGGGGAGTTGATGGCGGTGGAAGGGGTTGAGTTGGCGTATTTGGATTTGGTCCAGCGCGATACGTTTGCTTCCTGGATGTCCGGCGCGGCTGGGCCATATTTTGCAGTCTTGGCGGCAACGGTCGGGGGGGTGCGGTTGCTCGATAACCTGGAGGTCATTTCCTGAAGGGCTGAATTGACCGAGGGAGCGTGTTTTATTCAGAACTTGCGCGAAAATCTTGAAGCCATGGGTGCCATCGGACCATCTCAAATCATCCTGATTGCCTTGATTGTTCTGCTGTTGTTCGGGGGGAAGAAAATCCCGGAGCTGATGCGCGGTTTGGGCAAAGGCGTGAAGGAATTCAAAGACGCCACGAACAACGAGGAGCGCGACGACCGAAAAGTCGACTGAGTGGTGCGGTTGTGGGGCTGGGTGGCGTTGCTGCTGTGGGTGACAGGGGCGACCGCCCAAGATTCAGTTCAAGTTGAAGTAAATCTCCGCGGTCCGGCTTGGGAGCCGAGCACCGACTGGTTCGCTTGGGACACGGTGTGGATTGGGTGGTGCAGCGATGCGAGTTGCTTGTCGGTGGATACGGGAATTTGGAACATCCGCGGATTCGATTCGGAGGACATACCGCCGTTGGAGGAGGAAGTGATCCGCAGGCGGATGGAGGTGTTGGATGGGGAGACGCCGCTGGATTTGGCCTGGAATCCACTGGTGCACGACCGCATCGCGTTTTACGCGTCCAAACGGCGGAACCACCTCGGCGAAATGCTGGGGCGCCAAGATCATTATTTTCCGCTCTTCGAAGAGGCGTTAGATCGCTACGACATGCCTTTGGAAATCAAGTACCTGCCCGTTGTGGAGAGCGCGCTCAATCCCGTGGTGCGCTCGCGAGCAGGTGCGACGGGGTTGTGGCAGTTCATGTACGCCACGGGCAAGTCGATGGGCTTGCGGGTGGACAGTTACATCGATGAGCGGAAGGACCCGGAGCGGAGTACGGATGCGGCCTGCCGGTATTTGCAGAAGCTGCATGGGTTGTATGGGGATTGGTATTTGGCCTTGGCTGCTTACAATGCGGGCCCGGGGAACGTGAACAAGGCCATTCGGCGAAGCGGCGGCAAACGGAGTTACTGGGAAATTCGGCCTTGGCTTCCCTCGGAAACCCGTGGGTACGTGCCGGCTTTCATGGCCGTTGCGTACCTGATGAACTTCCACGCGGAGCACAACATCTACCCGACGGAGCCGCTGCCGGCGCTGGCGGAAATCGACACGGTGCACGTGCGCGCGCCGATGCGGTTCGACCAAATCGCCGCCGAGCTGCCCATCTCCGAATCGGCCTTGCAACGGCTCAACCCGATGTACCGGCAGTCGATTTTGCCGGGACCGCCGGAACATTGGCCGTTGCGCTTGCCGGTGGAATTGGTGCCGTCGTTCATTGCGTTGGAGGAGCGGATTTTGGCCTTTAAACCCGAGAAGACGCCGGAAATCGAGTTCATTCCGGAGCCCATCGTCTACCGCGTGAGAAGCGGCGACGTGTTGGGCACGATTGCGAACCGGCATGGCGTTACCATCAAGCAGTTGAAAGAATGGAACGGCTTGAACGGGTCGATGATCCGCGTGGGCCAAAAACTCTACATCCATGCCGATCCGAGCTCCCTTTAACCTCCTCCTGTCCGCCCTCTTGTTCCTCGCCGCTTGCGGCAGCCAGGAAGGCGCGCGCATGCCGTTGCCTGGAAAAGTGGGGGCCTCCGGGGAAATCGTGGTGGTTGCGGATGAGGCCACTTGGAACGGCGCGCTGGGCGACACACTCCGCAGCATCTTCGGGGTGCCGTATGCGGTGTTGCCGCAGTACGAGCCAGAATTCGACCTCGTGTTCCTTCCGCGCGACGAGTTCGATCGGTTTTGGAAACCCCACCGCAACATCATCCACATCGACCTCGCGGACCGCATCGACACGCAGGAGCCGTCCGTGGAAATCTACCGGGACCGCTTTGCGTCGGGCCAGCTGTTCGTGGCGGGCAAAGGGCGCACGGCGGCGGAACTTGCTGGGCGTTTTCACGAGCGCCGGGGCGATTTGCTCAGCATCTTCCACCGCGAGGAGGTGGACCGGTTTGGGGAGTTGGTGGCGCTTTCGGTGAACGAGCCGCTAGCGCGCGACCTCGCGGAGCGGCATGGGGTGATGCTGACCCTGCCTCGGGATGCACAGCTCGCGCAGGAATCGGAGGAATTTGTTTGGATCGACCGCCAAATGACGCGGATGAAAGGCGGGAACAACCACGACGTGCAGCAGGGCATTTTCATCTACTTCGAGCCGTATACGAGCGACACGCTGCTCTCGATGCGTGCGCGATTGAGCGCTCGGAATGCGGTGTTGCGGCGGCACGTGGAGGGGCCGTCGCCCGGGTCGTTCATGACCACGGAAATGCGGTACCACCCGACGTATGAGGAGGTCGCGTTCAACGGCGAGTTCGCTTCGGAGTTGCGCGGGTTGTGGCGGGTGGAGAACGATTACATGGGCGGGCCGTTTTACAGCCTGACGACTTACGATGCGTCGCGGGGTCGGCTCGTGACGGTGGAGGGGTATTCGTACGCGCCGTACTTCGATAAGCGGGAGTACATGCGCGAGATCGAGGCGGTGGTGCGGTCGTTGGGGGTGGTGCCGGCGGGGTCGTAATTTGACGGCATGAAACAGGGAATTTGGGGGTTGCTGGCGTTGGTGGCGTGCGCGCCGCGGCCGGCTGGGTTGGAGTTGCCGGGGGTGAGCGTGCGGGCGTTGGAGGTGGCCGGTCGGGATACGGTTTTGTTTGCGGGGAGTGGCGGGGTTTGGGGGTGTACGTTCGATGCGGGCGCGACGTGGTTTGTGGACACGCTGGAGTTTGAGGGGGTGAGGCCGGAGGTGCGGGCTGTGGCCGTTGCTGGGGGCGCGGCCGTGGCGATTGGGGTCGGTTCGCCCGGGCTGTTCATGCGGTCGGAGAATTGGAAGGACTGGGAGGTCGTTTACCGCGAGGACGGGGAGGGGGTGTTTTGGGATTCGGTGGATTTTTGGGATGAGCGGGAGGGGGTGGCGTTTGGGGATCCGAGTGCGCCTGACGCGGGGTGCGCGGCGGTGGCGTTGACGCGGGATGGCGGGCGGTCTTGGAGGCGCGTGGGGTGCGAGGCGTTGCCGGCGGTGGTGCCGGGCGAGGCTGCGTTTGCGGCGAGCAACACGAACGTGGTGGCGAGGGGCGACCGGGCGTGGTGCATCACGGGGGGTGCGGCGTCGCGCGTGTTGATGACGGAGGATCGGGGACGGTCGTGGACGGTGGTGGAGACGCCGGTGGTGCAGGGCGGGGCGATGACCGGGATGTTCTCGCTGGCGATGTGGAGCGAGGAGGCGGGGATGGCGATTGGGGGCGACTGGGAGGCGATGGGCGATTGCCGGGCGAACAAGGTGCGGACGGTGGATGGGGGGAAGACGTGGGCGCTGCACCAGCCGGGGGAGGGGCCGGGTTACCGGTCGTGCGTGCAGGCGGTGCCTGGTACCGATGGGCAGGAGCTGTGGGCCGTAGGGATTCTGGGCATCGATCGTTCGGATGATGCAGGCCAAACCTGGACCCACCGCCCCGACTCGTCCTTCCTCACCCTCCGCTTCACGCCCGATGGCACCACCGCGTGGCTCGCAGGCCGCGGCCGCATCGCCTCCCTTCCCGTCCGTTAACGCGTCACCACGAACCGCTGAGAACGTTCACCCGCTACCGCCACGTAGGTTCCCGCTTCCCAGCTGCTGACGTCCCACGTCATGTGCGCGCCTTGGGCGGAACGCTGCGCCACTTTGCGTCCCGTAGAATCGAAGATTTGGACCGCCTTATCCCCCGTTTCAAGGGCCATCGTCAAGCGATCCGTTGCGGGGTTTGGATAGAGCACCAAACCGAGTCCTGACGTTGATTCAATCCCAACTGAAACATCGCCCTTCGCAAAGGCATACTGCCCTTTGCGCAGCTTCAGGATCTTGAAAATGCCGCTGCCATTTGTCAGCGACCCCCCTTGCCACTCGTAATCCGGGTACTCCACCCACGGCTCGCCCGCACCCGGCCGCCACGCCAGGAACGCGCCCTCCTCCGTCCCCCCGTAGAGCGGGAAGTCCAAGTCCGTGTCGTCGTTCCCGTAGTACTGCAACCGCGCGTCCAGCACCATGCCTTCCTCAGGCCAAATCCCGTCAACGACCCAAAAGTGCGTCCCGCTCAGCTCGTCCACATAAGGCGCCACCGGCCCCGCATCCGTCTCGGCCCAATGGTGTTCCACCCGAACGAGCGCGCTGTCGCCCTCCGGCATGGCGTCGCACCCGAGCCGCATTTCCACCCACGGCAAGTTCGTCAGCCCCATCGTGCCCGTCACCGGGAACGTGTGGTCCATGCGACCCTGGTTGAGCCGCCCGTTCGCGTTGAGGGCGATCATGGCGGGTTCCGTGATGCCGAGGTGCTCCACGATGGCGGTGGCGGTGGGGCCGGAAACCTGGATTTGGCCTTCCACTCGATTCCAATTCGCGTCCCAAACCGTCACGTCCAACGGCACGCCCTCGTGGTAATTCTCGCACGCCCGCAACTTCTGCTGCAGGTACAAAGTCGTCGCAGGAATCGGCGCCCCGAGCGGCGCCACTTCCGTTGAATCAATGACCCACGTCGAGAAGCCTGGCTGGTAAATCAGCGCGTCGAAAAACGACTGCAAATCCACGCCCGTCGCGCCCTCCAGCGTCACCCGGAACAGCTCCGCGTCCATGTGCGAATCGTACAACTCTGCGAGCACTTGCTGCATGCCCGAACGGAACGCCTCATCCCCCAGGTAGGCCCGCAAATTGTGCAGCATCGCCGCCCCTTTGTAGTACGTATGCCGCCCGTAAATCTCCGCATCCGGCATCGGCGACATTGGATGGAAGCCCTCGTCCTGGATGTGCGCCTGCTCCAGCACAAACAGCTGGTTGTCCTTGACCAAATCCACGAACGCTTCCGGCCCCTCTTTCCACTCCACGAACAAGTGGCTGCTGTACTCCGCCGGCCCTTCCTTCAGCCACATGTGGTTGTGGGTGGTCGGTGCGATGAGGTCGCCCCACCAATGGTGACCGAGCTCGTGAGCCAACAAGTCCCCGTTCGCTGCGAGCGATTCTTCGACCATGAATTGCGGGTAGGCAATGTTCGTCGGGATTTCCAACGCGCCATCAGTGGTGAGCACGTAGCCGACGCGTTCCCAAGCGTAAGGCCCCCACCAGTATTCGAGGGCGTCGATGGCGTACCCGAGGTCTTGGAACTTGTTGACCATGCTGTTGATGTGCTCGGGCTTGCCGGTCAGCCGCACGGGCACTTCCCCATAATTGCCGGTGTGGACGTAGTTGCTGTCCACGTAATTCGAAACCGCAAAGGCGGCCAAGTGCGTGGGAATGGGGTGTTGAAGTGTAAAGCTGCGCAGCACGGTGTCGCCGCTGAGGACGGTTTCCCCGAGGAAGGTGCCTTGGTTGTGCGCCTTGCGTCCGCCGGCGCTGGTCACATGCCACGTGTAGGTTGCGCGCTCCACGAAGTTGTCGAAGCAGGGGTGCCAAACCTTGCCGAAGTTGGGCGGGATGGACGTGAGTCCGATGCCGAGTTGGTAGATGTAATTCGATGCGAAGTACACCCCTCCCCAGTAAGGATCAGCGTAGGGGTGTCCCGCGTACCAAACGTCCACCTCATGTTCTGCGCCCGCCAGCCAATCCATGCCAGGGGCGACGTGCAATTGACCGTCCACGTGCTCGAACTCAACGCTGTTCCCATCCACGTGCACGCTGTCCACATTGAGGTCGATGAGGTCGAACCAAAGGACCTGAGCCTCATCATCCACCACCGTCAGGTCAATGCGCGCATGGCCATGTAGTTGTTGCAGGCTATACTCCGTCAAGTCAAGCGAAACTTCGTAGTGTTGAACGTCAAACGAATCGCTCCTCGCGATGCTTTCGGTCATGTCGTAATTGACGAATCGCGGGTTCAATTCTGCGGGTGCTTCCCGGTGCCCATTGTGGCAACCCTGGGGAAAAAACACCCGCGGGCTGCGGTGAAACAACGTGTCCTGAGCGGTCATCGACCCCGCTGTGCAAAGGCCGAGCAAGGCAGTCGTCAAAAAGTTCAATCGCATGGGCCCAAGTTAGTTCGCAGCGCGCGTACTTTCGCGCCATGAACGAGAAGCTCATTGCCGACGGCAAGTACGTCGAGGTCACCTACGTGTTGCGCGAGAACGATGCCAACGGTGAAGAATTGGAGGTTTGTCCCGCGGACGAGCCGTTTGCCTTCACCGTTGGACAACTCGAGGTGCTCGAGTCGTTTGAGCAGAAGCTGAAGGGACTGAAAGAGGGCGAGGAGTTTTCCTTCGGTTTGACCATGGAGGAAGCTTACGGCGATGAGGATGAGGAGGCGTACGTTCGCGTGCCCAAATCCGCATTCATCGTCGACGGGGAATTGGACGAGTCCATCTTCGAGGTGGGTGAAGTGGTGCCGATGGAAACCGAGGACGGCGACGAGCTCATGGGCATCGTGGCGGACGTCCTGCTCAACGAGGTCGTGATCGACTTCAACCATCCGTTTGCGGGCTTGAACCTGCACTTCTCGGGCAAGGTGGAGTTGGTGTCCGACGCGGCGCCTCAGGAGAACTGATTCCCACGT
The DNA here is from genome assembly GCA_965656785.1 of uncultured Flavobacteriales bacterium. Classification (GTDB taxonomy): domain Bacteria; phylum Bacteroidota; class Bacteroidia; order Flavobacteriales_D; family Sanyastnellaceae; genus JALQTD01. The sequence goes on from CBFHLY010000001.1 coordinate 159,301, forward strand.
GACGGGACCTGGGAACGGAGTACCTTTGGTCCATGGAACGAACGGAAATCGGGTCGCTGGGTGAGTTTGGACTCATCCGGCATTTGACGTCGGAATTGGTGACGCGGCAACCGTCCACCCTTTTGGGGGTGGGGGACGATGCTGCGGTGGTGAATCCCGGAGATAAGCGGGTGCTGGTGAGCACCGACATGCTGTGTGAGGGGGTTCATTTTGACCTGTCTTACACCCCATTGAAGCACCTCGGCTACAAGGCCATCATCGTAAACTTGAGCGACATTTGTGCGATGAACGCGACGCCGACTCAGGTGACGGTGAGCATGGCCTTGTCGAATCGGTTTTCGGTGGAAGCGGTGGAGGAGTTGTATGCGGGCATGCTCAAGGCGTGCGAACTGTACAACGTGGACCTCATCGGCGGCGACACGACGACCAGTCCATCGGGGTTGGTCCTTTCCGTGACGGCGCTGGGGTTTGCTGACAGCGAGCGCATCGTGCGCCGGAATGGGGCGAAGTCCGGCGATTTGCTGGTGGTTTCTGGGGAGCTTGGAGGGGCGTACATGGGCCTGCAGGTCCTTGAACGGGAGAAGCACGTATTCAAGGAGGCGCCGGGAGCTCAGCCGGATTTGACCGGTTACGATTACGTGTTGGAGCGGCAGTTGAAGCCGGAGGCTCGGTTTGATGTGGTCCGTGAGTTGCTTCAGTTGAAATTGAAGCCAACGTCGATGATCGATGTGTCGGACGGTTTGTCTTCGGAAATTTTCCACCTGTGCACGGAGAGCGGGGTGGGCGTCAAGGTCTTTGAGGAGAAATTGCCCATCAACCCCGAGGCGTATGAGGCCGCGCGCGAGTTCAATTTGGATCCGACGACGTGCATGCTCAATGGCGGGGAGGATTACGAGCTGCTCTTTACAGTGGCTCAATCGGATGCAGACCAAATCCTGAATCACCCCATGTTCAGCATCATCGGCTACTTGACCGACGACGCCTCCGAGCGCCAACTCATTACGAAGAACGGCGCCGAAGTGGAACTTCAGGCGCAGGGTTGGCAACCGTTCAAAGCAGACTGAACATGTGCGGAATTGCGGGCATACACGGATGGGACCCGGATCGATCGGAACCGGCATGCGCTCGGATGAATGCGGCGCAAGGCCACCGCGGTCCAGACGATGAGGGGGTGTGGGCGGCTCCAGGAATCGCGCTGGCTCATCGGCGGCTGAGCATCCTCGACCCCACGCCGGCGGGTCACCAGCCTTGGCACGATGCGAGTGGTGATGTGCTGGTCTTCAATGGCGAGTTGTACAATTTCAGGGAGCTCGCGGAGGAACTGGGTGGGACGTTTGAAACCGACTCGGACACGGAAGTGCTGATGCGGGCGCTTCGGACGTGGGGAATGGAGGCCTTGCATCGCTTCAATGGCATGTTCGCCTTCGCTTGGTGGAATGCCGAACGGGAGGAGCTGGTCATTGCTCGCGACCGAATGGGCATCAAGCCCGTGTACTGGTCCGCCATCGACGGAGGGTTGGCGTTTGCGAGCGAGGTGCGGGCGTTGCTGGCTTCCGGCGCAGTTCAGCGCAAACTGAATCAAACGGCCTTGGTGGATTACCTGCGTTACGGGACGGTTCATGCGCCGGACACCCTCATTGAAGGCGTGAATTTGCTTCCTGCGGGGCACTGGATGCGTGTGCAAGATGCCGATGTTGAATTGCATCGGTGGTGGAGCGCGGCAACCGCGATTGGGGAGGTGGAGCCATGGCAGGACCGGGAACATGCGGTGGAAACCCTTCGCTCCACGTTGCGCGATGCGGTTCGCTTGCGCATGCGGTCAGATGTTCCCTTGGGAGCTTTTCTTTCGGGTGGTGTGGACTCCAGCGCGGTGGTGGGCCTCATGCAAGAGGTGAGTGAGCGGCCGGTTTCAACGTTCAGCGTGACGTTTAATGAAGGCGAGTTCGATGAGAGCCCGTGGTCGCGCATGGTTGCGGAGCGGTTTGGCACGAATCACCACGAAATTCGGTTGACGGCGGAGCAGTTTCTGGAACAGGTTCCCGCTGCGCTTCAAGCCATGGACCACCCCAGCGGTGACGGGCCCAATTCGTTCGTTGTGAGCGAGGCCACGAAGGCCGCGGGCATCACGGTGGCGTTGTCCGGCCTCGGCGGGGACGAGTTGTTTGCAGGTTATCCCGTGTTTCAGCGTTCAAAGTCGTTGATGGAATGGAGGTGGTTGGGCTCGTGGCCCGTTGGGTTGCGTCGATTTGCGGGCAAAGTCTATGCTGCCAGCAAAGGAACGGTAACGGCGCGGAAACAGGCGGATGTGCTGGCGGGCGATTACTTCGATTTGGAGCACACGTACCCGCTTTCGCGGCAGCTGTTTCTCGAGGACGACGTTCGTCGGATTTGGAAAGGCGGGAAGGTTCCTGGCAATCGGGTTTATTCGTGGCTTTCAAAGGAGATTGAACCCAACACACCTGGATTTTTCTTGCCGTTTTACAGCAAGGTCAGCGTGGCCGAGCTGGGGACTTACCTCGGCCACACGCTGCTCCGGGATGCAGACCAAATGTCCATGGCCCACGCCCTCGAGGTCCGCGTTCCGTTCCTCGATCACCGCTTGGTGGCGGCAGCCCTTGCGGTTCCGGATGCTTGGAAGGAACCGAGTACCCCGAAGAAGCTGCTGACGGATGCGCTCGGCGACTTGCTTCCGGACGAGGTGACGCAGCGCAAGAAGATGGGCTTCGTGCTGCCTTGGGAGCAGTGGATGCGTGGCCCCCTGAAACCGCTGTGCGAGAGGGGTTTGCAGGTCCTGAAGCGAGTCGATGTCCTCGACGGTGCGGAAGTGGACCGGTTGTGGAAGGCGTTCTTGAATGGCGATGCTCGGGTCAATTATACACGGGTTTGGATGCTGGTGACGTTGGGGGACTGGATGGATCGTCATGGAATCGGTTGAACCTCGGACTCGGATCTTGGTCGCGGCGGAGTGGTTCACGCCGGCTTTCCGCGCAGGGGGACCGATACGCAGCGTGGCGAATTTGGTGGAACTGCTTGGGGAAACGCACGACGTGTGGGTGGTTGCGGGAGCCTATGATTTGGGCCAAAACGAACCCCTTCCCGACCTCCCGCTCAACGCCTGGGTGGAACGTCCGTGGGGCCACATCATGTACCTCACGCGCGATCGTTGGAAGCGGGGTCTGTGGCATCACCTCATCCACGAGACGCTTCAACCCGATTACCTGTACCTCAACAGCCTATTCGCTCGTTTTTTTGCGCTAACCGCCTTAAACGCAGGTCGTCGACGATCGGAAACGCAGGTCGTGATTGCCCCTCGTGGAATGTTGGGCCCGGGCGCTCTTGAAATTAAGCGCTTAAAGAAGCAAGCATTCCTTTCGGTGGCGCACACGTTGAATTGGTTTCGAGGCGTCCGTTGGCACGCTTCGACGTCCATGGAAGAGGGCGAAATTCGAGCCCATTTTCCGCAATCGGAAGTGTTCATTGCCCAAAATGTGCCTTCGCCCCCAGCCGTTCCGCCTTCCAATGACCGCCACCACGAGGGGCCTTGGGTGGTAGCTGTTCTTGGGCGCATTCAGGAGAAGAAGAACATTCATTTTGGGTTGAATGCTCTTGCTCGAGCCCTTCATTCGTTCGATGACCCTTCGGAGGTTTTGGTTCAACTCATTGGTCCAGCAGAAGACGAAGGGTACCTTCAAACGCTGTTGAATCAAAAGGTGTATCCGACTTCACTGCGTGTTGAACATTTGGGCGCCCGTGCACCGGAACAGGTGTCTGATTTGCTGGGGCGCGTTCATTTTCTGTTGATGCCAACACGTCACGAGAATTTCGGTCATGCCATCGTCGAGGCGTGGTCGCACGGCTGCCCCGTCCTGCTGTCGGATCAGACTCCTTGGCGGAATCTTGAACGGCAACACCTGGGATGGGATTGGGAGCTGGATGAGGGCGTTTGGGTGGAAGGGTTGAAACGGGCTTTGGCCATGGATCGTCGGGAATGGAGTCAGTGGTCTGCAGCCGCATTCCACCATTTTGACACCGTCGTTCGCAACCCCGAAATCCTCGATGCCAACCGCCGTATCTTCTCGGCATGAATCGGATTTGTGAGTTGTTCGGGGTCCGGCTTCCCATCATCCAGGCGGGCATGATTTGGTGTTCAGGGTGGGAGCTGGCCAGCGCGGTTTCGAATGCAGGGGGCTTGGGCATTTTGGGCGCAGGATCCATGTATCCTGAAGTGCTTCGAGACCAAATCAAGAAGACCCAGGCAGCAACGGACCGGCCGTTTGCCGTCAACGTCCCGCTCATTTACCCCTCGATCGAGGAACACATGGCGAGCATTGTGGAGCTCGGGGTGCCGGTTGTATTCACCAGTGCGGGCAACCCGAAGGTGTGGACGGATCATTTGCATGCCCATGGCATACGCGTGGTGCACGTGGTGTCCTCCGTCAAATTCGCGCTGAAGGCGCAAGTTGCGGGAGTCGACGCCGTGGTGGCCGAGGGCTTTGAAGCTGGCGGCCACAATGGTCGCGAAGAAACCACGACCCTGTGCCTTGTACCCGCCGTGGCCGAGGCGTGCAGCATCCCCGTCATCGCTGCTGGGGGCATCCACGACGGCCGCACGGCCTTCGCCGCCTTCGCGCTCGGCGCCGATGCAGTCCAAATCGGTTCGCGGTTCGTCGCTTCCCAAGAGTCCTCGGCCCACCGCGCCTTCAAGGACGCCGTGATCGAAGCCGGGGAGGGGTCGACCCGATTGAGCCTGAAGGCTCTGACCCCAGTTCGGCTGCTTGAAAACGACTTTGCGCACCGGGTTTGGACCGCGGAGGCGGACCATGCTTCACCGGAACAGCTGGCCGAACTCCTCGGCCGCGGCCGGGCAAAACGCGGGATGTTCGAAGGCGACCTCGCCGAGGGTGAATTGGAAATCGGCCAAGTGGCCTCCCGCCTCGCGGACCTCCCACCGGCGGCCGACATCGTCGCCTCCATCGAACGCGAATACCGCGCCCTTTCGGCGGGCATCCACGACCCGCATTTCGCTTGGCCCGAATGACGGGACCCGTGCTCTTTTACGACGGAGCCTGCGGCTTGTGCGATCGTTCGGTGCGTTGGGTTCTCCGGCGATTGCGCCCTGAATCCCCGCTTTCATTCGCCCCTTTGCAAGGGAATCATGCCGCTCGTTTCCTCCCCGATTCCCTGCGCCGCCCGCCGTTCACCACCGTCGTTTACCTCGAATCGCCGGACCACGCGCCCCAAGTCGAAAGCGCCGCCATTCGCGCCTTGGCACCGCACGTGACCGCCTCGGGATTGCGTGCGATTTGGCCGCCGGTGGCGAACCCGATTTACCGCATCGTCAGCCGGTCCCGGTACCGGTTGTTTGGTGCCCAATGCACCCTGCCTTCACCGGAACAGCACGCCCGATTTTTGGATTAATCCGCCTTGAAATGGCCGAGGATCGCTCGGGCGACCTTGAGGTTGACCACGTCCAGCAGCGCGGACTCCGATGCGGCCCGGACCTCTTCGACGCTCCCGAAGTGCGTGAGCAGCTTTTGACGCGTGGTCGGCCCCACGCCGGGCACTTCATCCAACGCGGACCGAAGGGCGTCCTTGCTTCTGCGGTCGCGGTGGTGGGAGAGCGAAAACCGGTGCGCTTCGTTCCGCAGGTGCTGGATGAGCTTCAGGGTCGTTGACCGCTTGTCGATGTAAAGCGGAATGGAGTCGCCTGGGAAAAAGATTTCCTCGAGCCGCTTTGCAATGCCGATGATGGCAATCGTTCCCATCAGCCCGAGTTCTTCGAGCGCTTCTACCGCGTGCGACAGTTGGCCCTTGCCTCCGTCGATGATGATGAGCTGCGGCATCGGTTCGCCTTCTTCGCGGAGCCGGTGGTAGCGCCGGTAAACGACCTCGCGCATGGAGGCGAAGTCGTCGGGGCCTACGACGGTTTTGATGTTGAATTTGCGGTAATCGGCTTTCGAAGGCTTGCCGTCTTTGAACACCACGCACGCGGAGGCGGGATTCGTGCCCTGGATGTTGGAGTTGTCGAAGCACTCGATGTGGCGGGGCAGTTCTTGAAGCCTAAGGTCGGCTGCGGCCGTTTCGAGCAGCCGGGAGGTGGCGGCTTCCGGGTCGACTTGCTCGAGTTGCTTTTGCCGATCGCGCATGAAGTAGGTGGCGTTGCGTTCGGACAGTTCGATGAGCCGCTTTTTATCCCCGCGCTGAGGGACCACGATTTCCACGCCGGGCACGTCGACTGCGTGGTGGGTGAGGACGGCGGGCGAGTCGCTGTTGAACCGGTCGCGGAGCAGGGGAATGGCCGCTTCGAGCACTTCTGCATCGGTTTCGCCAAGGCGCTTTCGGACTTCGACGGTTTGGCCTTGAACGATGCTTCCGTTGTTGATTTTCAGGAAGTTGACGTAGCTTGTTCGGGCGTCGCTGACAACCGTGAAGACGTTCACATCGTGGATGGAGGGGTGGACGACCGTGTTCTTCGCTTGGAATTTTTGGACCAAATCCAACCGCTTCTTCAACCCTGCAGCCTCCTCAAATCGGAACGCCGCAGCCTCCTCCTCGATGCGCGTGCGCAGCAACCGCTCGACCGAGCGCAAATCCCCGCGCAGGATGTGCCGAATCGCCGCCACGGCTTCCCCATACGATTCCTCGCTTTGGCGCCCCACACACGGCGCGTGGCAGTTCCCAATGTGGTACTCCAAGCACTCCCGGAACTTCCCTTCGTGCACGTTCGTCGGTGTCAACGCCAGCGAGCACGTCCGAATCGGGTACAGCTTCCGACACAGCTCCAACACCACGTGCATTGCCCGCGCACTCGGATACGGCCCGAAGTATTCGCTGCCATCGCGGATGAGCTTGCGCGTGGCGAACACCCGCGGAAACGGCTCCTTCTTGATGACGATGTACGGGTACGTTTTGTCGTCCTTCAGCTGGATGTTGTACAGCGGCTTGTGCTCCTTGATGAGGCTGTTTTCCAGCAGCAATGCGTCCGCTTCGGTGGGCGTGACGAGCCACTTGATGTCTGCGATTTTCGATACGAGCAGCCGCGTCTTCCCATGATCGAGGGCCTGCTTCGTGAAGTAACTCGCCACGCGTTTGCGCAGTTCCTTCGCCTTGCCCACGTAGAGCAACCGACCGTCCGCATCGTAGTGCTGGTAAACGCCCGGCTTGAGAGGCAGGCGTTCGAGAATGCTCTGAATGTGGTCCGTTTTCTTCATGGCTTGCTCCGCGTAGGCCAAATTACTTCGCACATTTCAGAATTACCTTCGTCCCATGAACGTCATCACGGGAGGAACGGGATCGGTCGGGATGCACTTGGTGCGGGAATGGCTCGCGCAGGGCGAATCGGTGCGGGTTTTGGTCCGCCCCAACTCCGATCGGCTTCGCCTTCAATCTTTTTTGAAGTTCTCCCTTCCGGACGATCCCGGAGTTTTCGATCGCCTCGAATGGGCGGAGGGCGACGTGGAAGATGGCCTTTCCTTGGAGGACGCGTTTGTGGGCGCTCGGCGGGTCGTGCATGCGGCAGCCTTGGTTTCGTTCAATCGCCGGGATGCTCGGAGGATGATGCAGGTGAACCGGGAAGGCACGGCCAACGTGGTCAACGCCATGCTTGCTGTGGGCGTTGACGAGTTGGTCTACATTTCTTCGGTGGCTGCGCTGGGCCGCAAGCCGGGGGAGCCGGAAGTGCATGAGGATGCGGTGTTTGAAGATGGGCCGGCGGTTTCCGACTACGCTCGGAGCAAGTACCAAGCGGAGTTGGAAGTTTGGCGCGGTCAGGAAGAGGGTCTGCGCGTGGCGGTCTTGAATCCCGTCATCGTCATCGGACCGGGTGATTACAGCCGAAGCAGCGCGGCCTTGATTGCGCAAGTCGCTCGCGGGCTGCGCTTTTACCCGAAGGGCTCCAATGGGTTTGTGGCCGCGGATGATGTCGCGGTCGTCGCGTGGAAGGTCGTGGAGGCCGGCATCTGGGGCGAGCGCTTCGTGGTGTGCGGTTTTCATGCGGCTTACCAAACCCTGTTCGATGCCATGGCCGACGCGTTGGGAGTCCAACGACCGGCTTGGCCCGTTCACCGATGGGTGGCCGAAGTGGCGTGGCGTGTGGCTCGACTGGCCGAAATCGTGACCCGCCGTCCGGCTTTTGTGACCCGCGAGGCCCTTCGGACTTCGGCCCGAACTCACCGCTACAGCACGGCGAAGCTCCAGCGGACCTTGAACGCATCGTTCACCCCGATGCTCCCGACGGTGCAGCGAACGGCAGAGGATTACTTGCGGTCGCGCACGGGAGGCTGACCTTCGCTTTCGGTCCACGTCCGCTCCCAGTCGTTCAACCGCTCGATGATGCCATCGTAAACGCCATTGAGCAATTCGGGGTGATCAAACCACCACGTATGGCTCGACCGGAATTCCGCTTCGGTGATGCCGTGGGATTCAAAGATGGCTTGGTACTGGCCTCGGTAAATGGCCACTTCATCGTCCTCCCGCCTCAGCCGCTTTTTCGAACTCGCTTCCAACAACTGGATGTCGGCCATCACGTCGATGAACGCGTCCGCCTCCAAAATGCCCTCCGGCGGCCCTTCCGGTGCTGAGGAACACCCGATGGCGATCAACAGCGCCCCCATCCACCAGCGGTTCATCGATTGAATTCCAGTCGTTGCCCCGCATGATTCCCCGCCTGCGTGAGCACCCGCCGACCATCCCAAACCTGCACCCCATTTACCCACGTGCCTTCAATGTGGCTGTGGAAGGTCGTGCCCTCAAACGGTGACCACCCGCATTTATAGAGCAACGCTTCGCGCCGAACCACGGTTTCCGCTGCCGGGTCGACGAGGACCAAATCCGCCGCGTATCCGGGCCGAATGAATCCTCGGTTGGGAATGCGGAACAGCCGCGCAGGCCGGTGCGCCATCAGTTCAACGACCCGCTCCACCCCGATCCATCCCTCCCGGACCATTTCGAGCATGGCCAGCACGGCATGCTGCACCAAGGGACCTCCCGATGGCGCTTGGAAATAGCCTTGGTTCTTCTCCGTGAGGGTGTGGGGAGCGTGGTCGGTGGCGACGACATCGATGGTGCCATCGAGCAATGCTGCGCGCAGGGCTTGCCGGTCCGAAGCCCGTTTCACTGCAGGGTTCCATTTGATGAACGTTCCTTTCTCCTCGTAGTCCGCGTCGGTGAACCACAAATGGTGGATGCACGCTTCGGCTGTGATGCGCTTCTCCTCCAGCGGCAATGCGTTGTTGAACAGCGCCAATTCTTTGGCCGTGGAGATGTGCAGCACGTGCAGTTGGGTGTTGTGCTTCGTGGCCAACTCCACGGCCAACGACGAACTCCGGTAGCACGCTTCTTCGCTGCGGATGATGGGGTGTTGGGCCATCGGCACGTGCTCTCCAAATTGAGCGCGAGCCGCCTCCAAGTTTTTGCGCACGGTGGCCTCATCTTCGCAGTGGGTCGCCACCAAAGTGGGGCTTTCTTTGAAAATCCCGTCCAGCACGGTTCGGCTGTCCACCAGCATGTTGCCCGTTGAAGAGCCCATGAACACCTTCACGCCGCAGACGCGCTTCGGGTCGGTCTTCAGGACTTCCTCCATGTTTTCGTTCGAAGCGCCCATGAAAAAGCTGTAGTTCACAGCGCTCACTTCAGCCGCTCGCTCGTACTTGTCCGCGAGGAGTTGCTGCGTCAAAGCTTGCGGCACCGTATTGGGCATTTCCATGAAGGATGTGATGCCTCCTGCTGCGGCCGCTGCAGATTCCGTGGCGATTTCCGCCTTGTGGGTCAAACCCGGCTCCCGAAAGTGCACCTGATCGTCGATGGCTCCGGGCATCAACCACTTTCCTTTTGCAGGCACCACGTGCGCCCCTTCCGCAACCAATCCGGCCCCGACTTCTCGGATGATGCCTCCTTCCACGAGCACGTCGGATTCCACGACGGTGCCTTCGTTCACGACGTTTGCTTGCTTGAACAGGGTTTTCATGTGCAGGGGCTTTATTCGGAGGGAATCACACGGCGAAACCGCATTTGCAGGACACCAAGGAAGGCCTCTTTGAAGATGCCCATGCTCATTTTACTCGTCCCAAATTGGCGATCAATGAACGTGATGGGCACTTCCTCGATGCGGAATCCAAGCCGTTTCGCGTTGTGTTTCATTTCAATCTGAAAGGCATACCCGATGAACCGAATGCGGTCGAGGTTGATTTTTGACAAGACTTCCCGGCGGTAACACTTGAACCCCGCCGTGCTGTCGTGCACCCCGAGCCAAAGCACGAGGTTCACATAAATGGACGCGAAGTAGCTCATCAACACCCGGCCCAGCGGCCAGTTGTCCACCTTGCCCCCTCTTACGTAGCGAGATCCCACCGCAACTCCGGCCCCCTTTTCACATGCGGCAAGCAGTCGAATGAGGTCGTTCGGGTTGTGGGAGAAATCGCAGTCCATCTCGAAGACGTAGGCGTAATCCCGTTCCAACGCCCAGCGAAAGCCCGCGATGTACGCCGTTCCCAATCCTAGCTTTCCTGAGCGTTCAAGGAGGTGGATGCGCCCGGTATGTGCGACCTGCATTTCCTTGACCAATCCCGCGGTTCCGTCTGGAGAGCCGTCATCGACTACCAAGACGTGAAAATCACCCTCGAGCCCCATGACGGTCTCGAGCATCCGAACCACGTTTTCACGTTCATTGTAGGTCGGGATGATGACCAACGCATGGGCTGGAGTTACAGCGACATCCATAACAAATTCAATTCGGATTCAGTGAGTTCCCGGAAATGCCCTCGCGGCAAATCCTTCTTCGTCAAGTGGCCCAAAACCACCCGGTCGACTTTGAGTACGCGGTAGCCGAAGTGTTCAAAGAGCCTCCGAGCGATGCGGCTTCGGTTGGAGTGAAACTCCAAGCCCACTTGCCTTCTGTCCTCGTCGAGCACCGACACCTCGGTTGCCTTGACGAACCCCTCATCCAATACGAACCCCTCCAACATCTTTTCGATGTGCGTTCCGCTGATGCGCTCGCCGAGGGTGATTTGGTAAATCTGACGCACGGCATGCCGGGGGTGCCCCAAGCGCTCTGCGACGGTTACGTCGTTCGTCATCAGCAACAGCCCCGTAGCCTCGCGTTCCATTTTTCCAACGGGGAACACCCCTTCCCGGTACTTGTTGCGAACGAGGTCCATCACGGTGCGTCGGCCACGGGGGTCTTCCGAAGTTGCGCTGAACCCCTTCGGTTTGTTCAGGAGGATGTAGCGCTTCTTTTCCGGCTTGATCGTCGTGCCGCCTACGTTGACGGAGTCGGCAGCGTTCACCTTGTAGCCCATGGTCGTCACCACCTCTCCGTTGACTTTCACGGCGCCCGTTTCGATCAACACATCCGCTTCGCGTCGGGTGCAAACGCCCGAAAGGGCCAAATACCGGTTCAACCGGATGGGTCCGTTGGACGGTGGCGTGGAAGTGGGTTTCTTGCCACGGCTCGCAGGCTTGCGTCCTTTGTGCGGAGCGGTGGGTTTTCCCGAAGGCCGGCGCTTCGCCGAGGACTTGTTGCCACCGCGACCGCGGCCTCCTGTGGATGGGGATTGCTTCATTTGGCACAAAGATAACCCTTCAACCCGCGTGGTCAGCCGATGGGCGATGTTCCGCGAATGCGCGGCCTGCGCGGATTGGGCAGGGGAATGAACGCGTCCACCCAATGGTCCAATCGCCACCCTGAAGGCCCGTACCGGATGCAGATGACGTCGAAGCGGGGCTGGCCTCCGGCTCGTGCGCGCGTGCACAGAAACCGATGGGCAGCCCGGATGATCCGGGCTTGCTTTTCGGCCCGAACCGAGTCCAGCCCCACCGAGGGCCCACGGTCGGACCGCAGTTTCACTTCGATGAATACGGTGTCGTGCCGGTGCCGGGCGATGAGGTCGATTTCCGTGCGGCCGGCCCGCCAGTTGCGCTCGAGGATTTGGTACCCCCCTGCTACCAAGTAGCGGGCGGCCAACGCCTCGCCCCACCTGCCCAGCTCGTTCGAGCGGGTGCAGGTGGGGACTTCCTTCCCTTCATTCATGTCCCGAATTACGCGGCCGTTCGTGTAAATTGCACGCATGATCGATGGACGTTGGCGGGAACTTTGCCCGCGTTGGATAGCGCTGGCATTTGCATGCTGGGGAATGGGGGCGAGTGCCGCAGCTCAGGAAGCGGATTGGTACATGAGTTGGGGATACAACCGGTCGAGCTACTTGCGCTCGGATGTGCACCTGTGGGGAGAAGGGCCAAATGGCGCGTTCGACCTCACGTTCAAAGATGCTGCCGCCACCGACATGCCGGAGCGCTTTCAAGCCAAGGTCTACTTCAATCCTACGCTGTTCACCATTCCCCAATTCGATGTGCGTTTTGCGCGCCGCATTGCAGACCAAACCTGGGTCAGCATCGGATGGGATCACATGAAGTACAAGTTGTCCGACCAGTGGTTGACGGCCAGCGGCACGGCGGCCGCGGGGGATTTGGGCGCGGCCATCGACCCCACCTCAGTCGTGGCGTTGGAGGGCGCGCAGTTCTGGTGGGGAGAAGGCTTCAATTACGAGCACAGCGACGGGTTGAATTTTGTGCGCGCGGGGCTGGAGCGGACGGCGCGATTGGTCGAAACGGAGCGGTTTCCCAACAGCTGGATCGATGCGTTCGCGACGCTCAGTGCGGGACTGGCGGTATGCAGCACCGACTTTACCTGGGCCGGCGAACGGACGAAGAATGCCCAGCACGTTTCGGGGTATGGAG
>CBFHLY010000002.1:0-141609 GCA_965656785.1 uncultured Flavobacteriales bacterium
GCCAACGCCACGCCCCCCAAGAACACGACCTTCCAAACCAACCCCGCCCACAGCACGTCCTTCGCCCGCACCACGGCGTCGCCCACCTTCGTCAACGACCGGAACGGCACCCCCAGAAATAAAATCGCCGCAATCGGCGCCGCCGCCGCGAAGTCCGGCCCCAAATACAGCACCGTCACCTCGTCCGCCATCGCCCACAACCACACGGCTCCGGGAAAGACCGCCATGCCGAGCCATTGCGTCGCCTGCGAAACGGTCCGCCGCAGCGCCTCCTCATCCGACTGCATCTTCGACATCCCCGAAAACAGCACGCTGTCACTCAACTTGCCCAGCAGCGTGATCGGCAGCCCCATCAGCGATACCGCCCGGTCATACAACCCCGTGGCCGTCCAGCCGCCCGCACCCTGCGTGGCAAACCGCCCCACGATGACGGTGTCGGCCTTGCTCGCCGCGTACGTCGCGAAGTTGTACAACGTGCTCCGCCCGCCATACCCGAGCATCGCCCGCAACGCCGCCCCGCTCAAGCGCCCCCCGCGGCTGGCCCGCCACGTGAAGCCCCAATAGACCAGTCCGAGCACGAAATTTTGGGCCAGCAACGCCGCCACGTACGCCCACACCCCCGCGCCTTGCCAAGCCAGCACCAGTCCGACCCCATAATTCCCGATCAGCATCCCGGCCATCGCCCCGATGAACAACCGCTTGAACGCCATTTGGCGCACCAAATAACTCCGCGGCACGACCGCCACCCCGCCCAGGATGAAGCTCAGCGCAATCACCCGCAACACGTCGCTCAACAGCGCATCGCTGTACCACGCGCCCACCGCGGGCGCCGCCGCCCACAACCCCACATAAAAAACGGCCCCGAGGGCCACCGAAAACAGCCCCGCCGTCCGCAAGTCGTCCGCCGCCAGCGTCGCCTTTTGCACGATCGACGGCCCGATGCCGATTTGGGCAAAAATCTCCACGAAGCCCACGACCACGAGCGCAATGGACATCACGCCGAAGTCCGCGGGCGTCAACAGCCGTGCCAAGGCCCAAATGAACACGAGCTGCAACGCGACCTGCGCTCCCACGTTGATGCTTTGCCAACGCACGGAGTCTGCAAACCGCGGCAGCTCGTGTCCGCTCATGGGATCAGCGCGCGTAGTTCACGGAACGCTTTTCCCGGATGACCGTGATTTTCACTTGGCCCGGGTACGTCATCTCGTTCATGATGCGCTGCGAAATGTCGAACGAGAGCTGGTCGGCCATGTCGTCGCTGACCTCGTCGCTCTCGACCATGACGCGCAGTTCGCGGCCCGCTTGGATGGCGAAGCTCTTAGTGACCCCGGGGTATTCGAGGGCGAGGTTCTCCAAATCCCGCAACCGCTGAATGTACGCCTCGACCATCTCCCGCCGGGCTCCAGGCCGCGCGCCCGAAACGGCGTCGCACACCTGAATGATTGGGGACAACAGGGTTGTCATCTCGATTTCGTCGTGGTGGGCACCGATGGCGTTGCAGATGTCCGGGCGTTCGCCGAAGCGTTCGGCGAGTTTCATGCCGAGCAACGCGTGCGGCAACTCGCTTTCTTCGTCGCTCACCTTGCCGATGTCGTGCAACAGGCCGGCGCGCTTGGCCGCCTTCGCGTCGAGGCCAAGTTCGGCGGCCATCGTGGCGCAGAGGTTGGCGACTTCGCGGCTGTGCTGCAGCAGGTTTTGGCCGTAAGACGAGCGGTACTTCATGCGGCCCACCATGCGCATCAGCTCGCCCTTCATGTTGTGGATGCCCAAATCGATGCACGTCCGCTTCCCGATCTCCCGGATTTCCTCCTCGATCTTCTTCGTGACTTTGGCGACCACCTCTTCGATGCGCGCGGGGTGGATGCGGCCGTCGGTGACGAGCTGGTGCAAGGACAACCGGGCGATTTCCCGCCGGACGGGATCGAAGCACGACAAAATGATGGCCTCTGGCGTGTCGTCCACGATGAACTCGACGCCGGTTGCGGCTTCGAGGGCGCGGATGTTCCGTCCTTCCCGGCCGATGATGCGGCCTTTCACGTCGTCGTTCGAGATGTTGAACACCGACACCGAATTTTCCACGCTGTGTTCCGTGGCCACGCGTTGAATGGTCTGAATGACGATCTTCTTCGCTTCCTGGTTGGCCTTCGTTTTTGCGTCGTCGAGGATTTCCTGAACCTGTTGGTTCGCGAGGACCTTGGCGTCTTGAACGACTTGCTCGCGGAGTGCAGCTTTCGCCTCATCAGCGGTCATGGAGGCGATCTGCTCGAGCAGGTCGACGGCTTTTTGGCGCTCCTTATCGAGTTCCTGCGTCTTGTTCTGCAGGGCCTCAAGGCGCTGGGACACTTTTTCCTCGTCGCGCGTCAGGCCTTTTTTGCGGGCGTCAAGGGATTGCAACTCCTTCTGCACCTTGCTCTTATCTTGGCGAATGCGTTCTTCGCGCTCTTCGATTTTCGCAGAACGCTCCTTGATTTCTTGAGCGTGCTGCTCCTTCAAGGCCAAAAACTTTTCCTTCGCCTGAAGGATTTTCTTCTCCTTGATGTTCTCGCCCTTCAGTTCGGCCTCGGCGAGGATGGTTTCACTGCGTTTTGTCAGAACTCGGCTGAAGAGGAGGTATCCTCCAGCGCCACCAGCTGCGATTCCGATCGCAGAACCAAGCGCAATTGATATGGGGTCCATGGAATGTGTTCAGGACCCGGACAAGGCTGCGTCCATGCGCGCAAGGAGGTCGGTCAAACGGCGTTCGTTTTCATCGCTGATGGAGGGGGCTTCATTCGGAGCGGGCTTGCGCGTTGCGAAATGCAAGGCGGTCATGGCCAATAAATCTCCGCGGTCCTGGACCTGGTATTGCTCCCGGAAGCGGTCCACTTGACTGGACACGGCTTCAGCGGCCCGTTTCAGTCCGTCCGCTTCGGATTCCGGTACAGAAAGGGGGTATGTGCGTCCAGCGATGTCCAAGCGAATCGTTTCCATGTTCAGCGTTGAAGCAGGGCGATGCACGCATCGATTTCCTGCACGATTTCATTGATGACTTCCTTCGGCAAGGCGGCCGAGGTCGGGTCGGGTTGAGAATATGTTGAGTTCGATTCGGCCTCCTGTCGCGTCGATGCAGTGGCTGCGGCCTGAAGCGCCGCGTTCAACTCGTTGCGCTCAGCTTTGAGCGCATCCACTTCGCCTTGAAGGCGCACCACGTTTTCCGCTGAAGTCCGCGCGCGCTGCACCACCACCTCGTGTTCCGATTTCAGCCGCTCAAATTGAGCGAGCAACCGCTGCGAATGCTGCAAAAGCAGTTCCAAGGCTTCGCGGTCGGTGCGGCGTGAATCGGCGGGATTGGATGGCATGACGGGATTTCGAATCCTTACAAAAGTAGGGAATTTCCCACAGGTCGAGGCGATGAAATTCAGTTGCTTCGCCGTTAGTTTTGCTGTCGAACCTGTTCACAAAATGAAGGCACTGATTCGGTTGGGAAAGCACGTCGGGGTTGCGCTGTTGGTCAGTGCCATTGCGCTGCACTGCACGCGGGTTTTAGGCCAAACCCCGTCCCGCATCCGCGGCGGTCAACCCGCCCGCACCGGCTTCGTCCCCCCCTTGAACATTCCCCTCGTGCTCGCTGGCAATTTCGGCGAACTCCGTTCCAACCACTTCCACACGGGCCTCGATTTCAAGACGCTGGGCCGCGAAGGCCTCCCCGTCATCGCGGTCACGGACTGCGTGGTGTCTCGCGTTCGGACGGGTCCGTACGGCTACGGCAACGCGCTGTACGTGTCCTCGCCGGACGGGGTGACGTCCGTTTACGCGCACTTGCAGCAATTTGCCGAGCCGATTTCAACGTGGTTGTGCGAGGAGCAATACCAGTCGGAGGAGAATGAATGGGATGCCGCTCCCCGCCGTGCCTTCACCTTCAAGGCGGGCGACACCCTGGGGTGGAGCGGCAATTCGGGCAGTTCAGGCGGGCCGCATCTGCACTTTGAGATCCGGGAAACGGCTACGCAGCGCCCCATCAATCCGCTTTTTTGGGATTTCGATGTGGCGGACAACCGCGCGCCGCGACTCGACGCGGTTTGGCTGTTGCCAGAACCTGGGGCCATGGTGGACGGGCGGTCCACGCCGGTGCGACTCGATGGGGACATCGACCGCGTTCAAGTTTCCGGTAGCGTCCGCGTGGCGGTGGAGGCCTTCGACCGGTTATCCGGCGCGAACAACGTGTGCGGGGTGTACCGGATGGCGGTGGCGGTGGACAGCGTTCCGTGGTTCGAAGCGTCCCTGGATACGTTGGACTTCAGTGTGGCGCGGGACATGAATGCCCACGCTTACTATCCGGTTTGGTCGCGCGAGCGCAAGCAGGTGCACCGCATGCACCGGCTTCCCGGCAACCGGTTGCCCATTTACAATCGCACCACCCGGAGCGGCATCATCGAGGTGCTTCCGGGCGTGGAGCGTTCCGTCCACGTGTTCGTCGAGGACGTGCATGGCAACGCGGTCGAGCGCACCGTGCGGCTCATCGGGGCAGTGCAAGCCCCCGCATCTGAGGACGAACGGCCGCCGGGCGCCTTGCTTCGCTATGACACCGATTGGTCTTTTTCTGATTCCACGGGCCTTCGGGTCGACGTTCCGAAGGATGCCTTTTACGACGATGCGTGGTTTCCCTGCCATGCCGCTGCGGGGGGCGGTTGGTACATCGGGTCCGAGTCCTTGCCCGTTCGCAAGGCCATCAGCGTGGAGTTGCCCGAGAATGAGGGGTGTGGGGTGCGTGGCCACGTCGCGGTGCAGGTGGAGGAGGGGGAGTCGTTTCGGGTGGAGCCCGCTCGGTTGCTCGCGGGAGGAGGCATCCGGTTCACCACGCGCAACCTCGGCTTGTATCGGGCGGCGTGCGACACCGTTGGTCCGCGCATCGCCATCCGGAGCAGCCGGCCCAGTGGCCTGCCGGAGAACCCGCGCATGGAGGCCCTTCAATTCGAGGTGACGGACGATTTCAGCGGCGTCGCGGAGGTGGAAGCGTGGGTGGAGGGGTGCTGGATGCGCCTGCATTGGGATCCCAAAAAGGACCGGGCCTTTTACCTCTTGGAAGATGGGCGACACCTTCCGGGCGAACACCAGGAAGTGCTGGTTGAGGCGCGCGATGAAGCGGGGAATGTGAGCGCTTGGCGCGGGACGGTGATTTGGCCTTAACGTCAGCGGTCGAAGCCCCGCAGGCCGCTCTTGAGTCGGTTGTAATCCACGAAGAACAGCGCCCGCAAGGACAGGCTGTTGAGGAAGCCGTTTTCGAGCATTTGGTTGAAATTCTCGCCGTAATTCGCGGGCAAGAGGTTCCCGGTGGATTGCAAATTGTTCTTCCAAACCACGGTCAGGAAGGACGCCGGCGCAAAGTTCCATTCATAGACCAAATCCACGCTCCACGCATTGAAATTCAAGTCGTACTCCGACCGCCCGTCGCCTCCCACAGTTGCCCAATCCGTCGCCACCAAGTCGCCGTCCTCGTTCAATTCCAAGAACCCGTGGTACCGCACGCGGCTCCAGCTGTGGCGCACCCGACCGCTGAGGCTCATGCGGTTGTTGAAGATGTGCCGAATGTTCCAAACTTGCGTGATCTCCGTGTTGTCCCGGTCCCCGAACAAGCTGATGGTCGGCGTGGACCAAACATCCAACAGCGCCACCCACCCGCGCTCATGCGATTTCCGAATGACCTTCCAAACGTAATCCGTGGACCAGCGGTCGTTGATGCGAAGTCGGGGCGCGATGCGGATGGTGTGTTCTTTCCAGTCCCAATACTGCGGCCCGTTTGCGTAGCTCAGGAAGGCGTCAAGGGCGAAAACGCGGCGGTAGTCCGAACTGAACCAGCCTTCCACCATGCCCCATCGGGGCTCGTTCCAATGCCGTCCCGGAATGCGCGAAACGAAGACGTCCCGGCCGTCCACCGGTTGGACCATGGCCCGGAGGTTCCACGTGTGAAACGCCCGGGTGGTGCCGCGCACGAAACCGTCGAGGGTCCAACGAGAGAACATTCGCGGCGTTTCCACGCTGGTCAGCACGGTGCTCAAGTCGGCGGTGACCCGGTTCCATCGGCCCTTCGGCGCGTAACGGTTCCAGCGCAGCCACGCATAGGTCGAAACTTCGTTCGGGGCTTCGAGAAAAGCCAGTGCGTTGGGGTCGTAGCCCACACTTTCCTCATAATGTCCGGCGCCGTACGTCCATTGCCCCTTGATGCGCCGCACTTCGAGGGACCACGCGTCGCCTTCGGTCAAAGCCGCCGAAGCCAATCCGTGGTAGCGGTTGATTTTCGCACTGCCTGAAACGCTCCACCGCTGTTGCGGGTCGCGCACGTCGAAGGCCAAACCGTGGGCCGACGCATCCGTCCGCTCGCCCTCGTGCAGCACCAAGGTCGAGGTGGCGTTGACGAAGCCATTGTTGGGCAGGTTTTGGTCCACAACAGCCACCGTGTACTGGTTCAGCGCATCGGCGCCGCCCACCGTATCGCGGGCCACGGCCGTCAACAGCCCCAATCCCGTGCCATCCGCCGTTCGGCCGTAAATCTTCGTGGCGTTCAACAACTGATCTTCCACCCCGATGCGCCGGCTGTAAAACAGCCCCGCCTTGTTGAACAGCTCCGTGCCTTCCTGAAAGAACGGGCGGTTCTCATTGAATTGGATCTCGTACGGACTCAAATTCAACACCAAATTGTCTGCCACCACTTGCCCGAAGTCAGGGACGAGCGTGGCGTCCAAGGTGAACGAGTCCCCGAGTCCGAGCTTGAGGTCCATGCCCCCCTTGTAGCTTCCGACGACCGCTCCGCCACTGGCGTTCGCGTAACTCGAAACGTAGGGGAACAGGCTGATGCGTTCAGGCGGGTCGATGCCCGCAATGCCCTGGAGCACACCGCCTTGATTCAGTTCGCCTTCGAGCGTGGGGTCTTGGCGCTGCCAATAGGACGTCTCCCGAATGCGCCGGATGGTGCGGGAGCAGTTGAAGCCCCATTCCTGTTCCCCTTGGCCGGTGAACCGGAACGCCATCCAGGGGATGCGGAATTCGGCCGACCAACCAGACGAGTCGATGCGCGTGGCCACGTTCCACGGAGCGTTCCAGCTGAGGTCAGCGGACGCGCCGGTGAGGAGTTCATCGACTTGGATGCCCTCGGGGGTGGTGGTGAACCGGACGCCGTTGATGCCGTCGTTGAAGGTGCTGAACCAAATCGCAAACTGGTCCGTGTTGTCGGTTTGGTCGCGGGGGCTCAGCTGGTGGAGGATGCTGTCGGGCGCGGTGTCCCACATGCGGGCGCCGATGTAGAGGGCTTGGTCGTCAAAGGCGAGGCGCACTTCGGTGGGCTGGCTCGGTCGCTGGTCCGGGTTGGGGGCGAGTTGCGTGAATTCGTCGGCGGGCAGGGCGCGGAGCCAAACCGTTTCGTTCAAGTCCCCGTCGAGCACCACCTGCTCGCCCGGTTGCAGCGACTGGGCGAAGGCGGTCTTGGGCGCGTTTTGGCCCCAACTCATCCCCCAACAGGCCACGAACATGCCTGCGAGGAGGGCTCGTTTAACGGTAAATTCCATTGCGGCTCAGCATGTTTTGGTAGGCCCGCGCGTTGCGGAGGTGCTCCGAGTAAGTCGGGGCAAACGCGTGCTCCCCCGATTGGTCGGCTCGGGCGCACATGTAGAGGTACGCGTGGGTCTCCGCGTTCAACACCGCCTCCACATAAGCTGACTCGGGAATGCGAATGGGACCGGGCGGCAGACCGGGGTGCAGGTAGGTGTTGTAGGGCGAGTCCACGGTTTTGTCCACATCCAACAAGCGCCTCCGTTCCCAATCGCCGAGCGCGAATTTCAAGGTGGGGTCCGCCTGCAACAGCATGCCGCGACGAATCCGATTCAAGTACAGCCCGGCCACCCGCGGTGCCTCCTTGCTGTTCGCGGTTTCCTCCTGCACGATGGACGCCAACGTGACGGCTTCATCCGGGCGAAGTCCCCACGCCGCGGCTTGCTGGCGTCGCTCCACAGTCCACCAGGCGTTCGATTCGCGGACGAGGCGCTGAGCTACGCCTTGCGCAGAAGTCTCCCAATAGAAATCGTAGGTGTTCGGGCGGATTTGCCACCACAGCGTGTCGGAGCGCAGCGCCGCGTCGACGGATGCCGAGTCGACCCAAAGCTGGTGGGCAATGCTGCCCGCAATGACGCCCACATCCCGGTGGGCGGGAACCACCACCCGGACGGTTTCGCGCTCGCCGCTTGCGACCCTCCGCGCGACGTCTCCGCCGGTCAAACCGCCTTCGAAGACGTAAAGGCCAGGGCGCGCCGACCAACCGCGCAAGTCCAAAGCGCGCCGCAGGGATTCGAGTTCTTCGCCGGGCCTTGCGGTGTCCCAAGTGCCGGTTTCGGGGTCGATTTGGAGCGTCCAAGGCAGCTCCGAAAGGGGCGCGAACCAAACCGCCACCGCGGAGCCCATCCACAACGCCGCCGCAATCAGCAGGGTGCCGCCCAGCGCGATGGCCCTACGCATCACCGTTCAATTCCGTTCGGAACGCCTGCATGACGTGCAAATCCGAGAAGTGATTTCCGTTGCGCACCCATTGCTGGAGCACCCCGTTGATTTTGAACCCCGACTCTTCGAAAATGCGGGTGCTGGAAGGGTTTTCAACCGGGACTTCCGCGAACAGCATGCGGAGGCCGAGGTGATCAAAGGCGTAGGCCATGAGGAGGCCGAGTCCCACCCGAGCGTACCCCATGTTGCGGAAGGCTTGCCCGACCGCCAAGCCCACGCCGGCACGGCCGCTTCGGGGGTCCACGTCGTAGAGGTCGAAGGCTCCCACGGTTTGGCCTCCCGCTTCGAGCATCAACCGGAGCTGACGGTCGGACCAAACATCGTGGTCGCCTGCTGCAAACCGCTGCATCGCTTCCATGGAAATCGGCGCCAATTGCGCTCCCAACCACCATTCCTCTGCGCGGTTTTCCCACTGATGCAGCAGGTGTGCATCCTGGGGTTCCATGGCCCGCAACCGGTATGTTCCTCGCTCAATCACCCTGCAAAGATATCGGCGGTGCTGTCGTAAATTCGTCGCATGCGGAGTAAAATCACGTTTGCGGGGTGGATGGTGGCGGCGGCTTGGTTGCTGCTTTCGGGGTGCACCATCAACAAGGACATCATGTTCCAAACCCCGAACGATTTCCCGTTCGATGACCTGTCAACGGTTCAGGCGAGCGACTACCGCATTGCGCCGAATGACTTTTTGGACTTCAGGTTGTTCAGCAACGACGGGCAGCGCCTGCTCCTCATGACGGCGGGGACGATGCAGCAGGGTCAGCCCATGGGCATGATGAACCAACAGGGGCAACAGATGCGGTATTGGGTGCGGCCGAACGGCCTGGTGGAGCTCCCGGAAATCGGAGACGTCGAGTTGGCCGGGTTGACGATTCAAGAAGCCCAAAATGCACTCGAAGCCGCCTACTCATCCCTTTACCACGCCCCGTATGCGCTGCTTAGCGTCACGAACAACCGCGTGCTGGTGTTCCCTGGCGCTTCGGGCGCTGCCCGCGTGATCACCATCCAAAACCTGAACACCAGCGTGCTTGAGGCGCTGGCCTTGGCGGGCGGAATCAGCCCGCGCGGCAACGCCGAAGTGGTGAAGCTCATCCGCATGGAGGGCGATGAGCGGCGGATTTTCGAGATGAACCTGTCGACCATCGACGGATTGAAGGCCGCGTCCACTACCGTTCAGGCCGGCGACATCGTTTACGTGGAGCCGGTGCCCGAAATCGCATCGGAGATCACGCGGGACATTGCACCGTATTTGACTTTTTTGTCCTCGATCAGTTTGGTGTTTGCGGTGATCAACAATTTGGGAGGAAACTGATGCACATGGAAACGACAGCCCTGGAGGGGGTCCTGGTTTTGAAACCTCGGGTCTTCGCGGACGACCGCGGAAGCTTTCAGGAAACGTGGTCCACGCGGGCGTTTGTCGCGGCGACGGGAGTGGAGGTGGAATTCGTTCAAGACAACGAGAGTCGGTCGGGGGCCGGGGTGGTCCGAGGGCTTCATTTTCAAGCCCCGCCGCATGCGCAAGGCAAGTTGGTCCGCTGCTCGCAGGGGAGGGTGCTGGACGTGATTGTGGACATCCGAAGGAGTGCTCCCACCTTCGGTCAGCATGTGGCGGTGGAACTCACGCCGGAGAACGGACGCCAGGTGTGGATCCCTCCGGGATTTGCGCACGGTTTTGCTTCGCTTGAGGATGGGACCGTGTTTCAATACAAGTGCACCGCCCTCTACGCGCCCGAATTCGAGGGCGACCTGAGGTGGGACGATCCGTTTTTGGGCATCGATTGGCGGGTGAGCGCAGCGCGACTTTCTCCCAAAGACGAGGTTGCGACGCCTTGGTCCGCTTTTCAGTCGCCTTTCCTTTGAGATACGAACCGGTCTTCCATTCCGTTGCATGTCCATGAACCGAAACATCCTTCATTTCGTAGCCGCCCTCTTGTTGCTCGCTGCTTCGGCGTTGGTGGTGGTGTCCTTGTCTTCTTCGAAATCGCCCTCACCGGTGGCTGCCGATAGCACAGTGAGCCCGGTGGTGCCCGCTCCGCGACATCCCGCGCCGGACATTCCCCAATCCATTTCATTGTGCGGAGAGCCGGTGCCGTTAGATGCATTTGGGGTTCGGGAGTCGTTGGATCGCGAACTGGTGGTCAACGCGTACCACCACAGTTCCACCATCTTGTACTTGAAGCGATCGAATCGTTGGTTTCCCGTGATTGAGCCCATTTTGGAAGAGGAAGGAATTCCTGCGGACATGAAGTACCTCGCGGTCATCGAAAGTGGGTTGGCGCAGGTGGTTTCGCCGGCGGGGGCTTCCGGCTTCTGGCAGTTCATGAAGCGCACCGCGCCGGCTTATGGGCTGGAAGTCAACGGGGAAGTGGATGAGCGCTACCACGTCGCGGCTTCGACGCGAGCAGCCTGCGCATACTTGCGGGAGGCGTATGAACGCTTCGGGTCGTGGTCGCTGGCCGCCGCGTCTTACAACATGGGCATGGCCGGAGTGAGCCGTGAGCTGAAGGAGCAGGGGGTAACCACGTATTGGGATTTGCACTTGAATGCGGAGACGGCGCGTTACGTTTACCGGTTGTTGGCCATCAAGGAAGTGTTCGAGGATCCGGCTCGGTTCGGTTTTGATTTGGCCGATGAAGCACTTTATCCGCCGTTGGAAGTGAGGGAAATGGAGGTGAGCCAAACCATCCCCAACCTCGCCGAATTCGCCCGGGAGCAAGGCACGAACCTCAAGGCCTTGAAGGCACTGAATCCGTGGTTAACGGACGATTTTCTGCCCATCAGCGCAGGGAATTCTTACCGCATAGCGTTGCCGGTCTGAAACCAATGCATTTGGTAGGCGACCGGTGAAGGACGCAGGCCTACGCCGTCTTCGTCCACAATGAGCGTTGCTTCGCCCGCTGAACCCGGCGCGAACACTTCATCCATGCGGCGCACCACGCCTGCGGGAATGCCGTGGGCTTGGAAAACCGCATCCCAATGCGCCCGAGTGCGTGAAGACGCAACGCCATTCAAGGCGGTCAGGAGCGCCTCCCGGTTTCGAAGGCGGTCCACGTTGGTCCGATAATTGGGCAGATTCGCCCACTCCACATGCCCAAGCACGGAGCAGAGCCCCGCAAACTGCCGATCGCTTCCCACCGCGAGGACCATCCAACCATCTGCGCATTCCATCAAATCCCCGTAAGGCGCGATGTTCGGGTGAATGGATCCTTGCGCCATGGGCACCTCGCCGTTCATCAAGTAATTCGTAGACTGGTTGACCAAGGCGGACAACCCGCTTCCCTCCAAGCTGACTTCTGCATACGCGCCGGTGCGGCCTTGACTTCGCCCCAGCAGCCCTTCGAGGACGGCGGTGCGGATTTGGTGTGAAGCCAAAACGTCCATCAGCGCAACGGGCATGCGCAGCGGCTTGCTTCCCGGTTCGCCGTTCATGCTCATGAACCCCGTTTCCGCTTGCACCACCACGTCATAGGCCAGCCGTTCCGGTGCCCCGGGGAACCCCACCAACCGAACGTTCACGAGGTGCGGATGCCGCAGCGCCAGCCCTTCGGGTTCCATCCCGAATTTCACCAAATCCGAGGCCTTGAAATTGTGCAATACCACGTCATGCTCCGCCAGGGAAGCTTCCAGCCATTCCCGTCCTTCAGCCGATGCCAAATCCCGCCACACCAAGCGCTTCCCCGCATTCGCACTCGCATAATACGCCGAAGCCTCCCGGTCTGCAGGTTCCCCTGCGCTTTTCCACGTCCGGGTGACGTCGCCATGCGGCGGCCGTTCCACCTTCGTGACCGTGGCCCCGCGCACAGCCAAGGCCGTTCCCGCCAAGGGGCCCGCGAGCACACTGGCCAACTCCAGTACCTTCACGCCTTCAAGGACTTGCGACATGTCCGCAAGGTACTCAGAACAAAGTGGGCTGGGCCTGATCCGGCTTCAACGCGAGCTTGTAGCGGTCGATGGCCCTGAGCCGGGCAAATTTGTGATCGACGATGGGCTTCGGGTATTCGGGGCTGCCCCATTCGGGCACCCATTTCCTCACGTACGCGAAGGCAGGATCGAATTTCTCTTGCTGCGACGTCGGATTGAAGACCCTGAAGTACGGCGCCGCATCGCACCCCGTTCCCGCTGCCCATTGCCAGCCCCCAACATTGCTCGCCAACTCAAAGTCGAGCAACTGTTCCGCGAACCACCGCTCGCCCAACCGCCAATCGAGCAGCAAGTGCTTGCACAGAAAGCTGGCCACCACCATGCGAACGCGGTTGTGCATGAACCCCGTTGCCGCCAATTCCCTCATGCCTGCGTCAACGAGTGGGTAGCCGGTCTTCCCCGCCTTCCACGCTTCAAATTCCGGTCCTGCCGATTCCCATTCCACCGCGTCATAGGCCGGTTTAAAGGCGCCCTCAACCGAATGCGGGAAGTGGTGGATGATGGCTTGGTAGAATTCACGCCAAATCAATTCCGTCAACCATTTGGCGCTGTGCGAGAAGCCCGCCCGCATGGCCTCCCGAATGCTGACGGTTCCGAAGCGCAGGTGCACGCTCAAGCGCGTCGTGCCCGCAACCGCTGGCAGGTCCCGCTGTGCCCCATAATCGCGCAGCAATTGGGCGTCCAAGTTGATGGAAGGGAAGGCGACGTCGTGCGCGGGCTCGAATCCCATTTCTTGCAGGCTCGGCCAAGGAATGTCCTCCATGCGCACACACGCCTCGAGGTGTTCTTCTGAAGCCACGGACTCCAACCGCTCCTCCGGTGAATTCGCGAGCCAGCGCTTGCTGTACGGGGTAAACACCGTGTACGGCGTGCCATCGGCTTTGAGCACTTCGTCCGGCTCGAAAAGGACGTGGTCGCGGTAGGTGTGAAATGCGATTCCGTGAGATCCAAGCAGCGATTGGATGGCCGCATCGCGCTGCTGGGCATGCGGTTCGTAGTCTCGGTTCGCATGGACCGCTTCAACTTGGTATCCGCGTTTCTCCAACTGGCGAAGGAGCGATTCCCACCCGTCCGTTGGTTGGGCGTGTACCCCCCAAATGCCGCTTCCAACCGCCTTCAGTTCCCCGTTCAATCGACTCAGCTGCTCGTGAATGAAGGTCACACGCCGGTCGGCGCGCTGGGCCAAATCATCGAGGATGCTGCGGTCAAAGACGAAGACGGGCAAGACGGGAAGCCCTGAAGTCAGTGCGCCGTAAAGCGCCGGGTGGTCATGGAGGCGGAGATCCCGCCGCATCCAGCACAGGGCGATGCGTTGGTTCATGAGGCGTACAGGTCAGCGAGCGCACCTTCGAGCTCGGGAAATTGGAATGAAAAGTCGTTCAGGCGAGTGGACCGGATGCGTTGAGAATCCAGCACGATGCAGGCCATTTCGCCCAACATCAATTTCAACGCGAATGCGGGCGGGGCAGGAGCCCAAAACGGTTTCTGCATCGCCTTAGCCAGCGACCGGGAGAGCGTGCGATTGGTGACCGGCTGAGGCGCTACGGCGTTGAACACGCCTTGCCACTCAGTCCGCTGAACCGCCTCCACGAACAGCCGCGCCAAATCCCGCACATGAATCCAACTCTGCCACTGCTTGCCGCTCCCCACAGCCGACCCCACGCCCCATCGGAATAGGGGCTCCAATTGAGCAAGCGCACCACCTTCTCTGCTCAACACCACGCCAATGCGCAGCGTCACATGTCGGGTGGCAATCCCCTCGAAGACGCCTTCCCACGCCTTCACCACCTCCGCTAGGAAACCGAAAGGGGCCGCCGGCGATCCCTCATCCTGCCATTCGGCTGACGGCGTGTACCAACCGATGGCGCTAGCCGCAATGAGGGCTGGACGTTCTCCTTCGGGAAGCGATTCGATGGCTTCGCGTACAGCCCTACCCCCCTCGACGCGGCTTTCGAGGATGGCTTGCTTTGCACGCTTCGTCCAGCGCTGTCCCACGTTTTCGCCAGCCAAATGCACGACCGCCTCCGCCCCGCGAAACGCGCCGCTCAGTCCCTCTGAATCGCGGCCATTCCACAGGCTCGTCTTCACGCCATCCCGCACCCGGGATTCGGGAGACCGCGTCAGCACCACAACCTCGAAGCCCGCATCCATCAGGACGTCCACCACGTGTCGGCCCACCAACCCTGTCCCCCCAGTTACCACCACCTTGCGCTTTTCCATGCCAACAGAACAGCCGACAGCGAAATTGAGTTCATGCCGAAGGATCTTTCGATGAAGGTTTGTTCCTTGAGGTTTAGTCGTTTATTTTTAGCGTTGAATGTTCAAGTTAAACCATGTGCTCAGGGTGGGGTGGTGGACGCTGATCTCGGGGCTCCACGCCTCCATTCTGTTGGGTCAAACATTGCCCTGCATGGATGGAATGGCCGGTCCTTTTCCGTGCGATGGCATCGACCAGTTGTCGTTTATCAGCTTGGAGACCTGTTCCGCTTCAGCAGCGAACGATGTTTGGGGTTGGTACGATGAGGAAACGCACCGCGAGTATGCCTTGCTGGGAGTGAACAACGGGTTGGCCTTCATTGATGTAACCGACCCCTATTACCCCATTTACCTCGGCAAACTTCCCACGGCTTCCTCGCCCAGTTTGTGGAGGGACATGAAAGTATATGGGCACCACATGTACGTCGTAAGCGAAGCGTTTGCACACGGGCTTCAAGTCTTCGATTTGCACACGCTCCGGGAGGTGAACTCCACGCCCGAGACCTTCTTGGCCACCGCGACGTTCAATGCGTTCAGCGATGCCCACAACTTGGCGGTGGACGAATCCGCTGGCCGGCTTTATGTGATGGGCGGAAATCTGGCTGGAGGAGGGGTCTTGATTTATGACCTTACGAATCCCGCCGTTCCTGCGCTGGTGGGCATGCACGCCGAATCCGGCTACGTGCACGATGCGGTGGCCCTGACCTACGATGGTCCCGATGTGGATTACCTGGGGGCGCAGTTGTTGGTTTGCGCACACCCGACGAATTGGACCATTCTCGACACAACGGACCCCTCGGACGTGGTGGTGCTGAGCAGTGGTCAGCATCCATCAAACGGTTACACCCACCAGCCCCTGTTGCTGCCTTCTCGGAAGCACCTGCTGATCGGCGACGAGCTCGATGAACAGCAGTTCGGTTTTCCCACGCGAACCTTGTGGTGGAACGTCTCCGATTTGGAAAATCCATCCTATGGTGGGGTCCACCTCGGCTCCACGCTTTCCAGCGATCACAATCAATACGCCGATGAGGTCCTGATCTACCAGTCGAATTACACGGCGGGGTTGCGCATCTTGGGGCATCAGGAATCCGTGGGGTTGACGCTGAACGAATTGGCGTTTTTTGATGTGCATCCGGAGTCCAACGCCCCGGGATTCACGGGTTCGTGGTCGAACTACATGGACCTGCCTTCCGGCAACGTGTTGGTCAGTTCGATGGATGCGGGGCTTCACGTGGTGCGACCGCGTTGGGTGGAGGCGTCGTTTTCTTCTTCGGAGGTGTGCCAAACAGACACCGTCCAACTCACCGTTTCCATCCCAAAGGATTTGGGCATTGAATGCGTCGTTGATTTGGCAGGCCTTCCGGTGGGTGTGGTGGCAGAGGGGTTGCCCTTCACCACGTATGGCGTCGGGGAGTGGACCTTCCCGGTGACGGGAATCGCGTCGGCATTGGGCGCAGTGGATTTGCACGTCACGGTCCAGGGGACCGAAGTCGATTGGTCGTGGAGCGAAACGGTTTCTGTCGTAGTGGACGGCGGGGCGGTGTGGTTCCGGGACCTCGATGGCGATGGGTTCGGGGACCCCAACCATCCGGCGGTGCTTTGTTCTTCCGAGCCAGGTTACGCCATGAACGGATTGGATTGCTATGATTTATCAGCGGCCACGTACCCGGGGGCACCGGAGCTTTGCGATGCCCAAGACAACGACTGCAATGGCTTAGTGGATGACGAATTGGAGGTGAGCATGTGGTATCGGGACATGGATGGGGACGGGTACGGCAATGCCTCCAATCAGGTGGGCAATTGCTTTTGTCCTGCGGGTTTCGTTGGTTCGGCAGGGGATTGCGACGATCACGATGCCTTTGTCTACCCCACAGCGCCCGGGAACCAAACCGGCGTTGATAACAACTGCGACGGCGTACTTTCCGAGCAGGAACTGAATCCCTGCCCAGGTGATTTCAATTTCGACGACCAAGTGACCATTGCCGACCTGTTGGTCATCCTCTTCGAATACGCCTGCCTCAATGGCTGCCATGCGGACATGAGTGGAGATGGGATGGTGGGGATGGACGACCTCTTGATGTTCTTGGCCCAGTTCAACACCACCTGCGATTGAGT
The DNA here is from genome assembly GCA_965656785.1 of uncultured Flavobacteriales bacterium. Classification (GTDB taxonomy): domain Bacteria; phylum Bacteroidota; class Bacteroidia; order Flavobacteriales_D; family Sanyastnellaceae; genus JALQTD01. The sequence continues at coordinate 16,813 of CBFHLY010000002.1, forward strand.
TCGACTCAGTCTTTCAACGCCTGATCGCGCGCCATTTGGGCGTACACCCCTTCAGCGGCGAGGAGTTGTTCGGGGTGGCCCGCTTCCGCGACCCGTCCGTTCTGAAGCACCACGACCCAATCAGCATGCCGGATGGAGGACACCCGATGGCTCATCATCAACACCGCTTGGTCGCGGCTGCCTTGTTTCAGCGCATCCAAGATGTGGGTTTCCGTTTCCGTGTCGACTGCGGAAAGGCTGTCATCCAAGATGAGGATTTCGGGGTGACGAAGGAGGGCTCGGGCAATGGAGATGCGTTGTTTTTGGCCTCCGCTCAAATTCACGCCGCGCTCTCCCAATTGCGTGCTGTATCCTTTCGGGAAGGCTGCGATGTTGTGGTGAACGTAGGCAGCGACGGCGGCCTCTTCGATGGTGGGGGCCGAAGCGTCGTCCACGCCGAATGCAATGTTTTCTCCGATCGGATCGGAGAACAGGAATACGTCCTGTGGAACGTAGCCCGTGTTGGCGCGGTACGCCTTGACGTCAAGGCGACTGAGGTCTTGTCCGTTGTAGGTGATGCGACCCGAGTCCGGATCGAACAGGCGCATGGCCAACATGGCGATGGTTGATTTCCCGCTTCCCGTGTGCCCCGTGATGGCTAAGGTTTGGTTTCGTGTCAGCGAAAAACTCACATCCGACAGGGCCGCAATGCCGGTGTCGGGATACCGGTAGGAAACCGAGTGAAACTCCAAGGTGGGCTCGGAGGTTGGGCTGGGCAAGGGTTCGCCCCCTGCTCGGATGGTGGGTTCCGCATCGAGGAAGTCGTTGATGCGCTTCATGGAGGCCTCGGCTTTTTGGGTCAGCGTGGTCACCCAGCCGACCGAAGCGAACGGCCACGTCAACAAGTTGACATAGAAGACGAATTGGAAGATGTGTCCAATTTCCAAGTCCCCTGACATCACCCGATGTCCGCCGATGTAAATCGTCAAGATGGTCGAAAACCCGACAAGCAAAACGATGATGGGGGTGAAGAGGGCCTCCGTTTTCACCAAGTTCAGCTTGCTGGTCTTGTATTGATCCGATTGCTCGGAAAACCGCTCGGTCGTTGGGGCTTCGCGCCGAAACGCCTTCAGGATGCGGATTCCAGAGATGTGCTGTTGGACGAACGAGGAAAGGTCGCTTTGCAAGGATTGCACTTCGTGGCTTTGGCTTTGGATGCGCCGGCTTACCGCGTAAACGGCAATGGACATGAGGGGAAGGGGCAGCAGCGACCACAGCGTCAATTCCAAATCGATGTAGAGCATGACCGAAACGACCAACGAAATCAATACGATGAGGTTCAGCGTGTACATCACCACCGGTCCCAAGTACATGCGCACTTGGCTGACGTCCTCGGAAATGCGATTCATCAAGTCGCCCGTGTCGTGGGCTTTGTAAAATCCGGTATCGAGCCGCTGGTACTGTTCGTAAATGCGGGCCTTTAAATCGAATTCGATGTGCCGGGACATGACGATGATGGTTTGGCGGGTCATGAACAGGAACAAGCCTTTGATAAAATACGCCACCACATACAGGATGGCCTGCCAGGCCGCTACCCAAGCAATGAATTTCAAGACATCTTCTTTCGACTGGAAGTCCTCTGAGCGCACCGGCGGAGCCACGCGGGCCCACCACGTGCTCAGCTGTTCTAAGGTGCTGGGGGCGCTGATTTTGACGGCATCTTCGAAGACCGATGTTTGGCCTGCTCGAAGCGGTGCCAGGTATTCCGTCTCCACTTCTTTCAAGGCATTCACCCCCTCGCCGATGAGGGAAGGTGCGTACACCGCGAAGACGTTCGTCAAGGCCACAAAGAGGATTCCGGCCAGCAGATGCCAGCGATACTTCCAGAAATACGGGTTGAGTGACCACAACGCTGCCATGGTACAAACTTACGTTGCATTCCCGCCGCCGCCCTCCGAAAGTCCACCGCCGTTTGCCGTTACTTTGTGAACGTGAAGCACAGCGTGATTTGGACCCTCGGAATGGCGTTGCTCATCGGGTGTGGTGGGGAGGCCAGCCGCGACCCGAGGGTGTTTCGGTACAACGAGAGCGCAGGCCTCCAATCGCTCGATCCCGCACATGCGCGGACGCTTGAGCCGATGTGGGTGGTCGATCAGCTCTTCGATGGGCTCGTGGAGTTGGCAGCGGACTTGTCGATTCGCCCTTCGGTGGCGGAGCGGTGGTGGTGGGAGGATGGCGGGCGTCGCGCGGTGTTCGTGTTGCGGGAGGATGCGCGGTTTGCGGCCGCGCCCGAGGTTCCGGGCTTGGCGGATGGGCGGCGTGTGGTGGCGGAGGATGTGGTGTTCAGCCTGAACCGGTTGCGCGACCCGGAGGTGGCGTCGAGCGGGGGGTGGATCCTGGAACCGTTGGATGCGGCGGCGCCGGGGGGCGGGATGGAGGCTCGAGGCGCCGATACGGTCGTTTTTCACTTGCGGGAGCCGTTTCCGCCGTTCCTCGGATTGCTCGCCACCGCCTACGCGAACGTGGTGGCGCCGGAGGCGGTGGCGCACTTTGGCCGGGATTTTCGGGCGCACCCGGTGGGGTCGGGGCCGTTCAAACTGAAGTGGTGGGTTGAAGACGTGGCGTGCGTGTTGCACCCGAATGAGCATTATTGGGAGCGCGATGCGGCGGGGAGGAAGTTGCCGTATTTAGAGGCCGTGCACATCGATTTTGCTTCGGACATGGGGGCGGAATTTCAAGGACTGGTCCAAGGTCGGTACGACTTCATGAGCGGCTTGCATGCAGCGTATTTGGAGGAATTGCTGACGGAAGGAGGGGACCTGAATGGCGCCTATTCAGGCCAAATCCGCCTCGAAACCGTCCCCTTCCTGAAAACCGACTACATCGGAGTCCTGGTCGACCCCGATCTGCCGACAAGTGCGGGCCATCCGCTCCTCGACCCGCGCGTTCGCCGCGCCCTCTCGCTCGCCACGGACCGCAAGGCCATCGCGACCCACCTCCGCCGCGGCGCGGTCCTTCCCACCGCCCGCTTCACCCCGCCCACTTTGCCCGGAATGCTGCCCTACGCCCCCCCGGTGTTCGACCTCGATTCCGCCCGCTCCCTCCTCGCATCGGCAGGCCACCCCGACGGCACGGACATTCCGCCCCTCACCCTCAGCACCACCTCCGACTACACCGACCTCGCCGCCGCCCTGCAGCACCAATGGCGCGCCCTCGGACTCGAAGTCGCCATCGACGTCCTCTCGCCCGGCACCCAACGCGAACGCGTCGCCCAAGGCAAGTCCCTCCTGTTCCGCAAGTCCTGGCTCGCGGACTACCCCGATGCGGAGAATTTCCTCGGCTTGTTCCTCCAACGCAATTTCGCCCCCGCCGGCCCCAATTACACCCACTACGCCAACGACGCCTTCGAGGCCCTTTACGCCGAGGCCCTCGGCACCGACGACGATTCCACCCGCCTCGCGGCCTATGCCACCATGGACGCCCTCGTCGCCCAGGACCTGCCGGTCATCCCGCTCTTCCATGACCGCGTCACCCACTTCGTTCGGAACGACGTCCAGGGCTGGACCATCCACCCCGTCAACCGCCTCGATCTCCGCCGCGTCCACAAAGCCCCGCTTCACTAAATTGCGACGCGCCGCGGAAATGGCCGCGCTCGACCCATGCTGAAAATCGATTCCCACACCCACATCCTGCCCGGACAGCTCCCGCGCTGGACCGAGAAGTTTGGATACGGCAACTTCATCCACCTCGAACCCGGACGTCCTGGATTCGCTCGCATGATGCAGGGCGACCGCTTTTTCAGGGAAATCGCGAGCAACTGCTGGGACGAAACCGAACGCATCGAAGAATACGCCCAGTTCAACACCCAAGTCCAGGTCGTGTGCACCATCCCCGTGATGTTCAGCTACCACGCAAAGCCGCAAGACGCCTTGGAAGTCGGGCGGTTCCTCAACGATCACCTGAGTGAGCTCGTGGCGCAGCACCCGCGGCATTACGTGGCGCTGGCGACGGTGCCGATGCAGGATTCGGATTTGGCCATTCAAGAGCTGAAGCGGGCGAAGGCGAACGGCCACGTGGGCGTCCAAATCGGCTCCAACATCAACGGACTCAACCTGAGCGAACCGCAGTTCTTTCCCTTTTTTCAAGCATGTGCGGACGAAGGCATGGCGGTGATGGTCCATCCGTGGAACATGATGGGCAAGCAGGAAATGGAAAAGTACTGGCTTCCCTGGCTGGTGGGCATGCCAGCGGAGACGTCGCGGGCGGCGTGCTCGCTCGTTTTCGGGGGCGTCCTCGAGCGGTTGCCGCATTTGCGGGTAATGCTGAGCCATGCGGGCGGCTCGTTCCTCACGACCCTCGGCAGGGTGGAGCACGGCTTCAACTGCCGTCCCGACCTCGTGGCCATCGACAACCCGGTGAACCCGCGGGAATACGTGGGCAAGTTTTGGGTGGACAGCATCACGCACGACGCGGATTTGCTGCGGTACATCCTCGCGTTGCAGGGCAGCAAGCGGGTGTGCTTGGGCACGGATTACCCGTTCCCGTTGGGCGATTTGGAGGTCGGCGCGTTCATCGAGGAGATGGGCTTGGCGCCGGAGACGGTGGACGACCTGTTCGCGGGCGCGGCGTTGGAGTGGTTGGATTTGGACCGAAAGCAATTCGTTTAAAAAGGCCAAATTCGCCCCGCCACCAAGCAACCCCCCACCTCCCACAGGCGTTCAGTAGGGAGAGCGACCATGGACCAAGAACTCCTCGAACTCATCGATTCGTGCAAACGGGGCAAATCCCGGGCGCAGCGTGAACTGTATCGCCGCTTCAGCGGGATGCTCTTCGCGGTGTCGCTGCGGTACACGAATTCCCGTGAAGATGCAGAGGACGTCTTGCAAGACGCTTGGGTGAAGATTTTTCGCCACCTCAACACGTTCTCGCGCAACCACAGCTTCGAAGGCTGGTTGCGTCGGATCGTGGTGAACACCGCCATTACGCATTACCGGCGCCAGCTGAAGCATGCGTATCACGCGGACATCGATGAGGTGCATGCAACCCCAGCGGACTTGGAAGCGTTCAAGGATTTGGACTACACCCGAGAAGAATTGGACCAAGCGATCGCTCAACTGCCCACCGGCTACGGCACGGTGTTCAAGCTCTACGTCATCGACGGCTTCCGCCACAAGGAAATTGCCGAGATGCTGGAGATTGACATCAACACGTCGAAGAGCCAGCTTTCACGAGCGCGCAAGTACCTCCAAGACGTGCTCGCTCACATGTCCCTCACTGCCCTTAAGACCACGGAGTCATGAAATTTGACGCTTTCGAACAATACATCCACGACCAGTACCAAGGCCACGAAGTTGCCGCTCCGCTTGAAATGGAGGCGGCCGTTATGGGTCGGTTGTGGCGCATCAAATGGGCCCGACGCGTGAGCGGGGCGGTTTTGACGTTGGCCGTTGGGGCGGGGGCGATTTGGGGTTGGTCGGAGCGTTCGGTGCCGTCCGATTACGCACCGGTCGAAGTGGTGCAGGAACTGCCGACCATCGAGGCCGTGGAGGCCATCGAGGAAGAGGTGGTGACGGCATTCGCTGCTGCGCCCGTTGAGGTGCCCGCGCCTTTGACCGGAACGGAAGAGGAATCACGTGTTTGGCCGCGGCCCGTTCGGGTTGATCCGTTGCCTTACCTGACGGCACTGTTGCCGGTGGAGTCGGCCTGCCCTGAGGGACGCACCCTTCAATCCACCGAGAGCGCAGACCAATTGTGGGTCATTTCCGCTGAAGTCGAGGTGGAACATTGATGGAGATTCGATAAGTTGGCGACGATGGGCTCGCCGATGATCAAGTCGTGGTGTTGGCTGATTGCGCTGTGCTCTGCGGCGCCTTCCATTGCGGCTGCCGTACCTTTTGCAGATTCCATTTTTGTGGATGGCCAAACCATTCGCGTCCAAGCATCCGTCGAAATCGATACCGTATCGCGACCGCGGAGGTGGCAGTTCGGCTGGAACTTGCCTGGGCCCGATGAGCGGCGCCCCATCAAGCAGAAGGCGCCGAATTGGAACGCGGTGTACGGAATGGGCCGCATGCCATTGGGCGGTTTTTCAGAGGGCTTGGATGGTTTTGCACGGGGTTGGCCTCCGGTTGCAGGTGGTTTGGGATGGGCACAGGTGATTCCACGACCCGGTCGGCGTCCCTGGGGCTTCGGTTGGGCGGTCGAATTGCAAGGGATGGCACTGAGCGATTGGGGCGAGGCGTTGCCCGACTCGTTGATTGGGTTTTTGCCCAACGACGCTGAGTCGGTGTGGGCGGTGACCCGTCAGCGCTTCGACATCGGCGTTGAGACGGACACGGTTGCCGTCAGCTTGGTGCGCTCGCACAGCTTCGGATGGGGAGCCCATGCGTTGTTGCGGGTGGAATGGTTCCGCACCACGCCGGTCACTCTGTCATTTGGCTTGGAGCGCTGGAATGCAGATCGGTTCCACCATCGAATTGTTCGACCGGAAAGCCTCGAGCCTCCGGTTGTTACACAAGTCCAGCTCGGTGGGGCTTGGCAACCGGTGATGCGGGTGGGGATTGGGTGCGCTTGGGGAGGCACCCGCCGACGTGGTGTTCCCGGTTTTTCGGGGCGCTGGGCGGCAGAAACGGGCCTGACTTGGCGGCCGGCGGAAGTGCATCCGATTTCGCTTCGGTTGCAGGTGACTCGGAGCATCGGATCAGGCCATTAGCAGATTTTGGCACGGTCTTCGTGCAACAAATTTCGTCTTCGCGCGTGTTATTCCCGTAGTGCAAGCAACACCGGCGGTTCACCGGTTGCACGAAGATGATTTGGTTCAAGTTGTTTTGGTTAAGGTGCGGGGAGTCCGAACGCGGACTCCCCGCATTCTTTTTTGCAGTTTTGCGTACCTTACGCGGGATGAACACCTGCATTCGCATTGCGTTGGTTGGGATCGTCGGGGGCGTCCCGGCCTCCTTGGCAGCCCAAACCCCGGCCGTCTTGAACGGCAGCTTCGAAAACTACTCGACCGCCCCTTCGGCTCCCGGGCAGTGGTTTCATGTGCCCCAATGGGGCAATGCAGGCAGTGCGGAAGCGAGTCCTGATTTTTTTCACGAGGACGGCTCAGGAGGCGGCGATTTGCCGGAAACGCCCCTCGCCATGCTGGACGCTTTTGCAGGAAAAGGCGTGATGGGTTTCACCGCGGCCACCACCGACGGGTCCAGCCGCAGGGAATACGTGGTCGGTCGATTCAGCGAGCCGTTGGAACCGGGCCAACACTACCGCTTGCGCTTTGCGATTACGAACGGGGAGGTGACGGCGTTTTCTCCTGCCGGAGCGGCGGTGAGCGGGTTGGCTGTGGCCTGTTCTGAATCGGCTCCCCTGCAAGCCGGTTTGGCCCCCTTGAAGTTGCAACCTCAGTTTCAGTTCGCTGCGCCTTTTTACAACCGGGAATGGGAGGAAGTCGCCTTCACGTTCACCGCGGGCGGGGCCTGGAATCACTTCGCGGTCGGGGTGTTCGCCCCAGATGAAGCGGTGGATTTCGAAGTGGTGGAAGGCGCGAATCCCCAAATGGCGTACTACTTTGTTGATGCGTTTGAACTGGAGCTGGCATCGCAAGAACCTGAGGAAGTGAGCGAAGTGAAGGGGCCTGTGGACGTCGAGGCCGTGAGCCCGGAGGCTGAAGTGGCGGATGTTCCGTGGTTCGTTCCCAATGCGTTTTCTCCCAACGGCGACGGGGAGAACGATCGGTTCATGCCGGTCATCAACCGAGGGGAATTGATTGGTTTTGAGGTGTACAGCCGTTGGGGGGAGTTGCTTTTCGAGTCGCGGAAAACCGATGATTTGGCCTGGGATGGAACGGATTCGAAAGGCAAACCCGTACCGGTCGGCATGTACGTTTGGAAGCTCAGAATGAAGGTGGAAGGGGCCAAGCGCACCGAAGAATCGGGCATGCTGACGTTGATTCGTTAAGGCCCTGCACGGCTAACTTTGTGGCATGATTGGCCACACCTACTTCCAACGCGATTGCGGAGCTTCAGAGAACACCTTGGCGGGCGCCTACTTGCGCAACCCGGACCTGTTCGTGACCCCGACGGTTTCCACCCGACGCGCGCCACGGGAGCTGGTCGCTGAGGCCATGCGATTGCGCTATGCCCAATGCGGCTTGACTCCGCCCGATGCGTTGAATCGCTTGGCCAGCGGAGCGCCGGTTTGGACGGCAGGGCATCAGTTGGTGGCCGCAGGAGGCCCCGCGTTTTTCCACTTGAAGATCTTGAGCATGGTGCGCCGCGCGCGCTTGCAGCCGGAAAGGCCGGTGTTGGTGTTCTGGCTCGCGTCGGAGGACCACGATTGGGAGGAAGTGCGGCATTTTCCGCGGGTGAAGGGCAAGGGGGAAGGAGTAGCTTGGTCGGAGTCGGCGTGCACCGGCGCGGTGGGGCGGTGGGAGTTGGGGGCTCGCGACCGGGAAGCGGTCAAGGAATGGGTGGAAGTTTCGGCGGTGACGGAGGATTGGAAGCGTTCCGTGATGGCCGGGATGGAAACCGCCCAAACGCTCAGCGAGGCCATGCTTCGATGGGTTCATCAATGGTTTGGAGAGGATGGCGTCCTCGTGTTGGACGCCGATGACCCGGCCCTCAAGGCGTGCGCATCGCCGCTCTGGGAGGCCGAGTTGAACGGCACTGGAATCGGGATGCCGCTCGCGCGCCAAACTGCTCACCTGGAGGAAGCCGGCTGGAAGCCAGCCCTGTTTCCTCGCGAGGTGGCGCTTTTCGAATTGCGCCCGGGTGAGCGCGTCCGACTGGAGAGGACGGAGCAAGGCATCGCTCCGGTCGACGGTCAGTGGTCGATGCCCTTCGAGGAGGCGGGTCAGCATGCGAGCGAGCCGCGCTGGAGCCCCAATGCGGCGTTGCGGCCGCTCTATCAAGAATGGCTGTTGGGCAGCGAGGCGGTGTTTCTGGGGCCGAGCGAGTTGGCCTATTGGCTGCAGTTGACCGAGGCGTTTGCGCACCACGGGTTGGCTTTCCCGCGGTTGGAATTGCGCGATGGGGGAGTGGCCGTGTCCCCGGAGCAATGGGAGTGGCTTCAAGGCCAAAACTGGCATCCGAAAGAGGCCGCGCAAGGCGTCGAAGAACGCTGGCGAACGGCCTGCATCCGCGGCGCGCAATCGGCCCTGCCCCCATGGGACTTCGCGTCCTGGGCGGAAGAGTTCGTCGCCCACGTGAAGCCGCTCGACCCCACCTTGGAGGGCGCAGCGCGTGCGGCGGTCAAGAAAATGGAAAAGGCGTTCGAGGGAGCTGCAGGGAAGGTGCGCCGCGCTTGGCGGGCCCAGCACAGCGAAGAGGAAGCGTTCGTTCAGGCGTTGGTCGAGCGCATTGCGCCAGACTCCACGCCGCAGGAACGCATGGAACACATCGCGGCCTGGGGCGTGTGGCAAGCAGTTCGGGACGCGTGGTGCGCTCAAGCGGAGGACGCTCCCGTTTTCAGTGTTTGGGTCGTGGGCGATTGAGGGCGCTGAAGTCCAACGCGTCGTGGCCGTCGAGGAAGCGCTGAAGGATCAGCGCCGCGGCCACCTTGTCCAAGGCTCCCTTCTCCCGGCGCTTTGATTTTCGCATCCCGCCTTCGATGAGGGACGCTTGGGCTTCGCGCGAAGTGAAGGACTCGTCGACCCGATGAACGGGCAGTTGGGGCCACTTTTTGCGCAGGCGCTGCTCCAGGTCATCGATGCCCGCTGAGCTGTCCGTGAGTTGCCCCGGATCTCCCAGGACAAATCCCGCACACGGCCGCTCCTCCACGAGCGCCGGCAACCGATCCCAAATCGCTCGCGATTCAACGGTTTCCAACGGGCTGGCAATCATGGCGTGATCATCCGTCACCGCAATCCCCGTTCGGGCTTTGCCGAAGTCCAATGCAATCCACCGTGCCATCGCCCGAAAGGTAGGGCTATCTTCGCGACATGGCTGAGGTCGAACCCACTCAATCCACAGCAGATTTGCCGATGGTTCATTCGGTGTTGTTCGTGCAGCCCGCGTTCATCGGCGACGTCATCCTGTTCACGGGACTCCTCGAAACCTGGCACCACGCGTGGCCGCATGCCGCCATCGACGTTTGGGTGCGCAAAGGCAACGAGCGGTTGTTCGACGGCCATCCGTTCGTGCGGGAAGTCCGGATTTGGGACAAATCCGCATCCCGATACGCCCGCCTGCTCCGCGAAGTCAAGGCCGTCCGCGCCGCCCGCTACGACGCCGTCATCAACCCGCATCGCCACGCTTCATCCGGTCTCCTGACCGCCTGCTCGGGAGCGGCCATCCGCGTCGGCTTCAAAAGCAACCCCTGGTCCTTCGCCTTCACCCGCCGCCTGCGGCACGAGCTCGAAGGCGGCCAGCACGAAGTGGAGCGCAACCACGAGCTCATCGCGCCGTGGTGCCCGAAGCGCGTCGGGCCGCGACTCCATCCCGAAGCCGAAGCACCGGCGGAATGGGCCGGAGCCATCGTCCTGGCACCTGCTAGCCAATGGTTTACGAAACAATGGCCTGCCGAGAAGTGGGTGGCGCTCATCGCCTCCTTGGCGCGCATCCGTCCCGACGTTCCCGTGGTCCTCATGGGCGGCCCCACCGATGACGCCCTGCTGCACAGCATCAAGCAACGGGCCGCCGTCCACCCGAGGTTGCACCGCACTTCCAGCCGTTCATCCCTCGCCGAAGCCATTGCCATCGTAGCGCAAGCGGGCAGTGTGGTCTCGAATGACAGCGCGCCCTTGCATTTGGCCAGCGCGTGCAACCGCCCCGCTGTCGCTTTGTTTTGCTCGACGGTTCCTGCGTTCGGTTTTGGCCCACTGAGCGATCGCAGCGTGATCATCGAAACCGAAGAGTCCTTGGCGTGCCGACCTTGTGGCGCTCACGGACACAAAAAATGCCCCGAAGGGCATTTTTTGTGCGGACGATCCATCGACGTGGATCGCGTCCGGGACGCCGTATTGGCTCAGCTGCGATGAATCACTGCTTCGCGTTCGCCTCGCCCACGTAAATCGGTGTGGGGGCATTGTCCGAACGGTCCATGAAGACGCGAATGGCGGTCGTACTGCCCCCGAGGTCTTCCGTGCTGAACACTTCCGAGATGCCCGCTTCGGCGTCCTTCAGTCCGAGGGTGATGGAAACCAGTTCGCCTTCAATCCAGCTGATGTTGTCGTAGCGGAAGGTGATGCCCTGTTCGTACAAATCGCGTTGCATGCGGGCCAGCTGATCGCGTGAGGTGTTCGGCGTGATGGTGATGTCAACCAACTCCTCAGTGACCGTGCCAACGTAGACGTCAGACTGAGCAAAGGCGAAGGAGGAACAGGCCAAACCAAAGGCCATCAATAAAGTGCGTGCTTTCATCGTAGATTGGATTTCGTTGAAGTTAACCAAGTCAAACCTCGGCAATTTTCGACGAATATCCGCCATTTCCACCGAAGTTCATTCTCATCGAAGACGCCGGTCAAGGGCAATGCGTTGCATGTGGAAAAAAACAGGGCATTCGCTGCGGGGTTATGGCGTGCCTTTGCCAAAGTTGAAGCATCTTTGGAATTCATATGAGAACCATGCATTTTATCGTATCGAGCAGTCACTTGCTGCGTCAATTGTCGGTCTTGAGCGGTGTGTTGGGCAGCAACAACACCCTCCCCATTTTGGACAACTTCTTGTTCGAAGTGGCACCTGGTGAGGCGGTGATTTCGGCCAGTGATTTGGAAACGACCATGACGGTCAAGGTGGAGGTGAAATCCGAGGACACGGGTTCGATTGCGATTCCAGCAAAGATGTTGCTGGACATTTTGAAGGCCTTCCCGGACATCCCGTTGACGTTCAAAGTGGACCTGGAAACGTATGGCATTGAATTGATCAGCGATGCGGGCAAGTACAAGCTGACCGGGGCGAACGGCGATGAGTTCCCGCAGCTTCCGGAGTTGGAGGACGCCACGGCAATCAACATGTCCGCCGATGCCTTGCTCATGGCCATCAACCGCACGCTGTTTGCCACGGGCAACGACGACTTGCGTCCGGTGATGAGCGGGATTTTCTTCGAGTTCTATCCCGACAGCGTTCGGTTCGTGGCTACGGACGCGCACCGCTTGGTTCGGTACGCTCGCACGGACATTTCGGCTTCGGAATCAGCCCAGTTCATCGTGCCGAAGAAGCCCCTCAACCTGCTGAAGAACGCGGCTGCTCATGCCGAGTCGGTGGCCTTGAGCTACAACGACAGCAATGCGTCGTTTGAAGTGGATGACGTCAAATTGGTCTGCCGCTTGATCGAGGGCAAGTACCCCAATTACGATGCGGTCATTCCGAAGGAGAACCCGAACCGGATGGTCATCAACCGCGTGAGCTTTCTGCAGGCCATCCGCCGGGTTTCCATCTTTGCCAACAAAACCACCCACCAAGTGCGCTTGCGCATTGCAGGCAGCGAATTGACGGTGAATGCGGAGGATCTGGACTTCGCCAACGAGGCTAGCGAACGGTTGAACTGTTCCTACACGGGGGAAGACATGGAAATTGGGTTCAACAGCCGCTTCATCATCGACATGTTGAACAACTTGAATTCAACGGAGGTTTCTCTGGAAATGTCGGCTCCCAATCGCGCGGGCATCATCCGGCCGGTGGACGGAAGCGACGAGGGAGAGGACCTGCTGATGTTGGTGATGCCGGTGATGTTGAATTCCTGATCACGACGCGTTTCCGGAGGGCCGGGAACTGCCACGAAGCGGAGCATCGGGACCTGACCGAAGCTTCGCTTCGTTGCTTTTTCGGGGGACGATGGTGTACCGAATGCGGGTCGGGGCATCGTGGGCGGAGGAGGAGTGCTCCTCGGGTTCGTTGAACGCATGCGGACCGAACTGAGCGATGACCTCGGGGTCATCGGGGTGGTGGACGGCCCACCAGCGGGGGAGTGGAGCGGTTTGGTCTTCAGGAAAGAATTCCTCATCATCCACCGGGCCCCGGCTCCGATAAGCGAGCGCCAACAAGGCCCCCGTAACCGCGCCCGACAAGTGCCCTTCCCAGCTGATGCCCTCCTCGATGGGCAACATCCACCACACCATCCCGCCGTAGAGGAAGGCGACCAGCAGCGACACCCGCATGAGGTTTTCAGCATGGCGGATCAAGCCGCTCAAAAACAGGAAGGCCGCGAGTCCGTAAATGATGCCGCTGGCCCCGATGTGGTTGCCGCCATCGCCGAGGTAGAATAAACCGACTCCGCTCACCACATACAGCAAGAGCCAAATGCGCAAGGCGATGCTTCGGTAGAAATAGAATAGCAACGTATTGAGCGTGAAGAAGGTGGCGGTGTTGTTCCACAGGTGCTCCAAGTCTCCATGAAGGAAGGGGTAAGTCAAAATGCCCGTCCAATGGGTCGGATCCCCAGGATGGACTCCGAATTGACGCCAGCCCAATTCCATCAGCTCGTTCAGTCCGTACACACTCCAAATGGCCACCAAAAACACCCCGGTAGCCCAAAACGCATAGAACAACCGGTCGCGCTCGGGAACAAGGGAAGCGTAGCGAGAGGGGCGTCGTTTCACCATGTTCGAAGATACGGAGGAACGGTAAGGTTCAGGGAATGAAAATCTTGGGGCGCATTCAACACCCGGAGTTGGAAAACGCAGCGAAAGGGGGCGCGAGGGCGGAGAGGCTGCCGTTAGTTTTGGTGTCGATGCAACTGAACGAAATCCACGCACTCATCCAATTGTTGGACGACCCGGACGAAGGGGTGTACAGCCACGTTCGGGACCGGCTGATGGAGCGGGGGAGTGCGGTCTTGCCGCTGTTGGAACAGCACCGGGAAGAGTCGCTCCTGGCCGATGAGCACGCCAGCCGACTCGATGAAGTGGTTCATGGGTTGCGGTTTGAGCGGTTGCGGGAGCGGACGTTGGAGTGGGTGTTTGGCGAGGGGCAGGACCACGTGGAGGCGGCGCTCATCGTGCACGAGGCGGTGCAGCCGAAGGTGGATGCCGCGCAGGTTGGCAAGGACTTTGAGCAGCTGCGCCGAACGGTTTGGTTGGAATTGAACGAGGATTTGACGGGGTTTGAGCGGTTGCAGGTGGTGAACCACATGCTGTTCGATGTGCTGGGTTTTGGACGGGCGGCGGGCGCTACGTTGCGGCCGGGGCACGCGCTGTTGGGCGAGGTGATGGCGCGGAAGCAGGGCAACGCGTTGGGCATCGGTTTTTTATATTGGGCGCTAGCGCGTTCGTTGGATTTGGATGTGCACGTGGTGGACAGTCCGCACCATTTCCTGCTGTGCTTGTGCGATGGGACGAGCGTGCCGACGGAGGAGGCGCCGCATGGGGTGGTGCTGTGCTACATCGATCCGTTTTCGCAAGGTGCGTTGTTAGCGCCTGAACAAATCCATTCCTGGCTTGACCTCCCCACCGCCGAGCAGCCCCGGATCGCTCCTCCCGCTTTCGGGTTCGAACGGCTCATCCGGTTCGTGAGTTTGGCCTTGATCCGGGCGGATCGCCACTTCCTCGCGAAGCACCTCGACGAGCTGTTGGCGGGATGGGGGGCGTTCGAGCGGGACTAACGCTTCCGGAAGATGCGGGCTGCGGTGCGTGCGATGAGTGCGGCGTCGGAGGCCAACGTACGGGAGCGCAGGTAGGCGATTTGGTCCGCTACCTTGCGCGGCATGATGACCTCAAGGTAATGCGCCTCCGGGTCCTCCACGCGCGCCAATTCCTCGCCCTCATCGAACGCGGCGAGGCTCGCCGGATCCGTTAACCCCGGCCGGGCGAGCAGCACCTCCCGCTGCTCTTCCGTGTACCGCGCCACGAATTCGGGCACCTCGGGACGCGGTCCCACGAGCGCCATGTCTCCCCGCAACACATTCCACAGCTGCGGCAGTTCGTCCAGCTTCGAGCGCCGCATCCAACGCCCCGCCCGGGTGATGCGCGGGTCTTCGTTCCCCTGCGTCAGTCCGCTTTCCAACCCCGCAACGGGCCGCATGGAACGCAGCTTGTACAAGCGGAAGGGACGGCCGTTGCGCCCGATGCGGATTTGGCTGTAAAACGGCGATCCCGGGCTGTCGAGGCGAATCCAAAGCGCCAATCCCAACACCAACGGCAACACCGCCAGGAGTCCGACGACCGCCAGCATGAAGTCCAACACCCGCCTCATCCGCCCAAGGCCGTTGCGTGATGCACCACGCGTTCAACGATCCAGTCCTGCTGATCGCGTTGCAGGGACGTGTGCAAAGGCAGGGAAATGGCCCCGCGGAAATGCCGTTCGGCCATGGGGAAGTCATCGCGCCGCAACCCGCGGTCGCGGTGAACCGAAAGGCGAGCGAGCGGAATGAAGTGCACGTTGGTCGGAATGCCATCCTCCCGCAGCCGGTCGATGAGGGCGTCCCGCTGCTCCTCGCTCCAATCCAGAAAATGCAGGGCATACAAATGAAACGCGGACCGGCGCAAGCCGTCCTCCCGCGGCGGCAACTGCACGCCCTTCAGCTCCTTGAATCCCTCGTCATACCGCCGCGCCAATTCACCGCGCTCCTCCAATTGCGCCGCGTACTTCGGCAACTGCGCTCGACCGATGGCGGCCTGCAAGTCGGTCATGTTGCACTTGTAGCCCGCCCCGACCACGTCGTATTCCCACTGCCCACCGCGCGCCTTCGCCAACGCATCCCGCGTCGCCCCGTGCAACCCCCAAACCTTCATCCACCGCAGGATGTCCGTTCGGTCGAACCCATCTGGCAACGCGCACACCACCGCCCCGCCTTCCGCCGTGGTGAAATTTTTCACCGCGTGAAAACTATACGCCGTAAAATCCGCTTGCTCCGCCACAGGACGTCCCCCGTAAATCGCCCCGAAACTGTGCGCGGCGTCGGCAAAGAACAGCGGCCGTCCCAATTGAGCTTGCACGGAATTGGCCGGAGTGAAATCCTTCCGTCCCGCCTCAACCACCTCTCGGATTGCAGCGTAATCCACAGGCCACCCGCCCAAATCCACGGGCATGACCCCTTTCGTACGGGGCGTCATTGCCGCCGCAATCGCAGCCGCTGAAACGTTCCAATCCGACGGGTCCACGTCCACCACCACGGGCACGGCACCACAATGCAGCACCACATTCGCCGTCGCAGCGAAGGTCACGGCGGGCACGATGACCTCGTCCCCCGGTCCCAACCCCCACCAGCGCCAAACCAATTCCGCAGCTTCCGTCCACGACCCGAAGCACCCCACCGCAGCAGCCCCCAAAAAAAACTGCAAATCCTCCTCCAAACCCGCTACTTCGGGCCCAGTCGTAATCCAGCCCGACCGCAGCACGGCAGCGACCGCCGCCACCGCATCTTCGTCAATGGGCGGAGGCGCAAAACCGATCGGAACAGCAGGGCGAGGACTCATGGTGCGAAGGTAATCCTGCGGGCGGCTTTTTATTATCTTTCCACCTCAGTTACAACTTGAAGACAGTGGACGGAAGACAAATGGTAATTGCGGAGCGGCTGGCCAGCCTGTTCCCCATGTTCAGTCCGGATTTGCGGACGAAGTTGGCCACATTGGGCGAACTGGTTCGGTTCGAAGAAGGCGCAACCATGATGCGGACAGGGCAGTATTTCCGTTCCACCATGCTCATCCTCAGCGGAAGTGCCAAACTGTACAAGGAAGGGCTCGACGGCGGCGAGCACTTCTTGTATTACCTGGAGCCCGGAACGGCGTGTGCGTTGAGCATGATTTGTGCCACGCAGCGCAAAGCCTCCATCATCAAAAGCACCGCCGAAGAGGACGTGGAAGCGTTGGCCTTGCCGATTGAGTACATGGACACGTTCATGCGCGATTACGCGGACTGGTACCATTTCGTTTTGGAAACCTATCGCTCGCGGTTTGAGGAAACCTTGGAGGTCATCGACCAAGTCGCCTTCCGGTCGCTCGATCAGCGCCTGATTTTCTACCTCAACAAGCAATTTGAAGCCCGCGGAACGGAAGAGTTGCGCACGACGCACCAGGAAATCGCCACAGATTTGAATTCTTCGCGCGAGGTCATCAGCCGGTTGCTCAAGCGCATGGAGCGCGAAGGCATGGTGGAGTTGCACCGCCACGTGGTGCAGCGAAAAAACATGCCCTCGAACCAGGACATCTTTTAATTCCCGATTCGGAAGGTCCTTGCTCCTCGGTCGGACACGTAAATCCCCGGTCGGTTCGGGGCATGGCCAGTGGTCACGTGCCGTCCGCTGAGGTCGAACCAGCGGGTCCGCGCATCGTCTGCCGAAGCCGCTGCCTCAGGTCCACCGACGCCCGTTGCGGTGGCGCAGGCGTTTCGGTCGTCCGTGAGCGCCAAGTGAATCGCTTCTTCCACCGCGTACCAACTGGTCTCGCCGAAGCTGTAACCCGACCAAGCCCCGTTGGTGGCAAAGGCGAATCCCCAACCGGTTGCGGGTTCGAGGTACAAGTCCGAGATCAAGCCGTACGCTTCCCCGGGGTGACCGATGAACAGGGTTTGGTCTCCAAAAAACGCGTCACCCGCATGCAAGTTGGCCCGGTGCAGCCCCCAGCTCCAGCTGTTGAACAGCCCGAAATACGTGTCCCCATTGGATCCATCGGCGGTCCACACCGCCTCCTGCAGGGCGGCAATTCCCGGCATCTCCAACAACGCAACGCCATTCCATGCTCCATCCTCCCAAACCGCCGCAATCCTCGCCAACTCCTCGGTCGAAATGCGCAGCCCTCCCTGCGGGGCGAATAGCAACCCGTTGGTCCCCGGGACATAGGCGGAGAAATCCCACCCCACGGGCGGCTCGTTGATGAAATCATCCGCTTGGGGCACCCACCCTCCTTGATTCCGATACAGCGTGGCCACGTCATCCCAATCGGGCAAAGTGCCCACGTTGAACGACCCCGCGATACCAAGCGGATGCAGCACCAGGCTGTCCATCAACGCGTCAAACCGCAGGCCGGTCGCAGCCTCTAAAACGGTGGCGAGCACCCCGTAATTGACGTTCGCGTACTGAAAATGGCTGCCCGGCTCGGCCGCATGCCACATGTCGCTGGTGAACGCGCTCCCGCCTTCCAAGACCAAATCCGCAATCGGTGGCGCTCCCGGCCCCGCCGCGTAGGTGTCCCCGAGGAACGCGCCGTACCCCGAGCCGTCTTGCAGTCCAGACCGGTGGCTGAGCAAATCGCCCACCGTTACGGGAACACCCGGATGGCTCGGATGAACCAACGACCACCCCAGCCACGCATCGACGGGCTCTGCATAAGCGAGCTCCCCGGACTCCACAAGCCGCGCACACGCGGTGGCCACCACCGCCTTCGAGACGGACGCGATGCGGTATTGCGTGGAGGACGTCACGGGCCATCCCGCTTCCAGTTGCCGCGTTCCCCAATGGAACGACTGCTGGATGCTGTCGCCACAAAAGGACGTCACTGAACAGCCGAGGAGTTCGAATTCGGTGGCGACTTGTTCGAGCGGGGTTTGGGCGGTGCCGGCGGTGGTGAGGGCGACGATGGCGGTCAGGAGACGAGTTCGGCGAGCAGGCGATTCCATGATGCGAGGGCTTGCGATTTCGTGTAGGGCGTGAGGTCCCGGCGGTAGCGGTGCGTGGGGAGGTTCCGGATCAGGGCCGCGAGGGCAGCGGGGTCTCCGGGGTCGTAGAGGGCGGTTCCGGGGTGGTGTTGGAGGAGTTCGGGGGTGCCGCCGGAGCGGGTGCCGATGACGAAGCAGCCGCGGGCGAGGGCTTCGAGCGTGACCATGCCGAAGGTTTCGGAGGCGCTGCATAGGGCGAAGGCGTCGATGGCGTCGTAGGCCGTGCGGAGGTCTTCGGTCGGGGGGGAGAACCGGACGCGGTCGGAGAGGCCGAGGTCGTCGGCTAGGGCCGTGAGTTCCGCCTCATGGGAGCGGCCTTCATTGACCGTGGATTCGCCGATGAACCAGCCGTGGACCCCGGGCGCTTGGGCGAGGGCGTGCAAGAGTTCGGCCTGGCCTTTTAAGGGGTCGAATCGGCCGAAGAGCCCGACGATCCGGGCTTCGGCAGGCCAGTTCCATCGGGAGCGGGCATCGGCGTCGTGGGGCGCGGTGAACCACGAATCGTCGAGCGCGAGCGGGATGGTGCTCACTTGGTCCGGGCGGAGGGGCGTCATGCGCAGCGCTTGTTCGGCGAGCCAGCGAGCGGGAGCGACCCAGCGGGCGACTCGGCCGAAACGGAGGGCGTGCCAAGGGGTGTGTTTGGACTTGGAAAACTGCATGCCCTGCTGGAAAATCAGGGGAATACCGGCCCGCTTTGCCGCCATCCCTGCGAAGGGCAAATCCCGCGGATCGCGCACCCACAGCACCTCCACCTTCAGCTCCCGAAGCCGCTTTGCGAGCCGTTTCGCAGCCTGCCAAGCGAAGTACCTCGGTTGCCGTTCAATGGGTTCGAATCGCCCCGACGCACGGGCGACAGGCGCTCCGTCCACGGCGAACACAACGTCCTCGTGACCGCATTCTCCCACCCAAGAAGCGTACCGCAGCAGGTTGCGTTCCAAACCGCCCCAGCCGGTGGAGCTCGTCAAGAACCCAATCCTCACCGGCGGTCGGGGCGCAGTGTGATTTCCGAAAAGACCCCGCGCCCGCGCGCTTCGAGCGCCGTCGCAATGGCGTTGGCCACGAATTCTGCCGTCATGCCTTCATCGAATTGAGGGCGGTAATCGGCGCGCAACGATTCGTTGGTCGTTTTGTCGATGAACGCCGTGTTCACCGCACCGGGGTTGATGGTGGTGACGGCAACGTCGTTGCGGTATTCCAACCGAATCGACTCGCTCAACGCGAGCACCGCGTGCTTCGTGGCGCAGTACACGCCGCTGTTGGGGAACACCTGACGCGCAGCAAGCGAGCCGATGTTGATGACGTGGCCCTTGTTCGCCGCCAGCACAGGCAGCGTGGCGTGCAGGGTGGTGAGGACCCCGTTGATGTTGATGTTAACCATTTCGTGCCATTCGGCGAGTTTCCCCTGAGGCAAGGGGTCGAAATAGCCCAAACCCGCATTCGGAATCACCGCGTCCAAACCGCCCCACTCAGCCACGGCCTGCTCGACCGCTGCGATCACGCTTTCGGGATCCGTAACATCGCCGACGAAGGGCATCAAGGTGCCGCTGGCCTCAGCGAGTTCCGATTTCAAGGCCTCCAACGCAGCGGCGTTGCGAGCAAATGCAGCGACCTGCCATCCCTTGTTGACGAGCGTCCGAGCGGTGGCGGCGCCGATGCCACTCGACGCTCCCGTGATGAAAATGCGGTTGTGGTTCATGGTGCGAAGATAGGCCCGCGCGCCCCCTCAATTCCACACCCAAGGCACCTCCAATTGGAACTGCGGAATGGCCACCCAAAAGCGCTCATTGCGAGCCAAATCCTCAAGCCAGTACCTCCCCGCCATCGTTCCCAGCGGCGATCGCAACGCACAACCAGACACATAACTGTACCCCGAATGCGCGCGGATCACCGGTTCGACGCCGATGACGCCTCGGCCCTCCACTTCTTGCAACGGTTGGCCCAAATCCGCAATCCGCCACTTGCGCGAAAGCAACTGCACATCCTGATCCGTCGTGTTCCGAATGAGCACTTCGTAGCGGTGCAGGTACATCACCCCATGCTCCGTGGGGCGTTCTCCTACAAATGCTGATTGGACCATCACGTCGATTCCCGCCGTGATGGCTCGAGCTAAGGGAGGCGTGTACATGGAGGACAAGTTATCGCCCTTCCGACGAAGTCGCAAGTGCCGCCGTCAGGGATCACGGCGAGCATTCCCGACGCCCACGACCCGGTCGTAACCGACGGGGTCCCAATAATACGCGATGACGGTGTAGTTGTTCGGGGTTTCGTCATGCGACCCTTCCACTGTGAACACATCGCCAGGATGAGCGGCAAGGGATGCGATGGAATGGTCGGAACCGGATGGCCGCGCGAGTACAAGGAAGTCGTAGTAGCCTTGTTTTACGAGGAGGTCAAGTTCGTAGTGGTGGTGGGTTTGGTTCCAATGAAACCGATGCGACGGCAAATACATCCCTTGCGAAATCCCGCCGAACACGTAGAGGTCCGTGCCGTAGAGCGGCTGGTCGAGGTCGAGAGTCCAGTGCACCCAACTGTATTCGCCTCCCGTGTCGTCGTCGAAGCGTTCGTTCGAAACGACAAAATGACCTCCGAGGTCGGCGCGGTATCGGTAAGCGAGGTAAGTGCGCCGTTCGAGCGGTTCCATGAAGTAATAGATTTCCGGGCCGGTGTCGTCGATGCGCGCCATCCCGCGGCTGACGAAGCGCCGGCTTTTGAGGTCCGCAAACCGCTGCGTATTGCCGCCCGGAAACGCGTTGTCGTATGCGCGGTTGAAGTCGATTTCGCGGCCTTTCACGAACTGGGGCGGAAGGCCCACTTTCGCGTTGTCCCAGCGGCCATTTTGCAGGATGGCGGTTTGGAGCGCGTCGTAGGGGTCGATGAGCGGATAGTCCTCGGATTGCAAGGTGAAATCGACTTCTTGGTGAGTCATTTGGTCCTCGATGCGGGTGGCTTTGGTGACGCTTACGTCGACGTTTACGAAGTCTTCGTAGAGTGTGAATCGTTTCACAATCAACGGATTGTCGGGGGTGTTGGGGTCGAAGATTTCCACGGCGTAGTTGCCGCTTCGCGTGAATTGGACCAAATCATTGGGAAAGCGCAATCGATAATGCGTGTAGTCCATGCGCGTCCCAAAACTCGCCTCCACGTCCGTCAACGAAACCGGGTGGAACCCGTTCAGGTAGTCCGTGGGGCGCAGGTCGGGGCTCGGGTACCAATCGAACGTGCAGTGCACGAACCGCGCTTGCAGGTTGCGGAGTCCGGGGTTGAGGTCGTCGAAACCGAGTTCGAGCTGGCCACCGGCAAGGGGCACAATGGGGGCCGCTGTGGGGGCGCTGACGGGGTGCAAGGTTGCGGTGTGGAAGCCCGAAGCGAGGTGGGCGATGGGGATTTGGCCCAGTCCGGTTAGCGAAATGAGCACCATGAAGCAGGCCGCGATGAACCTCGCGCATCTCCGCGATGTTAAAACCATGGATGCAAGGTGAAAGAAAATCGTGATCATGTTCATTAAAAATTGCCCCTTGTGTGATGATGCGCACATGGAAAGCGCGCCCTACCTTTGCCCCCCGAAAAGTAAACCCGTGAACTGATGTCCCGTACCATTCGGATTCGCAAAGGTGCAGATATTCGGTTGAAAGGCCGCGCTTCCCAGGAAGTCGCTCAGGCTGTTCGATCCGCTGTCTACGCCATTCAACCCCCTCACTTTCATGGCGTTACGCCGAAAGTGACCGCCAAACCCGGAGACCGGGTGGAGGCGGGCAGTCCGTTGTTCCACGACAAGTACAACGAGCGTGTTCAATACCTGAGCCCCGTCAGCGGGACCGTGAAGGAGGTGGTGCGCGGTGCCAAGCGGCGCGTGTTGGCCATTGAAATCATGGCGGATGACGCGGATGCGTTCCGGTCTTTCAACCAGGTCAATCCTTCGACGGCTTCGCGCGAGGAAGTGCTCGCGGCGGTGCTCGAAGGGGGCATGTTCCCGTTCATTGAGCAGCGTCCGTTCGCGGTGCCCGCGGATCCCAAGGATACTCCACGTTCCATTCACGTGTCGGGCTTTTCGTCCGCACCCCTTGCGCCGGAAACGGCGGTGGTCATGGCGGGTCGCCTGGAGGAATTCCAAGCAGGCATTGACGCACTGGGCAAATTGGCTGGGCCGGGCGGTGTTCACCTCGGCGTGCGGAGCGGAGATTCAACGTTCAACGGCGTGAAGGGTTGCGAAATCAGCACGTTCGACGGCCCGCACCCGGCAGGCAATGTAGGGGTTCAAATCCATGCCATTGCCCCGATCAACCGAGGCGAGGTGGTTTGGACCATGCACATGGAAGATGTGGCGAACCTTGGGCGCTTGCTCTCGACGGGTCAATACAAGCCCGACCGCATCATTGCTGCGGCAGGCAGCGAGCACCCCGCACCGCAACACTTCGCGGTGCGCTTGGGGGCTCAATTGGCCACCGTGCTGGCGGGATTCAAAGGAAGTCCTGATGTTCGCGTGGTTTCCGGCGACCCGTTGACGGGTGAGCAAGTGGACGTCGCAGGGTACATCGGCGACCAGCACCACCAAGTCACGGTCTTGCCGGAAGGCAACAAGCCGAAGTTCCTCTTGACCACGGGGTGGTTGGGCCTCGGTTTGGACAAGTTCTCCTTGTCGCGCGCATTCCCGACTTGGTTGCTGCCCAAATCGAAGGAGTTCATCATGGACACGTGCAACAACGGGGAAGAACGGGCCTTCGTGGTCTCCGGCCAATACGACGCCGTGTTCCCGTTTGACATCTACCCGGAGCAGCTCATCAAGAGCATCATCGTAAACGACATCGACGCGATGGAAAAACTCGGCATCTACGAAGTGGCCCCCGAGGATTTTGCCCTGTGTGAATACGCGTGCACGTCGAAAATCCAATCCCAGCGCATTGTGCGGGAAGGCCTCGATATGCTCCAACAAGAACTCGGATAAGCCATGAAAGCACTGGAGAAACTCCTCGACAGCATCCGTCCCAACTTCGAAGAAGGGGGCAAGCTGAGCCGATTCTGGGTCGTTTATGACTCCTTGGAAACGTTTGCGTTCACGCCCGGTCACTCGACGAAGAATGGCGTGCACATCCGCGACGGCATCGACATGAAGCGGACCATGTTTTTGGTCATTGTCGCCCTCATCCCCGCGTTGCTGTTTGGCACGTGGAACCAAGGGCACCAATACTACACGGCCATCGGGGAGGCGGCAACCTTCCTCGACAAGGTCCTCTTGGGCGCACAAAAAGTCCTTCCGCTGGTCATCGTTTCATACGGTGTTGGCTTGGGCATTGAATTCCTGTTCGCAGGTTTGCGCAAGCACAGCATCAACGAGGGCTACTTGGTTTCAGGAATGCTCATCCCGTTGGTGATGCCGGTGGATGTTCCGTTGTGGATGGTGGCGTTGGCAGTGGCCTTCGCGGTCATCATTGCCAAAGAAGTGTTCGGCGGAACGGGCATGAACATCCTCAACATCGCTTTGACGGCGCGGGCGTTCTTGTTCTTCGCATACCCGAAGCAGATGTCCGGTGAGATTTGGGTGCACAACGCGGGCAAGGAGCCCTTCGTGGACGGCATCACCGGCGCCACCGCTTTGGGGGAACTAGCGAACACCGTGGGCAAGGACATCAACTCCGCGGAGGTGACCGGCATCTTGTCGCAATTCAGTGCCGAAGGAGCGTACTCGTTTATGAACAGCTTCCTCGGGTTGATTCCGGGGTCGGTGGGTGAGACCAGCGCTTTGGCCATTCTCATCGGCGCGGCGTTGTTGTTGTGGACCGGCGTCGCCAGCTGGCGCGTCATGGCCAGCTTCCTTGTGGGGGGGCTGGTGATGGGAGGGCTGTTCAACCTCGCGGGGCTGAACGGATTCATGACCATTGCCCCGTGGCACCAAGTGGTGATGGGTGGTTTCATGTTTGGCATGGTGTTCATGTCAACGGATCCGGTCACGGCCTCCCGCACGAGCACAGGTAAGCTCATTTATGGCTTCTTCGGCGGCTTTTTCTCCATCATGATCCGGGTGTTCAACCCGGCGTATCCCGAGGGGGTGATGATGGCCGTCTTGTTCATGAACGTGATGGCGCCGCTCATCGACCACTACGTGTTGGCGGCGAACGTCAAGCGCCGTGAAAAGCGCGCTCAATTGGCCACTGTAAACGCATAATACCATGGCAATCAACAAGAACAGCACAGGATACACCTTCGGGTTCGCCATTGTGATGGTGGCGGTCGTGGGAACGGCATTGGCCTTCACCGCGATGTCGCTTAAAGACAAGCAAGCAGCGAACGCGGCGGACAAGAAGATGATGGACATCCTCGGTGCCATCGGCGTCGATGCCACGCGGGCCAACGCGAGCGAGTTGTTTGCGGAATACGTGACCGAGCGCATCGCCATCGACCTCAATGGCAAGGAATTGGACCGACGTTCGGGCGCGCTCGACGTCAAAGACAAGGAAGATCCCTTTGGAATCGATGTTCAAAAGGATTACCGCGGTTCTGTCAAAGCCGCAGCGAAGGCGAACAAGGACGACATTGCAGGATTGAAGTCATCCCTGAGCGACGAAGAATTGCGCTTCCCACTGTTCCGCTGCACCACGCCGGACCAGCAGGACGTCTTCGTGGTCCCGGTGGTCGGTTCCGGTCTTTGGGGGCCGATTTGGGGCTACGTGGCCTTGAAGTCCGACATGCAGACCATCTACGGAGCGAAGTTTGACCACAAAACGGAAACCCCGGGACTTGGAGCCGAGATCAAGGAGGACATGTTCACTGAAAAGTGGCCCGGCAAGCAGCTCAACGCGGGCGGCCCTGTGGTCTTCGAGGTGATCAAGGGCGGATCGCCCACTTCGTCTTACCAAGTCGATGGCATCACAGGCGGCACCATCACCTCGAAAGGAGTGGGGGAGATGGTGAATCGGACCATGTCCATTTACGCCAGCTACTTCAAGTCTCAAACCCAAGCCAACGCACAGCGATGAGCACGGAAAGCACCCCCAAAGAGTCCCTGTTCTCGAAGAAGAACAAGAAGCTCCTTTCGGATCCTTTGAGTGATTCGAACCCCATCACCATTCAGGTGTTGGGCATTTGTTCAGCCCTCGCCATCACGGTGCAGTTGCAGCAGGCCGTCATCATGAGCTTGTCGGTGCTGTTCGTGTTGATTGGCGGCAACGTCATCGTTTCGCTGTTGCGCAACCTGATTCCGGACCGCATCCGCATCATCGTCCAACTCGTCATCGTGGCGTCGTTGGTGATCATTGTGGACCAAGTGCTCCGCGCGTTCCAGCCGGACATTTCGGAGAAGTTGAGCGTGTTCGTGGCCTTGATCATCACGAACTGCATCATCATGGGCCGTTTGGAGGCCTTTGCATTGGGCAACAAGCCGGGGCCCTCCTTTTTGGACGCCATCGGCAACGGAATGGGGTACGCCTGGATTCTCCTCGTTGTCTCCATTGTTCGTGAAATCTTCGGCAGCGGAGCCATCAGCCTCCCGGGAATGGGCCAAGTGAAGTTCTTGCCCGAAAGCTGGTTCATCAGCAACGGAGGATTTTACGAGAACAACAACTTGATGATTTTGCCTCCGATGGCCATGGTGACCGTGGGCATCATCATTTGGATTCAACGCAGCCGTAACAAAGCACTGATCGAAGAGAACTGATGGAATACCTGAGCATATTTGTGAAGGGCATCTTCATTGAGAACATGATTTTTGCCTACTTCTTGGGCATGTGTTCTTACTTGGCGGTGTCCAAGACGGTCAAAACCGCAAACGGTTTGGGCCTGGCCGTAATCTTCGTTTTGGGCATTACGGTGCCCCTTAACTACTTGTTGGAGAATTACGTGTTGAAGGAGGGTGCGCTCACCTGGCTTGACCCGGAGTTCGCCACGGTCGACCTGAGCTTTTTGAGCTTCATCATGTTCATCGCGGTCATCGCGTCGATGGTGCAGCTCGTGGAGATGATCGTCGAGAAGTTCGCTCCCGCGCTGTACGGAGCCTTGGGCATTTTCTTGCCGCTCATTGCGGTGAACTGTTCCATCTTGGGCGGCGCGCTGTTCGTGCAGGATCGTCAATACCCCAACATCGGTGAAGCGACGGTCTTCGGTCTGGGATCGGGCGTGGGTTGGTGGCTCGCCATTGTTGCCATCGCGGCCATCCGCGAAAAAATTCGTTACTCCAACGTTCCAGCTCCCCTCAAGGGACTGGGCATCACCTTCATCATCACCGGCTTGATGGGCATCGCGTTCATGAGCTTCATGGGGATTGAAATCTGATTGAGATGAGCACGACCATTATCCTTACGCTTGCGTTCTTCTTGGGAGTCATTTTGCTCTTGGTGGGCTTGTTGTTGTTCGCCAAAGCCAAGCTGTCGCCCAGCGGGAAGATCAAAATCACCATCAACGGTGAGAAAGAAATCGAAGTTGACGGCGGAAGCACGCTGCTGACCACGCTTGGAAACAACGGGGTTTTCCTGCCTTCTGCCTGCGGTGGTGGCGGAACGTGCATCCAGTGTCGTTGCCAAGTCATGTCCGGCGGAGGCACGATTTTGCCTACCGAAGAACCCCACTTTTCTCGGAAGGAAATTGCCGACGATTGGCGCTTGGGCTGCCAAGTCAAGGTCAAGGAGGACATGGACATCAAGGTTCCCGAAGAGGTGTTCGGCATCAAGAAATGGGAATGCGAGGTCGTCTCGAACTACAACGTGGCCTCGTTCATCAAGGAGTTTGTTGTGCGATTGCCAGAAGGGGAGAGCATGCACTTTGAGGCGGGCGGTTACATCCAAATCGATGTTCCGGCGACTACGGTCGAATACAAGGACATTGACATCACGGCCCACCCCGAGCACCACAAGGATTCGAACACGTTCCAAAGCGAATGGGACAAGTTTGGCTTGTGGGACCTCAAAATGGTCAACGACGAACCGATTGTTCGAGCCTACTCGATGGCGAATCACCCGGCAGAGGGCAACATTGTGATGCTCAACATTCGGATTGCCACCCCGCCTTGGGACCGCGCTCGCAATGGTTGGATGCAAGTCAATCCGGGCATCTGCTCATCTTACGTCTTCGCTCAGAAGCCAGGAGACAAGGTGGTCGTCTCCGGTCCTTATGGGGAATTCTTCATCAAGGAGTCGGGGGCGGAAATGGTGTACATCGGCGGAGGTGCGGGCATGGCGCCGATGCGTTCCCACCTGTTCCACTTGTTCCACACGCTGAAGACGGGCCGGAAGGTGACTTACTGGTACGGTGGTCGTTCGAAGCGCGAGTTGTTCTACCTCGATGATTTCAAGAAAATCGAGCAGGAATTTCCCAACTTCAAGTTCTACGTGGTGCTCTCGGAACCGGCCGAGGAGGATAATTGGCAGGTGAAGAAGGACGTGAACTCCGAGGGAGACGGCTTCCTTGGATTCGTGCACAACGCGGTCATCGAGCACCACTTGGCGCACCACGATTCCCCGGAAGACATCGAGTTCTACTTCTGTGGACCGCCGATGATGAACCAGGCTGTTTTGAAGATGTGTGACGATTGGGGCGTGCCCCCTGAGAACGTCAGCTTTGACGATTTCGGAGGCTGATCCCATGTCGATGAATGCAGTTAGATGGACGAAGGTCGCACCTTGGGGTGCGGCCTTTGTCGTGTTCGGTTGGGGATGCGGAGGGGAGGTCGGGGAACGGGATTTGGTCTTTTACGAGCACCGTGGAAACACGCAAGGCACAACGTATCTGGTGAAGTACGAGGCCCCCAAGTTGCAGCCGCAGTCTGAGCTCGATAGCATCCTCCGAGCGGTGGATGAGGCGGCGAACCTGTGGTGGGACACCTCGGTCATTTCGGAGGTGAACGCTTGGGACCGGTTGGACACGCTTTATGCGTTTCAGGATGAGTCGTTCATTTTCTCGTCGCTTTGGCTGATGAGTGAGGAGTTGCACGTGGAGACAGGGGGCGCCTTCGATCCGACGGTCTTGCCGCTGGTCGAGCTGTGGGGCTTCGGTTTGTCTGAACGTGGCCAAATCACACCCGAGCAAGTGGATTCCGCGCTTGCTTTGGTGGGCATGGGGCGCGGCGTCATCGACGTCCACCACGTGGAACGGGACCACGCGATCTCAGCCACGCACGTGCGCAAGCGATTCGCGGGCTCGAAGGTCGATTTCAACTCCATTGCCCAAGGGTTCACGGTGGATTTGGTGATGGAATGGCTGCTGGATTCCGGCATCGAGAACGCCATGGTGGAAATTGGAGGCGAAGTGCGCTGTGCGGGCGTCAACGACCGGGGAGAACCGTGGCACATCGCCATTGACCAACCGCTGTTCACGGAATCGGAAAACCGCGAGTTGGAAGCGATCATCGCGGTTTCGGATTTGGCCGTCTGCACAAGCGGCAGTTACCGGAAGTTCTACGAGGAAGACGGCATCCGACGTTCCCATACGATTGATCCTGTGTCGGGGTATCCCGTTCAGCACGGCTTGCTGAGCGCTACGATTCGTGCGCGCACGGCGGCCACAGCCGACGCCCTCGCTACGGCGTGCATGGTCATGGGGCCCGATGAAGGCGCCGCATTCGTCGAACGCTACCAAACAGCACATCCCGAACAGCAGCTCGAAGCCATCTTCCTCATCTCGAACGAAGGAGGAGGCTGGAACACGTGGATGACGTCGGGTTGGGGGGATGGACTCATCCCCTTGAACTGAAGCTTGTGGTCAGGCCCCTTCCTTGAGGCATTGCTCTTGGGGGCGCGCTCCGCAAACCGAACACCCCCCGTCCGCTTCCTTCAAGAAAGGGCTCGCACTCGCACAGGTTCCTGCAAATTCCCCGTCTTTTTTCACCAGCAACTTAATGGCGATGCCAGCAAAACCGAGGGCCAATAACCCCACGGTTAAAAGGACGACTTTCCATTCCATGGTGCAAAGATAAGTCCATTCCGCTTCGTTTGTGAGACGTCGTTGGGGCTGTATCTTAAACGTGCCAAATTTCCACTCATGTTGTCCCCTTTGATGCTTCGCTTGTTTTGGGCGTGCTTGGGTGCAGTCCCCGTTGCTGCAGCCTTCGGCCAAGAACCCCTTGGCCCCTGTGATTGCCCACCCGTTTCTGAACGTCCAATTCAATACGTGAGTGACCAGGCCGGCAACGGAACCGGTAGCACGACGTGGTCATGTGGCACGATTTACGTCCTCACGGAAACGGTTTACGTGAACCCCGGCGACGTACTGACCATTGAGCCCGGAACCATCGTCCAGGGCCGGTCCAGCGTGGTCACCGACACCCTTACTTACACCTTAGGCAACGGCAATCCCTCCCAGCGAATTGACTACCTATTCTCCCAGTTGCCGGGCAGTTTGGTCATTGCTCGTGGCGCCACCCTTCTTGCAGAAGGAACGGAGTCGTGCCCCATTGTCTTCACGTACGAAGGCGATCCGATGGACCATTCCACAGGGTTCGATCAGCGCGGACTTTGGGGAGGGGTCATCGTTTGCGGTGCAGGCGAAATCAATACGTGGGACGGCGACGATTTGGCGGAGGGTGTGCTGGACTTCAGCGGGGCACAACGACATGCCTACGGCGGAAACACCGACCCAACAGGAAGTTCCGGGACGCTTCGGTACCTGAGCATTCGGCATGCGGGAACGCGGTTGGGGGTGAATCCATTTGGCAACCCGAATGAAACGAATGCTTTGCAGCTCTGCGGAGTCGGCAGCGGCACGGTCATCGACCACATCGAGTGCTTTGCTAGCGCCAACGACGGCCTGCAGGTCATGGGAGGACTGGTGGACTTGAAATACGTGGTGTGCGCCTTCAATGGAGAGGCCCCGTTGCAGACGGATCAAGGATGGCAAGGCCGAGTTCAGCATGCGCTGTTCGTCATCGATGAGTTGAACGGAGCGGGAACGTACGGAGCGGACATCGAGGGGGACGACTACGTCGACTTCGACGTGTCCATGACCTTCATGCCATTCAACGTTCCGACGCTCTACAACTGCACGGTGTTGGGAAGGGGAGAAGCCATGGCGTGGCGGCTGCACCACGGCGGAGGGATGCGCTTGTACAACAGCCTGACGTTGAATTTCGAGCACGGCATTCAGATCGCGGACGCCGATCCGTGCGATGCGTGGGAGCTGATGACGTTCGGCGAAATCTCGATTGAAAACAACCGGTTTTGGGACATCGGAACGTCCAACGCCATCGAAGAACTCATCTCGTACGACTTCGGTTTCGTTTGGAATGGAACCGCGACGGTGCAAGCCCATTTCATCGACAACAACAACCTCGTGGTGGACCCGATGCTCGATGCGGCGTTCGAGACCGACAGTGGCTTTGTGACCGATCCCATCGACTTGCGCCCCACGAACATGGCCTATGCGTTGGAAGCGCAGTACTTTCCGACGGATTCATGGTTCGATCCCGTGGGCTACATCGGGGCGTTTGCCCCGGCAGGTGGGAACTGGGCGACCTGTTGGACTGCCGTTGAGCACATCGGGTTGTTTGGGGAAGGTTTTGGCGGGACAACGGAGGCAGCGACCTGGGGTTGCACCTATCCCTTTGCGTGCAATTACAACGAAGAGGCCACAGTGGATGATGGGTCGTGCGAAATCACTTCCTGTGCGGGATGCACGTGGCCTGACGCGCCCAATTTCGATCCCGCTGCCTTGTACGACGACGGAACGTGCATTCCTTCCGAACCTGCAACTTGCCCCGCAGACGTAGACGGAGACGGCACGATCGCCACCTCCGATTTGCTCATCTTCCTTTCGTTCTTTGGGACCAATTGTCCATAACGGGCGTCCAAGTCACGCCCACAACCGGGTGTTCGGCTCGCATGCTGAAGGCGCGCAGGCCCAATTCCACCATGCATTCAGGCCGCACCCGCCAAACCAACGCAGCGTCCAAATGGTTTGGTCCAAAGTCCGGCGACGCATTCGCAAGGAGATGCCCATGTGCGAATTGAAGGGCCACCTTTCCTACCCACCACCGCGCTCCCACCAGCACCGCAGGTTGCCACCTTGCAGCCGGATTGCCTGGCGATTCCGGCCTGCGGCTTTGGTTCAGGGTGAGTTGTGCAGCCGCCACCGGTGACCAACCCATTCGGCGCGGAAAAGGCCCGTGATGGACGACTTGGGCGCGGCGTTCCCACAAGACGCGCAGGGTGGAGACGGGGTGCAGGGGGCCACCCGGCAAGCCCGCGTCGCGTGCTCCCACCCGCAGGCCGAGGTGCCAACGGTTCGCGCGCTCAAAGGTGCCCGGAGGTTGCACGACTTGTGGGTATTGCATTGGCACGCTGCCCCAGTGGAAGGCCACACGAGCGGTCAGGGCGTTGGTGCCGAGGTTGGGCTGGAACAGGCCACCGTTGGACAGGTGGGTGAGGGCGGCGCCGACAGTGAAATGGAAGGGCGCTTTGAGCCGGATTCGCCGGGCGAGTCCGGCATGGAGGCCGAGGTTCCAAGGGCCGGCCAAGGCGAACGAGGTTGGGCCGTCGGTTCGGTATGAGCGGGAGGTCCACGCGGGCCCGAGGCCGAGTTCGAGGTGGCTGCGATCGCGGAGGGGGAATCGCGTGAGCCAAAGCGCGGACGCTTGGACGCCGAGTTCAGGCGAACCGGCGTCGAGGACGCTGAGCATTGCGCCTTGGCGGATGCCCCATCGGCCGTGCTCGGAAGCCCAGATTCCGTTCGACTCGCGCCAGCACGAGAGGGAGAAGCCGGTTGCGTGGCCCGTTACCAGTCGGGCCATCTCGGGCCGGTGGGGGAGGACGAAGCCGCCGATGAGCTGGAACTCGGTTTGGCCTGAAACCTTGAACGACAGGGCACACAGCCCCGCGAGGAACGCAACGCGCAACATGTTCGCAAGGTACGGCAGCGGCTTACCTTTGTCCCCATGCACAGCCTCGCCGACCAACAAGCCGCCTTCGCGCGCCTCCTTCACATCATGGACGAACTGCGGGAACAATGCCCGTGGGACCGCAAGCAGACCTTCGAAAGCCTGCGCCACCTGACCATTGAGGAGACGTACGAACTCGCCGATGCCATCCTGGACGCGGACCTTGACGAAATCAAGAAGGAGACCGGCGATTTGCTGCTGCACATGGTGTTTTACGCGAAGATTGCCAGCGAGCAGGGCGCCTGGGACATCGCCGATGCGCTGAACGGCATTTGCGACAAGCTGATTTCCCGCCACCCGCACATATACGGGGACGTGAAGGCCGACGACGAGGAGACCGTGAAGGCGAATTGGGAGCAGCTGAAGTTGAAGGAGGGCAACCGTTCCGTGCTGGAAGGGGTGCCGAATTCGCTGCCGTCGCTGGTGAAGGCGTACCGGATCCAGGACAAGGTTCGGGGCGTGGGATTCGATTGGGACAACGCCGCTCAGGTTTGGGACAAGGTGCAGGAGGAGCTGGGGGAATTCCGCGAGGAGCTGGCGGCGGGCGCGATGGATCGGGCGACGGATGAGTTCGGGGACGTGCTCTTTGCGCTGATCAATTACGCGCGCTTCGTGGGCATCAATCCGGACGAGGCGTTGGAGCGGACGAATCGCCGGTTTCGCGGGCGGTTCATGCACATGGAGGAGGCGGTGGCCGCGGAGGGCAAGGCGCTGAAGGACATGACGTTGGAGGAGATGGACGCGTATTGGAATCGGGCCAAATCCCAGCACGGGTGACCCGACGGACCGCCCGCATCGCCATCCCAGCTGGCCTCGGTGCGTTCCTGCTGGCTTCGTTGCTGGCCTGCTGCAACCGGCCGGAGTCGCCCGCTTGCCTGCGCGCTGCGGGGGGGGACACCGCGGTCGCGGGGGCGTTCGAGGCGCCTGCGGTGCGGTTGACGATTGCCGAGGGTGTGGAGGTCGTGCTGCATGCGGACGGCGACAGCGGGCGCGTTGCGTGGCGTTGGGAAGGACCGGCGAACCTCGTCGCCCACGCCCAAACCGAGCTCGAAGCGGGCGAGCTCATCCTCGGCGACGCCAACACGTGCGATTGGGTGCGCGACCTCGGCATTCGGTTGCGGGTGGAAGTTTGGGCACCGGACCTCCGGACCGTCGAGCACACCGGCACCGGGGACTTTCGATGGGAAATCGGAACGCGCGACGGCCTGTGGTCCTTCGACGCCCGACGATCCGCGGGCCGCACCGCCATTTCGGCCCACGTGGACACGCTCGAAGCGCGGCTCCACGCCGGCCCGTCGCACCTCACCCTCACCGGTTCCGCCGACCGACTCGGTGCCTACGTCGCCGGCCTCGGAACCCTAGACGCTTCCGGCCTCCTCGCCCGCCGCGCCTTCCTCAACCAAAGCTCTGCCCACGAACTGCGCTTCCACGCCACCGATTACGCCTACCTCGGGATTCACGGCAGCGGCGACATCCGGGGCGAGGCGGTTCCGCTCGCGTTCGACGTGGACCGCACGGAGTCGGGGCAGGTGATTTGGCCTGATTAATCGCCCAAAGCACGCGGAGAACCCGTATCTTGGGGCTTCAAAATTCGTCAGAAGTGAACCACGTGAACCGCCTTGCTGCGCTCCTTGCGACTGCGCTTTTCGCCGTGAGCCCGCTGCTCGCACAGCAGAATCCCGCTCCCGAAGCCCAGTCTCCCCGCACGAACACGAACAAGTTCCGCCAACTGGGCCAGGAGCTGCCCACGCCCAACGTCTACCGGACCGCTTCGGGCGCACCGGGCCACGAATACTGGCAGCAGCAAGCCGACTACGACATGAAGATCCACCTCGATGACGCGAACCAGCGCATTGACGGCGAGGAGACCATCACGTACACGAACAACAGCCCGGATAAGTTGCGCTACGTTTGGCTTCAGTTGGACCAAAACATGCGGGCCCTCGACTCCGACTCCTACAAGATCAGCCAGTCGGAAATCAGCGACCGCATGTCGTTCGACGACGTGATGAAGCTCGAACCCACCTTCGACGGGGGCTTCAAAATCGAGTCGGTCACGAGCGGCGGCGCGCCCCTTGACTACACGATCAACCAAACGATGATGCGCATCGAGCTGCCGCAGCCGTTGAAGCCCGGCGGCAAGTTCACCTTCAGCGTCGAATGGTGGTACAACATCAACGACCGCATGAAGATCGGCGGCCGCAGCGGCTACGAGCACTTCCCCGAAGAAGACAACTACATCTACACCATCGCCCAGTTCTACCCCCGCATGGTCGTCTACAGCGACAACGAAGGATGGCAGAACAAGCAGTTCCTCGGCAGCGGCGAGTTCACGCTCAACTTCGGGGATTACCACGTTGAGTTGACGGTTCCGGCGGATCACATCGTGGCTTCCACGGGAGAATTGGTCAATGCCAAATCCGTGCTCACCCCCGAGCAACGCCGGCGCTACGAACGCGCCCGCACGACGTACGACCAGCCCGTCATAATCGTGACTGAGGAAGAGGCCCGCGAGGCCGAAAAGGGCAAGGCGAGCGGGGAGAAGACGTGGATTTTCGAGGCCGAAAACGTGCGCGACTTCGGTTGGGCTTCAAGCCGGAAATTCATTTGGGACGCGCTGGCCGTGAAGGTGGGCGATCGCTCGCCTTTGGCCATGAGCTTCTACCCGAAAGAAGGGAACCCGCTTTGGGAACAATACTCCACGAAAGCCGTGGCGCAAACCCTGAAGACGTACTCGCACTTCACCATCGACTACCCCTATCCGGTGGCCATCAGCGTCCACACGAAGTGGATCGGCATGGAGTACCCGATGATCTGCTTCAACGGCGGGCGACCGGAGCCGGACGGGACGTACAGCGAGCGCACGCGCACCGGAATGATCAGCGTCATCATCCACGAGGTGGGGCACAACTTCTTTCCGATGATCATCAACTCGGATGAGCGCCAATGGACGTGGATGGACGAGGGCCTGAACACGTTCGTTCAGTATTTGACCGAAAAGGAGTTCGATCGCGATTACCCGACTCGCCGTGGCAGTGCGCGCAACATCCGCGATTACATGGGAGGGGACAAATCCCGCATCAGCCCCATCATGACCAACTCCGAGTCCATTTACCAATTCGGAAACAACGCGTACGGCAAGCCCGCAACGGCACTCAACATCTTGCGCGAGACCGTCATGGGCCGTGAGTTGTTCGACTATGCGTTCAAGGAATACAGCCGACGTTGGGCGTTCCGGCACCCCTCGCCGGCGGATTTCTTCCGAACGATGGAAGATGCGAGCGGTGTGGACTTGGATTGGTTTTGGCGCGGGTGGTTCTACACGACCGACCACGTGGACATCGCGCTTGACCACGTTCGGTGGATGCAGATGGACACGGGCAATCCGCAGACCGAAGCGGAGTTCAATCGGGCAAAAGCGGCTCGCGAACCGGCGGACATCAGCTTGATCCGCGATGAGGAGTTCATCCGGGAGACGTACCTGGAGGCGGATCCGTCGTTGCATGATTTTTACACGCAGTGGGATCGGTTTGAGGTATTGGATTTGGATTGGGAAGCGTACGAAGAGTGGATGGCGGAGTTGACGGAGGAGGAGAAGGCGTTGCTGTCTTCCGACAAGCAGTTTTATGAAATCACTTTCCGCAATGAGGGCGGCTTGGTGATGCCGCTGATTGTGGAGTTCGAGTACGAGGATGGCGAGCGGGAAGTGCGGCGCATTCCAGCGGAGATCTGGAAGATGAGCGAGCCCACGGTGACGAAGGTCTTCGTGACGGATCGCCCGGCAGTGCGCATTGTCCTCGATCCTTACCTCGAAACTGCGGATGTCGACATGAGCGACAACGCATGGCCTCCACGTCCGGAGCCGACGCGCTTCGAGGTGTTCAAGCAGAAAGAATGGGGCGGGGGAGGAGAAAATCCCATGCAGCGTGCTCAACGCAATGCAGAAGAATGACATGCAAAGCCCGGTTCGAAGGAACCGGGCTTTTTTTAGCTGAAAAAGAGGAGCACCATGGCCGCGCACCCAAGCGCAAGTCCAAGGGCATTCCGGCGGGTGAGCCGTTCACCGAAAGCGACGCGGGCGACTCCAGCACTGGCGAGAACGATGCCGAGGTTGATGAGGGGCGTGATGGAGGAGCGGTCGAGTGAAACGGCCGAATACGCCTGAAGGAGGTAATACAGCGAGCCAAAATTGATGAAGCCGAGGGCCAGCCCGCACGCCCACGTCACGCCCTTGCGGTGCGTCGCGGTGTCCAGTCGCACGCCGCGGAATCGCTTGGCTCCGAGCAGACCCAAGCCGATGGTCAACGCCATCGTGAACGGAATCGTGGTGAACAAGTAACGGAACGCAGGCTCGCGCATGTGTTCGGGCCCGCTGAACCAACCGAACATCAAATCGATGAGCCCACCGCCGAAGAAAATGATGAGCGGCATCCGGGCATCGTGCAGCCGGAAAGGCTCATCGGCTTTCCAAGAAGCGAGCACCACCGCAGGCAGGGCCATCAGCAGCGCAGCGACCTTCGCAACGGTTAATCCGTCCGTGGGATCAGCAACCAGGAACACCAGAACGGGCAAGACCATGCTCAATTTGGCGGCTACGGTCGTGACCGTCAAGCCATTCACTTGCGCACTCCGGGCCATCAGGTGGAACAAATACAGGAACAGCGAACCCACCACCACCGCTGTGTGCACCCACACATCGCCCCAAGCCCGCAGGAGCGTAGGCCAGCCACCCGCCAGCCACCAACCCAATCCGGCGGCCACCGCATAGTTGATGACGATCACTTGAAAGGTGTCCGCGCCCCACTTCGGGAACACGCGGAAGCCGGCGAAAATCGCCGTGGCCAGCACGATGGCGAGAAGGAGGTATCCCATGTTGTAGGCGAAAATACCACCGTCCCCGAGTCGGTGAGTTGAAAAAATAGGTACTATGTTTTGCAAAGTACCTAACGAAAACCATACCTTTGGCCCCATGAAGGTTTCCAATGCCCGTGCCCAAATGCGCAAAGGCGTCCTCGAATTGTGCGTTCTTCGGGTGTTGAGCAAGGGGGAGGCCTACGCCTCCGACGTGCTGGCCACCCTGCAGGACGCGGATTTGATCGTCGTTGAGGGCACCCTTTACGCGTTGCTGACGCGGATGAAAAATGCCGGGTTGCTCGCCTATCGCTGGGAAGAGTCCAAGTCCGGCCCGCCCCGCAAGTATTACGAACTCACCCCCGCGGGTGCTGAATTCCTCAGCGCCTTGGATGCCGAATGGAACCGGTTTGTCCGAGCGGTCGATGCCTTGCCCTCATTTGAAGCTCCCGAATCATGAACACCACCACCACCCTTGAACTCGCAGGTCGGCTCGTCCACCTTGACGAAGCCGCCCACCGACGCCTCCTCGCTTACTTGCATGCCCTTCGGCGCGCGCTAGAAGGCACGCAAGGAGCGGAGGAAATCCTTTCGGACGTGGAGGCGCGGTTGGTCGAATTGTTCGATGAACGGCTCGCGGGCCAACGCCAAGTGGTCAACGAATCCGATGTTGAATGGGCCGAAGGTCGCCTCGGTCAGCCCGAGGATTTCGTGGAGGATGGAGAGGCCACGCCCCGTGCGGCGCGCAAGCTGTTCCGCGACCGCGAATCCGGCATGATCGGCGGCGTGGCAGCGGGGCTGGGGGCGTACTTCAACATCGAAGCCACGTGGGTTCGCCTCGCGTTCCTTGCCTTGTTGACCGTGGGGTTTGCCATTCCGCTCTACTTGATTTTGTGGATCATCATCCCCCAGGCCAAATCCCGCGCCGACCGCCTCGCCATGCACGGCGCCGAACCCACCGTCGAAAACATCAAGCGCCGCGTGAACGAAGAACTGTCCGGCATGTCAAACCGCGTCAAATCCAGTCGATTCCGGGAAGCCGTTCAGGACGCTTTCGCCTTTCTGGAACGGATTTTCCACTTGATCGTCAAGGTATTCGGTCGGCTTGTGGGGGGCTTGTTGGTTTTGCTTTCGCTGGCCCTGCTGCTGAGCGTGGTGGGGCTCTTGACTGGGGTGGGCGGCGTTTCCTGGGAGCCGATGGGTTTCCAGGCGGGCGATCAGTTGCTGGCGTTGGCGCGATCCACGCTTCCTGCCGGGTTCGGCATGCCGTATGCATGGACCGCACTTGCCCTCATTTGCGCGTTGCCGGTGGCACTCGTGGCCTCGGCGGTTGCTTGGCTGCTCGCGCCTTCGCTGCGGCGGGGTGCGCGCTTGGGCTGGGTGCTGGCGTTTTCAGCGGTGGTTACGTTGATGGGGCTAGGCATGGGCACGGGGCTCGGGTTGCGCCTCGGAATGGAGTTCGGTCGGGAGGGCACCGTGATGAACCGGTTGGAGCTGCCCGCTGCCGATGGGCCGCGGGTGCTGCGGTTGGCAGCGGTGGATTCGCTGGCGGGATTGAATCCGGTGACTTGGGAGGGGACGGATTTGAGTTGGGTGGTGGGGGAGGACCGGATTTGGATGGACGACGTGGAAATCGATGTGCGTCGAGCGCCCAACGGGGTGGCTCGGCTCGAATGGGCATCGGAGGCGCACGGGGCGAATCGGCGGGCGGCACGGGCGCGAGCGCAGCGCATGGATTTCGAGGTGGACGTCGAAGGGAATGCGGTCACGTTTTCCGATGGGTTCGCGTTTCCGATGGACGATCGCTATCGAGGCCAAAACGTGCGCATCACCCTGTACCTGCCCGATGGAGAGGAGGTATGGATCGACCCGTCGTTGGAGGATTGGATGGACGATGCGCGCCACGTGGACGGGGTTTGGGGAAGTCGGCTGACCGGCAGTACGTGGGCGATGACGCCCGACGGGTTGGCTTCGCCGGTTAGCGCGGCAGGGGGCGAATGAACCGGTGCCACGTTTCGGCTGGGCCGCGTCCGTGTTCGCGCCAAGCGCCGGGACCATCGGGCCAAACAGGAGCGGGGACTCCGTCGGCGCCCAAGGGGGCGTCCGCAACCCACCATTTGCATTCGTCCCAGCAACCGGCGTCTACGAAGGACTGAAGGGTAGCGCCCCCTCCTTCGACGAGCAGGGAATGAACCCCCGCCTCGGCGCGAAGCGTCCGCACCAAGGAGTCGAGGCCGTCCTCGGGGAGCCAAGCTAAATCCCGCGGTCCCTCCACGAACTCCGGGGAGGTGACCCACCAAATGTCCGGTGGCGCCTTGCGCGGGTGGCTCGGTGCGAGCACGATGCGCACGGGCGATTTCCCCGGTGCTTTCCGCACGTCGAGCAGCGGCTGATCCGTCAACCACGTGCGGCGACCGACCAGAATGCCCTGTTCCTCAGCGCGCCATCGGTGGGTCAGTCGCTGCGCCCATGGAGAGGTGATGAAATGCTGTGCAGCTGCGTTTTTTGGGCCGAGAAAACCATCCAAGGTTTCCGCCCATTTCAGGACGATCCAAGGCCGCTCGCGCGAAAAGAACCGGCGGTTGAACACCTGCGCGAGCTGCGCAGTTTCGGGGCTTGCCCATTGGGTCTCGACCCCACCTTCAGCGAGCCGATCGAACCCAGCCCCCGACACCCAAGGCGACGGGTCGCGCACTGCGGCCACCACCCGTCCCACCCCTGCAGCCAGTAGCGCATCCGCGCACGGCGGCGTCTTCCCCACGTGCGCGCAGGGCTCCAAGGTCACGTACGCCGTGGCTTCCGCAAGCCGCTCCTTTCGATCTGCCGTCACCCGAGCCAAAGCATGCACCTCCGCATGCCGTTCCCCCGCCCGGTGGTGCCACCCTTCGCCCCACACCTCACCCCTCGCGGCAATCACGCACCCGACGTGCGGATTGGGCGCGGAAAACAAGCGCCCCCGCTCCCCGAGCTCGAACGCCCGGTTCATGAAACGGCGATCCTCCTGCGTCATCCGCGCGCCGCGGCTCGCATTGTGTTCTGCAACAGCGCAGCAATCGTCATCGGACCCACGCCCCCCGGCACCGGCGTAATCGCCGAGCACTTCGGTGCCACGGCCTCGAAGTCCACGTCACCGATCATGCGCCGCCCGCTTTTCTTCGTGGCGTCCGGAATGTGGTTGATGCCCACATCCACGACGACTGCACCCTCTTTCACGTGCTCTGCACCGATGAAGTGCGCTTTGCCGATGGCCGCGATGAGGATGTCCGCTTGACGGGTAATCGAGGCCAAATCCACCGTTCGGCTATGACACAACGTCACTGTCGCATTGCCCGGCTCTCCCGATCGGCTCAGTAAAATCGAAATCGGCGTGCCAACGATGGCGCTGCG
This sequence comes from uncultured Flavobacteriales bacterium, assembly GCA_965656785.1. Classification (GTDB taxonomy): domain Bacteria; phylum Bacteroidota; class Bacteroidia; order Flavobacteriales_D; family Sanyastnellaceae; genus JALQTD01. Next base: position 57,403 of record CBFHLY010000002.1, read on the forward strand.
ACCAACCACGACCACGTGCTTGCCCGTCGTTTCAATTCCCGAGCGCTTTAATAATTCGAGGATGCCCGCCGGGGTGGCAGGCAAGAAACACGGCAGACCGAGGGTCATGCGCCCCACATTCACCGGATGAAAACCGTCCACGTCCTTTGCGGGTGCGATGGCTTCGATGATGCGCTGTTCGTCGATGTGATCGGGGAGGGGCAATTGAACGATGAACCCATCAACCGAATCGTTTTCGTTGAGCTGCCGAACCGAATCGAACAATTCGGCTTCGGTCGCCGATTCGGGCAATTCGACCAATGTGCTCTCGAATCCAATGCGGTCGCAGGCCTTCACCTTGTGCCCGACATACGCGCGGCTTGCCGGGTGGTTGCCCACCAAAATCGCAGCCAAATGAGGCCGCTTTTTGCCTTCCGCAACCCGCTGTGCCACGGCTTCAGCCAGTTCCGATTGAATTGCGAGCGAGGTGCTTTTACCGTCTAGGAGCATGGGGGGAGGATTAGCGGCGCAGCGCAGATAACCCGGCTGCCCGGCTGCGCTTGCCGCCCGCGCCATTGGTCATGGTGTGCATCATTTTCCGCATGTCTTCAAACTGTTTGAGCAGGCGATTGATGTCCTGGATGTCTTTTCCCGATCCCCGGGCGATGCGCTGCTTTCGCGCCGGATTGATGATGCCCGGATTTGCGCGCTCTTCGGGCGTCATGGACTGGATGATGCACTCGACTTGTTTAAACGTGTTGTCATCGATGTCGATGCCCTTCAGGGCCTTGCTCATTCCGGGGATCATGCTCATCAAATCCTTCAAGTTGCCCATTTTTTTGAGCTGTTGGATTTGCTGAAGGAAGTCCTCGAGATCGAATTTGTTCTTGCGGATTTTCGACTCCAAGCGGGCGGCTTCCTTTTCGTCAATGACTTGCTGCGCGCGCTCTACGAGCGAAACCACGTCCCCCATGCCCAGGATGCGCTCCGCCATGCGATTGGGGTGAAAGACCTCAAGTGCGTCCATCTTTTCGCCGACCCCGACGAACTTAATGGGTTTGCCCACGACGGAGTGAATGGAGAGGGCTGCACCGCCGCGTGTATCACCGTCCAATTTGGTCAAAATGACTCCGTCAAAATCCAATCGCTCATTGAAGGTAGCGGCGGTTCGAACGGCGTCCTGACCTGTCATGGAATCGACAACGAATAAGGTTTCCGTTGGCTTGGCCACGGCCTTCACCAGGTCGATTTCACGCATCATGTCTTCGTCGATGGCCAAACGCCCCGCGGTGTCGATGATCACGGTTTGGTGCCCGCTGGATTTGGCATGGGCCAACCCCCGCTCGGCGATCCCCGGAGCGTCCAAAACGCCCGGCTCAGCGTACACTTCGACCCCCACGCTTTCTCCCACCACTTTTAATTGGTCTACGGCGGCGGGACGGTGAACGTCACATGCGATGAGCAACACCTTCTTTTTAAACTGTTCTTCGATGAGCTTGGCCAATTTGCCTGCATGGGTGGTTTTTCCCGCGCCTTGCAGACCGGCCAAAAGGATGACGGCAGGCTTCCCTTGAACGCGAAAATCTGCTGCAGCCTCACCCATCAATTTGGTCAATTCTTCGTGCGTGATTTTCACGAGAAGTTGGCCTGGCTTGAGCGAGGTCAAGACTTCTCGCCCCAGGGCTTCTTCCTTGACTCGTTGGGTGAATTCCTTGGCGGTTTTGTAGTCGACATCGGCGTCAAGCAGGGCTTTTCGCACCTCCTTCAACGTATCGCCCACATTCACCTCTGTGATGGAGCCGTGTCCTTTCAAAATTTGAAATGCACGGTCGAATTTTTCCTGTAGATTATCGAACATCCTGCTGAGATTGTAGACCGCTAAGATACGCAAGTATTGCAGGGCTTAGCGGGGGCTTCTTCATGCGTCGAATCGTCTTTTTTTTTCGACGGAGGCGATTTTCCCGCCGTTGTGCTTGTTTGTTGGGTCGATATTTCGTAATTTTCGGTCGCTTAACCTAGGAATAATGCAGACGAAATTCTACTTCCTGCTTGCTGCACTTGTCGGATTCTCAAGTGTTTCAGGCAAATTAGTCGCCCAGACTGCTTGCTATGACTATGGCGCTCAACCGGCTGACCACCCGGGCTTTGAGTTGTCTGTCGAAGAGCTCGCAACATTTGGCGCTGACGCCTCTGGAGCCCTCAGCGGGCTCGCTGGTATGACCACATATCGGGTCTACCTCAATACGCCTGACGCGGGTGACTATGTGTCCTCCGTGCTGTCAGGTGGTGATGGTGGGACGGTGGCCCTCTCCACCACGGGCTTATTCTACCAGCACCAATATGGAGGCAACACGTCGAATTTGATCAACCCTGCATTGTTCGGTTTCTTCCCAGCGCTCGAGTTCGATAGCTGGGTGACCATCGGTTTGACGGGCCAACCCACTTCAGGTCAACAAGGGGTTTCGTTGCAAGCAGAGTCCGCATGGGCTGCTGATTTTGCAAACGGCTCCAGCTTCAGCGTAGGGGGGGCCATCGATGGTGGGTGGTTCATCAACGGGGGCTCGAACGGTTATGCCGGTGACGACCAAAAAGTGTTGTTGGCGCAATTGACCACCGATGGTGACTTGGGCGGAGCGCTCAATGTCACCATTCAAGCTGCGGCAGGTGGAACGTTCACGCACCAATTCACGTTCTCGTCAGAAATTTGTGGCTGCACCGATCCTGCTTCACCGTCCTACGTGGAAGAGGCGACCATCAATGATGGTTCTTGCATCTACCTCGGTTGCACGGACAACACCGCGTGCAACTTCGATTCAGGGGCAACGGACGAGGATGGCTCGTGCGATTACTGCTGTAACGCATTGACCTCTGATACGGAAGGCTACGGCATCGACGTTGAGTTGCATGCTGTTGGTGGAGTCGTTGGAATGCGCACCTACCGCGTCTACGCAACGACGGCGAACCCGGGCGATGCCTTGTCGGCAGTTGCTGGTTTGGAGACGAGCCCGCTGGAGATGGCGACGACCACGTCCTTCTATCAGCACCCCCAGGGTGCGGCTACGTCACAGCCGTTGAATCCGCTTTTCTTCCCAACCTTCCCTGAGATGGAGTACGATTCGTTCGTGACCATCGGCCTGACGGGCCCTGCGGGAACGGGTGAAAACGCAACGCAATTGGCGAACACTCCGGGTGAAGATTGGGCGACCACCTTTGAAGCCGGTGGCAACATCAGCATCTCTACCCTCACGGGTGGTGCATGGTTTGCTCAGCCAGGTGGCAGCAATGCCATTGCAGGCGATGACAACCGCGTTCTCATTGGTCAATTCACTACTGACGGCTACCTCAGCGGAACGGCCCTGATCCAAGTCTTTCCGTATGGTGTGCAAGAGGATGAAATTCAATACGTTGCTTCGTTCAGCACCCCGATGTGCGCTTGCACCGACGAATCAGCCTGCAACTACGATGAGAATGCCCTTTGGGATGATGGTACCTGCCAGTACCCCATTGACGTTTACGGCGTGGACTATGTAGATTGCGACGAAAACTGCTTAAACGATTCCGATGGTGACTTCGTCTGCGATGAAGATGAAATTGTAGGTTGCATGGTGGAGGGCGCCTGCAACTACGTGATGGGTGCTACGGACATTGTTCCTTGCGTTTGGCCCACGGCGGGTTACGACTGCGAAGGCAATTGCTTGGCCGATGCAGACGGTGACGGAGTGTGCGACATGTATGAAGTCGTCGATTGCACGGACGCAACCGCTTGCAACTACAACAGCGATTCGACCACCGACACCGATAACAGCCTCTGCTTGTACCCGGATGCGGGTTACACGTGCGACGGTTCATGCGTGAACGATGCGGACATGGATGGCGTTTGCGATGAATTCGAAGTGGGTGGCTGCACGGAAGCGGATGCCTGCAACTTCGATTCAGGTGCTACGGACAACGATGGTTCTTGCGATTACTGCTGCTACAGCACGACGGAAGTCGACGGTTACTTCGTTTCCATTGAGGAGCACGCGACTTCAGAATACGGCACGACCTACCGGATGTACGTGAACACGGATGATGCAACGGACTTGGTATCGGCCATTTCGGGTACTTCGGAGTTCCCGACCATGATCAACACGACCACGTCGTTCTTCCAAGGAACGCTGTCGCCGTCGCCATTCCCGACCTATTTGATGCCCGCATTCTTCGGGGTCTACCCGGAGCTTGCGTACGACAGCTGGGTGACGCTCGGTGTGGAGTCTTCAATCCTGCCAGCAGGTTATGGCTCACCTCAATTGGCCAGCACCACGGATTGGGCAGAGGTATTCCAAGCTGGAGGCAACATCGACCTCACTAGCACGCTGGGCGACAGCTGGTTCGTTACTGCGGACTACGACAACGGCGTTGCAGGCGATGACCACCGCGTTTTGGTTGGCCAATTCACAACCACCGGAATGCTCAGCGGTCAGTTGTACGTTCAAATCTTCGACCAAGGAGACCAAGGTGTGGATCAGCGTGTGACCCTTCCTTTCAACTACATGACGGAAGACACGGAAGCACCGACGTTCACTTCGGTTCCCGCTGACGCAGCAATGGCGTGCGACAGCGATCTCCCCACGGAGATGGCGGTTGCAGTGGATGGTGGATGCGGACTGCCCGTGGTTGTGACGTATGAGGACGCGATCGAATCCATGATGGGGACATTTGTGGTCACCCGGACCTTTACCGCAACTGACGCTGCGGGCAACACGGCAACGGCGGTGCAGACCTTGACCTTGGTCGATGAAGTTGCACCGGTGGCGGTCGCACCAGCGAACGTTACGGTTGAATGCGCTGAAGGCATTGACCCATCCGTTACGGGAGAGCCGACCGCTTCAACGGACAACTGCGACGGTGAATTGTCTTGGACGTACGAGGACGCTCCGCTCGGTAACTCTGCGAGCTTGAACGGCGTAACCCTTGACTTGAATGCGAGCTATGGCTTGAACTTGCCAGGTTTGTTCGGTCAACCTTACGTGGTCTCTGCGGAAGGCGTGACGGTGGGGTCAGGTTTGGAAATGTCAGCAGATGATGTGGTTTCTAACCCCGTATCACACCGCGGTCTCTTCGAAGTAGACATCGATGGCTCAACGATTACCTTGACGGTGACGGGCACGGTTACTGGAGCGTACGCATACGACTACGCTACCCTGACGATTGACAACGCGGCTGGATTTGATTTCGGGGCCATCTCAGTGGTTTCGAACGGAATCGCTCCCAATGCGGAATTGTCAGCGACTTCCAGCAACGGTGCGTTGGTCATTTCGTTCTCGGGCAATGCCGTCTACACCGAGGGTGCAACGGCCAGCTTTGAAGTGGCGAACCAAGTAACGTGCTTGGCTTCCAACGGTGTGTTGCGTACGTGGACCGTTTCTGACGATGCGGGCAATACGGACACGGCAACCCAGACCATTACGATCGTGGATACCCAGGGTCCTGAATTCGTTGACTTCCCAGCGGACGTCACGGTCAGCTGCTCGGATGACATGTCATTGGCGACGCCTGAGGCCATGGATTGCGAAGGTTCAGCGGCGGTGTCCGTTGTGGAAACAATCATGCCCGGTGCATGCCCCAACAACTACACCATCGTTCGCACGTTCACTGCGGTGGATGGATGCAGCAACATCTCGGTTCGGAGTCACTCCATGACCGTTGTTGACAACGAAGCTCCTGTGTTCACATCGGTTCCGGAGGATGTGACCTTGGAAATCGGGGAGTCACTGCCAACGGCATTGGCACAAGCTACGGACAACTGCAGCGAGCCGACCATTACGTACAGCGATGTACCAGTTGTGGGTGATTTGGCTACGACCATTACCCGCACGTTCACAGCTACGGACGCTTGTGGAAACACGGCATTTGCGAGCCAGGCCATTGTGGTCAATGAAATTCTCGGTTGCACGGACGCTTTGGCTTGCAACTACGACATGACCGCCACGTACGAAGACGGATCCTGTGACTACTGCTCTTGCGGCAACACTGCAGGCGGCCAGAATGGCTTCGGTTTGGAGTTGGAGTTGCACGCGGAGAATGGCATCCCAGGCCTGAACACCTACCGCGTCTACGTGACGACGCCTTCGCCGACGGACTTCGTTTCCGCCATTGCGGGTGATGAAGTGGTTCCGACCTTCTTGAACACCACGACGAGCTTCCATCAGGAACAGTTCGGTTCGTACTCTGCGGCCTCAATCAACCCGTTGTTCTTCGGCTTCATGCCGTCGCTCCAATACGACAGCTGGTTGACCATGGGCATCGAGTCGTTGCCTGCAGCTGGTCAATCGGAGATCACCTTCGTTCAAGCTCAAGGCGACTCGTGGATTGCTTCATTCGAACAAGGAAACAACTTGGACATCAGCAGCTTCTTCGGAGGTTCTTGGTTCACCCTCCCCACATTCTCCAATGGATATGCGGGTGAAGACCAGCGCGTGTTGGTGGCTCAGTTGACCACGGATGGCGAAGTTTCAGGACAAATGTTCGTGCAAGTCTTCCCGAACGGTGTCGGTGCCGACGCGGAATACCTGACCTTGAGCTTCGGTACCAACTCGTGCGGCTGCTTGAACGAGTCGGCCTGCAATTACGACGCTTCAGCCACCTACTCCAACGAAGCGGAGTGTGTGTTCCCTGAGGACATCTTTGGAAATTCGTTCGTCGATTGTGACGGTGTGTGCTTGAACGATGCGGACGGTGACGGCATTTGTGACGAGGACGAAGTTCCTGGTTGCACGGATGATACGGCCTGCAACTACGACCTCGGCGCTACGGACAACGATGGCTCTTGCTTCTTCACCGAAGATTGCTCGGGATGTACGGATGCCTTGGCGTGCAACTACGCACCCAACGCAGTCACCGACAATGGCTCCTGCACCTACGCCGATTTCGGTTACGATTGCGATGGCAACTGCCTCGACCAAAACAGCGACTTGATTTGCGATGCGTTGCAGGGTTGCAACGATGCAACGGCTTGCAACTACGATCCGACGGCGGAACAGCCTTCACAGGACTTCTGTGACTACTGCAGCTGCCCGATCCTCTTCTCGAGCGATGACGAGTACGGCATCGAAATCGAAGAAGTAGCCGTGGATGGCATCCCAGGCATGAGCACCTACCGCGTCTACGTGACGACGGCGAACCCGACGGACCGCCTGAATGCGCTGCTCGGTAACGATTTAAATCCGATTGTGTTGGCTTCTTCTAGCCAGTTCTTCCAAGACATCTATGGAACGGAATTCCGGCCGAATGCCGCGTTGTTCGCGTCATTCCCAACGTTGGAGTACGATTCTTGGGTTACAATTGGAGAAAACACGCCCGTGTCTTCCATCCAGGTCCCCACTCAATTGGGAGGTTCTGACCCAGAGTGGATCGGAACGTTTGAATCCGGTTCGGACATTGTGATCGACGACGTGGTCGGAAGCGGTTGGTACTTGTCTGCTGAAACGAGTGACGCTTATGGTGTTGCAGGTGACGACAACCGAGTGCTGGTTGCTCAGTTGACGACGCCGGGCACCTTGAACATCCAGTTGTATGCACAAATCTTCCCAGAAGGTTTGGCTGCAGGCAGCACGAAGTACGTCAGCATGTCATGGGGTTCTCCCTACTGTGCTTGTACGGATGAGATGGCCTGCAACTACGACGAGGAAGCGGTCACCGACGACGGCAACTGCTACTACGTGACGAACGAAGCGTCTTGCGATGACGTCTGCTTGTTCGACAACAGCTCTCCTGTCATCGAGAGCGTCGAGCACTACACGACGACGTGCGAAGCCATCCAAACGGAATACGTCTTCCCTGTGGCATCCGATAATTGCGATTCGGAACTCGACTTCGACTTTGTCGACGTGGTGACTCCGGGCTCTTGCCCCAACAGCTACAGCATTGTTCGGACGTGGACGGTTACGGACAACGTGGGCTATTCAGCTTCCATCGTCCAGAACATCACCGTCGAAGACATCACGGGACCGACGTTCACGGTTCCTGCTGACGCAACCATCGCTTGCGGTGCGGACGCAACGGATTTGACCTTGACGGGTGACGTGACCGATTTGATGGACGGATGCGGTTCTGCGACGATCGATTACAGCGATGCTGCCGGTGAGGACATTTGTTTCGCTGGTGACGTAATCATCCGGACTTGGACTGCTGAAGATGAGTGCGGCAACACCACGACCGCAACCCAAACCATCACCATCGTTGACGAGGTGGAGCCGGTCTTCACGAGTGTGCCTGCGGACGTCTCCATCGCTTGCGGTGATGCGATTCCAACGGACATGGCCGAGGCAACGGATGCGTGTAGCGATGTCACGGTGACGGTGTCTGAGTCAGCCGGCGAGACGAACTGCACGGGCATGGCAGCAGTGATTCGCACCTTTACGGCAACGGATGGTTGTGGCAACACGACGATTGCGACGCAAACCGTCACCTACGCAGATACGGAGGCCCCGACCTTTACGGCCCCTGCAGATGCATCGGTCGAATGCGGCGCGGATGCTTCGATTGCAGCGATGGGCGAGCCTGCGGACTTGGCCGACAACTGCATGAGTGAACTGACGGTTTCTCATGAGGACGTCATTGAAACGAGTGCTGATGGTTGCTTCGCCGACGATGTCATTCGTCGGACGTGGACGGTCACGGATGGATGTGGCAATGCAGCTTCTGCGGTCCAGTTCATCCAGTTCATCGACACGACTGCACCTGAAATGGAAGCGGTTGCTGAAACGATTGAATTGGGATGTGGTGAGGCGTTGCCCACCGACCTCCCGGCTGCGACGGACGGTTGTTCTGCTGTAACGGTGGATTACATCGACGTCAATTCGTCCATGAGCTGCACGGGTGCGATGAACATTTTGCGGACCTTCACGGCGACTGACGCATGCGGCAACAGCACTTCGAGCACGCAAAGCATCGTCTTCACGGATGACATTGCTCCGACCTTCACGGCACCTGCTGACGTGACCTTGGAATGCGGAACCGATTTGTCCGACCTCTCTTTGACGGGTGAAGTAACCGATGCTGCTGACATCTGCTCTGCTGACATCGAACTCACCTACGAGGATGCGGTTTCAACGAGCGAAGGTGCTTGCTTCAATGACAACATCATCACCCGTACCTGGACAGCAACGGATGGTTGCGGCAACTTCTCCCAAGATGTTCAAATCATCACGTTGGAGGACAACACCGCACCTGAAGTCATCGGATCCGACGAGATCAGCTTGGTGTACTACACGGACCAAGCACTGCCTCAGTTGGTTGAACTGGAAGTGATTGAAGATTGCAGCGAGTACAGCATTGAAACCGAAGACACGTATGCAGCTTCAGGCGTGTACGGATTCGAATTGTCTCGCGTATACACCATCACGGATGCATGCGGCAACAGCACGACGTTCAACCAGCACGTGTTGGTGACGTTCTACGCAGGTTGCACCTACGCAGACGCGGTGAACTACGACGATACAGCCCTTGTTGATGATGGCAGCTGCATCTACGAAGGCTGCACCGACTCCAGCGCGGCGAACTACAACCCCGTTGCCGGTCAAGACGACGGTAGCTGCGTGATCGTGGGTTGCATGGATCCAGAGGGATTGGATTACGATGTGAACGCGAACTACCCAGGTGGTTGCGATTACCCGGATCCGTGCCCAGCTGACCTCGACGAGAACGGCGAAGTCAACGTGAACGACTTGCTTGAGTTCTTCCAGTTCTACGGAACCTCTTGCAACTGATAGCATATGAGCCGAAAGGCATGAACGATTTCGAGTCTGGCAAGACCGAATCCTAGAGGGGGGGCCGCATTTCGATGCGGCCCCTTCTTGATTTTTACCGCGACATTCCGCTTAATTTTGTACCATGAGCAAGGAAGAAACCCCAGAAGAGCGACGAGAACGGTTGCGCAAACAATTGGATGCGTTTCACGATTGGCCCAGTGCCTTCACCTTCAAGTTCGTTTTGCCGAATGACCCAGCGCGCATCGCTGAGTTGAAAGCGCACTTCGGGGTAGGGGCGGAGGTCTCTGAACGGCACTCCCGGAATGGGAATTACATTTCCTTCACCATTCGGGAGGTCCTGCCCAGCGCTGAGCACGTCTTTTTGCGCTATGAAGCTGCAGGCCAAATCGAAGGCATCATGAGCCTATGACCACCCCGCTTCGATTGCAACTCGAGGCCAGTCGGTTAACCGAGAGCCTGAGTGTGTTGAGCTGGGTCCTCTTGGTGGCCTTGATTGCGCTGTTGATCTACATCCTGATGAAGCGAATGGCCGCTGCGGTACGCAAGCATGAGACGCAGGGCATGTACACGGAATTTGCGTCCGAGCGGGACGAACGCCGCGGGGATGTCCTCCTCGTTCAACTGCGCTTTCCCGATGTCGTAGAGGTCACGTGCATGTGGGAACATCCCGATGGCCAAACCACGGCGATGTGGGCTCAAACGATGGAGCCAGGTGAACACACCATCGAATTCGATTTGGCGGGAAAGCCTTCAGGACGGAACAGCTACCGGTTGGTCACGCCACATCAAGTCCTGCAGCGATTCGTTCAGCTGCCTTGACCCATCACATGCGGTCGGGCATGTCGATGCCCAACAGGCCCATTCCCGTCCGGAGGTTGCGCGCGCACAAGGCACTCAACGCGAGCCGTGTCGTGCGGATGGCCTCATTTTCCTCGTTCAGCACGGGGTGGTTGTTGTACCAGGACGAGTAGGATTTGGTCAAATCGTAGCAATAGTTGGCCAAATGCGAAGGGTCATAAGACGCAGCACATTCCGCAATGACTGCAGGCAACTCGATGGCCTTTTGGATGAGCAGCACCTCTTCTTTGTCGATGGAAGTGTCCGGGTTGACCGACCAATTCCCTTCCAAATCGCTGCCCGCCCGGCGCAACATGCTCAACGCGCGAACGAAGTTGAACTGGATGAAGGGCCCCGTGTTGCCTAAAAAGTCAATCGATGCCTCCGGATCGAATTGCATGCCCTTCACGGGCGACACCTTCAAGAGGAAGTACTTCAACGCCCCATAGCCCACGCGCTTGAACAACTCCTCACGTTCCGCTTTCGACAATTCTTCGATGCGCCCGCGTTCTTGCGCCATTTCGGCAGCGGTTGACGCCATCTCCTCCAACAAGTCATCCGCGTCCACCACGCGCCCTTCCCGCGATTTCATCTTCCCGTCGGGCAATTCCACCATCCCGTAACTCAAGTGGAAATTGCGCTCTGCCTGTTCAAATCCCAGTTTCTTCAGAATGAGGAACAGCACCTTGAAGTGGTATTCCTGCTCGTTGCCCACTGTATAGACTTGGCGGTCCAAATCCGGGAAGTCCCGAAAACGTTGGATGGCCGTACCGATGTCCTGCGTCATGTAGACCGACGTGCCGTCGGCTCGCAGCAACAACTTTTCGTCGAGCCCATCTTCCGTCAAATCGATCCAAACGCTTCCGTTCTCCTTCTTAAAAAACACCCCGCGCTCAAGCCCTTCTTCGACCACCGATTTGCCGAGCAAATACGTTTCCGATTCATAGTACAGCTGATCGAAGGAAACCCCCATCTCCGCGTAAGTCGCCCCGAATCCCTCGTAAACCCATTCGTTCATCGTTTTCCACAAGGCCATCACGTCCGCATCACCGGCCTCCCATCCTTGCAACATTTCCCGAGCCTCGACCAAGATAGGCGCTTCATTCTTGGCTTCTTCTTCCGGGATGCCAGCGGCTTTCCGTTCCTCCGTTTGGCGCCGGTGCTCTTGATCGAACAGGACGTAGTATTTGCCCACCAATTTGTCGCCTTTCAACCCACTGGACGCGGGCGTTTCACCGTCCGCAAAATGCTGCCAGGCCACCATCGACTTGCAGATGTGTATGCCGCGGTCGTTGATGATTTGGGCCTTCACGACCGGGTGTCCATTTGCTTCGAGAATGCGCGACACCGCGTACCCGAGGAAATTGTTCCGCAGGTGGCCGAGGTGCAGCGGTTTGTTCGTGTTGGGCGAAGAATATTCCACGAGCACTTGGGGCTTGCTGCCGGCCGGCTGCAGGCCAAACCGCGCATCGCCCAACGCCTTCTCCACCTCCGTCAACCAATGGCTCGTCGCCAACGTCAAGTTCAAGAATCCCTTCACCACTTGAAATGCCACCACGACCGGAGCGTGTTCCACAAGATGCATTCCCAGCGCTTCCGCGGTGGCTGGCGGGGCGAGTTTGGAAACACGGGTAAGGGGGAACACCACGACCGTGCGGTCCCCTTCAAATTCCTTCCGGGTTTGTTGAATTTGGATGTCGGCCGGGGCCACTTCAGCGGAGAAACACGCTTGAACGGCCTCGGAAACGAGGTGTTGGAGGTGCAAGTCGGTGGTCATGGTAATGGGTTAGGCCGTGAGGTGGGGCAGGAAATTCTCAGCGAGCATGCAGCGGGCGCTGCCGCCGCCACAGGTTTCAATGGTCTCAAGCGGGGCGTGTACCAAGCGGCCATGCCGCTCCAGCACCGCTCGCTGATCGGAAGTCAATGCGTTGAATGCTTGGCGGCTCAGTGCGATGAGGGGCGCGCCCTCGGCCGATTGGATTTCGAGCATGTTGCCGGCGAACTGGTTGATTTGGTCTTCGGACAACTCGACGATTTCCTTCGCATCCGCTTCGAGGGCTTCGCGCACCATCGCACGTTCATCCACGTCGTCGATGCAGTCGAGGCAAACGGCAGCAAACGCGGTGCCCACGCTCATCATCACGTTCGTGTGGTAAATCGGCGTCCGACCGGTGGGGCCGGTTTGGTTCGCCGTGAACGGAATGCCTTCGTAGTCGAACGCCTCGCAAAACGCGCGAAGCCCATCGAAGTGGGTGCGTTCCGAAAGCGCGGCATAGGCGCGTCGATTCACCCGGTCGAGGACGAGGCTTCCCGTTCCTTCGAGGAACACGCCATGCCCCTCAAACTCAGTGAAGTCCACCACCTCTTCGACCCCAAATCCACGCAGCTCGAGATCGAACACCACGTCTTCGCGGCGCTCCACCCGGCGATTCGGGGCGAACATCGGGTACAAGCCCACCCGACCATCTGCATGGAAGCTGATCCAGTTGTTGGGGAACAACGCGTCGGGCGCATCCACCTCGGGATCGGCCTCCACCACGTGCACCTGAACGCCCGCAGCCTCTAGAGCGGCCACGAATCCGTCGAATTCATCCAAGGCCCGATCGAGCACTTCGTTCGCTGTAAGGCCAGCGAGTTCGCGTTGGTACAAATTGTTCGTCGCCGTTTCCTCGTTCTTCCGGAACGTGGCGGGGCGGATCATCACCAAATGAGAAGTGGTTTGCATCGTCAGCGCTATTGCGCCGCGAAGTTAAGGGGTTCTGCGAAGCGGAAGCGTCGTGCAGCGAAGCAGACCTTCCATTTTCGCCGTTTCGTGGTAAGGCAGTTCCAAAACCCGGTAACCCCACGCGCGCAATTGCGCGTTCACCCGATTGAATCCGAGCCCAGAAACGACCACATCGGGCGCCACAGAAAACAGGTTGCAGTTCATGTGGTACATTTCTTCCGCCGTCACTTCGAGCCGCTTGTCGCCCGGGAATTGCTGCCGGATGAACTCCACGTCTTCCGCGTGCTTCAATCCCTGAGGGTGAAAGATGGCGTGGCCGAGCCCGAGCGGGGAGAGGCAGCAGTCCAAATGAAGGGCATTGCGACGCGGGTCGGTATCGGATTTGGCCAATTCAAATCCGCGCACCTCCCAATCCGGGAACTCCATTTGAAGCCAATCCAGCGCAGCGGCATTCGTGCGCGCCGTGGTGAACCGTTCGAAGTCCTGCGGCCCCGAGTAACCCACCCAGAGCCTTCCATTCATCGGCATCACGTCGCCGCCTTCCATCCGAACGGTGGCCGGCGGATGCAACACCCGTCCCGGGTTGCGGTGCAGCATGGTGTTCAGCCCTTGTTGCTCCGGCCGCCGGTCCTCCACCATGTGCGTCATGATGAATTCATTGCCGATGACGATGCCGATGTCGCGCGTGAACACCTGGTTGATGCCCAACGTGTCCGGACGCAACACGAGCACGTCTTCCTTGTCCAGCAATTCCGCCAACCCATCGAGTTCGCGGGTCACATCCGCCTCGGTGGGGTAGGTGCCAGCGAGCACGTGTTCACGGGATTTCGGGTCGTAGGTTTCCTCGATGTCCGGCACCCCGCCCATGCCCCGCCCGATGCCGACCATGACCGCTTCCAAAGGCGCCCACTCATCCCGAATGTGCCAAGGCACGGGCAATGACGCCTTCATGTTAACGCAGTCGGTTGGGGTCGTTTTCGCTGCGGTGACGCAACAAGGTCGTCATCGCGTCCACCGTCATGAACTGCCCTCCACCACGCTCATTGAAGTTCGCAGGGAGAAAACACCAATGGTCACTGCCCACTTCCTTGACCGCCCACAACCGGTTGTCCCCGCGCACTTCCCAATACTCCACCTTCGGGTCTCCTTCTTCCGTGAAGAACTGGGCATTGCCTTTGCCATAATTGGATTCCACCATGCCTTTCATGCCCGATGGGTTCCCCTCGAAATCGATGAAAATGACGCGGTGAACGAGGTCCAGGTTCAAGAGGACCACGTCCTGATCGCCATCCCGATACGGGGTGGAAGCGTACAGGAGGTCGGCCAGCTCGGTTTGGTTGCGCAGGCCCTTTTCCCACCACGTGTTCATGCCTTCGATCGTTGTGGCCCGGGTGGTGGAATCCATCGGGGAGCGATGAAGGGGATAGAAATCAAGGATCGCATCCCAGTCGCCTTGGTTTTGGGCGGTGAAATAGTTGCCCAAATCGTCCAGGATGTCATCGACCTGGTCTTGGTCCAAAAACAGCGCTGCAGCCGGCGCTTGCGTGATGGTGACCGGGGTGTTCGCGGTCACCACGCTGCCCGTGGTTTCGGGGGCGACGGCATCGTTTCCTGCCGATGACGTGGCCGGTTCCTCGCCACATCCTTGCCAGCTGGTTGCCAGCACCGCTGCCCAAATCAACGGGGCCATGTTGCGTACCAAATGTTTCATGCTGGGCGAAGATACGGACGGAATGGGCGAGGGGTTGCGCTCAGGTGTTCTCGCGATTCCATTGCAGGCGGTCTTTCACTTCGGTGCCCCCATGAACGTCCCGCAACTGGACTTGAATGGGGCGGTCATGACCTTGGATTTCAACCAGTACGGTATCGCCGGGATCGTGCCGGGCAACTTCCTCCTGCAGTTCCGCAATCGAGTTGACGGCCTGACCATTGAACCGGATCAGGACGTCCCCTGGCTCAATGCCGGCGTCTTCCGCTCCTCCTCCTGCACTCAGGCTGTGAATCCAAACCCCCTGCACCGCATCCAGTCCCATTTCTTCCGCCAACTCCGGCGTGACGCCCGCTCCCGAAATCCCGATGAAGGCCCGTTGCACCCGTCCATAGGCAATCAGGTCGCTGCTGACCTTGCGGGCAATGGATGCAGGTACGGCGAAGGCGTATCCCGCGTAGCTGCCGGTTTGGGAAGCAATCGCTGTGTTGATGCCCACAAGTTGCCCTGCTGCGTTCACCAGCGCTCCGCCTGAATTGCCGGGGTTGACTGCTGCATCGGTTTGGATGAACGACTCGACAGGGAACACGTCGTTGCGGTAATCCGGTCGAAGGAGCTGCAGGTTGCGCGCCTTCGCCGAAACGATTCCGGCGGTGACGGTCGAGGTCAAATCGAACGGGTTCCCCACCGCCAGCACCCATTCCCCGATTTCCAAGTCGTCGGACGATCCGAACCGCAGAGATGGCAGGTCATCCACCTGCGCAATCCGCAGCACCGCCAAGTCCGTTCCCGGATCCGTGCCCACCACTTCCGCCTCGAACGAACGGCGGTCATTCAGGCTGACTTCGATGTGGTCGGCGCCGTCGATGACGTGGTTGTTGGTCAAAATGAACCCTTGGGAATCGATGATGACCCCGGAACCGGAGCCTTGGCGGATGCGGGGCGAATTGGGAATGCCCCAAAAGTCCATCCAAGGATTGTAGGGCGCAGCCGCACGCGACACCGTCTTCACGTGCACCACCGCATGGACGCTTTCTCGCGCAGCTTCGCGCAAATCTACCACGGGCGCTGGAGCCGACGCCACGGGCAAGGGGGCAGCCGCCGAGCTCGATGCCTGATCGGGAACCCAATTCACTGAAATGAATTCCTGCGCGTCGTTTGCTTCTTGCCGCAAGACCGGCAGCGCAACGGCGGCCCAAATGAGGCCGCCGCCAATGAGCGCTCCGAAAAAAGCCGAAAAGAGGGTTTTCATGTGCGTTGAATTTGTCTTCAAAAGAACAATTCGCACGCAAAAAACTGCGCCGAGAAAGCGCAAAGAAATCCAAAAGCCGCTTGCTAACGAATGCTAAGCTCAGTGCGGCAAATGCTTGCGCACCGCTGCGTAAGCAAGGGTTCCCAAAATGCCGCCGAGGATGGCCACCAAAATTGGCCAAACCCCCGCCCCGGCGAGGATGAACATCGGTCCTGGGCAAGCTCCGGTCACGGCCCAGCCCATCCCGAAGATGGTTCCGCCAATCAGGTAGCGCTTCCAGTTGCCTTCATAGCGGAACACGTCGAATGGTTTGCCAGCGACAGAGTGCCACTTTTTGACCTTAGCGATTTGCAGAAACAAAGCGCCGACCACCACCGCCGAGCCGATGACCCCGTACATGTGAAAGCTGTCGAACTGGAACATCTCCGTGATGCGGTACCAGCTCACCACTTCACCTTGGGTCAATGCGACCCCGAACACCATTCCGATGAGTATGAATCTCCACATGATTAAAAGAGGTAGGGCATGACAAATTGGGTGACCAACAGGCCCCCGATGAAGAATCCGACCACGGCGATGAGCGACGGCAACTGCAAGCTGCACAAGCCCGAAATGGCGTGCCCCGAAGTGCATCCGTCCGCATAACGCGTTCCGAAGCCAACGAGGAAGCCGCCAGCGAGCAGCACCACGAGTGCCCACGGGTCCGTCCACGCCTCGGGTCCGAAGATTTCGGCAGGAGCCAGGCCTTCGCCCGGATTTTCAATCCCCCAGTCCTTCATTTTCGCCACGGTTGATTCGGCGAGGTCCACGTGCACTTCAGGGCGCATCACGTACCCACTCAAGGCCCCACCAAAAATGGAACCCAGCACGAAGGCCAGGTTCCATTTCCGTTCGCGCCAGTCGAACTTGAAGTAGTCCGAAAGGCGCCCCGCACCACCGATGGTGCAGAGGGTCTGAAAGTTGCTGGAGACGCCGAAGCGCTTACCAGCGAAAAGCAGCGAGGCCATGGTGATCGCGATGATCGGACCGGTGATGTACCACGGCCAAAGAGCAGTCAATATTTCCACGAATGATTACTTCAGAGTTGAAGGACAAACATAATCCGTTTTCGGCAACGCAGTTTCCTCGAGGGCTTTGAAACCGCCCGCGATGTCGACCACGTTGTGGAAGCCCCGCGCCTTCAAAATCGAGTTGAAGATGACCGAACGGTAGCCGCCTGCGCAGTGCGCCCAGTACGTTTTGTTCGGGTCGATGGCGTCCATCTTCTCGTTCACGTAATCGAGGGGCAAGCTGTTCGCGCCGTCAATGTGCTCCGCCTCGAATTCACCGGGCTTCCGCACGTCGAGCAACTCCCAATCCCGCCCTTCGAAGTCTTCCGCGACTTGTTCAGCAGTGACTTGTTCGATGGTGCCGACCTCTTTGCCCGCCGCCTTCCAAGCAGCGAGGCCGCCTTCGAGGTAACCGAGCGTGTTGTCGTATCCGACCCGCGACAAGCGCGTCACCACTTCTTCCTCACGGCCTTCCGGCGTGATGAGGACGAGCGGCTGGTTCAAGTCCGCCACCAACGCACCGACCCACGGAGCGAAGCTGCCGTCGATGCCGATGAAGTTCGAGTTGGGCACGTGTCCCGCGACGAAGTCCTCTTGCGAACGGGTGTCGAGGACCATTGCGCCTTCGTGGTTCGCCATCGCTTCGAACGTGTCCGGATCGAGGGCCACTGTTCCGCGCTCCAGAACGTTGTCGATGGACACGATGTCCATTTTATTCATCGCCGCGTTCTTCGGGAAGTACTGCGGTGGAGGCAGCAAGCCGTCGGTCACTTCCTTAACGAATTCCTCTTCGGTCATGTCGGCGCGCAGTGCGTAGTTGGTCGCGATTTGGTTGCCGATGGTGTCCCAGGTTTGGCTGCTCATGTGCTTGCCGCACGCGGAGCCGGCGCCGTGACCGGGGTAGACGATGGTCTCGTGCGGCAGGGTCATGACCTTGTCGCGGAGGCTGTGGAACAGGATGGAGGCGAGCTGCTCTTGGGTGAGGTGGGCCGCTTTTTGGGCCAAATCCGGACGCCCCACATCCCCGATGAACAGCGTGTCCCCGGTGAACACCGAGTGCTCCTTGCCGTTTTCGTCCAGCAGGAGGAAGCACGTCGACTCCATGGTGTGACCGGGCGTGTGCAACACCTTCAACGTGATGTCGCCCAGCTTCAGCTCCTCACCGTCCTCAGCCAAGTGGATGTCGTATTCTGGCGTCGCCGTCGGACCATAGACGATTTGAGCGCCCGTCTTTTGGGCCAAGTCCACGTGTCCCGAAACGAAGTCCGCATGGAAGTGGGTTTCGAGGATGTACTTGATTTTTGCACCACGGCTGGCGGCCTTCTCGATGTAATCCTTGGTTTCGCGCAAGGGGTCCACGATGGCAGCTTCGCCGTTGCTTTCGATGTAGTAAGCGCCTTGCGCTAAACATCCCGTGTAAATCTGCTCAATGTGCATGATGTGTGATTTTTATTGTTTCTTTTTCAAATTTCGGGGGGCGGTTTGGGGCCAAATCTGAGCCCCGTCATCTCATCAGATGATTTCCTTCAGAAGAATGAACGCTCCCATGATGAGCACAAAGTAACCGAATCCTTTCTTCAGTGCGCCGCCGTCGATCCGCTTGGAAAGTTGCATGCCGAGGAGGATGCCGACGACCGTCAACGACGTGAAAATCCCGAGCAACGTCCAGTCCATGACCTTGTCCGTGCCGAGGTCGCCGACGAATCCGATCATGGATTTGAAGGCGATGATCATCAGCGACGTGCCCACTGCGACCTTCATCGGCATCCGCACCAGGACGACCAGGGCCGGGATGATGAGGAATCCGCCGCCGGCACCGACCATTCCCGTCAGGACTCCGACGGCCACCCCTTCGATCGGCACGAGCCACCAGTTGGCCTGCCCCGTTTCCTCCTTCGATTCCTTGCGGCCACGGATCATCGAAACCGAAGCGGCGATCATCAAAATGGCAAACAGCACCATGATGAGCAGGTTTTTCGTCAAAGGCAATCCTGCGATGTCAAACGAATCGGGAATGGCAGGAATCATCCAACGGCGCGTCGCGTACACCGCGGCAAGCGAAGGCAGCGCGAAGACGATGCCCGTCTTCATGTCCACGAGCCCGTTGCGGTAATTCTGCACGGCCCCGAAGGCCGCCGAAACGCCCACCACGAACAAGCTGTAAGCCGTGGCCATCTCCGCATCGACCTTCAACAAGTAAACCAATACCGGCACGGTCAGGATGCTTCCTCCTCCTCCAATCAGGCCCAAAACCAAACCCACCACCAAGGCGGCCGCGTATCCGAGCACTGCAATCAATTCCAAGGTTTCCATCGCATCTAGTTTGTGTGTTGACGATGCAAGGTTACGCCCCGACTGACCGGCATACCGTGACGTGGGTCACGAGGTCAACTTCAGCCCTTCGCGAGGCCGATTTCAAGCAGCCGCTGGTGCAGGTATTCCCCCGCAGAGATGGGTGCTTCCTTCGGTTCCTCCCCAGCAGGTACCAAGTGCGGCAAGGCGTCCAGCCGCATCTCCGGACGGGGATGGCAAAAGAAGGGCATGCTGAAACGCGGCGAGCCCCATTGCTCCCGTGGCGGGTTCACAACGCGGTGGGTCGTGGACTTCAATCGGTGGTTCGTCAGCCGTTGGAGCATGTCGCCCACGTTGACCACGATGTGCTCGGGCAGGGCCGTCACCGGAATCCATGCACCGTCGTGCCTCAGCACTTCGAGCCCGGAGGCCGATGCGCCCACAAGCAGCGTGATGAGGTTGATGTCCTCGTGCTGCCCCGAACGCACGGAACTTTCCGGCTCGTGGTTGATGGGCGGGTAGTGAATCGCCCGCAAAATGCTCGAACCGCCCGGGACCCACGCATCGAAGTACCCTTCGGGCAGTTCCAAGTGCAAAGCAATCGCACGCAGCATCACCAACCCCAGCGACTCCAAGGCTTCGAACGCCTGCTTCGCGGTGGGACCGAATTCCGGCAATTCCGTACAATCGGAGTTCGGTGGGAATTCGTCGGGGTTGCCGTCCGCCGGTGGCGTGGGCTGACCGACTTGCCAAAACTCCTTCAAGTCTGCAGCCGCCGAATCCTTCGCGTGCTCGGTGCCAAAGGCCACGTACCCGCGTTGGTTGTTCGTTTCCGGACGCATGTACCGCTGCTTCGTCTCAACCGGTAAGCCAAAGAATGCTTTCGATTGGTCGTACAGCCGTTCGATGAGGTCGTCTGGGATTCCGTGGCCGTGGATGGCAGCGAAGCCGATGCCTTCATAGGCGGCGCCGAGTTGCGCGATGAAGCGGTTGCGGGCTTCCGCATCGCCGTTCAGGAAGTCGCCCACGTTGAGTGTGGGGATGCCGGCGATCATGCTGATGTCAGAGGAATTGCTCATGATGGGGTCCGAAGGGCCGGGGTGGTTTCATCCGGCACTGCTGCGAATGTAGCGAGGAGCTTGACGGATTCGACTGACCACGATGCGTGTTCTTCGACAAACCGCCGTGCATTTCTTCCGAGGGCGGCGCGCCAGTCGGGGTGGTCGGCGAGTTCCGCGATGCGGTCCGCGAAGTCCTGGGGGGAGTCGGCGAGGATGGCGTGGGCGGTCGCGATGCGGTCGGGGTTGAGGGGGCCGTCGGGTGCGATGAGGTGGGGGCCGAGTCCGTGGCGGACTTGGGGGGAAACGATGCAGGGGAGGCCGCAGGCCATGGCTTCGAGGAGCTTGTTTTGCTGGCCGGAGCCGAGGACGATGGGGGCGAGGAACAGGTGGGACCGGTGGTAGGCCAAACGGATGTCGTCGAGCCAACCGGTGACTTCGACCGAACCGCCGTGCAGGGCTTTGACGGCCGGGGTGGGGGTGGCGCCGGCGATGAGCCAGTGCACGCCAGAGGGCGCGAGAGGGCGGATTTCGAGGGCGAGCCGGAGGGCGGCATCGACGTTGGGCGGATAGGCCATGTTGCCGATGAAGCTCGCGGTCAAGGGGAGCGAGGGCGGGGTCGGGGCCGGTTGGAAAAAGGCCGTGTCGACGCCGTTGGGGACGATGGCGATGCGCGCGCGGTCGGGATGGGCAATGGACCGTTGATCCGCCTCGGTGATGATGCTGTGGCCGTCGAAGTAATCGAAGACGCTCGCTTCGTAGCGCTTCAGCCTCCGGGCTTCGAGGGCGAACAACCAGCGCCGCGGTCCGCGGTGCTTTTCCGCTCGGCGCGCCATGCCCGCGCTCAGGGCGTCCATGTAATCGAGTGTGCGCGGGATTTCGTGCAGCTCCTTCACGTACTCGGAGGTGCGAATGAGCTGGGCGAGGAGTTGGTCGGGCTGGATTTGGCCCAAAACCCGCAACACCTGCCGATGCGCCCCCCGCTGGTAAAACCAGTGCACCTGGAACGGCCGCGAACTCAACGGCGCCCAAGCCAACCGCAAGGCGCGCCGCCACGGCGAAAGCTTCACCGCGTGCAACCCCGACACCCACGGCGCCAAGGCCGCCCGCTCCTCCGACGTCGGCTCCTGGTCCACGAGGCACACCAAATGCAGCTCCACGTGCTCGCTCAACGCCCGCAACTGGTGGTACAGCCGGAGCTTGTCGCCTTTCTCCAACGGCCACGGCCACCGCGAAGTCAACACCGCGACCTTCATTCCGTCAGCTGTTGAAGGAACACGAGCAGCCCCGCCATCAAGTGCGCGTTTTCAAACCGGTCTTCGGCCGCGGCCCGCCCGCGCGCACCCATCTCCAGGGCATTTCGGGGGTGCTCGAGCGCCTTGAGCAGTTCCGCAGCGAAGGCCTCCGCGGTGTTGGCCTCCCGGTAATGCACCCCCGGTTCAAGCCCCAAGCCCTCCATCCCCAAGCGCGTCGAAACGATGGGGCGCCCGGTGGACAACCCTTCAATGGCCTTGATGCGCACCCCACTGCCCGCGTGCAACGGAATGGCCATGATGCCGTTGCGGTTCAACATGCTCCACGCATCGTCCACTTCCCCCAGCACCTCCACGCCGGGCCCCGCCGGCCAATCCTCGGGGAAATTGCGCCCCGCCAGCACCAACCGCGCATCCGGACGTGCAGCTCGCACGATGGGCCACACCGATTCCTGCAGCCACCGGACGCCCTCGCGGTTGGGCTCCCAGTCCATCGAGCCGAAGTGGAACACGTGGTCGGGCAGACGCCCCTCTGGACGGGGAATCGCCCCCGCGTCGTACCCGAACGGCGTGACGTGAATCGGCCGCTTGCAGCCGAGTTCGCGAAAGATGGCCGCGTCTTCGTCCGAAATGGCGACCACCGCATCGACGTCGTTCAGCACGCTGATTTCGTAGCGGGCGAGTTGGTCCGTCAGCAACTTCAAGTACAGCCGGCGACTCAGCGCTTCCGTCTCCGCGGCGAGCCCTTCCCAAATTCGGTGCTCCACGTTGTGCGCCCGCAGCACCACCGGCCCGTCGACGTACTTGCGGATCAAGGGCAGGTACGGCACCGTGAAGAGGCTCTCAAGCAGCACCAAATCGAACACCTCCCGCTGCAAAATCCACCGCAGTCGCTCCTCCAGGTCCCCGTGGTGAAATCGCGCCACGTTGTAGCTCTCTCCGGAAATGAGGTGCGTCAGCGCGTCGCGCGCGTTGACCCGCGTGTCGATGTAGACCGCTTCGAACCGCGTCGCCTCGGCGTACGCCGCGTCCGATGGGGGCACGAAGGGGTGCTTATCCGTGCAGGCGGCGAGGACCCGCACTTCGTTGCCCGCAGCGAGCAGCCCGCGGGTGACGGCGTCCATGGCGCGGCAGCCGCCGTCCCGGCTGGGGCGCGGGGGTTTGTGGCAGAGTTGAAGGATGCGCATCATTTGGCCTGCAAGCGTTTCCACGGCCAGCGGATGCTCCGGATGTGGGCATCGCGCATCGCCATGCGGGTGAGCCAAACCGCCACCGGGAGGAGCAACGCGGTGCTGAGCCACATGCCCGGAAGCGGTTCGAGGGTCCCTGATTTGATCATTTGTTCCCCCACAATCGACACAATGTAGTAAGCCAGGAAGATGCCGATGGCCACCACCGTCGGCATGCCCAGCCCGCCCTTGCGGATGATGGCGCCGAGCGGGGCGCCGATGAAGAACAGGAGGATGCAACTCGACGCGAGGAAAAACTTCCGGTGCCACTCGACGGCGTGCCGGTTGCGGAGGCGGTGCTTCGAGGCCGCATCATCGAGGGCGTTTTCGATGCCCTGCTTCGCATTGCGGGACAGTTCGCGCGCCGCATCGAAGGCCATCCGCCGCTGCGACGGCGAAAGCCCGGCCAACGCCACGCCCGGCCCCGCCTCGGCAACCGCCGGCACCACCCGCCCTGAATCGAGCCGCAGCGAATCACGGAAGAGGAGCACGTTCCGCTCGCCGTAGCGCGCCACGTCCTGCAGCCGGGATTCCGCCACGCCCGCGAGCGAGTCCATGGCGAGTTCGAGCTGCCGGATGGTCATCATTTCGTGCACCTTTTGGAACAGGCCTTCGTCGACCTGGTTGAAATCGAGCGAGCCGAGGTCGATGGCGAGGGTTTGGGTGGTAAATGAGGAGGACACGAAGGGGTGGAGCCGCTCTTGGCGCCGTTTGGCCTGTTCGAGGTCTTCCTCGTAGCTGTAGCCGTCTTCGAGGTGGAGCATCAGGAAGTCGCCTTGTTGGTCCATGCGGCCACGGCGGGCGCGGATGACGCGGGTGGCGCCTAGGCTCGCCTCGCGGTTGTCGTGGATGAGGACGTCGTGGAGCGTGCCGTCGTCGTCTTTGGCGTCGACGCGGATTGCGAAGCCCTCGATGCCCGTGTAGAAGAGGCCGGGTTGGAGGTTGAGCGTCGGTTTCTTTTTGGTCACCGAAAACAGCAACGCCCTGAATTTCAGGTTGGCTGCAGGCCAAACCGAATTCGAGAACGCAAACGCGCCCACCGAAATCCCCACCATGGTCCACATCAGCGGCCGCAGGATGCGCCAAAGCGACAACCCCGACGACTTCATCGCCGTCAGCTCATTGCGCTCGGCCAGTGAACCCAGCGCCATGATGGACGCCACCAGGATGGCAAGCGGCAGCGCCATGTTCACGAGCCGCGCGGAAGCGTACACCATCAACTTCCCGATGATCCACGGTTCCAGCCCCTTGCCGATGAGGTCGTCGGCGTACACCCACAAGAACTGCATGTCCAAGATGAACAGCGCCACCGGCAAGGTGACGGCAAACGGGGCGAGGAACGCCCGCAACAAGAGCAGGGACAGTTTGCGCAACTCAGGGGCGTTGGTGGTCGGCCAAAGATAGCAACACACCACCGCGCGTGCGGGGACTTTGCCGTCCGGTCGCTAAATTGCCCGCGATTTCAACCCATTCACATGACTAAATTCCCATTCTACCTCGCCGCACTTGGCGTGGTGTTCGCCACGGGATGTGGCGAGGCCCCTGCTCCGGAAGCTGAAACGCCGGTGGCGGAGGAGTTTGTTTGGCAAACCGAACAAGTGGCCGACCTCAAACTCATTCGCTACCAAGTACCCGGCTGGGAACAGTTGAGCCCGCGCCAGCAGGCCCTCGTCTACTGCCTGAACCAGGCGGGATTGAGCGGTCGCGACATCATGTACGACCAGAACTACCGCTACAACTTGACGTTGCGCGATCTGTTCGAGGGGATTTACACCGGCTACGAAGGGGACCGCACGACGAAGGATTTCGAGGAATTCGTGGTGTACCTGAAGCGGTTTTGGTTCTCCAACGGCATCCACCACCATTACAGCAACATGAAGTTCACGCCGGGATTCAGCCAGGAAGCCTTCATGGAATGGGTCGCGGCCACGGGCCAAACTGCAGACGAGACCCTCCTCGCGGTCATCTTCGACCCGACGGTCGACCCGAAGAAAGTGGAGCAGGACAAGTCGAAAGGCCTCGTTGAAGGCTCGGCCATCAACTTCTACGCGCCCGACGTGACCACCGAGGAAGCGCAGGCCTACTACGCGTCCATCGAAGATCCCACGGACCGCACGCCCGTCGAATACAGCCTCAATTCGCGCCTCGTGAAGAACGAGCAAGGGGAGGTCGTCGAGCAGCCCTACCGCGTCGGCGGGTTGTACGGCGACGCGTTGGCCCAAGTCGTCTACTGGCTGAAGGAAGCCCAGAAGTACGCGGAGAATGAAAAGCAATCCGTCGCCCTCGGCCACCTCATCAGCTACTACGAAACCGGTGACCTCGAAAAGTGGCAGCTTTACAACATCAACTGGGTGCAGGACACCGAAGGCGATGTGGACTACATCAACGGCTTTGTGGAAGTGTACAACGATCCGCTCGGCTACACGGGCAGCTACGAGACCGTGGTCCAAATCAAGGACTTCGAAGCGAGCGAGCGCATGGCGATGCTCATGAACAACGCGCAGTGGTTCGAAGACCACATGCCCTTCGATCCCGCGCACAAAAAGGACACGGTCGTCGGCATCACCTACAACGTGGTGAACGTGGCCGGCGAGGCCGGTGACGCTTCCCCCAGCACGCCCATCGGCGTGAACCTCCCCAACTCGAACTGGATCCGCGTGATGCACGGTTCGAAGTCGGTGAGCCTCGGCAACATCGTCAACGCGTACGACCAAGCAGGCGGCAGCGGCATCCTCGAGGAGTTCGCGAATGACGCGGAGGAAATCGAGCGCACGAAGGCGCACGGTGAACTCGCGGGCAAGCTCCACACGGCCATGCACGAAGTCATCGGCCACGCTTCCGGCCAACTCGAAGACGGGGTCGGCGAGCCGAAGGCGACCTTGAAGGAGTACAGCTCGACCATTGAGGAAGGGCGCGCGGACCTCGTGGCGCTCTATTACTTGCTCGACCCGAAGCTCGTCGAACTCGGTTTGATGGAGAGCCTCGACGTGGGCATGGCGGAATACGACAGCTACATCCGCAACGGCATGATGCTCCAATTGCGCCGCCTCGAACGGGGCGCGGACATCGAGGAAGCCCACATGCGGAACCGCGCTTGGATCGCGCACTGGTGCTTCGAGCGCGCGGAAGGGGACGGCACCATCGTCCGCGAGGTGCGCGACGGCAAGACATACTTCGATGTCCAGAACTACGAGCGCTTGCACGAGTTGTTCGGTGAACTCCTCGGCGAGGTGCAGCGCATCAAGTCGCAGGGCGATTACGAGGCAGCGAAGGCGCTCGTGGAGGGCTATGGCGTCCAAGTGGACCCGGCCATTCACGAGGAAGTACTCACCCGGAGTGAGGTGTTGGGCATCGCGCCATACGGCGGATTTATCAATCCCCAAATGGAAGCCACGGTGGACGCTCAGGGCGCCCTCACCGCGGTCGAGCTTACCTACCCAGACGACTTCACCGAGCAGATGCTCCACTACGGCCGCACCTACCACTTCCTCCACGGCATCCAATGAGCACCGAACCCCAACGGACCGTGGCCGAGCGGAAGGTCGAAATCGTCGCTCGGGTCCTCGCCGAAACGGAAGGCTGGGCACTCGGTGCCATCGAGGAACTGCTCGACAACATCGCCGACACGCACCGCTCCGATGGGTTGGTCATCGGCAAGCGGCCGTCGGGGGCTCCCGTCATCAAAAGCCGCTTCATGCGGGAGCTCATGCGCTCCATCCATGAAGTGGAACAAGGAAATGGCATCTCGCTTCGTACCTTGGAGCGGGAATCCGATACTTGGTAACGCAATCGGCCCTTCGGGGCCGATTGTTGTTTTCAGCTCGCCTTCCCCACCTGCAACTTTTTGAAATGATCAAACACCTTACCCTCTCTGCGGCCTTGCTGCTTGCTGCAACGTCGTGGTCTCAAAGTCCTTTTCCGTGCGAAGAGGTGTCCGGCTCGGGCCCCGCAGTGGGCGGCGAAATGGCGAACCAAACCGGCCTGTACCAGTCGAACAATACGTACTTCATGAAGTTCGATGCGTACTTCCCGTTCACCATCGATTCGGTGCGGGTTTACGCGAACGGCGCAGCTTCTCGCAACTTCGCACTGCTCAACCCGCAAGGAAACGTGATGCAGAACGTGGTGCTGGATGTGCCTGACGGCGAGAGCTGGGTGGTCCTGGATTTTGACGTGCCCGCCGGTTCGGGCTTCGGACTGAATTGCCTCAACACGGACCCGCAACTTTGGCGGGATGAGCCGCCGAGCGCCTTGTCGTATCCCTACGCACTGGGCGATTTGGGCTCCATCACGGGGACGAACATTGCCGGGGCCAATGCCTACGCTTATTACTACTACTTCTACGAATGGCATGTTTCGCCCAATGGGGCCATGGCCTATTCCGGAGGGTATCCCTGCATGAACGTGGAGCTCTTGGACGTTGAACCCCTCGAAGCGCTCGGGGGCGGGGATAACGGCAACGATTGCTGGGGCTGGGCCGATCCCGTGTCAGGAAGGGAGTTGGCCTTGTTCGGTCGTTCCAATGGTTTGGCCATCTTGGATGTGACCGATCCCACGGACATCGTGTACTTTGCGAACGTGGCGACGGCTACAGCCCCGAGCCTGTGGCGGGATGTGAAGGTGTACATGGATCACGCGTACATCGTGTCGGAAGCAAGCGGGCATGGGATGCAGGTGGTCGATCTGCAGGCGTTGTTGGATTTGCCTTTGGACCAAGTGACGGAAGTGACGCCGGTGGCTCACTACATGGGATTTGGCAACGCGCACAACGTGGCCATCAACGAGGAAACCGGTTACGCGTATGGTGTGGGGACCAACACGTACAATGGGGGATTGCACATCCTTCGCTTGGACGATCCAGCGAATCCCGTGCTGGCGGGCGCGTTCGATGGGTATTACAGCCACGACATCCAGTCCGTCGTGTACCATGGTCCTGACACGGAGTACGCGGATCATGAAATCGTCTTTTGCTTCAATGGCCAAAGCGGATTTGCCATTGTGGACGCCGAGGATAAGTCGGACGTGCAGCTCCTTTCCACGTTGAACTATTCCGAGCTCGGTTACACGCACCAAGGATGGCTGAGTGAAGATCACCGGTTTTGTTATTTGAACGACGAACTCGATGAGCAAAATTTCGGGAATTACACGCGCACGTACGTCGTGGACATTGCGGACTTGGACAATCCCTCCATCATCGGTTTCTACGAAGCTCCCGTGGCCTCCATCGACCACAACATGTACGTCATCGGCGACAAGTTGTACCAATCGAATTACCTGAGCGGACTGCGCATCCTCGATGCCGTGGATCCCGCGAACGGCATCATGGAACTCGTCGGATACTTCGACACGAATCCCGAATCGGATGCGGCGGTGTTCGATGGAACGTGGAGCAATTACCCCTACTTTCCCAGCGGCAACATTGCGGTGTCCACGTTCTCGCACTTCTTCATGGTGCGTCCGAGTGCGTCCATTGCGCCTGAAGTGGTTTCTACAGCGACGCTGCCGCGCCCGGAGGTGTGGTCGGTGACTCCCAATCCTGCTCGCGACGTCATGCGTTTGGCTGGTGCGGCTCGGGGGGCGGATGTGATCCTGCTCGATGCTTTGGGACGGGAAGTGCTTCGATGGCCCGCGCTTCCGGCGGTGGAAGGGTTGAATTTGGATGTTTCATCGGTTCCTCCGGGGCTGTACTTCGTCCGAATGGAACAGGGAGGAAAGGCCTTGGGGCAAGCTCAGCGCCTCCTGATCCAAGACTGATTACCGAGTCATCGGTTCAGCGCCCCGCTTCCTTTGTTGGCAGCGGGGCGTTGTGCGTTCAGGACCTTGCCGCGCTCAGGTCGAGGGCTTCTTGAACCAAACCCAACAGCTCCGAGCGACTTGGGGCCACCTCGAGTTCCGAACCGACGGCCACCCGGACGTCCCGGTGTTCTTCACTGACCACCAATGCAATGGCGTCCGTTCGTTCCGTGATTCCCAGGGCGGCCCGATGGCGCATGCCCCATTCCGGAGGCAAGTCGGGACGCTGCGAAACGGGCAACACCGCCCTCACGCCGGTCATCCGCCCGTAAGCGATGAGCAGCGCGCCGTCGTGAAGCGGGCTGTTCTTGAAGAAGATGCTCTCGATGAGAGGCGCGGAAATGGCAGCGTCCAACGGGGTCACGCTTGCGATGTGGGTTTGAAGGGGCGATTTGCGGCCAATGACCACGAGCGCCCCCTCGCCCCGGTCCGCAATGCGGTAGAGGGCCTCGACGATTTCGCTCACTTCTGAACTGCCCGTATCCCGCCGTGAAGGCAAAATGTTGCGCAACCACACGGGCTGCGTTTTTAGGAAATCCTGGTCCCCGATGAACAACAGGAAGGACCGGAGCTCCTGCTGGAAAACAATCAGGATGGCGATGACCCCGACGCCGATGAATTGGCCCAACAAATCACTGAGCAAATTCAATCCCAACGCGGTGATCAGCTGCCAAAACGCATAAATCGCCAACAGCCCCAAAAAGACCGGGATGGCGGAGGTGCCGCGCGTCAGCCGATACAGTTGGTAGATGATGAAGCCAACCAACGCACCATCGAGGATGGCAATGAACAGGCCCCACCACGTCCCGATGTCCTGCCAATCTTCCAATCCGCTGGCCCACAGGGATTCCCAAATCGCCATCAACATGGGCTTACCCTGGGGGTGAGGTGCGTGCCCGCGCGCAGCAGGGTGAAGAGGTCGACGGCTTCGCGGGCGGCGCGTACGTCGTGGACGCGCAGGAGGTGGGCGCCGCGCTCGAGGGCCCAAGCCTGGAGGGCCGTCGTGCCGTTGAGGGCGTCCGCCGGTTCGATGCCGAGGGGACGCCAAATCATGGACTTCCTGCTGACGCCGACGAGCAGCGGTGCACCGAGCACGTGGAAGCGGTCGAGGGCGGCGAGCAGGGCGTAGTTGTGTTCGGTGGTTTTGCCGAAGCCGAAGCCGGGATCGAGGATCACGTCGGAGAGGCCGGCTTCGCGGGCGGCGTGGAGTCCCTCGTCGAGGTGGGCGTAGACCGTGTCGACCACGTCGTCGTACTGCGGGTCGTCCTGCATCGTGGCCGGGGTGCCGCGGAGGTGCATCAGGCAGTAGGGGGCGCCGGCCTTGGCGACGACCGGCCACATTTCGGGATCGCGGCCGCCCGTCACGTCGTTGATCATGGCGGCACCGGCCGCGAGGGCGCGGCGGGCGACTTCGGCGTGGAAAGTGTCGACGCTCAGGGGCGCATCGGGACGCGCTTCGAGGAGGCCGTCGATGACCGGGGCGATGCGTTGCCATTCGGTTTCGACGCCCACGTCTTCGGCGCCGGGCTTGGTGGTTTGGCCGCCGATGTCGATGAGGTCGGCGCCGGCGTCGAGCATCCGCAACCCGTGCGCCACCGCGGCGGCGGGGAGGTTGTGGTGGCCTCCGTCGTGAAACGAATCGGGCGTGCAGTTCAGGATGCCGAGGATGCGCGGGCGGTGCAGCGGCATCAATCGGCCGTTCAGGTTCAAATGGTAGGGGAGGTGTTCCAAGCTTGCGCGGCGATGTGCGTATCTTGCCGCAAGTTACGATGAGCAAACCTGAACCACATCCGGGAGTTGAAGGGAGCGGCACGCTGGTGGCGTACGATGCGATTTTGGCCCGCTGCCTCCAGCTGTTTCAAGACAAAACCGCGGACTACGGAACCGCCTGGCGCATCCTCCGTCCGCCGTCGCTGACCGACCAAATTTTCATCAAAGCGAACCGCATTCGGACGCTGCAAGAAACGGGCGCCGCCCGCGTCGACGAAGGGATTGAGCCGGAATTCATGGGCATCATCAACTACGGCCTCATCGCCCAAATCCAATGCGAACTGACGGCCGATGCCCCGATGGAATTGCCGGTCGATGCCGCCGTGGCCGCCTACCGCCGAGCCGCCGAGTCCACCCGCCAGCTCATGCTCGACAAGAACCACGATTACGGCGAGGCGTGGCGCGACATGCGCGTTTCCTCCCTGACCGACCTCATCCTGATGAAGGTGTTGCGCGTGAAGCAAATCGAGGACAATGAAGGGAAGACGCGGGTTTCCGAGGGCGTGGTGGCGAATTACCAGGACATGGTCAATTACGCTTTTTTTGCACTCATTTTGTTGGAAGAAGGCGCGTGAATTGAAACCGGCTTCGGGTCGCTGACGTAAATTGCCCCCATGCGTTGGATCATCTACTCCGCCCGCACCTTGGTGGGCTCGCTCTTCATCGTTTCCGGCCTCATCAAGGCGAACGATGCGCTCGGATTCATGTACAAACTCGAGGAGTACTTCGAGCCCGGGGCTTTGAACTGGCCGGGCATGACGGAGTACGCGTTGCCGGTGGCCGTGTTCGTGGTCATCGCGGAGATTTTGCTCGGGGTGGCCATCCTCGTGGGCGCGCTCCCGAAGCTCACCTCGGCTTTGACTGCGGTGATGATGGCGGTCTTCACGTGGCTGACGTGGTACACCGCCACGTGCGACCCACTCGGAACGAAGATGATCACCGATGCCACGGGCCAGCTCGTGGAAATCGCGAACCAATGCGTGCTCACCTGCGGCTGCTTCGGCGACGCCATTCCGCTCACGGCCTACGAGAGTTTCTTGAAGGACGTGGTCTTGAGCATTTTGTCGATTCCCATTTTGTTCGGCGCCTTCACGGGGCGGATGCGGTTGAATGAGGGCAAGGAGAGCCTGTACATCTTGACGGCGAGCTTGGTCGTGATTTTCCTGTTCAGCTACCTGATGCTCAACTGGTTGTTCCCGGTGCTGTTCGCTGCGTTGTCGTTCATCGCGGCCGAGGGCATCAAGCGCCGGTCCACAGGGGCCGGACGGGAGTGGTGGATGGCGTTTGGCGTGACGGTGGTGTGCGGAGTCTTCCAGTGGTGGACGCTGGCGTACCTGCCGGCGAAGGATTACCGGGCTTATGCCGTCGGAAAGAGCATCCGCGAGGGCATGAAGTCGGCGGATGAGTTGGGGCTCGAGGCGCCGCAATACGCCACGGAGTACACGTTCCGCAACGTCCAGACCGGAGTCGATACGGCAGTGTTGAGCACGGATTGGTTGGAGATTTACAACCAGGATTGGTTCAAGAACACGTACGAGAAGGTGAGCTTTGATGGGCCCGAGGTGAAGCTGTCGGAGGGCTACGAGCCGCCCATTATGGATTTCCAAATCATCGACGCGGAGGGCAGCGAGTGGACGGAGGATTACCTGTCGCAGCCCGGGTACGTGTTGATGCATGTGAGCCGGGATTTGGCCTTGACGGAAGCGTCGGCGCAGCCGGAGTTCAATGCGTTGGCGACGGCGGCGGCGACGGCGGGATGGGCGATGATCGGCTTGACGAATGCGGATGCGGATGAAAACGCGGCTTACCGAGCGGCCCACAATGCGCCGTACGATTTCTATACGTGCGACCAAACTGAGTTGAAGATCGTGGTGCGCTCGAATCCGGGCTTGCTGTTGCTCAAGGAAGGGGAGGTGCTCGGCAAGTGGCCGTGGCGCAGCTTGCCGGACTGGGAGGAAGTGGCGGCGTTGGCGCGCTGATGAACGCGAGCACGTGGGCCCGGAAATTGCTCCAAGGAGCTGGCGTGCTTTGGGGCGCGTGGACCCTCGTGTTCTTCATTTTCGCATTCGTTCCGGATCCGGCACGCCAAATGGCTGGCCAAAACGAACGACAAGAAGTCGTGGACGCCTTCCGTGCGCGACACGGTTTGGACCGCCCGCTGTTTGAGCGGTACGTCCGGTTCTGGGCGGAATTGAGTCCGGTGAAGTGGTCCCGTGCTGAGGGCGTGCATGTTGGGGCGCCCAGCCTCGGTCGTTCGTTCGTTTCGGACCGTCCGGTGATGTCGGCCATCCGTGAGTCCCTGCCGGCGACGATGTTGCTCGCCACGGCGGCCATGGGGCTGGCCTTGGTGCTCGGTTTGGTGTTGGGGGCGTGGCTCGCACCGCGCGCAGGCAGCCGGGTGGACCGCTGGGTCCTGACGTTGGCTTCCCTTGGCATGAGCGCTCCGTCCTTCGTCATGGCCATCGGGGTCAGTTGGCTCTTCGGTTCCGTGCTGCACGCATGGACCGGCTTGCCGATGACAGGCGGATTGATGGAGGTGCACCCCTTCGAAGGACCGCGCCTCGCTTGGCACCACGCCATCCTCCCGGCCTTGACCCTCGGCATCCGCCCGGTCAGCGTGGTGACGCAGCTCACCCGCAACGCGGTCATCGACGTGCTGGGAACCACCTACATCCGGACCGCCCGAAGCAAGGGCATCTCGGCCACACGGCTCTTTTTTCGGCACGTCCTGCGCAATGCGCTCAACCCGGTGCTGACGGCGGCAAGCGGCTGGTTCGCCAGCATGCTCGCGGGGGCCGTGTTCATCGAGTTCGTCTTCGGCTGGCAGGGCATGGGGCTGCTCATGTTCCGTGCGCTTGAGGTAGGGGATTTGCCCATCGTGATGGGGTGCGTGGCCGTCATCGCCCTTGTGTTCGTGGCCGTGAACACCGCCGTGGACGTCCTATACGCGTGGCTCGACCCGCGGGTGCGTTTGTCGTGATCAGCTCGGCCGCTCGAGCGAATCGTTGAGCAACGCCAGCAGCGCATCCGCTGTCGTGTGGAAATACCGCTTCGTCCGATAGCTCGATACCCATTGAATGCCCCGAATGGCATTGGTCAAGAACAACTCATCTGCGCGCAACAGTTCCTGAGGCGTCAGGTCGCATTCGTACACTTTGTAGCCGTTGCCGCTGGCCAAATTCGCCACCGCCGCCCGCATGATGCCGCCGGTCGTCCCCGAATCCAATCCCGGCGTATACAGCACGCCGTTGCTGACCAGGAACAAATTCGAGCGCGTGGACTCGATGACGTGGTTCCGGGTGTTCGTGATGAGGGCTTCCTCGAAGGACCGCTCGCGTGCCCAAAGTCCGCTTTGGACATACAACCCACACGACAGGTTTTTGAAATTTGCCACGTGATCGAGCGGCTTTTTCATTTCGGGAAAAATGTCCACCCGGTGGCCCTTCTCATTCAGCTCGAACGCGTTCGTGGCCAGCGCTTCGGCCTCAGCAACCCACGTCACTCCGTCCGATTCGGGAGTGTAACGCCCGCCCCCAGCGCGAAAGAAGGTCAGGCGGATTCGGCCCCCTTGATCGATGCGGTTCGCTTGGCAGAGTTCGAGCAATCGCGTCCGAAACCACGTGGCGTTCCAGTACGTAGGAACCGTGAATCCGTAGGCCTTGCTGCTCGCCATGATCCGGCCCACATGGAGGTGCAGGTGCTGCGGAATCCCATGCGCAACCCGAATGGTCTCGAAAAACCCGTCCGCATATTGGAATCCTCGGTTGCGCAATGGATGAGGCAGGACGCCTTCGTCCACCAGTCGGCCATCGACCAAATACATCTCACGCCGAAAATCCGCGACGTTCAAGTCAAACATGAGCTTCGGCTTCAGGAGTGAAGGGAAGGTGCTGCGTGGCTTCGAGCAGCGAGCCGTTCACTGGAATGAGCAACCCCGGCACTCCGGCACCTCGTCCAGCTTCGAGGTCGCGCTCTTTGTCGCCCACCATCCAAGACCGCGCGGGATCGATGCCATGCCGTGCGCACGCCCGCTCAATCATCAGGCTCCCCGGCTTGCGCGACAACGATTCCCCGTAGTTCGGATGGTGTGGGCTGTAGTACAGGTCGAGGAGCGGCGTTCCGTTTTCGGTACAAACGCGCTGCAATTCCTCGTGGATTTCGGCCACGTCTTCGTGGGAGTACAACCCTTTTGCGATGCCGCCTTGGTTGGTGATGACAACGAATTCGAACCCGCGTTCCTTCAGCACAGTCAGGGCTTCCAAAACCGTGGGGAGCAAGTGGAATTCGCTCAGGTGCTTCGTGTAATCACCGGGGTCGTGGTTGATGACACCGTCTCGGTCGAGGAAGATGGCCGCGCGCATGGAACAAAACTAACCCACACGCGTCAATTCGCTATGCCACTTGGATCCCATTCTCAACGAGGCGATCGGGCGCGAGCAGGACCACACCGCCATCGGGCTCCACTGCACCCAACACGAGGCACCGCGACTGCATCGTTCCGATTTGACGAGCTGGGAAGTTGACCACCGCCGCGACTTGTCGTCCAACTAAGTCTTCAGGGGCGTAGTGCGAAGTGATTTGTGCCGATGACTTGAGCACACCCAATTCGTCCCCGAAGTCGATGTGCAACATCATGGCAGGTTTTCGTGCGCCTGCGTTCAATGTCGAGCTCACAACTGTTCCGATGCGAATGTCTGTGGCAAAGAATTGGTCCGGGTCGATCGTTTCCTTCATCCCATTTTTGGGCTAAAATACGCCCCTCCTCCTTCGTAACTTCGTCCCATGCAACACGACCATTGGAACGATTTCGAGGCCATGGATCAGGCCCAGTGGAGGTCCTTAGCGGAGAAAAGCCTTCGCGGAATGTCTTGGTCGGATGTGGAACCCTCCAGAGGCGATGGGTGGGATTTGCCGGTTCGCGTGGACTCCGAAGACGTTGCCGCTCAACCGCAGGGCTTGCCAGCCCGGTCGATCGCGTCACCATCGGAAGGCCAGGTTTGGCAGGTCCAGCAGACCCTGGACGATCCGAAGGCTTTGATGCAAGCTCTCCAGCATGGAGTTCAAGGGCTTCGGGTTTCTGAGGCCGCTCAGCAAGCGCACGGATTGGGTCGGTTGTTGGACGGTGTGTTCTTGGATATGGTCGACGTTCACCTCGACGGACCAGAGGCCACGGGGCTGTTGCGGGATTTGGTGGAGCGGCAGGTGCCCGCTGAAGCATTGACGGGGTCGTGTTCGCTCGATGTGCTGAGGGCAGCAGACGGGGAGCGGCTTGCCCGACATGTGGAGGCTTGGGGCGCAGCGTATCCAAAGTTGTTCACGTGGGGCGCGGATGCCGCGCCATGGTTGGATGCGGGGGCAACATTGGTGGATGTGCTGAGCGGGGTGCTGAGTGGATTGGACGCGGGCATCACCACCTTGGAGCGAGAAGGCATCGGGTTCGATCAGGCGGTGGCGCGCTGCACCGTGCGGTGGGCGGTCGGCTCGGAAGTGCTCGTGGAGGTGGCCGCGTTGCGAGCGCTTCGTATGCTTTGGGCCAAATGGCTTACGCACCGCCACGCCGCCATCCGCCCCCTCTGGATCGACGCCCGAACGAGCACCCGCAACTTCGTGCGCGCCCTGCCCGAGGACAACCTCCTCCGCACCACGGCGGCGACTTACGCGTCGGTGCTCGGCGGCGCCGACGGCATCGAAACCCTGCCCCATGATTACCGCGAACCAAGCGCCACCGAATCGGCGCGCCGTTACGCCCGCAACATCCAGCACCTCCTGCGTGAGGAATCCAGCCTGCACCTCACCTTCGACCCCATGCAGGGCAGCCACGCCCTCGAGTACTTGACGAACCAAGCTGTGGAACGCGCTTGGAGCCAGTACGTTGCAGACGTTAGTGAAGGCGGTTGGTCCACGCTATGGGAGGAGGGCATCTGGAAGGAGCGTGTCCTCGCTGGGCGGGAGCAAGGACGGAAGGCGTCGTTGTTCCTGCCGCGCGACATCGAACGCGGCAACGAGCCCATGCCCGCCGACCTCGCGGCTCCCGTTTTTTACCCCGACCACGAAGCCTGAGCCATGGCCACGAAGATTGAACCCCAGTCGCATTACGCGATCGACACGCCGAAACAGGCGCATGAACGGTTTGGGCCCGGCGCGCCGCCGTATCTCGGTGGGCCGTACGCCACGATGTACACGACGAGCCCGTGGACCATTCGGCAGTACGCCGGATTCTCCACGGCGGAGGAGAGCAACGCGTTCTATCGCCGCAACCTCGCCGCAGGCCAAAAGGGCCTCAGCGTCGCCTTCGACCTCGCCACCCACCGCGGGTACGACAGCGACCACCCGCGGGTGACGGGCGACGTCGGCATGGCGGGCGTGGCCATCGACAGCGTGGAGGACATGAAGCGCCTGTTCGAAGGGATTCCGCTCGGAGAGATGTCGGTCAGCATGACGATGAATGGAGCGGTGTTGCCGGTTTTGGCCTTCTACATCGTCGCTGCAGAAGAGCAAGGGGTGCAGCCGGAAGCGCTGAAAGGCACGATCCAAAACGACATCCTGAAGGAATTCATGGTGCGGAACACGTACATCTACCCGCCGACGCCGAGCATGCGCATCATCTCGGACATCTTCGGATACACGAGCCGCCTCATGCCGAAGTTCAACAGCATTTCCATCTCCGGCTACCACATGCAGGAGGCGGGGGCGACGCCAGAACTCGAGCTGGCGTACACGCTGGCCGACGGCATTGAATACGTTCGGACGGGCATTGCGGCGGGGCTGGACGTGGATGCGTTCGCGCCGCGGCTGAGCTTTTTCTGGGCAAACGGGATGGAGCACTTGAAGGAGGTGGCGAAAATGCGGGCGGCGCGGCTGCTTTGGGCGCGGGCGATGCAACAATTTGAACCGCGCAGCGAGAAGTCCTTGTCGCTCCGAACGCACACGCAGACGAGCGGGTGGACGTTGACGGCGCAGGATCCGTGGAACAACGTCGCGCGGACGGCCATCGAGGCGATGTCGGCGGCTTTCGGGGGCACGCAGTCCCTGCACACGAATTCGCTGGACGAGGCGATTGCCTTGCCGACGGACGCTTCGGCGCGGATTGCACGGAACACGCAGCTCTTCCTGCAATCGGAGGCGGGGTTGACCGCGACCGTGGACCCGTGGGCGGGATCGCAAGTGGTGGAGGATTTGACGGCCCAAATGGTCGCCGCCGCCACCGAACTCATGGACGAAATCGAATCCCTCGGCGGCATGGCGAAGGCCATCGAGGCCGGCGTGCCCAAGCTGCGCATCGAGGAAGCGGCGGCGCGCAAGCAAGCCCGCATTGACCGCGGGGCCGACCGCATCATCGGCGTCAACCTGTTCCCGGTGGAGGAGCAGGCCGACCTCGACGTGTTGGCCATCGATCAAGCCGCCGTGCGCGCAGACCAAATCGCCCGCCTCACCGCCCTCCGCGCCTCCCGCGATGGCGCACAGGTCGAAGCGGCCCTCGAAGCCCTTCGCGAAGCCGCCCGCACCGACGGCAACCTCCTCGAAGCGAGCGTGGCAGCCGCCCGCGTCCGCGCCACCCTCGGCGAAATCAGCACCGCCCTCGAAGATGTTTTTGGGCGCTACCGCCCGGCCGATCGCAAAGTCAGCGGTATCTTCTCCCGCGAAATGGAAGGCGAATCCGCATTCACCGAAACGCGCGCCCTGACCGACCGGTTCGCCGAGCGCATGGGCCGCCGCCCGCGCATCCTCGTGGCGAAGATGGGCCAAGACGGCCACGACCGCGGGGCGAAAGTCGTCGCGTCCTCCTTCGCCGACCTCGGCTTCGACGTCGACCTCGGCCCGCTCTTCAGCACCCCCGAGGAAGTGGCGCAACAGGCCGTGGACAACGACGTGCACGTCGTGGGCATTTCGACCCTCGCGGCCGGACACAAAACCCTCGTTCCCGGTCTCGTCCGCGCGCTCGAAACGCTCGGCCGCCCCGACATCCTGGTGGTGGCCGGCGGGGTCATTCCTCCGGGCGACCACGATGCGCTCTACGACGCGGGCGTCGTGGGCATCTTCGGCCCGGGCACTCCGCTTACGGAGTCCGCAAAGGACATCCTCGGCGTGCTGCTCGCCGCTTACGACTGATCGGCGATCGCCTCGTTCCAGCCCTCGGGCAGGGCGCCTTGGTGGCCGTTGAGCCAATCCGCTCCGGAGAGCAACCGCTTCCCGGGCGGCTTCAACGCCGTGATTTCGTACCATCCGTCGTGGCAGCGCACTTGAACGGCCCCGGCGTGAGCGCGCCACGTGCCCGGCGGGGAGGCATCGCCTCCGACGATGGGCCGACCGCTCAGCAACTTGATGGGCCCCTCCGGACCGGGCGTCCAAGCCGTCGGAAACGGATTCAGCCCCCGGATGTGATCGTGCACTCGGTCGCACGTCGCGTGCCAATTCACCCGGCAATCGTCCCGGAACAGCTTCGGCGCCTCGAGCAGCGGGTCGGATGGCATCAACGCTTCCTGCGGCGTCGGCGTCAAGCGCCCCTCCGCCAGCGCATCGAGGGTGCTCGCGAGCAATTTCTTCCCGGACTCGAGCAACCGGTCGTGCAAGCTGCCTGCGGTTTCGTTGGGCTCGATGGATACTCGCGCCGATTGCAGGACTGCGCCCGTGTCGATGGCCTGTTGCAGGGCGAAGGTCGTCACGCCGGTCGTTTTCAGCCCGTACATGATGGCGCGTTGGATGGGGGCTGCACCGCGCAATTGGGGCAGGAGCGAGGCGTGCAGGTTGATGGTCCCGTACGGAGGCATGGACCAAACCACTTCCGGCAGCATCCGAAACGCCACCACGATCGCCACATCAGCCTCCCACGCTCGAAACGCCTCCAAAAACTCCGGTGCCCGCAGCTTCTCTGGCTGCAGCAGCGGAAGGCCGTGCTCCAGGGCGAGCTCCTTCACGGCCGAGGGCTGCAATTTGTGCCCGCGCCCCGCCGGACGGTCGGGCGCGGTCACGCAACCCACCACCTCGTGCGGCCCGTCGATGAGGTGGGCGCAACACGTCGCCGCGAATTCCGGGGTTCCGAGAAAAGCAATGCGCAGCGGACGGTCAAGGGGAGCAGTCGGGTAGGCCATGTCAAATCGTTGTCGGGTTCATCCAAGTTCGGCGCCGCAGCGTCCACCACGAGCCCAGCCCGATGGTACTGAAGTACGCCCATTCCACCCGCCAAATCACCCAAACCGGTTGCGGGCGCCAAACCGTCATTGCCCACGTCACCAACACGTAAAGCAAGACGGCAAACAATTCAATGCGGAAGGCCGCCCGGGTCGCCCCCGCGCCCTGGATTGACGCGAGCAGGATGGAGGTGACCCCATACAGCAGCACCGCGCTGAAGATGACGAGCAGCGTCTTCACGAACGCCTCGGCGCCCACCGGATCGCCCTCAAAGAACAGCGCTGCGATGCGGTGGGGGTAGGCCACGAAGCCGTGGGTGAGCAGGAGGATGCCGAGGAGGTTGAAGCCGATGATGGTTTGGAGCACTCCGCGGAGTTCGGATTGTCGCCCTTCACCGATGAGCCCGCTGACGTAGGTGCGCGTGGTTTGGCCCATCCCTTGTGCGACCACAAAGGCCAGCATGAACATGTTCCGAGCCAAATGCGAAACCTTCAGCTCCATGCCGCCCACGTGCTCCACGAGGAAGAAGAAGCCGGTCCACGTGCCGATGGTCAAGCCCAACTGGCCCATCAACGGGTACGCGAGCTTCCACCACGCCCGGATCGCCGCCACCGGCAACAACGCGCCCTTCCACGTGAACTCCGGCGCCGCCTTGCGCAACACGAGGACCGCAGCAACCAGCCCCATCACCTCCGAAGCCAGGGAAGCGCGCGCTGCACCGAGGGCCCCTTGGCTCTCCACAAAGCCACCGAATCCGCCCACGAGCACCGAGTCCAGCACCATATTGAGCACCGCGGTGGTGCCCGATACGATGAGGAGGGGCCACGTTTTTGCCCGCCCCATGAAGTAAGCGTTGAAGGCCAGCAGCAGCGTGAATACGGGGAACCCCCAGGATCGGATGCCCAGGAACGGTTCGAACACCGCCCGCACTTCCGCGCTCTTGAACAAGCCGCCGAACACGCCCGTCGCGTTCAACAGGTGCATCAGCCCCGCCAATGCCAAGCCCAGCGCGAGGTGGATCAGGACCGAGGTGCGGAAGGTACTCCGGGCCGCTTCGGGCTGTTGCTCACCGAGTCGGCGCGCGATGATGATTTGGAACCCCGAGGCGCTTCCGATGGCAAGCATGCTCGCGGTGAGGTAGACGAGTCCCGCGTTACCCGCTCCGTTGATGGCCGCTTCGCTTACCGAGGACAAAAAGTAATTGTCCGTCAAGACCACGAAGAACTGCACCAGCGTTCCGATGGAAATCGGAAGCGCCACGCGAAGCAGTTGGGACGGTGCGGTAGAAAGGTGCGACATGCGGCCGCAAAGGTCGGGGGAAATGCGGTCAGGCGGGCACGCCCAATCGCTCCAATATGCCGGGGGCGTTCCGCACGCTCGCCATGGCCCATTGGGCGCGGAGTTCCCGCTTTTCGCCTTCGGAAAGCGACCAGCGTTCGCGCGGCAATTCCCTCAGCCGCCGGTTCAATTCGTGGATGACCACGGCAGCGGCCACGCTGATGTTCAGGCTTTCGGCGAAGCCGTGCATGGGAATGGCCACGTGCAGGTCGGCTTCCGCGAGCATGCGTTCAGAAACCCCCTCCCATTCGGTGCCCATGACCACCGCCACGGGCCGGTCGATGGGAAGGTCGGTGACGTCGTAGCCGTCGACGTGAGGGGAGGTGACGGCGATTTGGTAGCCGGTGCGCCGCAGTCGGTCCAGGCAGGCCGCCGTCGGGTCCGCAGCCGAGCGGTAACGGTGCAGGGTGAGCCAGGCGTTCGTGCCTTTCGACACTCCGCGATTGGGAACCCACGGGTTGATGTCCTCAATGAGGTGCACGTCCTGCAGGCCAAACCCATCGCACGATCGCATCACCGCACTCGCATTGCGGGATTGGAATACGTTTTCCATCACCACCGTCAAGTGGCGGGTGCGTTGGTCCAAAACGCGCTCGAACCGCGCAATCCGCTCCTCACTGAGGAAAGGCAGCAGCGCTTCGTATCGGGGGTCTTCGATGGGGGGCATGCAAACGAGTAAAAAAGAAAGCCCCGCAGCGAACTGCAGGGCCTTTCCGAGTTTTTTCGCGTAAACGAAATTACATTTTTTCGCTCAACTCCGTGCCCGCCTTGAACTTCACCACCTTCTTTGCAGCGATGGTGATTTCAGCACCCGTTTGCGGGTTGCGGCCTTTGCGCTCAGCGCGTTCAGAAACGGAGAACGATCCGAAGCCCACGAGGGACACGCGGTCGCCCGCCTTCAATGCGTTCGTAGTTGCGTCGATGAAGGCGTCCAATGCGCGCTTCGAGTCTGCTTTTGAGATGCCTGAGCCTTCGGCAATGGCATCCACCAATTCAGCTTTGTTCATGGTTGTAGGTTAATGAGTTTGAAAAACGAACCGCGCCAAATATATAGGCGGATTTTCAAGCGCAGCAAGGGATGCAGGGCGATTCCTTGCGATTTGTTAATAAAGTAGGGGCAGTTGTTGATAACGGCATCACTTTCCCTCCGCAATCCCCCTGTTTTCAGGCATTTCGGGGCCTTGACCACCAAATTGCCAGCCCGATCAGCCCCGGCAACGCCGCCTCCGGCCCCGAAGTTCCCACTACTTGCCACTGCCCCAAGGCGATGACCGCTGACAACAGCGACGGCACCACCGCCAGAATGCCCAAGAAGTCCGCGTCCAGCTTCGGGTGGTGTTCGTAGCGGACTGCCACGGCGACCCCGAGCAACGCCGCCACTCCACTGAACCAAGCCACGAAGCCCGGAGCGTCCAACCAGAAAATGAGCGTGCCCACCAGCGCCACCAGCGCAGCGATGAACCAAATCGTTCGGCGTTTCATGCTGCGAAGTTAACGGGTATTTTTGCCCCCATGAACGCCACCGACCACCGCATTTACAAGCCCGAAATTCGATTCGGGGACATCGACGCCGCTGGCATCGTGAACAACGCTGTTTTCCTGACGTACTTCGAGCAGAGCCGCATCGCGTATTTCGCGGGGCTCGTGGGGCGCGAGTGGGACTGGCACCATGCCGGGATGGTTGTGGCGCGGCACGAGGTGGATTACCGCCGGCCGATTCCCTTTGGCGCGGATGCGACGATTTATACGTGGACGCAGGCGGTGGGGACGAAGAGCGTGACGTTCGCGTACGAGGTTTGGCTTCATGCCGCAGGCCAAAACCACCTCAGCGCCGAAGCCCGCACCACCCTGGTCTGCTTCGACCACGCGGCCGGCCACCCCATCGCGGTCCCCGACGCCTGGAAAGCGGCCATGGCCAGCGAAGGCTTCGCCCGCCCCGACCACCTCATGCCTCAGAAGGACGTGTAAATCACGCGGCACGAACCCGGCGCCACGTCCCATTCCGCGTCGACGCCGACGCCCTCGATGACATCGAAGCCCGGTCGCTCGCCCTTCACCTGGCGCGGCTCGCTGGACCGGTTCACGTAAACCGTTACGGCCTCCGTGGCGGTTCGATGCTCCATCCAGTACCAGCCGCCCTGTGGGATCGACTGGGTCAACGGCGCGGCCATCAGCTCAGGATGGTGCCACCGGAACGCCGACAGCCGCTTAATGCGCTCCAGCCACCACCGTTCCTCCTTGGTCAAGGTCAATGGGCGGAACCCATACCGTGCATCGCCTTCCCACCCGCCGGGAAAGTCCGGCCGCACCAGCCCGTCCGGCGCGGCCGGCGCCGACCACCCCAACTCACTCCCCGAGTAGATGCACGGAATCCCGCGCCCCATCATCACGAGCGCCCACCCCATCAACGCGGTCGCGTCGTCGCCGGCGGTGTGGCGCCACCGGTCGAGGTCGTGGTTGTCCAGGAAGGTCACTTGGCGCTCCGGATGGTCGTACAGGAAATCCTGCGCCAGCGCTTGGTGCCACCGGCTCAAGCCCGTTTCCCAGCCCGGCGCTTCCCGCAACCCGTCGCGCAGCGCGAAGTAGGTTTGGAAGTCGCACGTGGCGTGGAGGCCGCTGCTCGCGCCGGGTTCGAACGGACTGCCCGCCACGAGCCGGGCTTGTTCGGCCGCGCTGTACACCCACGCCTCGCCGAAGAGGAAGGCGTCGGGGAAGGCGGCCCGGATGGCGGCCGTGTGTTCCGCCATGAACGCGGGGTCGGGGTACGTATAGGTATCGATGCGCAGCGCGTCCGCGCCGGTGGTGGCGAGCGTCCAGAGGGCGGCTTGGGTGAGGTAGCGGGCGAGGTGCGGTTGGGTTTGGTCCAAATCCGGCATCGCCCGCGCAAACCACCCCGCCGTGAACGCCTCGCGCTCCGTCGGCAACGCATGCGGATCCGCCACCGTCGCCCCCCGGTAATTCGTCGGCGAAAACGCCCCGTGTACCCACGCCGGGTCCACCGGGTCCAGCAACAACGGGTGGTTCGCCCCCCAGTGATTCGGCACCCAATCGTGCACGATGCGAATGCCGCGCGCGTGCGCCTCGTCGACCAACTCCCGGTAATCGTCCCAATCCCCCAGCCGCGGATCCACTCGGTACAAATCCGTGGCCGCATACCCGTGGTAGCTCGTCCGCTCCATGTCGTTCTCCACCACGGGCGTCATCCACAGCGCGGTGATGCCGAACTCCTCGAGCTCCCGCATCTTGCTCGTCACGCCCTTCAGGTCCCCGCCGTGCCGCCGCTCGAAATCCGTGCGGTCCGTGCCGCGCTCGCGCATGCCCGGCACGTCGTCGTTCTCTGGGTCTCCGTTCGCAAACCGATCGGGCATGAGCAAGTACATCGTGTCGTGGGGACGCAGCCCTTGCGGCA
This sequence comes from uncultured Flavobacteriales bacterium, assembly GCA_965656785.1. GTDB lineage: Bacteria > Bacteroidota > Bacteroidia > Flavobacteriales_D > Sanyastnellaceae > JALQTD01. Next base: position 101,976 of record CBFHLY010000002.1, read on the forward strand.
AGCGGGTAGGGGCGTCGCCGTGGTGCGTGAACGGCACGGAGCGCCGCTCGCCCCCGAGCCAATGGAACACCAATTCGCACTCCCCAGCCCCCTGAAGCAGTTGCAGGGAAACGAAGCAATCCCGCCCAGAAGGCGCCACCTCAATGGGGCCGACCACCTCAATCGGCCCCGTCGTTTCCACGCTCGGCACGCCAACCGGCGCTTCGGCGAAGCGAACCAAGACTTCCACTTCGCCGCCTTGCAGCGATCGCCACCAGCCGGGCGGGTTCACCCGTTGCGCTTGAACGCCGATGGACCAGAGCAGCGCGAACGCGATCAACGGGATTTCATTCACGAGGTGTTGGTAACAAAGTCGTCGCATCGTGGTGGAGGTTTGGCGCAAAGCCCCTTAAATTTGCTAAGTGTGAAAAGTACACATCATTCAAACCACTTAATTCAATCACATGAAGAAGTTTTACACGATGCTGGCACTCCTGGGCACGGCGTTCGCAGCTTCCGCGCAGGTGACGGTGACGTTATCGGTGGACATGCAGAACCAAACCGTGGCCGCCGAGGGTGTGCACGTTGCCGGTAGTTTCCAAGGTTGGGACCCCGCTGCAACGGAAATGACGGACGCGGACATGGACGGCGTTTACGAGTATTCGTTCACGACGGACACGGCGGCGACCTACGAGTTCAAGTTTGTGAACGGCAACGCTTGGGGCATGGACGAGGGCATTCCAGCTCCGTGCGCCGTGAACAACAACCGCGCGATCACGGTCGACCCGGCGGTGGGCGATGCTTCCTACGCGGTCTGCTATGGGGAGTGCGCTGCGTGCGGCGAAATCACGGTCATGTTCCGTGTGGACATGTCGCAAGAGGCGGCGATTTCACCCAACGGAGTGCACATCGCAGGGGATTTCCAGGGCTGGATGCCGGGGGATACAGAGATGATGGACGACGATGGGGATTTGGTCTACACGTACACGACCACGATTGACACGACGGGAACCGGCGGCGTCATTGGATACAAGTACATCAACGGGAACGGTTGGACGGATCCTCAGGACTTGCTGGTGGGTGCGGAATGCGCGGATGCTGCGGGCAACCGCGTGCTTGAAATCACGGAAAGCACCATCGTTACGGGGGTAGCTGGCACGGGTGCGCCTCACTGTTTCAGCAGCTGTGGTTCGTGCGTCGCTCCGACGATGGTCACGTTCCGTGTGGACATGAGCACGCAGGAGGTCATCTCGGAGAACGGCGTCTGCGTCGCGGGCAGCTTCCAAGGATGGGCACCCGGAGCGAGCATGTTGAGCGACGACGACGGCGACCTCATTTACGAGGCCACGTTGGAGCTGGCACCGGGCACCTACCAGTACAAGTTCATCAACGGCACCGATTGGGGTGGCGGTGGAGCTGGCGACGTGGACAACGAGTTGATCACGGGAGATTGCGCTTCAGCGGGATCGGATAACCGCGAAATCATCGTCGACACCGAAGCCATGGAAGTGTTGTACTGCTACAACTCGTGCGCTTCGGATTGCGTGGAGAACCCGGATCCAGCGGACATCACGTTCCGTTTGGACATGGCCAACGAAACGGTCTCAGCCGACGGCGTCTACTTGATGGGCAGCTTCACTTCGCCAGCTTGGCAATCGGGTGCCATCATGATGAGCGACGACGACCAAGACATGGTCTACGAAGCGACGGTCAACATTTCGGGGTCGGCTGACATCTTCTACAAGTTCGTCAACGGCGTGCCGAATGGGGCCGATGCGTTGGAAGAGAGCGGCATCCTCGTCGTGGGAACGGACTCGACGACCTTCGAAACGGCCGGTTGCGGGGTTCCGAACGGCTTCGGTGAGTACAACCGGAAGCACACGCGCTCGGGCGTTGCGGAAGTGCTCGGTGCGGTCTGCTGGAACTCGTGCTTGAACTGCGCTGGCGGTCCTGCTGACGTGGCGGACTTGACGGCGGGAACGCTCTTGGCGTACCCGAACCCGTTTGAGGATCAGTTCATTGTGGAAGTGAATGCGGTGGCTGAAGTGGCTTCCATTCAACTCGTGGACATGATGGGGCGCGTGGTGTTGAGCCAAAACGTAATGGGCGCAGCGCATGCGCGCGTCGAACTCAACACGTCAACCGTTGCAACGGGCGTCTACGCGCTGGAATTGCTAGCGGGCGATCGCCGCACGGTGCTGACGGTGGTGAAGCACTGAGTGCAATCGAATTGAAAGGAAAGGGAGGCCTCTGCGGCCTCCCTTTTTTTATGAACAGCGCTACGGTTTGGCGTTGTGAATAAGTGCAAAATTCACTCGACAACAATCTCCTTCCAAGTCAAGCAATGGGTTTATATTTGGTCCGATTGAAAGCAATTCACAATTCAGAGAATAGATGAAGAAACTGATCCTATCTGCGATGGCTCTGGGCATGATTTCCATGAGCCAAGCCCAATTGGTGGGCTACTCGGTAGTCGAAGTAGCGGACCACGATACGACGGGCATTGCGTCCCTGGCGGGCATGAAGACCTACCGGATTTACGCTGATTTGACGAACCCAACGGACAAGGTGTCAGCCGTTTACGGTGACGAGACGGCTCCGCTCTCGTTGACGTCAGACAACGGTTTCTTCAATTCGACCTTCGGCGACGATTTGGGCCAAGGCGTGAACTCGCTGTTTTTCACTTCGTTTCCAGAAGCGGAGTACGACAGCTGGCTCACCATCGGATACGCACCAGGTGACCCCATTTTGGGGAATGTCGGAACCGTTGGCATGGTGGCTCCCTTGGAAAGTTTCAACAGCGGAGGGGACCTCATCCTCAATGACCAATTCGGTGGGTCGTGGTTCGTGACCACGGACCCCAATTCCGTTGCGGGTGATGATTTGCAAGTACTCATTGCACAGTTGACGACTTCGGGCTCTTTCCAAGGTTCCTTCAATATCCAAATCTTCGTAGCGGGCGACCAAGCGGACGAGCAGCAAGCAGAGGGCTTCCTGTTCTCTTCTGATTCCGGAGCCATTTTCGGGTGCATGGATGAAGCCGCCGAAAACTACAATCCCGATGCGACGGCAGAAGGGCCGTGCAACTACCCTTGCGCGCTGGAACTTTCGCCGGGCTCGCTGAGTTCGATTTCCTGCCCGGGCTTGTCTGATGGTGAAATCACCGTGGCACAAACTGGGGGGCAATTCGGAGTGACCTATGGCATCGATGGAGCAACGCCCTCTTTCACCAATCCGAATTTCGATGACCTGCCAGCCGGCGCTCACTACATTGTGGGCATCGATGGAGCAGGTTGTGTGGACACCTTGGAGTTTGAAGTCGTTGCCCCGGCTCCGCTTGCCGTGAGTGCGGTGTTGGAAAGCGCGGTATCGTGCAACGGCGACTCGGACGCAGTCGTCGGAGGCACGGCGACCGGTGGAACCGGCAACCTGATGTTCAGCTTGAACGACAACACCTTCTCGAACCCTTCTGAAACCTTGGAGTTCACGGGGCTTCCCTCGGGCAACTACACGGTTTACGTTGAGGATGAGAACGGGTGCACGGCGAGCTCACCGGCCATTTTCGTCAACAACCCCCCGATCATCAACGTTTACGTGACGAATTCAACGAGCGCTTTGTGCTCCGATTCGGAAGACGGCACCATTCTGGTGACCACCGTGGGCGGCACGCCGGGCTCGACGGGCCTGCAGTACAGCGTGGACCAAGTGAACTACACGACGGGCACCAACAACAACGGGTCTGTTCTGTACGTCGGTGCGGGCACCTACACCGTCTACGTTTCGGACGTGAATGGCTGCACGGGCCAAACAGCCAATACGGTGACCATTGGTGCGCCGATGGCATTGGATTTGACGCTGTCATCTGAGGGCATCAGCTGCACCGGCGCTGCCGATGGTTCGGTGACGTTCGCAGCAGCTGGAGGTTCGGGCGGCTACGCGTTCACCTTCAACGGCGAGGACGCCACGGGCCAGACCTTGTTCGGTGATTTGGATGCGGGAACATACGAGGTGACGGTCACGGACGTGAACGATTGCCAAACCACGGAGTCGGTGGACTTGGTTGACCCCGCGCCGGTTGTGGCGACGGCGACGGCAACCGACATTGCCTGCAACGGTGGAGCCGACGGCTTCGTTTCCGGTTCGGCTACGGGAGGCACGGGCAGCTACACGTTCAGCATCGACGGGGTGAATTTCGTGGCGGGTGGAACCTTCCCGGCAACGGCTCCTGGCGAGTACACCATTTACGTGCAGGATCAGAACGAATGCAGCGCAGAAGCTACGGCCTCCGTGTCTGAACCCGATGCCATCGAGGTGACGTCCACGGTCGTCAATGCGGACGAAACGGGCGATGGTGAAATCGACATCACGGTAACGGGCGGAACAGCGCCGTACACCTTTGTTTGGTCCGGACCGGACAACTTCTTCTCCGTGGACGAGGACATCACGGGGGCCTTCGCTGGAGGCTACACGGTGACGGTGACCGACAGCAACGATTGCGAGACCACTTACGAAGTGGAAATCGCCTTGGGCGTTGCAGACCTCTCGATTGCTGAGCGCGTAGCCGTTTACCCCAACCCGAGCACGGGCTTGTTCCAAGTCAGCCTTGAAGGGTTGCGCGGAGAGCGGTTGGCGATTGAAGTAACGGACATGCAAGGACGCGCGGTGTACAGCGAGGCATTCGGAAACCGCGTTGGGGATTTCCAATTCATGATGGACCTTTCCGGCATTGCCAATGGGTTCTATCAATTCCATCTCTCCACCGAATCAGGGCGCGAGTCGCTTCAATTGGTGAAGCGTGACTGACGCATACTGGACTTGAATTGTGAAGCCGGCTCTCTTTTTGAGAGCCGGTTTTTTTGTGTTTAATGGGTAGGAATCAAACGTATGAAACCTCCAGGGGCATTCTGCCGTAAAGGACTTCGCGTCGAGCAATTGGCGTCAAATTCATCCATCCATGAAGCAATTCACAAACACCGCTTACATGAAGCAAATCAACACCTTGAAGGGCCTGCTAGCTGTGATGCTTGCAACCTGCCTCACTGCAGGTGTCCAGGCTCAGTACAACCTCTCCATCGACGTGTTGGAGGAACACACCGGAATGATCGGGTCCATGGACCTTGCGGGGTACACGACTTATCGGATTTACGTGGAGACCGAGCACGAGACGGATTTCGTCTCCGCGGTTTTCGGAGATCAGGGCACGCCCATGGATCTTGAAATCTTCGACGGGACGTTGTACAACTGCGAGTTCGCCAGCGGTTGCACCGCGGACGGAGTCAATCCTGCGTTTTATCCGTTCTTTCCGCAGCTCGAGTTCGATAGCTGGGTGACCATCGGCATCGATCAAGTGCCAACGGGGAACCAAACCACCATTTCGACGGTGGCCAGTCCGAGCGAGCCGTGGGTCGACAGCTTCATCTCCACGAGCGCGGCTTCGGGTATGTCGTTGGCCAGCCCATCGGGAGGCGTTTGGTACATCCTGAATGGCAGCCCCAACGGCATCGCTGGTGAATCGAAGCGGGTTTTGATTGCGCAGTTGACAACCAACGGCACGATTTCCGGAACCTTCAACGTCCAAATCTTCCCAGAAGGCAATGGCCAAAACGAGTTCATCGTGTCCAAGTCATTCCTCGGAACGGAAGTCTTTGATCCCATTCCCGAAGGCTTGCCCTCGGATTGCCCGGGAGCCTTGAACTGCATTCCTGAAGGCGACGGCACCACGGTCTGCGATTATCCCTTCTTTTTCGGGAACAACGAAAGCGACTTTTACGGTCCAGACACGGACAACCTCGATGGCTTGTCCGCAGAATCGGGCTCCTTGCCGTTGGGGGTGTCGGACAACGACATGTCTACGTACATCGGTGTCGGAAACGCGGAAGCGATTTCGTCCATTTTGTCGTTCCACACGCCCAACGATCCCGATGGACTCATCGGTGTCACCGGGACGGCGTACTCAGCTGGGGCCGGATTTGCTCCGGACGGAGCGGGCGGCACCACGATGGATGCGAGCTGGAGCGCGGTCATGTACCTGGACCTCGGCGGTTACAGCTTCAGCGACTTGACGGTCCAAGCGAAGTTGGACTTCGATCCGAGTGCGGGCAACGACCCATCGACGTATTATGTGCACGACATTTCGGCGCTGCTTGCTGCGGACGCTTCCTTGGATGTGGACACCACGAATTCGTTTGTGGCGAACTTCACTTGGTCGGACCCCATGTGGGCGGCCACAGGGGATGCTGCCGTGACCGATTTCCCGTTCGCCAGCACAGCGGGAGGGGAGTATGGTTTTCAAGTGACCGTTCTGAATGCGTGCGATGAAGTGGTTTTGGAACACGCCATCACGATGACCGCGGTGGCTGGAGGAGAAGGCTGCATGGTGCCGGGTGCGTGCAACTACGACCCCAATGCCACGATCCCCGGAGCGTGCGATTATTTCTCGTGCATCGGATGCACGGATTCAAGCGCGTGCAACTACGATCCGCAGGCCCTCTACAACGACGGTTCGTGCGAATACACGAGCTGCATTCAATTCGGATGCACGGTGAGTACGGCCTGCAACTATGATCCAGAGGCGACCGTGAACGACGGAAGCTGCGACTTCAACTCTTGCGTGGGGTGCACGAATCCTGAGGCCACCAACTACGACCCGGACGCCACCATCGACAGCGGTCAGTGCGCCATCCCGGGGTGCGTCATCCAAACGGCCTGCAACTACAATCCGGACGCCACGACATCCGATGGCTCATGCGAGTACACGACGTGCTTGGGTTGCATGAATGCCACGGCGTGCAACTACGATCCGGAGGCGACGTTGCCCGCTCCGAGCACCTGCGTCTACCCTGCAACCCACTACGATTGCGACGGCAACTGCCTTGAAGACACCGATGGCGACGGCATTTGCAATCCGCTGGAAGTGGCAGGATGCACGGATCCGACGGCTTCCAACTACGATCCCGAGGCGACGGATGACAATGGCACATGCGGTTCGGACGGAACGGGATGCGTCATCCCTTCAGCATGCAACTACGACCCCTTTGCCACGATCAACGACGGTTCGTGCGAATTCTTCTCTTGCCTCGGTTGCACCGATGAAAGCGCCTGCAACTACGATGCATCCGCAATCTTGACTGACAACACGCAATGCACCTACCCCGAAACCGGATACGATTGCGAGGGTGCATGCGCCCTCGACAGCGACGGCGATGGGGTGTGCGATCCGTTTGAAGTGTTGGGATGCACCGATGCGTTGGCCAACAATTTCGAGGAGAATGCGACGGAGTATGACGGCAGCTGCACCTACGATCCGATTTGCGGCGATCCGAACGCTTGCAACTACACGGCAGATTGGGGGTATTGCGTCCAAATTGAAACCGTGATGGAGCACGACGGAATGATCGGGGAGGTGGACTTGACGGGCTTCACGACCTACCGCATTTATGCGTTGTGCGAAAACCCGGACGATTTCGTTTCTGGCGTATTCGGAGACAACAATGCGTCCACCGTCATCAGCTCATCGACGTCCTTTTACCAAGACCCATTTGGTGCGGGCGTTGCGACCGGCATCAACGCGAGTTTGTTGCCTTTCTTTCCCGCTGTATCCTACGACAGCTGGGTGACCATCGGGGTCGAGGGCCCAACGGATCCTTCGGCAGGCGAAGGCCCGGTGAACATCATTGCCGGCCCGACGAATCCTTGGTTGGTGAATTTTGAAGCCGGTGGAGACATCGTCATTGATGACGTTACGGGAGGGGGATGGTACAATTTGCAAGGTGCCACCAACGGAATTGCCGGTGAGGACCTCCGCGTTTTGTTGGGTCAATTCACCACCGATGGCATCTTGGACGGCGAATTGTTTGTCCAAATCTTCAACTACACCGATTCTGGGTTAGACGAAGTGTCTGTCAGCGTCAGCCTCGGCGGGGCGTGCAGCGTGCCCACCGACGATGCGTGCGAATACGCACAGGAGGGCTATGCTTGCGACGGTACGTGCCTTGAAGATGCCGATGGCGACGGCGTGTGCGACGCGAATGAAATCGCAGGATGCTTGGATCCAATGGCCTGCAATTACGATGCTGCGGCGACGGATGATGCTGCCAACTGCACGTACGCCGAACCCGAGTATGCTTGCGACGGTACGTGCCTCGTGGACACGGATGGTGATGGGGTCTGCGACGCCTTCGAAGTCCCGGGGTGCACGGATTTGAACGCCTGCAACTTCGACTCCGCCGCGACGAACAACGACGGCTCCTGCACGTACGCCACTCCAGGCTACGACTGCTCGGGCACCTGCTTGATGGACACGGACGGCGATGGCATTTGCGATTGGCTCGAAGTGGCGGGTTGCCTCGACGCGACCGCTTGCAACTACAACCCGGCAGCGACCGATCCCGGAACGTGCACATACGCCCAAACGGGGTACGATTGTGTGGGAGTTTGCATAAACGACGCCGATGGCGACGGGGTGTGCGACGAGTTCGAGGTGGCTGGCTGCACGGATGCAGCGGCGTGCAACTTCGAGGCGGACGCGACGGACGACGATGGTTCGTGCACGTATGCCGAGCCGCTGTTCGATTGCTCGGGTGCGTGTTTGGCCGATGCGGATGCTGACGGCATTTGCGACGCCAACGAGGTGCCCGGTTGCACGGACGACACCGCGTGCAATTACGACGCGAGCGCCACCGACGAAAACGGCTCCTGCATATACGCAGTGAGCGGATACGATTGCGCGGGCGTTTGCTTGAATGACGCAGACGGCGACGGCGTGTGCGACGAGTTCGAGATCGCTGGATGTCAGGACGCGACCGCATGCAACTTCGATGCTTCGGCCACGGATTCGGCGGCGTGCACGTATGCCGATGCGGGGTACGACTGCGCGGGCAACTGCCTGGCGGATGCAGACGGCGACGGCGTGTGTGACCCGTTCGAAGTGGCCGGTTGCACCGATGCGACGGCCATCAACTACGAGGCGACGGCCACGGACGACGACGGATCGTGCACGTACCCGTGCAGCCCGGATGTGACCCCGCCGACGTTTGTGTACGTTCCCGCGGATTCCACCATCACGTGCGACCAGGACATGCCCACCGGAATGGCCATGGCCATTGACGAATGCGACGCCGAAGTGCAGGTTTCCTTCTTCGACGGCCCCATCGAATACATTTTGCCCTGCGCTCCGTTCAACTATTTCTGTACCCGGACCTTCACAGCAGTGGATGACGCGGGCAACGAAGCAACTGCTATTCAGTACATTACGGTGGTGGATACCGTCGGGCCCGAGTTCATTCTCGCATTGGAAGAGAACTTGATCATCGACGAGGCGTTGGGCCAAACCGTACCCAACCCCGCCGCCTTCATCCAGGACGCCTGCGACCTCACGGCCAGCTGGGTCAGCGGGGACGTGGTCCTTTCCTCGGACGACGAGTCCACGGTGATCGAGCGGACCTACACGGCGACCGACGCGTGCGGCAACAGCACCGTCTTCGTCCAAACCATCACCGTGCTCCACGCCATCGAAGGCTGCATGGACGCCGAGGCCTGCAACTACGACGCCACGGCCGAAGTGGAAGATGCTTCGTGTGACTACGCTGAAGCGGGCTACGATTGCGACGGCGCGTGCCTCGCGGATGCCGATGGCGATGGCGTGTGCGATGGGTTTGAGGTGGTGGGTTGCCAAGCGGACAGCGCCTGCAACTACGATCCTGCAGCGACGGATGAAGGGGAGTGCGATTTCTGCTCGTGCAACGGCGAAGCGCCTGCGTACGGCCTGGAAATCGAGGTGGTGGCGGAGCACACGGCCGGGGTATTGGCCGGTCAAACGACCTACCGCCTTTACGCCACGACCGAGAACACCGATGATTTCGTCAGCTCCGTGTTTGGCAACAGCGAAGACATCCTCGAGATCACCAGCACGACGAGCTTTTACCAGCACCCCGGCGGCGGTGCCCTCGCGCAGGCCACGAATCCCATGCTGCTCGCGGCCTTCCCTGAGCTGGGCTTCGACAGCTGGGTGACCATCGGATTGAGCCAGCAAGCGGCCACCGGTGAGGGTGAAGTCCAAACCGTGCAAGGTCCCACCCCCTGGACCACCGCATTCGAAGCGGGCAATGACATCGTCCTCAACGACGAGATCGGCGGACTGTGGTTCCTCCTGAACGGCAGCCCCAACGGGGTGGCCGGCGACGACCACCGCGTCCTCATTGCCCAGCTCACGACTGACGGCGAACTCAGCGGCGTGGTGAACCTGCAAGTCTTCGTGAACGGAGTGGGGGAGAACGAACTCCGCTACCCGCTGGCCTTCACGAACGGCGCGTGGGATTTCACTCCGATCAACAACGCCTGCGGATGCACGGACGACACGGCAGCGAACTACGATGCGGACGCCGAATACGACGACGGTTCGTGCGAAGCGTCGGTTCCCGGCTGCACGGATGCAACGGCGTGCAACTTCGACGATGCGGCGAATTTGGACGACGGCTCTTGCACCTACGCTGATGCGGGCTACGATTGCACGGGAGCGTGCTTGAACGACACCGACGGCGACGGCGTGTGCGATGAATTTGAACTCCTCGGGTGCACCGATGCGACGGCCTTGAACTACAACGATGCGGCCACGGACGACGACGGCTCGTGCATCTATCCATTGGCGGGCTGCACGGACCCAACGGCGTGCAACTATGCCGAAGACGCCACCGAGGAAGACGGCAGCTGCACCTATGCAGAGCCCGAATACGACTGCGACGGCACCTGCTTGGAGGATGCGGATGGGGATGGCGTTTGCGATGCCTTTGAGGTGCTGGGTTGCACGGATCCGCTGGCGGACAACTACAACGCAGAAGCCACGGACGACGACGGGTCGTGCTTCACGTGTGACGTCGCGGTGGTCGCTGCGGGAACGCTGGATGCGACCTGCTTTGATACAGCGGACGGAGCCTTTACGGTGGATGTCAGCGGCTCGAATGCGCCGACCTTCACGTGGTTGCCCACGGTGGGAACGCTTGAAGGGAACAGCGTGACGGGCGTAGGCCAAGGGACGTACACCATCACGGTGGTGGACACGCTTGGTTGCGAGGCGGTGACCGAGGTGGTGGTCGGATCCCCCGATCCGCTCCTCGTGGACGCGGTGGTGTCCGATGTGTCCTGCAATGGCGGGGCGAACGGGGCCATCCAGATCTTCGCCAACGGCGGTTCGGGCAGCTACACGTTTGCCTTCGATTGCGCCAACTTCAGCACGGACGACACGTTCGTGGGCCTCAGCGCGGGAACGTACACGGTTTGCGCGGAGGATGCTTCCGGCTGCACGGCGACGTGGACCGGGGAGGTCTTCGAACCGGAAGCCTTGGAGGTCACGGTGGATGCCATCGAACCGGATGCGAACGGTTCGAACTCAGGCAGCATCTCCGTCACCGTTTCGGGCGGGACGCCAGATTACTCGTTCGCTTGGACGGGGCTCGATGGCACGTTCCAGAGCGCGGATGAGGATGTGACCGGACTCGCTGCCGGCAGCTACTCCTTGGTGGTGACGGATGCGAACGGATGCCAAACCGAACTCACCGACATCAACATCGACGCGGTCGGCGTGGGCGAGGTCGAGGCCCTTCAATGGGCGGTTTATCCGAACCCGACCCAAGGCGTGGTTTCCATTGAGTTGGCGGGCTGGTCTTCAACCGTGGAACTGAACGTCTATGACGGCGCGGGGCGCCGGGTTTGGAATGAGGTCACGGCACCGTGGAACGGCGCTCGCTCATGGGACTTCGGCCACCTATCGGCGGGATGGTACGTGTTCTCCGCGATCACCGACGAAGGCACCGCCCAAACCCGCTTGCTCATCGAGCGTTAATGGCATGTGCAGTTAGATGGAACGGGCCGTCCGAAAGGGCGGCCCGTTTTCGTTTTACAAGGTAAATTGTTCGTTAATCTCAGAGGGATTCGATGATTTTCCCCGGTATTTCTGCGAAGTTTGCGCGTGAGCGGACTGTTCGCTCATTCAGAACGAATCACAACCAATCCTCAAATCGATGCCAAATTCGACATCAGCATTGCTCAAAGGGCTCAAAACCAGTGGTTTGGGCTTAATGACCGGTGCGTTCCTCTCCGGGGTTCTGCCCACCCAACAAGCCACGGCGCAAGTGACAGCCAATTATTCCATGACCATTGAAGAGTATGCAGTGCATACAACGGGTGACCTTGCTGGCATGACGACCTACCGCTTCTACATCGACATGGTGAATGAAACGGATTTCTTGAGTTCCATTTTTGGCAACGAAGACAACCCGTTTTACTTGATGACAAGCGACGGATTCTACAATGACGGGTTTGCCACGGGCTCTACAGCCGGCGGCGTGCAGTCCCAGTTTTTCTCGTTTTTCCCGAGTATGGAATTCGATAGCTGGGTCACCATCGGAATCGAAGAGGCAGCGTCTCCTCCTTTTACAGCGGTTTCAACCGTTGAGTCCTTGGCCCAGCCTTGGACGAACGCGTTCAACGCCGCAACTCCAGAAAGCGGTTCCGACGTCGTAATGGATGACTTCACCGGGGGAGCGTGGTACGTGTTGAACGGAACCCCGAACGGGTTGCCGGATCCCACGACGATGCGCACCTTGTTCCTTCAGTTGACCACGGCTGGAACGATCAGCGGAACCATCAATGCGCAAGTGTTCCCGTTGGGAATCGGTGCGGATCAGCTGCAGCTGACGTACAGCTTCGAAGGCGCCGGGACGTCGACGGCTGCTGTTGACGGCTGCATGGATGAAACGGCTTGCAACTTCGATGCTTCGGCAACTGCGGACGATGGCTCGTGCACGTATGCTGAAGCGGGATACGATTGCGACGGAGTGTGCTTGGCCGATGCGGATGGCGATGGCATTTGCGATGCGAATGAAATCCCGGGTTGCACGGACGACACGGCTTGCAACTACGATGCGGCTGCTACGGACGACGACGGGTCGTGCACCTTTGCTGGAGCGGGGCTGGATTGTGAGGGCAACTGCCTGAACGACGCGGACATGGACGGCATTTGCGACGAGAATGAAGTTCCTGGATGCACGGACACGACGGCCTGCAATTACGACATGGCGGCAACGGACGACGACGCTTCTTGCACTTACCCAACCGAAACCTACTTGGATTGCGACGGAAACTGCTTGAACGATGCCAACGGAAACGGCATTTGCGACGAAGTGGACACCGCGGGTTGCATGGACAACACGGCTTGCAACTACGCCGCCTCCGCCACCTCCGATGACGGTTCATGCGAATACACTTCGTGCTTGGGTTGCACAGATGACATGGCCTGTAACTACGACATGACGGCGACCCAAGACGATGGTTCATGCACGTATGCTGACGCGGGACTCGATTGCGACGGAAACTGCTTGAACGATGCCGACATGGATGGCATTTGCGATGAAGATGAGGTCGTGGGCTGCCAAGACGAGACGGCATGCAACTACGTCCCCACGGCCACCGATGCTGGAGCGTGTGATTACGCCGAAGCGGGTTACGATTGCGAAGGTGCGTGCTTGAACGACGCCGATGACGATGGCATTTGCGATGAATTCGAAGTGGAGGGTTGTACGGATTCGAATGCCTGCAACTACGACATGAACGCCACCAACAACGATGGGAGCTGCTCGTACCCAACCCCGGGCTACGACTGCAACGGCGATTGCTTAGTGGACACGGACGGTGACGGCGTGTGCGATTTGTTCGAGGTTGGTGGATGCACCGATGGCATGGCTTGCAACTACGACCTGTCCGCGACGGACGACGACGGAAGCTGCACGTATCCGGAGAGCGGTTACGATTGCGAAGGCAACTGCCTGATGGATGCGGACATGGATGGCGTATGCGACGAGTTCGAAGTGGCGGGGTGCCAAGACGCGATGGCTTGCAACTACAGCGCGGATGCCACGGACGACGACGGTTCTTGCACTTACGCCGAAGCCGGCTACGATTGCGATGGCAACTGCCTGAACGACATGGACATGGACGGTGTTTGTGACGAATTTGAAATCCAAGGTTGCCAAGACGAAACCGCTTGCAACTACAACGCGGACGCGACCGACGCAGGGGACTGCACGTTTGCCGAAACGGGCTACGATTGCGACGGCAACTGCTTGAACGATGCCGACATGGACGGCGTGTGCGACGAGTTCGAGGTGGCCGGCTGCACGGATGAAAACGCACCCAACTACAACGCAGACGCTACGGACGACGACGGTTCGTGCATCGTGTGCGATTTGGTCGCGGAAGCCGTGGTAACGGATGCGTTGTGCGCGGGCTCTGCAAACGGCATGGTGGACGTGAGCGTCACGGACAATGCTGGAGACGCGGGAGCGCTGACGTACACGTTGGGCGACACCACGCAGGACAACGCGATGTTTGGTGGTTTGGCAGCGGGCACCTACACCATCGAAGTGATGGCTGAAAACGGCTGTTCGACGGCGGTGGAGTTCACGGTTGAAGAGCCGGAAGCGTTGGTGGTGACCATCGATGCGGTGGGTGATGAAACCGCCGCAGGTGCAGGATCCATCGAGGTGACGGTCACGGGCGGAACGGAGCCTTACACGTTCTCGTGGACGGGCCCCAGCGATTTCACCAGTGCCGATGAAGACTTGACGGGATTGGCAGCCGGCGCGTATGACTTGATCGTTTACGACGATCACCAGTGCAGCGCGGAGGCTTCAGCTGAAGTGGATGACGTGTTGAGCATCGAGGGGGTGGACGAATTGGTTTGGTCAGCGTACCCGAACCCTGCGACGAGCTCGTTGTGGGTGAGCGTGGACGCGACGGTGGCCTCAGCGACTTTGCAAGTCATGGACATGCAAGGACGCGCGGTGTTCAGCCAGGAAGCCTTGGTGGTCAATGGATTGATTGAGTTGAACGTCGAAGGTTGGGCTGCTGGCCCATACGTGATCCATGCAGCTGCAGGTGAGCAGGTGTGGACGAACCAAATCGTGGTCCAACACTGATCGGATCCGAACTGATTGAGAAAGGCCCTTCCGCCCACGCGGAAGGGCCTTTTTCATTTCCAATCGCACCGGTGTTCGCGGATGGTCATGGTCCGAACAACCAGGCGGCAGCATTCACCCAGTCGTCTCGGTATTCGTCGGAGTTGCGGGGTTGGACTTCCCGAACCAAATCCGCTTGCCGGTATTGGTCAAACGAACCAAACAGCCCAAACGGCAGCCACTTCAACCGGCCTTCATACTTCAATCCGCCGTGGTTTTCGGCCACCCATGTCGTGGAGCCATCCCCTGTGACCACCGATCCGGCGAGTTTCAGTCAGGCGCGAGACCGCCCGAATGCGGCCTTCCGCGAAGGTTCCGAACTCGCGAATCGTGGAAAAGGCTGAGGTGAGCCGGATCCGTTCAATCAATTGCAGCGATTGGGAACCGGTCCGCATTTCGAGGTTGTCCGAAAGCGATGCACGCTGGCCAAATGTCAATCGAAATCGATTGGTCGGGGAATGGGCCAACCGAGCGTCCATCGACCTGCCTAAAATCGCATCACCATCCCCCTCAGGACGAGTCAGTGCATCTTGCAGAACCGTTGGCTGGTCGATTGTCCGGAAAACCTCAGTCGAATGCGTCGTGCTCGAAAGCGCCAATGCGTTTCATCGGTTCTAGCAAAGTGCGCACCTCGCTTGACAAGTGATTCCATGCTCGAAACTGAAGTCCACGGCCTTCAGCTCGGTCTTTGAACATGATCCCTTCTCCACGATCCTACACGTCCAAGCCCTGAGCCGGTTGCTGAGCCGTTCCACTGAAAAAGCAATGGACTGGAAGGACAAAAAGAAGGCGGGTTTTGAAGGCCATCGGAAGGAAGGAACTAAAGGTGATACAGCCTAACCCAATTCAGCAAATAACAGGGGCATCGTTGCGTGCAGTTTCGGAATGATGCGGGGCCCCATAGATGCACCGATTGCGCAACATGTTTGACCGCATCGGCCAAGTGCACTTGGCGCCTTCTCGCGTTCCGTTCAGGATCAGCGCGCCTTGAATTGCGCAATGGCGTTCCGCGTAAACGCACTCAACACCAACCGACCACTGATTGCAGCGCGTTCAGAAAGCAAGCGGTCCCAGTCTTCAGTCCCCGCCCAGAAAATCGTTTTCAACTCCCGCATGGCCTCTGGATTGGACTTCGCCAACCGGTCCGCAAGGGCAGCAACGCCCGCATCCAGTTCTTCCACAGAAGGGTAAACCTCGGCGAAGAGACCATGTCCTGCCGCCCATTGGGCAGAGCGCCAAGAAGACGCGTCGATGGCCAATTGCGACATCGCTGAAGTTCCGATCTTCCGCTCCACCGCGGGTCCCACCACGAACGGCCCGATGCCAACGGCAAGTTCCGACAACTTCACCGAAGCGTGCTCCGTGGCCAAGCAGTAATCTACCGCAGAAGCCAGGCCCACGCCCCCTCCAACGGCCTTGCCTTGGACCCGGCCGATGATGAGCTTGGGGCAGGTGCGCATGGCATTGATCACCAACGCGAAGCCACTGAAGAATTCCAGCCCTTGTCCCGCCGTTTCTATGGCAATCAGCTCGTCAAAGCTCGCTCCCGCACAAAAAGCACGGTCCCCGGCCGAACGGAGGACAATGACCGATGAGTCCGCATCTTCCCCACACCGCGTGATCGTGGCTGCCAATTCCCGCAGGAGCTTGCCGGGCAAGCTGTTGCTCGCAGGGTGGCTGAATTCAATCGTGCAAACGCCGTTCGATGCGACGCTCGACTGGACGGAACCGCCGGACACGTTACGAGCGCTCGTTGATGTTCACGAAGGAGCGCTCCGTAGCTCCCGTGTAAACTTGGCGTGGACGGCCAATCGGCTCGCCATTCTCGAGCATTTCCTTCCATTGGGCAATCCAGCCGGGCAAGCGACCGATGGCGAACATCACGGTGAACATGTCGGTCGGGATGCCGAGGGCTCGGTAGATGATGCCCGAGTAGAAGTCCACGTTCGGGTACAAGCCACGCTGCACGAAGTACTCGTCCTTCAACGCCACTTCTTCAAGTCGCTTGGCCAAATCCAACACCGGGTCGTTCACCCCCAACTTCGCCAACACTTCGTCTGCTGCCTTCTTGATGATGCGCGCACGGGGGTCGAAGTTCTTGTAGACCCGGTGACCAAAGCCCATCAGGCGGAAGCTGTCGTTTTTATCCTTGGCTTTCGCAATCCACTTCTCCATGTCCCCACCGTCCTCTTTGATGCTCTCGAGCATTTCAATGACTGCTTGGTTCGCGCCGCCGTGGAGCGGGCCCCAGAGCGCTGCGATGCCTGCGGAAACGGACGAGTAGAGGTTCGCCTGAGATGAACCCACGATGCGCACGGTGGAAGCCGAGCAGTTCTGTTCGTGGTCCGCGTGCAGGATGAGCAACTTGTTCAAGGCCGACTCAATGACCGGGTCCACCTCGTAGTTCGCGGTCGGCAACCCGAACATCATTTTCAAGAAGTTTCCAACGTAACCCAAATCATTGGACGGATAAACCGTCGGATGGCCCATGTTGTGCTTGTAGGCTTGCGCCGCCAATGTGGGCAACTTCGCGATGAGGCGGTGGATGGTGCGCTCGATGTCGACGACCGAGCGGTTCGGGTTCTGGCTTTCGGGGTAGAACGTGCTCAAGCTCGAAATCATGGAGCTCAGCATGCCCATCGGGTGGGCATTCGGCGGAAACGCTTGGAAGAAACGCTTCATGTTCTCGTGCACCAGCGTGTGGTGGCAAACGCTCGTTTCGAAGTAATCGAGTTGTTCTTTGTTCGGCAATTCGCCGTAGATCAACAGGTACGCAACCTCGAGGAAGGAGGCGTTGTCCGCCAGTTCTTCGATGCTGTATCCCCGGTGGCGCAATACGCCGTTCTCGCCGTCGAGGTAAGTGATGGCGCTCTTCGTGGATCCGGTGTTTTTGTACCCAAAATCCAACGTGATGTAGCCCGTCGAGGCCCGCAGTTTTGAAATGTCAATCGCCTTCTCGTTTTCAGTTCCAACGATGACGGGGAATTCGTACTCTTTTCCCTCCAGAATAATGCGGGCAGTCTCGCTCATGGTGTGAATTTTATCTCGGTTTCATTAACAGGCGTGCCTTCGATTCGGTTCGAATGTCAGGCCAAATTCGGTGCAAATATACAGCACGCGTTGCCCGCGAAACGCGACTTGCGTCCCCCTCAAATCCCGAAAACTTCGAAAAGAACTTAAAAGGTCGGCGTGAAGCGTTCCTTGTACGCGTCCCACTCCGCCTGCCCGCTGCCTGCGTACCACTTTTCAGCGAAGTAGCGCAGGAAGATCTCCAGGTTTTGGGCGGTCTTGTAGCCGGTCAACGGGGTGATGATGTCGCCCTCGGCCGTCATGAAAATCAACGTCGGATAGGCGGTGACACCGAGTGCCCGGGAGAGCTCGTGCGGCGTGTTGCGTCCGCGGGATGCGGGGTTGAAGCCGGGGTTGCTGAACGTTTGGCCTTTGAAGGTGACCTCACCAGCGGATTCCGCGTCGAACTTCACCGCGTAATAGTGGTCGTTGACGTAGCTGATGAGCGCGGGAACCGTGAAGGTGTTCGCCATCATCATTTTGCACGGTCCGCACCACTGCGTGTATACGTCCATCATGATGGGGCGCGGATCTTCCTCCGCAGCGGCCATCGCCTCTTCAATGGTCATCCAATTGATGTGGGCTTGCTGGGCATGGGCCGAGAAGCCGATGAACGCAACGAGGAGGAAGGCCAAAATCAAACGCATCACAATAGAATTTCCCGCAATATCGCAAAAGAAAAGCGCCCGAAGGCGCTTTTCGCATGATTTCACATGAAGGAAGCAACTCAGCTCACACCGTGCATCAACTTGTTGAGCGGCTTGCTGAGAAGGGCAATTAGGATTGCAATACCTACCAGAACCCAACCGAGTGTGGAGAAGACGCTGGTGTATTTCTTCAAGCCCGCTTCCATGACTTGGGATTGATGAGCCTCGAAAACACTGCTGACCGACGTTGATGCGGCATTTTCGATTTCGGAAAAGCCATCTTTGAAGTAAGTCCAGGTTCCAAAGTCGATGGCATTCTCATCGTTATTATCGTTCGCTTTCAAGGTCTCAAGGTCTGTGCGCAACTCATTCCAGAGTCCTTCGTCGAGCCACGACGCCATGGTCAACTCGTTAGCTGAAAGCTTCGGGGTGTTCAACCATTCTCCATAAGTTGACTTTTCCAAGGACTTCCGGAACTGCACCCACTCGTATTTGTTCGCGAAGGTGCTGAACGAAACATTGGGGCCGCTTGCCTCATCCAATGGGACCCAATTCTCGAAATCGGTAGCACGTCCCAATTCCTCGAGTGCCTCTTTTACCGTTGTTTTGTCCGTCAATTGACCTTGTTCGATAGGCTGGGCTTTCTCAGCTCCATGACCTTCCGCTCCAGTCAATGTGGCAATTTGGCCACCCAAAAAATTGGCAATAGCGAAACTCAAGAACCAACCGCCCATTGCTGTTCCTGCGATGTGCTTCGGACTCAGTTTCGTAACCATGGACAATCCGATGGGAGAAAGGAACAATTCACCCGTCGTGTGAAGCAAGTACAAAATGATCAGGGTCCACAAGGGAACGAGGAAACCTTCGAGTTGCATTGCGAAGCCCAATTTGGTGATCAAGAACCCCAATCCCAACTGAAGGATGCCCAAAGCGAACTTCATGGGAATGCTCGGGTTCTTTCCGGCTTCTGAAAGCTTCACCCACATCACGGAGAAAACGGAACCGAAGAGGATGATGAAGAATGGATTGAAGAACTGCGTCATGGATGCCGGCATCTCCCAGCCGAGAATGTCGCGGCTGACGTTCCGGTCCGCGAACAAAGTCAACGACGTTCCTGCTTGCTCAAAACACGCCCAAAACACAATGTTAATGAGCATGAAAATGACAAGGGCAATCATGCGCTGTCCCCAGACTTTTCCTTCTTTGAATCCACTTGAAATCAGAGAAAAAGCCACGTATCCAAACAAGACCAACAAGAGGTAGCTGAGGATATCGTTTTGGCTGATTAGGAAGTAGCACAGCGGAACGAGAATGAGCGATGCAATGGAGATGATCAGGTAGGTCGGCAATCCGAACATTTTGGCTCTTCCTGCTTCGGTAACTTCCAATCCAGGTGCTGCAGCGTAGTTCCCCCTTCCAGTCCAAAAGATGAGCAATCCCAGAAGCATTCCAATCCCTGCGAGTCCGAACCCGTATTCAAATCCAAACGTTTCTCCTACATACGCTACGACCGTAGTCGCGAGCAAAGCCCCAACATTGATGCCGATGTAGAAAATGGTGAATCCCGAGTCGCGTCTTGGGTCGCCATCTTCATAGAGCTTTCCGACAATCGTGGAAATATTCGCCTTGAAGTAACCGTTGCCGACAATGAGTGCCCCCATGCCAATCAACATGGCATTTTCCATCTTCCAAACAGCCGCACCAACCATCAAAAATTCACCGATCGCCATCAATACGGCCCCTAACAAAATGGCAAAACGGTAGCCCAAAAATTTGTCAGCCATGCGTCCCCCCAAGACCGGTGCGGCATAAATCAATGCGGTATAGGCACCGTAAATCAGGCTCGCCTCCCGGTCTCCATTGTAGAGGGATTTAACCAAAAACAACGTGAGGAGCACGCGCATTCCGTAGTAGCAGAAACGCTCCCACATTTCGGAGAAGAAGAGCGTCATCAGCCCCTGCGGGTGACCGCTCATAAGCGATTTCGAAGATTGACTCATGGTGGTTTGAAGTTTCGGGTTTAGTCAAGAAGGACGCCGTCGTCCTTACAGGTTTTCTTTTACAAAGTCGAGCATCATATCAAAGAGGTGCAACCGCGTGTTGCCCCCGTAGATGCCGTGGTTTCGGTTCGGGTAGGCGAAGAAGTCGAAGTCCTTTCCTGCGGCCACGAGCGCGTTCACCATCTCCATCGAGTTCTGGAAGTGCACGTTGTCATCCCCGCTGCCGTGGATGAGCAGCAGCTCGCCTTCGAGCAGGTCGGCAAAGAACACCGGGCTGTTGTCGTCGTAGCCGTCCGGGTTTTCCGCAGGAGTCTGCATGAATCGCTCCGTGTAAATCGAATCGTAATAGCGCCAGTTCGTCACGGGCGCCACGCTGATGCCCGCGCTGAACACGTCCGCACCCTTCGTCATGCAGAGCAGGGTCTCGAAGCCGCCATAGCTCCAACCTTGGATGCCGATGCGCTCCGCATCCACGTACGATTGCTCGCCAAGCCACCGACCGAAATCGATGAAGTCCTCGGTTTCGAGTTTGCCGAGCTGCTTGTACGTGCTGTGCTCAAACTCCCGGCCGCGGAATTGCGTGCCGCGCGGGTCCACGCACGCCACGATGTAGCCTTCTTGAGCGAGGAGCTGATGCCAATAGTGGTTCGCGCCGCCCCAGCGGTCCTCCACCATGTTCGAACCGGGACCGCCGTAGATGTTCACGTAAACCGGGTACGCGCGCGACGGATCGAAGTCCGCCGGCTTAATCATCCAGCCGTTGAGCTCGACGCCCGCGCGGTTCGTGAAGCGGAAGAACTCCTTCGGGGACATCGTGTAGTTCGCGAGCACCTCCCGCAGGGCCGCGTTGTCTTCCAGCACGCGAATTTCCTTGCCTTTCCGGTTCACCAGCGAGTAGGTCGGCGGCGTGTTCGCGTCCTGGTGCGTGTGGATCCGGTAGGCGAAGGTGCGCGAGAATTCGGCGGAGTGGGTGCCGGGGCGCTCGTCGAGCAGCGTCATTTGGCCTTTCAAATTGACCTTGGCCAAATGCTTTTGCGTCGCCCCCTTCATCGACCCCGTGAAGTAGACCTCGCCGGCCTTCGCGTCGTAACCCGCCACCTCGATGACGTCCCATTCACCCGTCGTTAGGGCCGTGGTGCTGCCTTCGAAGTTGCACAGGTACAGGTGGTTGTAGCCGTCGCGTTCGCTCGTCAGGACGAAGCGGGCGCCATCGGAAAGGAAGGTCAGGTTGTCCGTCACGTCGATGTACGTGTCGCATTGCTCCGAGTAGCCTTCGGAGGTCGGGATGCGCATGGATTTGGCCGTGCAGTCCGCGAGGAGCAGCCGCAGGTCGTTCTGGTGACGGTTCATCATCGTTACCGCGAGCGTGGTCGGCTCGTGGGTCCACTGGATGCGCGGGATGTACTCCATTTGTGGGGTGTCGACGGTCCGGCTTTGGCCCGATGCCAAATCGTACACGTGGATGCTCACCTGGCTGTTCTCCTCGCCCGCCTTCGGGTACTTGAACGTGTACGGATCCGGATACAACTCCCCATACACGGGCATGCTGAATTCACGGACGTTCGCTTCATCGAAGCGGTAGTAGGCTAGCCGCTCGCCATCGGGCGACCAAAACAAGCCGTTGTCCTCCCCAAATTCCTCTTCGTACACCCAGTCCGTGGCGCCGTTGATGACCTTGTTGAACTCACCATCGGTGGTGACCTGCGTTTCGTTGTGGCCGTTCGAGATGAAGACGTTGTTGTCGCGTACGAAGGCCACCAGGTCACCTGAGGGTGAGAAGGTGGCAAGGCGCTGTTGCCCCAGGTTTTCGTCGGAAAGCGGGATGATGGATCCCTCGCCTTCGCGGTCCCAGATGTAGTAGTCCGCGGTGAAGGAGTGGCGGTAGATCGGGGTTTGGTTGATCATCAGCAGCAGCTTGGATTCGTCGGCACTGAAGGTGTAGTCGTCGATGCTGACGGAGGCGTCCTCGAAGGCCTGCTCGCTGGTCAGGAGGGTCGCCACGCGATCTCCTGTTTTGTAGGCGTATTGAACGATTTCACTGCCGCCTTCTCCGCGTTCAAGGCGGGTGTAGTGCAAGCCGTCCGCCATCGAGCGGATGCCCCAAACGTATTGCTGGGGAAACGTACGGCTGTACCAAATCTTCTCATTCGTGAACCGCTCGGCCCCTTGGGCGACGGCGGTAGCGGCGGTCAGCAGGAGGAGCGCGGCTCCTGCCCACAGGCGAATCGAGGTCGTTTTCTGCATGGTTTCGTTCAAGTGTGGGCAATATACACGTTGCGGGTTGAACTTGGTGGGGGGCTGTGGGGCGTATGTTTGGGGTTGTGGAAAACTTGAACTGGATGGATGCGCTGCGCGCGCGCTTGGGCGGGGCCGTTTCGACGGATGCCGAGGTGCTCGGCGTTCATGCGCACGACGAAACGGAGGACTTGCGGTTTCCGCCGCAAGCGGTGGTCCGCGCTCGGTCGCGGGAGGACGTGGTGGCGACGATGGAGGTGGCGCATGCCTACGGGGTGCCGGTGACGGCGGCGGGGGCGCGCACGGGGCTGTCCGGTGGGGCGCTGGCGGTGAAGGGAGGGATTGCGTTGTCGTTGAAGGGCATGGATCGGGTGGTGGAAGTGGATTTGGCCAATCACCAAGTGCGGGTGCAGCCGGGCGTTATTGTGCAGGAACTGCAGGAGCGGGTGCAGCGCGACGGGCTGTTTTACGCCGTGGATCCCGCGTCGCGCGGCACGTGCACCATCGGGGGCAACCTGGCCGAAAACAGCGGGGGGCCGCGGGCGGTTAAGTACGGGGTGACGAAGGATTGGGTGCTCAATCTCGAAGTGGTGCTGGCCGATGGGCAGGTGATCCGCACAGGCGCCGATACGTTGAAGAACAGCACGGGGTACAACCTGACGCAGTTGATGGTCGGGAGCGAAGGGACGCTGGGGGTGATCACCGAGGCGACGTTGAAGTTGCTGCCTTGGCCTCGGCACAACGCGCTGATGCTTGTTCCGTTCCGCTCGGCGGAGGCGGCTTGCGGCGCGGTGGCGGCGATTTTCCAGGCGGGGGTGCAGCCGTCGGCACTGGAATTCATGGAGCGGGATGCGGTGCGGCTAGCGCAGGATTTTACGGGCGACCACTCGCTCGAGGTGGGGGAGGACGTGGCGGCGCACCTGCTCATCGAGGTGGACGGGTTCCGGGCGGAGGACCTGATGCCGCAGGTGGAGGCGTTGCTGCCGGTGTTGGAGGGGGCAGGTGCGGGGGAGCCGCTCTTTGCCGACGACGCGGCCGCGAAGGACCGGCTTTGGTTCCTGCGGCGGCGGGTGGGGGAGGCCGTCAAGGCGGCGAGCGTCTACAAGGAGGAGGACACGGTGGTGCCGCGGGGCCGGTTGCCGGAGTTGCTGCGGGCGGTCAAGGAAATCGGGGGACGGTATGGGTTTCGGAGCGTGTGTTACGGCCACGCCGGCGACGGCAACCTGCACGTGAACATCCTGCGCGACGCCATGCCGCAGGAGGCTTGGACAGAGGAGCTGCCGCAAGCGATCCGGGAGCTGTTTACCGAAGTAGTACGGCTGGGCGGAACGCTCAGCGGAGAGCACGGGATCGGCTGGGTTCAGAAGCCCTACATCGACCTCGCGTTCAGTCCTAGGCAGCTGGAATTGATGCGAGGCGTGAAGCGGGTCTTTGATCCGAAGGGGCTATTGAATCCAGGCAAAATTTGGCCCGAATGAACGAGCGCAAGCTGTTGATGGCTTTGGCGCTCAATTCGCGAGAAACGCCCGCCATCTCTTAAAAAGTTCCGGCTGAAGCAGCAAGTCTTCGACGATTATCTTGATGTGGGCCCGAGTCTCCGGTCGAGCATTGGCTCGATCGCTGAGTAGCTCCTCGTGGACATCGAATTGCCTGAGCATCCACGACGAAAGCAAATGCTCCGTTTCGTTCTCCACTACTATAGAGGCGACCCGCATCTTTGCCGTGGTGATTGGGAGGCGTGCCCTGATGAAGAGTCATTATCGCGGTCACCATGCTTTTGACCCTTGATATTGGAACGAGATGATGGGCTGCGCAATACGCGAGTTACCTCCGGGCACTCATCCGAGATGCCGATCACGTATTGTCACATATCCCTTCGGGGAGCAATTGTATCATGAAAAGTTCTATTCGGCTGCGTTTGCAGACTTGATACTCGGATGTTGAGTGGAGGTGCTGTATTTTCGACAAAACAATTAGTCGATATCATGAGCTTTCTCGGCAGGATATTTATTGCGTTTGTAGGTTTTTTTGTTGTCTCCGGTATGGGTGTGAAAGCCCAAAATGACACCCTGTGCGACTTCTCTGGAGAACAACACTTTCGTTGCGCGAGCGATGAATTGATGGAGGCGATTCGGGCTTATGAGGACACGCTGAGCACGTTGACCGAGACAACAATTCATGACATTTACATTTTGCGTCGTCAAGAGGGTAATCGGGTTTGGTTTGAGTTCGATTGCGATTCCCTTGGTGTCGCGATTGAAGAGCTCGTCGCTCAGATTGAAGCAGCGCGTGTGCCACCCGTTCCACCAGGATCCTTCGATCCTTGCAGCAATTTCATGAATGTCGTGTATTACGGGGCATCCATTCGGTGTTTAGGCAGCGCAACCGGGGAACGGGATTTCCTTGATAACTGTTGGTTTGGGGTGAATTTGCGGAACACCCATTTTGCAAACGGGGACTCCATTCCAGAAGCAGCTTCAGAGCTGGATTGGCAAAACGCCAATGGGCCGGTACAGGCGCTCTATCGAGACAGTTCCGCCGTGTTGAATGAGTACGGTTTGCATTACAACCCTGCAGCAATTTTGGACAGCAGAAAGCTTTGCCCTCCAGGGTGGACGCTTCCAGATTCAATCCAGGTAGAAAATTTGGAGACTTGGGCCAGTGAATCGGACAGGTTGAACAGTGCGCAACGTAGGACGCAAGATGGCGAATGGGCTCCCTTGTCGTTGGTGGATGTTGGTGATGAAATTTTTGAGGAGCAAGCCACGACACAATTTTATGCGTTGGACTTTTCTAATGCTTCCGTATTGGATTCTTTGGTTTATTACGCGAACAACTCTGCCTTCAACGCTGCAAATCCCGTTGCAAGTCGATACCTGGGCTTCGCTGAAAACCATGGATTGAGCGTGAGGTGTCGGCGGATGAATGCAATGGAAATCGAGTTGGATGAAGACTATCAGGCTTGGGCCGAGACTCCCCAAGCGGTGGCGATGGAATACCCGTCATCTTATTACGTTCAGATGCCCCATGTGCACACGTTGGAAGCGGACGGAACCAATTTGCGTGGCGAGGTGTATTACACGGGCCCAGGAGCAGTCACTGCGACTGGATTCAAATGGGGTGTAAATGAAGCACTGAATCCGGCTGATTCGGTCGTTGCACAAACGAATGATTTCCCTGCAGCCGAGTGGTCAGAGTCGTCTCATCAACAAGTTCTAGACAGCCTCTTCTTGCTTGAAATAAATGACTTGAATGATGGGGAAACTTACTATTATTCCGCTTGGGCAAAAAATAACTTCGGTTATTCGTTTGGCGACACCCTTCAGTTGACCTACGTTCTTCCTCCATTCGATTGTGGCGTCGAAACAGTTACTTACGATGGACACGAATACGGCACTGCATTGATTGGAGATCAATGTTGGTTTGCTGAAAACCTACAGACTACAGTTTACGCCGATGGAGCATCCATTCCGTTGGTGTCCGATGGCACGGATTGGCAAGGCCTGAGCTCTGGTGCTCGTTGTGCGATGAACAATGACCAATCAACTGTCGCAGCAAAAGGCTACCTATACAATCAGCACGCGGTCATGGAAGAACACGGATTGTGTCCTTCCGGTTGGCATGTCCCTTCTGATGATGATTGGAAGGAATTGGAGTCATACCTCGGCGTTCCTGAGGCGGAATTGAACGATTTGGATTGGCGGGGTACGAATGAAGCAGAGGAGCTGAAGTCAACTGCGCCAGGTTGGGACGGCAACAATTCAACTGGATTCAGCGCCCTTCCTTTGGGCAGTCGTGGGTTCGTCGGCGATTTCTACAACTCGGGATCCTACTTCACGGCCTGGACAAGTACCTTCCAAACCTACCGGGCATTAACTTGGGAGACGGGGGGAATTCAGCGGGCCTTGAATGATCCACGCTTGGGGGCAAGCATTCGCTGCCTGCTCGGGACAGGTGCCGTGGCGCCAACGGTATCGACCGAAGCTGCAAGTGCTGTTGACCTTACGTTGGCCACCTTGAATGGAACAGTGGTCGAACCCGGTGATAGCGCGGTGACCGCGACCGGCTTTGTTTGGGGAATCAACGCGGATCTGTCAGATGGGGCGAACCTGGCTTCCAGCACATTAACGGGCTCGTTTACAGGGGAGCTCACGGGCTTGTCTCATTCTACAGTCTATTACTATGCTGCCTTTGCAACGACTGCCGTTGAAACCGCATTTGGCGATACGCTGAGCTTCACGACGAATTCACCGCCTCCAGTCATTGAAACGGTTGCTGCGACAGGAATTACAGAGAGTGATGCAGGCATTTCAGCGTCGGTATTGTTGGAGGCGGTTACCGGCGAAGTGACTGAATCAGGGTTTATTTTCGGGACGTCTTCAACTTTGGAGGATGGTCAGGAGATTGCCGGTGAGTTCGCAGCGGGTAGCGTCTCGGCTTCGTTGTCCTCGCTTGACGAAGGTACGAACTATTACTACGTTGCATTCGTTTCTGATGACAACGGAAGAAGCTTCGGGGATACCTTGGTATTTCGCACGGGGTTGCACTGCTCAGCGGAGACGATCGCGGCATGTGGAACTGAGACCCTTACTTATCAAGGCTATGAGTACAATCTCTACGGCAGTGGCAATCAATGTTGGTTTCGGGAGAATTTAAGGGCGAATTATTATTCCGACGGCACTGAAATTCAACGCAACCTGTGGGGGTCGTTTTACGATGGGACGACTGAAAATGGTGTGGTCAGCCGCTACGGTGAAGGACATCCATCCTTTGATGATGGGGTTTACTTCGATTCTCATGGGGGGGTTGATCGCCATGGTCTTATCTACAATGGAGCTGCTGCCCAGCGCGAAGAGGGGCTTTGTCCAGCCGGATGGCATGTGGCTACGGTTGAAGATTTTGAGGCCTTGGAGGAGAATTTGCCGCGGACTCATGATGTTCCAGATTACCATGCGATGTTTAGTAGCTCTTCTGAAGTCACTTGTTTCCGCGGTACTCAAAGCGGTTATTATTGGGGGACTCGAGTTCCCAATACCCAAAACATTTACGTAGGGCTTAACACGCATAGTGCCTTTTTGACTCAAGACTTAACTCCTCCTCCATACCGCGCCATTTTTAAATCCTACTCACCCTTGCCAAGCTCGTACACGGATTTTCTAGACTGGGGAGGCTCGGTCCGATGTGTCAAAGGCGACCTCACCCCACGAGAAGTATTTGCCTGCGGTACCTCGACGGTGAATTTCGATGGCCACGAATACACCACATTCATAAATTGGGATGGCCGTTGTTGGTTCCAAGAAAACCTCCAAAGCAGCCTTTATGCGAATGGCGATTCCATTGCCGGCGAATTGACAGAATCCGAATGGCTCAATACGAGTTTAGGAGCTCAAGCCATGTATGACAATGACACGACCAATTTAACGGCTTATGGAAGGTTGTACAACCACTACGCCATCCGCGACGAGCGTGGTGTTTGTCCATCGGGATGGCACGTTTCTACTACCGACGAGTGGGACGATGTGCTCACTGTATTGGGGGGGATGACTAGCGCTGCGTTTGCCCTCAAGTCGAACTCAGATTGGGATGGGGGGGGATCCCAGATAAGTTTTGAAGGAGTGCCAGCCGGTTTTCGGGTACCTTCTGTGGGACTGGGGTACCAAGGAATAGGCATTGGCAGCGGTTGGTGGGTCGATCAGGAGACGCCTAAAGCCTACACGGCCGTTACAGGAAATCACAGCCTTGATGTAACGGATCCCTCAAACCCGCTTTACGCTGATCTGGAACGATTTGGATATTCCGTCCGCTGCGTGAAGGAACCCTCTTTGCCCGTGGTCGAAACCTTGCCCGCAACGTGGATTGATTCCAACTCTGCTCAATTGAATGCTTACGTGAACTACATGACTGGCGATGAAACAGTCACTGAGGTTGGGTTAATCAAAGCAACAACTCCAGATTTGAGCATTGAATCTCAAGATGAGTTCATTATCCCCTTGAGTGGTGGGGCAGATGAGGTGTTGAATGCAGGGGCGATAGAGGCGGCTTGGACTAATTTAATTGCCGGCACAACGTATTATTATACTTTTTATGCAACCAACGATTTCGGAACCACTTATGGGGATACACTGAGTTTCACTACGGATTTCACTTGTGGTACGGATGGTATTTTGTACGGCGGTCATTTTTATGGCACGACTCTGATTGGTGACGATTGTTGGATGAGCGAGGATTTGCGAGTCACCATTTATCGCGACGGAACTCCTATTCCTTCAGAATTGAACACATCCGAGTGGGTTGCTACGATGGATGGGGCCCAAAGTTTCTACCAAGAAGACAATCCCAGTTCGTTTCAGTATTCTCCGGGGACTTCCCGCCTATATAATTGGGCAACAATCACAACAGGAGAACTTTGTCCACCGGGTTACCGCAATTCGACGGATGCAGATTGGGCTGCTCTTGCAGCGGAGTATTCGACTAACGTAGGGGATTTGTTAGCTGCGGGCTTAATGGAGTCGCTACCAACGAGTAGTTTCTCTGCTAATCCTTTGGGATTGCGTGATGGAACGACCGGTGAATTCAGCGATTTTTATGAAGCTGGATACTATTGGACTTCGTCGCAAGATGCTGGCAGCAACCCGTGGTATTGGAAGTTCACTTATGATGGTCCCGGTTGGTGGGAAGGGCCAACGCTCGAACATTTCGCGGATCGCCCGGTCCAAACAGGTATGCACGTTCGATGCTTGAAGGAATGATGTGCACCACGAGCAACGAGGTGTTGTGAACCGGCAGCCCGGCCACGCGTTCATCTTCTGAGATGGTGTTGCAAGCGTTCTCGGTTTTACTTGCGTGTGAAGGGTGCACCGTCTCGGGCCGGTCAGGATATGCCATTTTGCATGACGGAAGGTAGGTCTGGGCGTTCTATGTGGCGAGGTACCTCGCACAAGGAGACGACGTGTCAGCAGCTCCCCATTCGGGCTCCCGCCAACACGAACGCGATATCGCCTCTATCGAGCGACAACATCCGAACCTATTCACTGGTGCGAACGAAGGTACGTGCATTGTTGAACTTCGTAACTTGCAGACATGGCAACCGGATTTTTTGCCCTCCTTGACGACATCGCCTTGCTGATGGACGATGTGGCTGCCATGAGCAAAGTGGCGACGAAAAAGACCGCGGGCATCCTCGGCGATGATTTGGCGGTGAACGCAGAGAAGGCGGTCGGGTTCAAAGCTTCCCGCGAACTTCCGGTGTTGTGGGCCATCGCGAAAGCCTCGTTCCTGAACAAGCTCATCATCGTGCCGCTTGCCCTGTTGCTCAGTGCATTTGCGGCTTGGGTCATCACACCGATTTTGGTAATGGGCGGGCTGTTCCTCGCGTACGAGGGCGTGGAGAAGATTTGGCACCATTTAATGGGCCATGCCCAACCCGCCGCTAAGCAGCGCGTTCAGCAACCGACCGTGGTGGACGAAAAGCAGCGGATTCGATCGGCCGCCTTGGTGGATTTCATCCTTTCGGTGGAAATCGTCATAATCGCCCTCGGTACGGTGACCGAAGCAGAGCTTGCCGTGCAGGCGATGGCGGTTTCTATAGTCGCCGTGCTAGCAACCATAGGGGTTTACGGCCTGGTCGCCCTCATTGTGCGCATCGATGATGCGGGGTTGGCGATGATGGACTGGGAGGTGAACGGCGCTGCGCAGTTGGGTCGGTTCATGGTCCGGGCGTTGCCATTGCTCATCAAGGTTATCGGAGCGTTCGGAACCGCGGCCTTGATCTTGGTGGCTGGGGGCATTTTCATGCACCACGTTCCCTTGGTACACGACGCATTTCACGCGTGGCCGCTGTGGCTGGCAGAAGTGATTGCTGCGCTTGCAGCCGGTTTGGTGGGATTCGCCGCAGTGCGAGGGATTCAGGCATTACGTTGAGCGCCCTCGTTGGGAAGAAGCTCCTTGTGACGGGACCGAATGGCTTGGGCCAGTGGTTCAGCGGAATCGAGCGTCCACTTTTTGCGAATGGAAGTCCGCAAGTTGTAAACATGTGAAGTGGTGCACGCCAATTCGTCGGCCAAATCTTGAACCGTCTGTTCCTTGATGGTGCCCCAGGCGACCACTTGTTCCGATGGAGTCAATTTATTCCAAGCGGAGGAAAGCACGCGCGACTCGGGGTGGCGAAGCCCAGCCACCAATTCGAGCATCCGCAATTCGGCTGCCGCCGATTCGGGGTCACCCGTCCCTTTCGAAAACCGGGTCAGCTCCGGCCAGCGCGACAAGCGCTCGCGCAACGTCCAATGCAGCCACCCCGTTCGAAGCAACAGGACGCAACCCACACACAACAATCCGGCAATGACCCAAGGCTCCCACACCGGCTCTGAGTCGAAGGACGGCATGTCCTTCTCACTGCCCGTCCATGCCGCTGCCGAGTCCATCCCGGCGACCAATTCCTCTAAGAGTTGCGTGCCAGTTGACTTCACGCTCCCGGAATCTGTTTGTTCACCCATTCTTCAATGCTGTCGTTGTCCGAAAGTTCCAATTTCCGCTTGAGTTCCGACCGCATCGTGTAGATGCGTTTCACGCTCAAGTCCAAACGCTGAGCCGTCTCCTTCGCGCGTTCCCCATCCTTGATTCCGATGAGCACCTCCTGCTCCTTCGCGGACAAGGAGACCGCCACTTCAAGCGGCGCCCACGCCTCGCGCACGAGCAACGACCTCAGTGCAGCCCGCGACATCCCGGCGTCTCCAGAAAGTATAGCGCTCCTTAACACGGCAAGCAGTGCTGCGGTGGATTGCTCGGATTGCGCCTGCACACGACGCGAGGCGAATGCGGCTCCTGCGCCGAGGAGCACCGCAACGCATGCTAAGGTCCAGCCCCAATGAAAGCCGTCCCGCATAGCTGAGTTGGCCATCCTTCCCGGTTCGACCAATTCCGGAAGTTGGTCGCTCGGCAAGCGGCGAAGGGCCTTCCAAGGCGTCAATTCCTCCGCAGCCATCCATTGTGTTTTCCAAGGTTCCAAAAGCAACAAAGCGGGGCCAAAACGTGCAACCGCCGCCAGCGAGTCCTTTGCCAAATGATCACTGAACACCCGTTCATGTCGCTCGATCGGTTGAGGCGAATCCAAGGCGAACGCTAACGCTACGGCAAGGTGGTAGAATTCCATGGCAACCCCCGTCAAGAAGTCGTCGAGTTTGAGGCGGTCATAGGCGTGGATCGCATGGTCGATTTGGCCCAGCTCGAGGTGCGCCAAACTTCGATTCAACAAAATGAGGTCTCGTTGCCTCACGAACGTCTCCGTGTCGAGCCCTTCATCGAGCTGCTGGAGCAACCGCGTCTCAGCGGCCTCGGCCCATTTCAAGCCCGATTGCGCGTCCCCGAGCGCCATGCTCACGCTCGCGAGGTTCATGATGCTGATTGCGGACAGCAGTTCGATGCCGTATTTCGTACTGGCCTCATACCAATGCACAGCATCTTCCAGTTCGTTGTTGAGGTAGTGGCAGGTGCCGATGTTGGTGGCCAAACTCGCAAGAGCCTTGGGCTCATCCGTCAACGGCAGGCACCGCTCGAACCACCCCTTCGCGCGATCCAAGTCCCCAAACATGAACTCGTACACGCCCTCCTCACGCATCATTTCGAACCCTTCAATCGAACAGGCCAACGTGTCGAATTCGGGTCGCTCGTAGACATCCGAGGCGTCGAGGTAGGCGTGAAGCAACAAGGTGTGAGCGATGCGCAGGGTGTCGCAATTTCGTGTTGACTGGCCGAATGCTTTCAGTCGGGAGCCTTTCTCCGCCAAATAGTCAACACTCCCCTTGCTGAGCTCATACCACTTGCGAACCGATGCGTCCACCGTCGGGTTGGGCGGGGACTGAGCATGGGCCGTGTGAAGACAAAAAACCGCTGCCAAGAACACCAAACATCCTTTGCATTTCCGCATGCGCCAAATCTCGAAATATAGTCCGACAACATCGGTCTGTTCACATAAATTCACGTACCCCAAAACGGGTGCAATTGCATCATGTAAAGTTCTATTTGTTGTCGAGGGCATCATCCGTTCCTGTGCGTCTTGACGAAATTTTTGGTGTTTGGTTGTTGAACTTGTCGATAAATATAGGTGTTTGAAAAAAAAATTTTCGGAGCATTCGATTGGATATTCCTAGGATTGAGTTCGGGGCTTGCTCGGCAGCACGCACGAGCCGAGTCGGGAGTAAGGTGTGCCTGGAGGTGGCGTTGCTGGCACTCCAATCCGATTTGAATGAGCTCTTCTCAGGAACAGCAAGAGGAGCAGCAGCGTTGGAGTTATTGACGTGGTCTGACGTGTTGGGCAAGGGCACCAATCCTGGCACGAACGTGGATTTTCACGGTTAATTGTTTGCGGGTGGGGTATGGTCAAGTCACAACCACGGGGACGTTTACGGCCGACAGCCTGGGCATTACGTCGGCCTTTAAGGTGGGTAGTACGACCACGTTCAGCGACAGCTTTTTCGACTCGAAGGCCGTTGTCCTGCGGGTGGACAATACATGAAATTCCCTGTCTCAAACATCAATTCTGGGTGGTTTAGCATTTTGAACGCCGAAGACCGGATTGAACTACCACAGGGAACGGTTTGCCGGGTGGAATTGAATCTCGGATAATGAGGTGTAGAAGCAACGCGGCATGCTCAGGGGAGATTCTGCTTTTTCGATGACAGATTAGGAACCTCCACATCAGCAACGGCTCACAAGAGAAGAAGTCGGATGATCAAACTGCCACTGTTTATGCCGGATCTCGAGCGGTTTCTATGTTCGTTGATGCTTCGGCTACGCCCCGCTCCATCTCAGTGAAATCGATTGGAATCTTTGGCACATGTTGTTCAATGACCCGAATAATGGAACGAACTACGTCACGTTGACCATCCAAACAGTGGACTGCCCCGTGCTCGTGAATCCGGGCTGAAATCCTCAGCGATTGCGGGAATCCTTGATTTCGGAAACTCCATTCAGCGAAGTGCAGTGCGCTCTGTTGAATGGGGCTTTTTTCAATGCTGAATGAGGCCTTTCAGCTGATTCGGTTGAACCGGTGCATCACCATGATGTGGGGCAAGCTGATGCCCGCAATGAGCAGGAAGAAGGCGCTCACTAGGCTCAGCTCGCCGCTGTGGGGCCACAGCCACCACACGCCGAAGAGCCCGAGCCACGAAAGTGCGTTGAAGGGGAGGGCTTTGAGGAACAGGGAACGGTGCGAGCAGTCGAAGGCGCGGCGGATTTGGCCCCAGCCCTGGGTGCTGTGAATTCCGATGAAGTAGATGCCAAATCCCACCCAAACCGGCAGCCAGCAAGCCCCAGCCAGAAAAAGCAGCCACTTCGTCACGAACCGCCAGCGCGTTGCCCAGGCCGCCAGCCCCGCCAGCCCCAACCCGATG
The DNA here is from genome assembly GCA_965656785.1 of uncultured Flavobacteriales bacterium. Classification (GTDB taxonomy): domain Bacteria; phylum Bacteroidota; class Bacteroidia; order Flavobacteriales_D; family Sanyastnellaceae; genus JALQTD01. Next base: position 136,301 of record CBFHLY010000002.1, read on the forward strand.
GACCACCCGCCCGGCGCATCCGGAAATCGGCCCCAGCTCGGCAGCCGCACGCCCATCTCCGCCACGGTGGCCCCCACTTCCGAAGGATGCGAAAGCAGCAAGATGCCGAGCACCCCGCTGCCCCACAGCCAAGCCGCCCGCTGCGGATGGCGCGCGCTCGGCAGATGGTGCAACACGTCCGATTCCCCGAAATGGAAGGCGCTGTAGAGCAAAAACAGCAGCAAGGCGAGTTCCGGACTCCACCACCAACACGCGAATACGGCAAAGACCCCGGCCAAGTACAGGGCATAGAACCGCGCATCCGCCACCCGCCGTTCCAAGTGCGCATCCAACGCGCCGTGCGGAATGCCCACCACCGCCATGCCGAGGCCCAACGCCCCGAGGTACCCCGAAGTGGGCGGTGCCCAACCGCAGCCGTGCAGCCCCGCCAGCCCCACCGCGCAAACCGCTGCACCCCCCACCGCATTCAACCGCCAAAGCACCGCCTGCAAAAACGGCCGAATGGGCAACCGGCTGAACATCGCCGCTTCCTCCAGCACCCCCGTTCGCTCGTCCAAAAACCGCATGATGAACGCCGTCGAGCGCACCCGAAACAGCCGTTCAAAGATCACCCGGCCGAGGTGCGGCTTGCGCAACAGAATGAGCAGGAGCAAGTGATCGTAGAACGCGAAGCGCCCCCGGGTGCGGTTCACGGGCGGGCTCGTCAGGTCCCCGGAACGGGCGATGCGCTGGGCGTGCTCGAACATGGACTTGAACGCATAGCCGGTGCTGGGTTTGAGCATGCCCGCAGCCATGCCGGTGGTCGTCCAGCCGGGCCGCGCATCTTCCAGCGGCTGCATCGAAGTCATCGGAATGCTCCCGATTTCGGTGTCCAGGATTTGGTAGGCCAAACCCGGAAACTCCCGCGCGATGTACGCCACCAATTCCCGCTCACCGCCCTCCCGATCCAGCGGCTCCTTCCCGAACTGCGTCAACTCGATCAGCGCCTCCCGCGGACCGTACGGAAGGACGTACACGAACCGCGTCGCGCCCCCCTGATCGACGCGAAAGTCCATCATCGTGAACGCGTCCGGGTCGAAACCTTGCGGCTGCTCCAAGCGCACCTTGTACCCCACGAAGCTCTGCAACAGGAACACGTCGCTCGCCCGCGCCCGCTCGAACCGCGGAGGCCGGCTGTCGAACACGCGGCCCACGCGGTGGTGCATCCCCTCCGCGTCGACCAGCACGTGCGGGTCCTCCGTGGGCCCCACCCGACACGCTTTCCACTCGGCCCCGATCGCCTCAGCCAACTCCCGACTCGCCCCATACAAACGCGCGCTGTCGATGCGGTGATAACGCAGCGGTGCCAGCGCCTCCACCGCCCCGTCGCCTTGCCCCACCCGCGACCAGGATTGCCCCGTCAAATGCCCCAGCGACAGCAGGATGTCGTCGGAATCGGCCGCCCAAAAGCAATAGGTTTTGTCGTTGTGCACCTGCGGGCTCGGCTCAAAAATCACCACGGATTTGCCCGCCAGTTGCCCCGAGGCGTGCAGGACCTGCAACAAGATGCCGTGGGCCGCCCCCATTCCGATGAAGGCGATGTCCCAATTCGGGATGCGGTGTGATGAAGGGGCAGCCATTTGGTGTCCAAGGTACTCGGAATCAACGTGCGAACGCTAGGCCCCAGCATGGGCACAACGAGGCGAGGGTCATCGCGCATCGCATGCGGCAGCATGGTGCCCCGTTCATGCAGCATGCATTCCTGAGTCCGTGAGGACTCCTCATCCGCGCGTTTCAACTGACAGCCTGTCTCCTTTCATGTGCGGCTTGAGAAGTGGTTTGCGTGTGGTGGAAGGCCAAAAGCGGCCCTCCTGCTTTGATGCCAGTGCATCTCTGAAACTTCCCTTTCGCCCCCCCGCAAGGTCTTCCTCGGCAACAGGCCGATGCCTCCTGTTGTGCTGCGCCTGGAATCCTCTTCCTCGCGATCAGCCGTGTTTCAAGCGATGGGGGGTGGCCAAGGTCGAATTTCTCCGGTTGCCGCTCCCTTGATTGAGGTCAGAAGGGGGCACGTTTCGTGCGAATCCTCGCGGGCGGACGGGGCACATCCACGGCCGTTGTCGGTGGGTTCGAAAGGACTGAGGGTCAGGGAGCCGGGGCGTCTTCGTCCCGAAGCTTGAACCGGGGAGCGGCACAGAGGCACGTGGCGGTGGGTGCAGGCTCATTGAGCACTGCTGCGGTGCCGTTGGAGGGGAGGCCGTCGCGGACCCACTGTCCTTCAAGGTTGGTGACCCAGCAGGCCCCGAATCCGGAGAGTGCACTGCTGGCAACGCGCTGAACAGATTCCAACGTGACGGGTTGGGCTTCGAGGAGGGTGCAGGCTTCTGCGCACTGCGATGCCGTCATGGTTCCGAGCCGAGCAATGCCCAGTGAGGGACTCGAATCGGTGGCGGGGAGGCGCAAGTCGGCGGACAGCGATGGGGTTTGGCCCCAAACCATCGGAGTGACCGCCGCAAAGGCGACCCAGCTCAGGATGCGGTGGATGTTCATAACCGGAGGCATCAATTGCAAGCACCCCATTGCGGAGCGCCGTTGCAGAAGTTCAACGATTCGCCTTCATTGCCAGCCGCGATGGCCACCCAGGCTGATCCGTCCCAGTAGAGCATGGTGCCCACGGGGGTCGAGGCATCCAAGGAGGCCAAATTGGGAACCCCAGATCCGTCTGCAAAAGCCAGTCCGTGCGGGGCGTTGACGATGCCGTCGGCGCTGATGTAAAGGGCACTGTCCGGGGCGGCGGCCTCAACGATGAACGGGAGGCGGTCGTTCGTTACGTCGAAGAAGGCAAGGAAATTCGAGCCTCCATTGGCGCTGTGGTTTGCGGTGATTTCCCAATCGTTGCTCGGAAAGCTGCCCGAGGTGCTCGTGTCTTCGAACCGAATGCGCAGGTTGTTCTCCCGCAGGGTCAACGTACCCGGTCCGGCGCCGTCGCTGGCGTTGGCGTCAACGCCGATCTCGACCGCCGATTGAATGATTTGGTCGGTGTTTACGAGGGATTCTGAGAGCGAGTCCGCCAATTCAAAGAAGGCATAGGGCGGGAGGTAAATGGTGTCCTGGGTGTTCGGCAAGATGGCGAGGGAGTCCAAGGTTTGGAAGCGGGCCAAATCGATCCGCAGGTACGTTTTTTCGCTTTGTTCTTCAACAGCTACCTGGGCGGAAGCATTCAGGCCAAGGGCCATGCAAGCGGCAACCGCAGTTGCGCGCAATGAGGAGGGGAAGAGATGAGGATTCATGGTGGGGGGGGGTTATTGAACGCACCGAATGGAACCGGCGAGGTTGGATTGAGAGCCTTGTAAAGAATAGCCGAATTTGCTGATGAGGGCAATGCTCGGGAGGGCAATTGCGGCAGTGAATGGGCCGACATGAGCCAACGATATGGTAGCACTGGGATTTGCCCAGTGCCAAGTGTACGGATCGAAGAGGACGTTGCTGCTCTGGGGGAAGGGGGTCATCCAACCGGATCCGTGGTAGTAACTGGTGTTGACCAACGCAAGAGCGGAGTTCATGCCGAATTCTCCCACTGCCATTGCCGCTCGCCAATCATCCTGTTCCGCAATGCGCCAGCCCAGAGGACACAGCCCGAAGTGGGTGTTCGCTTGAAGCAAAGCGGCGGAGTTGTAGAAGACAGATCCGGAACCGTGTGTGGCTTGGTCGAAATTCAAGTAGGCGATTCCAGGCTCGCTGGTTGCGCCCGCCCAATCGGTCGCGTTCGCATGCAAATCAATGGGGGTCCCGTCTAAGAAACTTGTTGCTTTCAAATTCTCCGTAAACCAGCACCGGTCTGCAAAAACAGTTGTTCCGTAGGTATGCGTGCCGACCACCACGGAGTCGCCGCAAGCAAAGGCCGAGGGTGGGGTTGTCGCCGTCTCGACGAGGGTGTTTTTCCAGCCTGTGGCCGTGCGCGTGGCGAACCGGAAATAGGCCGGGGAAGCGTCAGACGACAATTCGACTTTCCGGCTAACAGCATTGGCTGATATGCCAAACCCGACGGTCGTCGTGTCGCCATCCGAAAGGTCAGGTGACATTCCGTGGATGAAAACCAACTCGTAAACGGGCGCGCTGCCCCATTCCAAAACCGGCGCACTCAATTCGATGCCGCCGTCCACAACAACCGAGACCGATAAGTCGCCCCATGCAAAATCAGTCGGAGGGGGGCAGGGCCCCCAACTAGGCGCGCCGCTGCACCAATGCAGTTCTTCACCGTCTTCACCGACCAGAGGGTCAAGGGCCGCGCCGTTCCAGAAGGCCATTGCTCCCGGTGCCAGACCGGTTGTGTCGGGAAAGCCATACCGCAAAACGTTGCCTCCTGCAGACCGGATTCCCTCACTTACTTGCAACACCCCACTTGGCAACACGCGCAAGGCCTGGCTCGCAGCGCCTGCCTCCGCCGTGAACACGCGGTTCCGGTTGGGCCCCACCTCCAGCGTGAACGCATCCAGCGATTCGCTGCCAGCTCGAAAGGCCCATTCGATCCAGGATCCGTCTGCTTCCGAGGAGTCCACCAAGACCAGCGAAGGCAAATTCGCGGCAATCAAAACGGTGCTGAAGCCGAAGTACTCCGAGGCGCTCATGCTGTCAGGAAGCTCGACGTCTTCGCCCACACCGAGGCTGCCATATACAATCCTCGACGTATCCTGCACGCTCACGGTGAACTCGATGGTGTCCTGTGGGACAAGGATACTTCCGGTCGCGGTTGCGGAATTCGCAAGCATCGAATCGATGAGCGCTTGGACGCCTCCGTAGTCCAGGGACTGGTAAAGGCCGTTGCCTGCTCGTTCGCTTTGGACTTGGGCAATCAGGTTGCCTGGGGCAAATCCAATCGCAGCCAGTCCGAGAACCGGCCAAAGGTGGTGTGTGCGCATGCGATGCATTTGACCTCCTTGTACGCAGCTGCGCCGAGAAAGTTGGAATGAGTTCAAAAACAAAGGCGCTTCGCAGCCGCCATTTTGCGGGGTCAGTGCGCGACGAGGAGCGGCTGGGTCGTTGTTCCGGCTGGGGAGGCCACCTGAAGGAAGTACGTTCCGGCGTGTGCCAAATCCAATTCCACTGTCCCCCCAACTGCCGCCTGCTGGAACACGAGGCGTCCGAGGGCGTCGGCCACGGTCACGTTGGCCCGCCCGTCGGGCAGCCCCACCGTGAACGCACCGGACGACGGATTCGGGTAAGCGACGGGCCGCACAGGGCGCGGCGCATCGGCTGCAAACGTGTTGCCGCTGAACGCACCCGCAAAGACGTCGGCGTACGCAAAGGTTCCTCCGCATGCGCTGGCCGCATCC
>CBFHLY010000003.1:0-130193 GCA_965656785.1 uncultured Flavobacteriales bacterium
GTTGGTAACGAACCAGGCCAGTTACGACCTGCTGTACACGCCCAGGCTCGCCCGAAAGGGCATGGACACTGCCGCGTTTGCCGCCCTGCTGGGTTGGAAGCGCCAAGCCCTTGAAGCCGCCTTTGCCAAGGCCGACGCATACGCCTCGTACCGCCCCTCCATCATCGTCCGCCAACTGCCCGCCGCGGAATACGCCCGCATCAGCGGAGAGCTGTGGCGGTTCCCGGGGGTGAAGGAGCGCACGCGGGCTGTGCGCTCCAACCAAGCGGGATTGGCTGCCCAGCTCATCGGGAGTTTTGGGGAAACGAGCGCGGATGACTTGAAGAACGACGCGTTTTACCGCCTTGGGGATTACAAGGGCAAATCCGGGCTGGAACTCCAATACGAGCGCGAACTGCGCGGCCGCAAAGGCGTCCGGTACCATTTGGTCGACGTTCGGAACAACTACCAACTCCCGCTCGAAGGCGGCCGGCGGGACACCCTGGCTGTGGCCGGGGCGGACTTGACGTTGACGCTCGACCGGGATTTGCAGGCGTATGCCGAGCAGTTGATGGCGGGCAAGCGGGGCAGTATCGTGGCCATTGAGCCCGCGACGGGAGAGGTTTTGGCCCTCGTCAGCGCACCGACCTACGACCCCGACTTGCTCATCGGTCCGCAGCGCGGCGCGAATTACGACAGCCTGCTGCACAACCCCGGTCAACCCCTTTATAACCGGGCCTTGCGCGGCACCTACCGCCCCGGTTCCATCTTCAAAATGGTGCAAGGGCTCATCGCGCTCGACGAAGGCGCCATCCGCACCAACACCCGCATCGCGTGCGATCGAAACATCATCGGGTGCCACGGCCCGCACAGCTACGACAACCTGTCGGAAGCCATTGTGCATTCGTGCAATCCGTATTTCCACGAAGTCATGAAGCGGATGGTGCAGGCGCGCCGGTCGAACAACCTGTTCGAAAATGCGGCGCTCGGGCTGGGGAATTGGACGGAGCGCATCAAGCAGTTCGGGTTTGGGACGGATTTGGGCGGGCAGTTGCCGGGCGCGCGACCGGGCTCCGTGCCCGATACGACTTACTACAACGGGATCTACGGGCAACGGAGCTGGGCGTTTTCGACGATTTATTCCATTGCCATCGGCGAGGGAGAACTGCTGACCACGCCGCTCCAAATGGCCAACCTCGCCGCGATCATCGGCAACCGGGGTTGGTACCGCACGCCCCACGCCGTCCGAGATGTGGGCGGTCGCGGGAAACCGTTGGGGGTGGATTCGCTGGTCAGCACCAGGGTCGATCCGGAGCTCTTTGACCCGGTGATTTCCGCCATGCAGCAAGTCGTGGAAGGGGTGGGCGGAACCGGACGACGGGCCCGCACCCCCGGCATCTCCATTTGCGGAAAAACCGGCACCGTCCAAAATACCAACGCCCTCGAGCACAGCGTATTCATGGCCTTCGCCCCCATGGACAACCCGCAAATCGCCATCAGCGTGTACGTCGAAAACGCCGGATCGGGCGGTTCGTGGGCAGCGCCGATTGCAGCGCAGCTGATTGAATCGTATTTGGCCGATTCCCTGTCGAACCCCGAGCGCGAGGCCCGCATCCTCGCGGCGCGCGACCCGTTCCCCGAAACGCCATGAGCCGCAGACTTCAGATCCGGAACCGACTCGACTGGTTCACGATGATGCTCGTGGCCGCCATCGCGGTGCTCGGTTGGCTGAACATCACGAGCGCCACGGCGGGTTCGGAAGCGGTCGACTGGCTCGCCTTCGACGGCAAGGGCGGGAAGCAATTGCTGTGGCTGGGCGTCTGCACGCTCATCGCCTTCCTTGTGCTGAACGTGGAGGGGGAATTCTTCGTCCGCATTTCCATCCTGAGCTACGTCAGCCTGTTGGTGGTCCTGGCTGCCGTGCTGGTGTTCGGCAAGGTCATCGGGGGCGCGCGCTCGTGGTTCGCCTTCGGAAGCTTCAGCTTGCAGCCTTCTGAATTTGCCAAATCCACCACCGCCCTCATGCTCGCTTGGCTCCTCAGCCGAGGCGACGGCAAGCTCCGCGACTTGAAAACGCGGCTCCAATCCATCGCCATCGTCGGGCTGCCGGCCGGCCTGGTGCTGCTGCAGCCGGATGCGGGGACGGTGCTGGTCTTCGGCGGCTTCGTGTTCGCGCTGTACCGGGAGGGGCTCAGCGGCAACGTGCTCGTCGTGGCGTTCGCGGCGTTGGTGGTGGCGGTGGCGACCATCTTGACGGGAGCGGGCACGGTCACGTATCCGTTTTTCGGCCCGGCCACGGGGGTGTACGTGCTGTGGGCGGTGCTCGCCGGGGGCGGCGGCCTGGTGCTGTGGTTCCTCGTGCAGTCGAGTTTGCCGCGGGAGCGCAAGCGGATGAGGCGGATCGGCGCGGTGGCAATTTTGGGGGCGTTGGTGTTCAGTGGGGGGATGCAATTTGGCCTGGAGAAGGTGCTGGCCAAACACCAGCGCGAGCGCATCCACGTGCTCTTCGGACTCGACGTCGGCAACCCCGACGCGGACTACAACATCCGGCACGCAAAGGCGGCCATCGGCTCCGGCGGTTTGGCAGGAAAAGGCTACATGAACGGTCCGATGACCGCCTACGCCTTCGTCCCGGAACAGGAAACCGATTTCATCTTCTGCACGGTCGGCGAAGAATGGGGCTTCCTCGGGTCCACCGCCGTCATCCTGCTCTACCTCACCCTGCTGCTCCGCCTCATCTACCTCGCGGAACGGCAACGCTCGAACTTTACGCGCGTGTACGGCTACGGGGTCGCAAGCGTCCTGTTCATGCACCTGCTCATCAACGTCGGCATGGTGTTGGGCTTGGCGCCCGTGATCGGCATTCCGCTTCCGCTGTTCAGCTACGGCGGATCTTCGTTAATGGGATTCACCGTGCTAATTTTCATCCTGTTGCGACTCGACGCCGAGCGGTTTTCGGTCTTGCGTTGACCCTTTTTTCGATGAAACCTTGCATCGCGTCGATAAACAAATTAATTTAGTGCCCATGAGTTCCATTCAAGCCTGTTGCTGGATGTGTTGTACCCCGGACCCGATGGGACCCGGTTGCAATGCGGTGCGCGTGCATGGATGGTGTTGACCCCGGTCGGCGCTTGAACGCCTCCGAATGAATTGCCCAGGCCCCACGATTGTGCGGGCCTTTTTTGTTGCCATCAATTCCCCTCTCCCATGTCCCTCTCCCCTCCTCCGCCCTCCGCGATCGCGAAGCGTTTGCAGGCCCTCGCTCCCCACGTGGGCTCCACGCCCCTGCTGCGCTTGGAGCGACTCGAACCCCACCCCGGCGTTGCCCTCTACGCGAAGGCCGAATGGCAACAGCTCGGCGGCAGCATCAAATCGCGCGCGGCCTTCTCCATCCTGACAGCGGCTGCCGCTCAACTCGGCGGTCGGCACGTGCTCGATGCCACCAGCGGCAACACCGGCATTGCCTACGCCACCTTTTGCGCAGCGGCAGGCATTCCCCTGACCTTGTGCATGCCGGAAAACGCTTCGCCCGAACGGAAGCGCATCCTGGAATGGCTCGGAGCCGAATTGGTGTTCACGAGCCCCTTCGAAGCCACCGAGGGCGCACAGGACGCGGCGCGGGAATGGGTCCGAAAGCACCCCGGCCGCTACGCCTACCTGGATCAATACAGCAACGAGGCGAATTGGAAGGCGCACGTGCAGACCACGGCGCCGGAGGTTTGGGACCAAACCCAAGGCCGCATCACCCACTTCATCGCCGGCCTCGGCACCACGGGCACTTTCACGGGGACGACCCGGGGACTGAAATCCCGCAACGCCGACGTGCAGTGCATCGCCCTGCAGCCGGAAACGGCCCTTCACGGACTCGAAGGTTGGAAACACCTCGAAACGGCGCGCGTTCCGGAAATCTTCGATGCGGGATTGGCCGATGCCACGCGCACCGTTTCCACCGAAAGCGCCTATGCCATGATGCGCCGTGCCGCGCGGGAAGAAGGGCTGATGCTCTCCCCCAGCGCCGCAGCGAACCTCGCGGGCGCGGTTGCCTTGGCATCCGAATTGGAATCGGGCGTGGTGGTGACGGTGTTCGCCGATGACGCCAGCAAGTACCACGACACCTTGAGCCGACTCGCATGAACGACGTCCTGACCTTTGAACTCGAGCCGTGGAAGGTGGTGGAAGCGGAGGCGCTGCGGGCGTTTCCGAATGAGTGCTGTGGGTTTTTGTTTGGCCAAATGACGGAGCAAGGCCGGCACTTCACCGAGGCGATGCCCGTGGAAAATGCCCAAACCGGCGATCAGCGCAGGCGTTTCGCCATCGACCAACGGGATTACCTGCGCGCCGAGCGGCACGCTTTGGCCAGCGGCACCACGCTGCTCGGCATCTACCACAGCCACCCACGACATCCCGCCGTTCCCAGCATCCACGACCTCCGTGTGGCCCTGCCCTTTTTCTCCTACCTCATCGCTTCGACGTACCCCGACCGCGTCGAACGCGTGCGCTCTTGGCAACTCAACGAGGCCGGACGTTTTTTCGAAGAACCCATTCAGATTCCATCCCATGGCTAACCTCATCATCCCCACCCCGCTCCGCAAATTCACCGGCGGAGCCGCTACCTTCAGCGCCGACACCCCCACCGTCGGTGCCCTGCTCCGGGCCCTCGCGGAGGCGCATCCCGGGCTGCAACCCCATGTGTACGACGCGGACGGCGCCCTGCGGCACTTCATCCGCGTCTACGTTGGCGACGAGGACATCGAAGCGCTGGACGGCGTGGCTACCGCTTTGGAGCAGAACACCGAAGTGAGCATCATCCCCGCCATCGCCGGCGGCACATCCGATCCATCATGACCACCTTCAGCAAAGCCGAGCTCGAGCGGTACAGCCGCCACCTCATCCTGCCCGAATTCAACATCGAAGGGCAGCGCAAGCTGAAACATGGCTCGGTGCTCGTCATCGGTTCGGGCGGGCTCGGCAGCCCGCTGCTGCTCTACCTCGCTGCGGCGGGTGTGGGCCGCATCGGGATCGTCGACTTCGACCGCGTGGACGATTCCAACCTCCAGCGGCAAGTGCTGTTCACCGTCGACGACGTGGGCACGCCAAAGGCGGAGGCTGCCGCTGCGCGGCTCCGGGCGCTCAACCCGCACATCGAAATCGAAGTGCACGACGTGCAATTCACCCGGGAGAATGCCCGCGAACTCGTGCGCCAATACGATGTCGTGGCCGACGGCACCGACAACTTTCCCACGCGCTACCTCGTGAACGACGCGTGCGTGCTGGAGGAGAAGGTCAACGTCTACGCGTCGATTTACCGATTTGAAGGGCAGTGTTCGGTGTTCAACGCTCCGCTCGAAGGCGGCGAGCGGGGCCCCAACTACCGCGACCTGTTCCCCAGCCCACCGCCACCCGGGCTCGTTCCTTCGTGCGCGGAGGGTGGCGTGCTCGGGGTGCTGCCCGGCATCCTCGGTTCGCTTCAGGCCTTGGAAGTCATCAAGGTCCTCAGTGGAGTGGGCGAGCCGCTCGTTGGCCGGCTGTTCCTGTTCGACGCCACCACCTTCACCACGCGAACCCTCAAAATCCGGAAGCAGCCTGGTAATCCGCTCACGGGTGAACGCCCCACCCAAACCGACCTCATCCACTACGAGGAGTTTTGTGGCGTGGGGGCACCCGCCGCAGAAGCGGTGGTGTCGCGGGAAGTGACGGCGAAGGATTTGGCCCAATGGCAAGCGGAAGGCAAAGCGCACGTGGTGATCGACGTGCGCGAACCTTACGAGTACGCGATTGCGAATCTCGGCGGGGAACTCGTGCCGCTCGACACCTTGAGCGAGAGCCTTCACCGCATTCCGCGTGACCTGCCGGTGGTGGTGCACTGCCGGTCGGGCGTGCGCAGCGCGCGGGCCATCGCCCTGCTCGAAGCGGAACACGGCTACGGGAATTTGCACAACTTGAAAGGCGGGATTTTGGCGTGGCAGGCGTCCGTTGATCCCGAGTTGGCGCGGTATTGAAGGTTCTTTTTCGAAACGCTGCAACTTTTTTCGGGTCGCATCCGTAAACCTGCCTCGTGGATTGGTTGGTTTGTAAGCGTCCGGCGACCTCAGGGGAACCGGGCGCTTTTTTTGTGGACGTGCCGGGTACGTACCTTCGTGGGGCGCATGCTATTCCAATCCTATGCCCTGTTTGCCGGCGTTCTGCTGAGCGCTGCCGTGTATGCTGCCTTGCGCGAATGGGCGCCGCGGGCGGTGCGCGGGCGAGAGGTGCTGCTGCTGGTCGTCAACGCGCTCGTGTTGCTGACGTTGGTCAAGGAGCACACGCTCATCGTGCTGGCGGTGCTTGGGTTGTCGGTGTATGGCGCGGGGGCCTTGTTGGAGCGGAAGGGGTCGCGCTGGGGGTTGGCGGCGGCGGTGACGCTGCTCGTGGGGCTGTTTGCCGCACGGAATTATCCGTTTTTGCACGAGGCGTTGGGGCCGCTGAAAGGGCCGGTTTTGTCGGTCCAAAAACTGGGGCTCTCCTACATCCTGTTCCGCTGGGTTCACTTCCTCGTGGAGTCCCACCGCGGAACAATCCGCGCACGCCATTGGCTCACATTCCTGAATTACACGTTCTTCTTCCCGACCATCTTGGCGGGGCCCATCGATCGGTATGCCAATTTCCATTACGGCGTGGTGCACCGTCCGCGTCCCGCTGAACGGTGGAGCCTCCTGGCAGGGGTGTGGCGGGTGGGGCTCGGAGCCGCGAAAACGTTGGTGCTGGTGCCGGTGGTGAAACCCTGGGCCGTCGATTGGGAAACCGTGCCCGTTGAGCACCCGGTGGCGGCCATGGCCCTCGGACTCGTGAGCTACTCGGCGTTCATCCTGCTCGACTTTTCGGGATACAGCGACATCGCCATCGGCACGGCGCGTTGGATGGGGATTCGAACCCCCGAGAACTTCGACTGGCCGTATGCGTCGCGCAACTTGGCGGAGTTTTGGCGCCGATGGCACATGACCTTCTCGAAGTTCCTTCGGGCTTACGTGTTCAAACCGGTGGTGGCGGCGCTCAACCGGTGGCCCGCCTTGGCCCGTCGGCGGATGCTGGTCACGGCGCTCGCGTACCTCATCACGTTCGTGGTGTGCGGCCTGTGGCACGGGGACCGGTTGCACTTCGTGGTGTGGGGCGCCTGGCATGGGGCGGGGTTGGTGCTGAACAAACTGTGGCGCGACCGCTGGCGGCCGGTGGCGTGGCGAGGCCGGTGGTACGAGGGAGCGAGCGTGGCGGCTACGTGGGGATTCGTGACGCTTGGGTGGGGGTGGTTTCATTATCCGTTGTCGGCGTGGGCCGAATGGGTGCAAGCTTGGTGGGGATGAGGGGGACTGGCATCACCCGTTGGGAGGCACGCCAAGCGGTGTGGCTGCTGGGCACCCTGGCTGCGTTGCTGGGGGGAGCGTGGTTCGTTCCGGCGATCACGCCGCCGCAACCGGAGGAGCCGTATGCGACCATCCCCGGGCTGGCGTGGCGGCACGACGATGCGGCGGCGGTTTCGCATTTTCTGGCGTCGCTGCGGCTTCACGGTGGGGTGCTGTGCTTGGGAACGTCAGAAACGACGACGTTGGCGGGCGGGAATTGGCCGGACTTTCTGAATGCGGTGGAGCCGCAGCATGCCGTGTTGGCGGGGGCTGGGAGGACGGCGGGGGTGCACTTGCCCGTTTTGGCCCAACACCGGGAGGAATTGCGCGGTCTGCAGCTGATTTACCTCATCAATCCGGTTTATTGGAACGCCGAGCACGGCCCCGTGAATCCGGCGTATTGGACGCGGTATGTGGATCCGCGGTTGCTGGCCCCGCGAGCGGACGTGGCGGAGGACATTTGGCAACCCGTGAACCGCGCGCGGCAGGCCTTGCCCCTGTTGGAGCGCCTTTCGACCGCAAGCCTGCTTCGTGCCTTGCGCGCCAAATGGTTCAACGACATCCGGCACCGCCTTCAACCCCAAACGTTCACCTCGGCGTTTCGTCCGATCCAGCGGTGGACGGGCGCGGTGCCCGAGGGTCCTGCCCCCCGCGCAGACCTCAAGCGGGGCATCGATTCGACCTTCCATCACGCGGAGTGGTTCCGACCGGTTTCGAGCAATCCCGAGGTCTGGGAGGCACGGGATGAAGAACTGCGCGCATTCATCCGCGCCTGCGACCAATGGGGCGTGGAGGCCACCTTCGTTCTCGGCCCGTACAACGCCCCGTTCATTCGCTGGCATGCCCCTGATGCAGAAGCCGGGTACGAACAACTCGGCGAGCGCCTCGCGGACTTGCTCGATTCGGAGCAAGCCACGTGGATCGATGCCCGGGATGTGAGCACGGTTCCCGGGGCCTTCCGCGATCACCAGCACCACAGCAGCTACGGCGCCGCCCTCATCGCTGCTAAACTCCTCAACCGGCCATGAAGCGCTTGCCGATTTGGGCCATGCGCCTGCTCATCGTCCTCGGCACCCTGGCCTTGCTCCTTGTTCGCGAAGGAGGGGAAGTGGTGACGTTGTATGCTACGTTCTAATCGCTCTTGACGATGCGGTGAGTGGACCGCGCCTCCGCAGTGGTGATCACCGCCGTGTACACACCCGCAGGAAAGCCACTGAAATCCAATGCGTTGCGACCTGAAAGCAAGCGCGCATCCACGACCGGCTGCCCCACTGCATTCCACACCACAACATGCGCCGATTCAGTGATCGCCACGAACACTTCGCCTGCGGTGGGATTGGGGTACATCGAAACGCGCGCACCAGCAGCCTCGTCCATTCCCACTGCAACCGATTCCGGCGCACCTTCCAATTGCACCGAAGGCCCGGGATCCACGACGGGCGCTGGCGGCTCCCAATCGATGGCGCAAGCTTCGTAATCGGCCCGCCACGCCAACAAGTCCTCTTGAATGGCCGGGTCGATCAAAGAAAACATCAACCAATCCCCTCGACGTGCTACGGTGCCATCGCAGTTCAAGGCCACCCATCCGCTGGGCCGCTCAAAGAACGTGTTGTAGATGCTGTTGTCGGGATTGTCGGCATAGAAATTGAACGGAAACGCGATGTGGTCAGCGTTGTTCCAGGAATTCACTGCACCCCTGCGTTCCCCGTAAGTGGCCGCCTGAACCACCGTGGTGTCCGTGGTGATCACGGGCGGACAGTTCGACGGACAGGCGCCCACGGTCGGGTGCGCTTCCATGCCGTAAATGAAGACCCATTCGAAGTCGGATGCGTGCGACAGGATGAAAGCGCGCGAACCCGTGAATTCCGAGGAGGTGACGTCCTCATCGAAAATGTCCCGAAAACGCGGGCACGTAACGCTTCCATTGGCGACAATCACCGGACGCGGTCCCGCGAGTTTCGCGTACAAGTCCACCGCATTGCCGTCCACATCGTACGCGATGAAATTGCGGACGGTGTCTCCAACCGCGTAACCGCCCGACATGTCATTCAGTTCGCCGTGACTCGGCAGGACGTCAATGGGAGCATCGTCTTCAGGCTGTTGTCCCCAGCCCATGGTGCCGTACTGGGCCATGCCCCAACCGGACAGAGCCAAGCACGCCAAAACTCCGAGGAATTTTCGCATGGTGTTTCAATTCTTGCCTTGGCACAACAACCCCCTCATCGATTTGGTTGCATCCAACGCAAAATCAAAACGTTAAAGTCCCAACAACACCTCCGCGGGCTGCTTGCCCGTGAAGAGCATCCGCTCGGGATGTTCGATCATTTCCTTGATGGTGTAAAGGAATCCGACGCTTTCCTTGCCGTCGATGATGCGGTGGTCGTAGCTGAGCGCTACGTACATGATGGGCCGAATTTCGACCTGGCCATTGACCGCGACCGGGCGCTCGACGATGTTGTGCATGCCGAGGATCGCGCTCTGCGGCGGGTTGATGATGGGCGTCGAAAGCATCGAGCCAAAAACGCCTCCGTTCGTGATCGTGAACGTACCGCCCGACATTTCATCCACGGTCAGCAAGCCATCGCGGGCGCGAAGGGCGAGCCGCTTGATTTCGGCTTCGATTTCGGCAAGTCCCAGCGTCTCCGCGTTCCGAACCACAGGAACCATCAAGCCCTTCGGCGAACTCACGGCAATTCCGATGTCCGCGTATTCCGGGATGACCATCTCCTTGCCATCAATCATGGCGTTCACCGCCGGGTACTGCTGGATGGCGGTGGTCACGGCCTTCGTGAAGAAGCTCATGAAGCCGAGTCCGACGCCGTGGTGCTCTTTGAATTCGTTTTTGTACTTGTTGCGCAAGTCCATCACGGGCTTCATGTCCACCTCGTTGAAGGTGGTGAGCATGGCGGTTTCGTTCTTGACGCCGACGAGTCGTTCAGCCACTTTGCGGCGCAGCATGCTCATCTTTTCGCGGCGCACTTCGCGCGAACCTCCCCAAGCCGCCGCAGCGCCTGCATCGAAGCCCGCAGCCATGGCGGCCACCACGTCCTGCTTCAGCACGCGGCCGTCGCGGCCCGAACCGGCCACCGAACCCGCGTGCAGGCCATTGTCGGCCATCAACTTGCGCGCTGCCGGTGACGGATGACCCGCCGCATGGCTTTCCGATTTCGGTGCAGTCGGCACGGGAGCCGGAGCGGGTGCCGGGGCAGGAGCCACCGGTGCCGGGGCGGGCACACTAGCCGTTCCAGCTGACACGAAGTCGGCCGGCTTCTCTGCGTCCGTGTCGATGAGGCAACACACCTCTCCCACCGCGACGGCATCGCCTTCCTCCGCCTTCAACGTGATGATGCCGGCTGCCTCGGCGGGCAATTCCAACGTCGCCTTGTCCGAATCCACTTCGGCAATGGCTTGGTCCTTTTCCACGTAATCCCCGTCGGAGACCAACCACGTTGCGATTTCGACCTCGCTGATGGATTCGCCCGGGCTCGGGACTTTCATTTCAAGAATGGGCATGGCTGCTGTGCTTGTTCGAGTTAGGGGAATCAGTTGTGGGCGCAATCAAACACCTCATCGAGGATGGCTTGCTGACGCCGCGCATGGACGACGGGAGATCCCGATGCTGGGCTCGCGCTCGCAGAACGCGAAATGCACGCGATGTCGCCCGAGAAATGCTGCATGATGAAGGTCCACGCACCCATGTTGCGGGGCTCCTCTTGCACCCACAAGCATTTCGACTTAGGGGAGTAACCAGCTCGGACCGCTTCGATTTCCAAACCGGGATAGGGATGAAGTTGCTCAACGCGGATGAACGCAATGTTCGGCGCCGGCGTTTCTTCGAGCCGTTCGAGCAGTTCGTAATAAATTTTTCCGCTGCAGAAAACGAGGGTGTCTACCGCGCCGGGATCGCCTTGCGTGCGTGGATCATCGATGACGGGAGCGAAGTGCCCGGTAGCCATGGCTTCGAAGGATGAAACCGCCTTCGGGTAACGCAACAATTTCTTCGGCGTGAAGACCACGAGCGGCTTGCGGAACGCCATTTTCACTTGGCGACGCAACAAATGGAAGTAGTTCCCGGGCTCCGTCACGTTGCACACGAAGAAGTTCTCGCCGCTTCCGAGCTGCAAGAAGCGCTCCATGCGCCCCGAACTGTGTTCCGACCCCATGCCTTCATAGCCGTGCGGAAGGAGCAGCGTCAGGCCGTTCATCGTCCGCCATTTGTCTTCGGCGGATGAAAGGAATTGGTCGAACAGGATTTGGGCTCCGTTGTTGAAGTCGCCAAATTGGGCTTCCCAAATCGTTAATCCCTCCGGCCGCGCAAACGCGTACCCGTAATCGAACCCGGCCACCGCGTATTCGCTCAGAAGGGAGTTGTAAATCTGGAACGCGGATTGGCCTTCCTCCAAGTGGTTCAACGGGATGATTTCCTCCTCGCTGTCTTCGGTTTTCACCACCGCGTGGCGGTGCGAGAAGGTGCCGCGCTCGACGTCCTGTCCACTGATGCGGACGGGGTGGCCTTCAGTCAGAAGGGTCGCATAGGCAAGCAATTCGCCCATGGCCCAGTCCAACCGGTCCTCTTCCACCATCTTCAAGCGGTCGCGCATCAATTTCGCGACTTTTCGGTAAATCTTTTTCTCTTCAGGGAGCGTGCTCATGGCGCGAGCCAACGCTTCCAAGCGCTTCCGGGCAACCGCCGTAGCAACCGGTTGGCGCCACTCATCCGGCTCAGCGTTGTGGTAGTCTTTCCACAAATCCTGCAAGAAATCCTCCACGATGGCGCGGTCCATGCCTGCTGCCGCTTCGTAGCCCGCTTCCATGCGCGCGGTTTGGGCCTCCTTCATCCCTTCTGCGTCGTCCGCGGTGAGCGTTCCGTCGGCCAGCAACTGCTGCAAATACAGCTCCCGAACGTTGGGGTGCTTTCCGATGGACTTGTACAATTGCGGCTGGGTAAACATGGGCTCGTCGCCCTCGTTGTGACCGTATTTGCGGTATCCCAACAGGTCGATGAACACGTCCCGCTTCCAGGTTTGGCGGTAGTCGCATGCGATGCGCATCACCGTCACGACGGCTTCCGGATCGTCGGCGTTCACGTGGAACGAAAGCGATTCCGTCACCTTGCTGACGTCGGTGCAGTACGTGGAGCTCCGGGCGTCGAGGTAGTTCGTGGTGAAGCCGACTTGGTTGTTCACCACGATGTGAATGGTTCCGCCAACGCGGTAGCCATCGAGTTGCGCCATTTGGGCCACTTCGTACACGACGCCTTGGCCTGCGATGGCGGCGTCGCCGTGGATGAGGATGGGCAGGACGGTGCACGAATCGCCTCCGAGCGCGTCGATGCGGGCGCGGCTCAGCCCTTCCACCACCGGACCGACGGCCTCGAGGTGAGACGGGTTGGGCGCCAACGTGATGGTCAAGGGTTCCCCGGTGTCCGCCATCAACGAGCGGGAGTAACCGAGGTGGTACTTCACGTCGCCGTCAAAATCCCCATCGTCGTCGTACGCCTTGCCTTCAAATTCCGTAAAGATTTCGGCGTAAGGTTTGCCGAGGATGTGGGCCAAGGTGGAGAGGCGACCGCGGTGGGCCATGCCGATGACCACTTCGCGCACCCCGCGTGAAGAGCCGTCCTCGATGACCGCGTCGAGGGCGGCGATGAGGGATTCGCCGCCTTCGAGGGAGAAGCGCTTTTGGCCTACGAACTTCTTCTGCAAGAACTCCTCGAACAAGGTCGCCTGGTTCAGCTTCTTGAGGATTTGCTTGCGATCCGCGGCCTCAATGCGCGGGCGATTCACCAATTCGATGTGCTCGCGGATCCAATTCAACCTGGGCAAATCCCGGATGAACATGTACTCAATGCCGATGCTGTGGCAGTACGTCTCCCGCAAATGTTCCACGATGGCGCGCAACGGAGCCGGGCCGATGCCCACCTGGGAACCGGCTTGAAACGTGGTGTCCAGATCGGCCTCGGTGAGGCCAAACTGTTCCAACGAAAGGTCCGGTTCGTAGGTGCGGCGGGCGCGCACGGGGTTCGTCTGAGTGAAGAGGTGGCCGCGCGTGCGGTAGCCGTGAATCAGGTCGAGGACCTGGAATTCCTTCTTCGCAATGGGGCTCGCAGATTCCTCGCCATACGTGGCGAGGGCCAAATCGAAGCCCTTGAAAAACTGCTGCCAGCTGGCATCAACCGATTGGGGATCTGCCAAGTACCGTTGGTAGTGGGCCTCGAGCGCGGTGGGCTCGAGCTGGCTCAGGAAGTCGAGTGTGTCCATGAGGACGGGGGAGAAGGGTTTGGCCTGCAAAGATACGAAGCGCTTTCGGCCTCGCCTCACGTTTCAACACCTTCCTCCCTAAGGCAGTTCAAGACGATTTATTCGTGACGACTTTTTCATCACGACTTTTTCGTAACTTTGAACATGAACCCGTTCATCGTACAAGGCTACACCCTGCCCGAGCTGTTCTGCGACCGCGATGAGGAACGCGCGGCGCTCGAAGCCCATTTCCAAAATGGCCGCAACGTGGTGATTTTGGGAGAACGGCGAATGGGGAAAACCGCCCTGATTCGCCGATCGTTGGAAGGGCATTCCGGAATGACCATCGATTTGCTGTCCTGCTTGGACTTGCGGGAGGCGGTGGAGAAAATTGGCTGGGCCCTGTTGGAACGGGAGGGGGTGCACAACACGCGGCACACGTCCCTGTGGCAGCGGTTCCTCGGGCAGTTCGAAGTGCAATTCACCGCAGACCCGGCCACGGGAGCGCCGCAAGTGGGCATTCGCTTGGGGGCGGAGCGCTCGCCGCAGCCGGCGCTCGAAAGCATCGGGGCGTATTTGAGTCGGCTTGAGCCCGGGTTCGTGCTGTGCCTGGACGAGTTCCAACAAATCACGCACTTTCGAGAGCCGGGTGCCGAGGCCACATTTCGGGAATGGATGCAGGCATTTCCTGCGGTGCGCTTCGTGTTTTCAGGCAGCCACGCCAGCCTGATGCGGGCGATGTTCAGCGAGCACAGCCGACCGTTCTATCAGTCGTGCGAAATGATGGAGCTGAAGGCGGTGGCGTTTGCGGATTACGCGCCGTTCATTCGGCGCCATTTCGAGGCGGACGGTCGGGCGGTGCCGGATGAGGTGCTCGAGGCCGTGTACCGCTGGGCGCGGGGGACGACGCATTGGGTTCAGGCGCAATGCAACCGGCTGTTCGACCGCGCGGGAGACCCGGATTTGCAGGATGTGCGGGAGGTGCAGCGGGCCATCCTCGCTTCGCTTCAGGGCTTTTTTGGCCAAATCCGCAACCAGTTGAGCCCCGTCCAAGCCGCCACCCTGACCGCCATCGCCCAATCGCCCGACGGCGTCCCGCAACCCACGGCCATGGAATTCCTTCAACGGCACCACCTGCCCGCCGCAAGCAGCGTGCGATCCGCCCTGCACTCGCTCGAGCGCCTCGAACTCGTGATGCAAAGCGACACCCGCCGGTGGATGCTCGCCGACCCGCTGTTCGCGGAGTGGCTGCGCACCCGATAACGGTGGAATCAGTGCACCGAGGAAGAGCGCAATTCGTCGTACAACGCGGCTTGGCCTACCAGCACCATCGGCGTGGTGAACAACACGCCCACTCCGAAACACAACAACCCGAGCAACGTCAACAACGCCGCGAGGAACAGGAAGCCCAACACCTTCCAAAAGTGCCCCCCCTTCCACACCAACTCCCAACTCGCCTTCAACACGTCCGGCGCATCGAGCTCCGGCCGATCGTTGGCGATGTAGTACGCCATGCTCAATCCCACCCCGACGATGATCCCCGGGATGATCAGCAACAACGTCGCAATGCCCACCGCGAGCGACAGCAGCAGCCCGATGGCCAAGGTTCGAACGAACGAATGGAACCCGCTGAACAACACCTCAAAGTTCGGCCGTTCGCCCCGCGCAATCCCAAGGAAATAACGCGACTGCCCCACGCCCAACGGCCCGGCTAACAGCAGCGGAATCACCCCAAAACTCACCCCACTGCCCGCGGAGGACAGGATGCCGATGACAAGAAAGGCCCCGATGGCCGGAAGCCACAAACCCGAGAGCAGGAAGCGGCTGGAAGAAAGAAGTTCGACGTTGGTGCGCATGGCGTTGGATTGAGGACCAAGATAAACGAATCCCTGAATTCAACGGTAGCTGAGCCGGGTCCAAACCTTAAGGGCAGCACGTTGCAGGGCAAGTTCTGCGAGTTGGCCCGCGGCGACGAGGCGGTCGTGGTCGTGCAGGATTTGGCGGACCCGATCCTCCCCCAAGTCCAACCGGTAAAACGCGGCAAAGACCGGACCCGGATCGCCCTCCAACCCGGCAGAAATGACGTCCTTCAACAGCGGACCCACGCCGATTCGCGCCGTGCGCAGCCGCTCCAAATCCAACTCGAAGTCCTTCGCAAGCTGCTCCACCACCTTCGCAATAAAGGCCTCCGGAGTGACCCCAGCGGGCAGGTCGCGGTCGTGAAGGAGGTCGTTCACGCGTTGCGGGTGACGATGTGGTCGGCGACCGATTCGAAAACTTCGAGCCAAGTCCCGGGCAAGTCCAACGCCGCCAGCTCCCGGCGGGCGTCGGTCACGTACAGGGCCATGCGTTCGCGCGCCGCAGCTTCCGCACCCGTGGCGCGCATGGCGGCTTGCACGGCAGCCACCTTGTCGGCGGGGCGGTCGGTCCGGCCATCCCATTGGGCCAACTCTTCGCGCTCAGCATCCGACAGCGCCGCCCACGTGTGCAACCGCAAAAACGTCTTCTTGTCGGACAAGATGTCGCCGCCGACCTGCTTCCCCGTGGCCGCATCGCCGAAGGCATCGAGCAAGTCATCCTGCATTTGGAAGGCCAAACCCAACTGCTCCCCAATCCGATACCACGCGCTCACCCTGCGCTCGGAAGCCCCCGCGACCGCCGCTCCCATGGCCAACGACGCCGCGAGCAAGACCGACGTCTTCAACCGGATCATCTCCAGGTATTCCTGCACGTTCACATCTGACCGTTGCTCAAACGCCATGTCCGATTGCTGGCCGATGCAGACCTCCAACGACGTGGTGTTGAACACCGGCAAAACGCGCACGAGGGCATCGCTCGGCAAATCGGTCAAGGCGATGTGCGCCAACGTGTAGAGGGCATCGCCGCTGAGGATCGCCGTGTTTTCGTTCCATTTCGAATGCACGGTGGCTTGGCCGCGCCGCAGCGGGGCTTCGTCCATGATGTCGTCGTGCATGAGCGTGAAGTTGTGGAAGAGCTCCACGGCAAGGGCTGCGGGCATGGCGACGGTGGCATCGGTGCCCTCCGCTTCGGCTGCGGCGAGGCCGAGGACCGGTCGGAGGCGCTTGCCGCCCAAAGCCATCAGGTAGTGGACCGGAGCGTAGAGGCCGTCGGCTTCATCGGCAGGCCAGCGATCGAGGAAGGCTTGGATGCCTTCGTCCGCGACGGATTTCAGCCGGGCAAGTTGCGGATGCTCCATGGTCAGCGCCCGCGGCGGATTTGGTCGATGATGTAATCGCCGTAGCCCGACTTCCGGAGGGGCTCTGCAATCGCAGCCGCTTGGGCGTCATCGATGTATCCCATCCGCCACGCAATCTCCTCGATGCACCCGATTTTCAGGCCTTGACGGGCTTCGATGGTTTGGACGTATTGCGAGGCCTGCAGGAGGGATTCGTGGGTCCCCGTATCGAGCCACGCCATGCCCCGGTCGAGTTTCGAAACGAAAAGCTTGCCCGCTTCGAGGTAGGCCCGGTTTACGTCCGTGATTTCGTATTCGCCGCGCGCGCTGGGCTTCAGGCTCTTCGCGACCTCCACCACGTCGTTGTCGTAGAAGTACAAACCGGGCACCGCGAAATTCGACTTCGGCACGGCCGGTTTTTCCTCGATGCTCAGCACGCGGTCTTCGGCATCGAACTCCACCACGCCATAGCGCTCGGGATCGGTTACGTAGTAGGCGTAGACGATGGCTCCCTCCGCATCGGTGTTGGCCCGCAATTGCCGGCCGAAGCTGCGCCCGTAGAAGATGTTGTCCCCCAGCACGAGGGCCACCTTGTCGTCCCCGATGAACGATTCTCCGATGACGAAGGCCTGGGCAAGTCCGTTGGGCTCGGGTTGCTCCGCGTACGTCAGGTTCAACCCGAGGTCCGATCCGTCGCCGAGCAGCCGCCGAAAGCCGGGCAGGTCCGCAGGCGTCGAAATGATGAGGATGTCGCGAATTCCGCTCAACATGAGGGTGGAGAGCGGGTAGTAGATCATGGGTTTATCGTAGACGGGCATGAGCTGTTTGCTGACAGCCTTCGTCAAGGGCCAAAGCCGGGTGCCGGACCCCCCGGCGAGGATGATGCCTTTCATGCTTCAAAGTTCGGTCGCAACCGGCAGAATGCGAAACGGATCACTGCCCCTGGCGCTTCCGCACCAATTCCTCGTGCAACTCGTCCCCCTTCCCCGGTGCCAACCCCTGCCGCACCGCCAATTCCTCCAACTCAATGTCCTCCTCCTCATCGAGCAACGAAAAGAACGGCTCGCGGAACGATTGCGTCGTGAGCACCTTCTCGAAGGCGAGCAACAGCGACGGCAGCAACAGCAAGTTCGTGAACATCGCCACGAGCAGCGTGATGGACACGAGCAGACCGAGCGAGCGCGTGCCGTCGAAGCCGCTCATCGCGAACATGAGGAAGCCGAAAAACAGCACGATCGACGTGTACATCATGCTCACACCGGTCTCTTTGAGAGCGAGAAGTACCGCCTGCCGAATGTTCCAGGACGTGAGGCTCAGCTCCTGTCGGTATTTGGCCAAAAAGTGAATCGTATCGTCCACCGAAATCCCAAACGCCACACTGAACACCAAGATCGTCGACGGCTTGATGGGAATGCCGGCCCACCCCATGACCCCCGCGGTGAACAGCAGCGGAAACAAATTCGGCACGAGCGCAATCACGACCATGCGCGCCGATCGGAACAGCAAGGCCATCATCCCCGCAATGACGCAAATCGCCAACGCGATGGAAATCCCCAAATTCCGCACCATGTAACTCGTCCCTTCGAGGAACACCACGCTCGTGCCCGTCAGCGTCAGCCGGTAATCCTCCGCCGGAAAGATCGAGTCGATGCGCGGGCGCAGTTCGTTCATGAGGTCGCGCATCTCGATGGTGCCGATGTCCGCCATTTGGGCCGAAATCCGGGTCACCGCCTTCGCCGAATCCATGAAGTTGTTCGCCACTCCGGACGCAGCATCCGACTCCGAAGCCGCCTGTTCCGTGCCCCGCAAGTACGGACCGATGAACGACCGCTCGCGGCGATTCGGCAACCGGTAGCGCGCCGGGTCCCCGTTGTAGAACGCCTGCATCGCAAACTTCATCGCGTCGCCCGCGCTCAACGACCGGCTGAACTCCGGGTACTCCGCCAGCAACTCCTGCAAGTCTTCGACCTTGGAAAGCATGGCCGGTGCCGTGGCCTTTCCCGGTTTATCGGTATCCACCAGCACTTCGAACGGCATGGCTCCGTGGAACCGTTCCTCCATCCACTTCAAATCCGTGATGACCCGGTCGCTGTCGGGGAGGTCGTCCACGATGTTGCCCGTCGTCTGCATCTGCACGATGCCCAGCACGCTGAACACGAGCACCACGAGCGCGCCTAGGTAGACCTTCGGCCGGTGTTCCTGCACGATGCGAACGAGGTGGTTGACCCAAACGAACATCCACCGGCGATCCAGGTGTCGGGTGTGCTTCGGCTTCGGCTCGGGCAACCACAGCATCAACGCAGGAATGACGATGATGGAAATCAAGAACACCGCCAGGATGTTGATGGACGCCACGACCCCGAAATGACGCAACACGCTCGAGTGCGTGAAAATGAACGTCGCAAAGCCCAGCGCCGTAGTGAAATTCGTCAGCAGCGTCGCGTTGCCCACCTTCACGATCATCCGCTGCAGCGCCATCATCTTGTTCCCGTGGCGCTTGAATTCCGCGTGGTATTTGTTGACCAAATAGATGCAATTCGGCACCCCAATGACGATCATCAGCGGCGGAATGAGGCTCATGAGCAGCGTGATCGGGAAGTCGAACACCGCCATCATGCCAAGGGACCAAATCACGCCCGTGGCCACCACCACCAAGCTCACCCCCATCACCGTTGGGTTCCGGAAGAACAAAAACAGCAACAGCGCCGTCACGAGCAGCGCCGCCCCGATGAAGTAGCCGATTTCGCCCTTCACCTTGTTGGTCATTTCCGTGCGGATGAAGGGCAACCCGCTGAGGTACAGCGGCTGATCGTGCTCCGCGCTCCACGCATTCGTCAAGGCCGTGATGTCCTCCACCACCGTGCCGCGCCGCTCGGAATTGAACAAATCGGCGTCGAGGAACACCATCATCAGGGTGGCGTCCTGCGATTCGGTGAACAAGAACCCCTCATAAAAAGGAAGCGCCAGCACCACCTCCCGCAAGCTGTCCGTGAACGCCTGATCCACTTGCCCCCCGGTGCGCAGCCGTCCCGGGGCCACGATGGGGCGCAGGGTGAACTTACGCTCCGCAGTGTCCTTGTCCAGGGTGTAGGCATGCGTCACCGAAAACACGCTGTCGATCATGGGGATCTGAACGGGGTCCGCGACGCCATTGTCCGTGGTATCCACCCGAACCGGCATGTTCTTCACCGATTCGGTGAGCTCATACCAGGCTTGCAGTTTCTGCGGATTGGTGAGCACTTCGGTGTCGGAACCGATGAGCAATACGTTGCCTTCGATGCCGAAGCGGTCGATGAAGTTTTGGTAATCCACGGCGGTGGAATCCGTCTTCGGAAGCAGCCCCCCAAAGGTGTACTGCAAGCGCACGTCGGGAATCCGCATCGCGAAGAACACCGTCACGCCCAGCAAGCCCAACAAGAGCAAGAGGCGCTGACGCAGGACGAAACGGGCGATGTGGGTCCACATGGGGCGAGCAGGTCGGGCGTTGGGTCAAACGAGAAAACCCGCGGCGATTCAAGGGAGCAAAGAAACGGAATCCGAGCGATTCCCACTCTGCTTCGCGCCGTAACTTTGCGGCATGGAACGATTCGATGTTTTGGTCGTCGGCGGTGGGCCAGGCGGTTACGTCGCGGCCATCCGCGCTGCGCAGTTGGGCAAGAAAACGGCCCTCGTTGAAAAATACAGCACCCTCGGTGGCACGTGCCTCAACGTCGGCTGCATTCCGTCGAAGGCGCTGCTCGACAGCTCGGAACACTACCACCAAGCCCAGCACCAATTCGCGGAACACGGCATTGGCGTGGGCGAATTGTCGCTGAATTTTCCCCAAATGATCGCCCGGAAAGCAGCGGTGGTGGAACAAACGACGGCGGGCATCGACTTCCTCATGAAAAAGAACGGCATCACCCGGCTCGAAGGGTTCGGCAGCTTCGTGGACGCCCACACGGTGCGGGTGACTCCTGCCGAAGGGGCGGCGACCGATGTCGCAGCGGATCACATCATCATCGCCACCGGCTCGAAGCCCGCTGCGCTGCCGTTTGCCCAGCCAGACAAGGACCGCATCATCACCTCGACGGAGGCCCTCTCCCTCAAGGAGCGTCCGAACTCCATGCTGGTCATTGGAGGCGGAGTCATCGGATTGGAGCTCGGCAGCGTTTACGCGCGGTTGGGTACGGAGGTGCACGTGGTGGAATACCTCGACGCCATCATTCCGACGATGGATCGGGGTTTGGGCAAGGAGTTGATGCGCTCCATGAAGAAGCTCGGCGTGAAGTTCCACCTGCAACACGGCGTGCAATCGGTCACTTCGAACGGCGATTCCGTTCACGTGGTGGCCAAGGATAAAAAGGGCGCGGACGTCGAATGGACGGTCGACTACTGCCTCGTGGCGGTGGGACGGCGCCCGTACACCGACGGCCTCAACCTCGAAGCGGCGGGACTCTCCACCGATGAGCGCGGCCGAATCCCGGTGGACGCGAACCTCCGCACTTCCATTCCCCACATTTACGCCATCGGCGACGTGGTGCGGGGCGCAATGCTCGCCCACAAGGCCGAAGAAGAAGGCGTTGCTGCAGCAGAAACCATCGCCGGCGAACACCCCCACATCGACTACAACCTCATCCCCGGCGTGGTCTACACGTGGCCGGAAGTCGCGGGCGTTGGCGCCACGGAGGAACAACTCAAGGCAGACGGCGTCCCCTACCGTGCGGGATCGTTCCCGTTCAAAGCCAGCGGACGCGCCCGGGCCTCCATGGACACGGACGGGTTCATCAAGGTCCTTGCCCACGCCGAATCGGACGAAATCCTCGGCGTGCACATGATCGGCCCGCGCGCAGCAGACCTCATCGCCGAAGCGGTAGTGGCCATGGAATTCCGGGCCACGGCAGAAGACATCAGCCGCATGTCCCACGCCCACCCGACCTTCACCGAAGCCATCAAGGAAGCTGCGCTCGCCGCAACCGGCGACCGCGCCTTGCACGTCTGATCCGCTCGATGGAAACCCGAGGCTTGCCGGATTGGTCCGAAGTGGTCGCGCGTGAAACCCACGTGCACTGCCTGTTCGATGGGCGCGCGGAAGGCACCACCTACCTTGCCCTCGGATCGGAACGGATTTTCCAAGTCGACCAAGAGGGCCCCAACACCCTTCCGGACATGCAGGCCTTCCTTGACGAATCGGCCGGCGATTGGGTCTTCATGGTGCTCGGGTACGACCTGAAAAACAGCGTGGAAGACTTGAAGTCGGAGCGCTTAGATTTGATGGGGTTTCCCACAGCCGTACTGAATGTGCCGCGCGTGGTGTTGAAATGGGATGCGGCGGGCCCATCGGTGTTGAAAGGGGAAGGGGACGAGGTCATCGAAGCCCTTTTCGCGGCTGAGGCCGTCGGGGAGGAACCCGCTGCGCCCGGCATTGCCATGCGACCGCGTTGGGACGAAGCGACCTACACCCAGCGGTGGGGACGGGTTCAACGGCATTTGCGGCGGGGAGACGTGTACGAAATGAACTTGTGCACCACGTGGACGGGGAAGGGAAAGATCCAGGATCCTTGGGGCATGTTCCAGCGGTTGCAGGGGCGGACGCGCGCACCGCACGCGGCGTACGTTCGGATGGAGGAATGCCATGCTTGGTGTGGATCGCCTGAGCGGTACGTGGAGCGACGGGGGAAGGTGTTGCGGTCGCAGCCCATCAAGGGCACGGCGCGGCGCGGGGGGGATGCGCGGGAGGATGCGGATTTGGCCCACGCCTTGCGGAATGACCCGAAGGAGCGCGCGGAAAACATCATGATTTGCGACCTCGTGCGCAATGACCTCAGCCGCGTGGCCGAGCGCGGGACGGTGCACGTTGAGGAGCTCTGCGGCATCCACACGTTCGAAACGGTGCACCAAATGATTTCGAGCGTGGCGTGCACGGTCCGCGAGGAAGTGACGTTCACCGACATCTTGCGGGCGACGTTCCCGATGGGTTCGATGACCGGGGCGCCGAAGATTCGGGCGATGGAGCTCATCGACGAGTTGGAGGCGAATCGGCGGGGGTGGTATTCGGGAGCGATCGGGTACCTCGCGCCCAATGGGGATTTTGATTTGAATGTGGTGATTCGGACCGTGCTGCACAACGCGTTGAAGGGGGTGGTGAGCTTCGAGGTGGGGGGCGCGATCACGGCGGCGAGCTCGGCCGAAGGGGAATACGCGGAGTGCTTGTTGAAGGCGGGCGCGCTGTTGGACACGTTGGGGAGCGATGGGCCTCGTTGAGCGGTTCCGGAGCGGGCTGCGGGGTGCGGGTTGGGAACCGGGGGATCCGGTGGTGTTGGCGGTGAGTGGGGGGGCGGATTCGATGGGCTTGCTGGAATTGGCCGTGGAAGCGGGGTTGCACGGGGTGGTGGGGCATGTGAATTACGGGCTGCGGGGTGCTGCTTCGGCGGGGGATGCGCGGTGGGTGGCGCGGGAGGCGGCGCGGAAGGGGTGGCCTTGTCGGGTGGCGCATCGGCCGGTGGGCGCTGGGCGGAATGGGCTGCAGGCGGAGGCGCGCGGGGTGCGCTATCGGTGGCTGGGCGAGCTGGCGGGCCAAATCCCGAACGCCTTCATCCTCACGGCCCACCACGCCGACGACCAAGCCGAGTCGGTGGTCTTGCATTGGTTGCGGGCGGCGGACCCGGTGGCCGCGGTGGCGGGGATGCCCTCGCGCAACGGGCGGGTGTTGCGGCCGCTGCTGGGCGTGCGGCGGGAGGAACTGCGGTCTTGGGCTGCGGCGCGGGGGGTGCAGTGGAGGGAGGACGCTTCGAATGCGGAAGGGAAGTACCTGAGGAACCGGATTCGGCACGAGGTGTTGCCGTTGTTGGAGGACGTGCGGGCGGGGGCGATTGGGCATTTGGCGGCGCTTGCGGGGCGGGGACGGGAGGTGGCCGAGGGGATGTCGGCCGTGAAGGCGTCGGCGCAGGCGGATCCGAGTCGGCTGGCGTGGACGCCGGACGCGCCCTTTTTCGCGGAGCGGTTGCACGCGTGGGGGCGGCTGCACGGGGTGGGCGGCCATGCGCTGCGGGCGCTGAAGTCGACGGGGGCGCACGTGCCCGTGGAGGCCGGACGCATCGTCCGGGACCGGGACGCCCTGGTCTTCGAAGCCGCCGAGCCGTTGCCTGAACCGGCGTGCATCGACCGGCCGACGGAGAGCGGACGGGCCGGCGGGGTTCGGTGGGAAGTCCTGCCGCCACCGGCCGACCCGCGTGAACCGGAAGGGGCGTGCTGGGTGGATGCGGACCGGGTGGTTTGGCCCCTCACCCTGCGGCCCTGGCAACCCGGCGATGCCCTTGCCCCCTACGGCCACGCCGGCCACGTGAACGTCAGCGACCTCCTGACCCAATCGAAAGTCCCTGCCGCCCGGCGCGCCCACCACCGCGTGCTCGCCGACGCCGCCGGCACGATCCACTGGCTCGTCGGCTTCCGGACCGCCCGGGAAGCCGCCCTCACCCCGCAGGCGCGCACCGCTGTCTGCTTCACCCTCGAAACGCCATGACTGGACGCCCCCTCAACGCCGAAGAGCGCGCGGCAGCGCACAGCATCCTCCTCATCCTCAGCGCGTTGTTCATCGCGAGCCTCGTGACGTGCAACCTGATTTTCCGGAAGTTCTTCACGTGGGAATTTGGGGGCATGACCTTCGAACAAAGCGTGGGCCTGCTCCCCTACCCGCTCACGTTCCTCGTCACCGACCTCATCAGCGAGTTGTACGGGCGGCGCAAGGCGAACCAAGTCGTCGTCGCGGGCCTCGTCGCCTCGGTGTTCGTGCTCGGCATGGTGCTGCTGGCGCAGGCGGCTCCGGCTGCGGTTTGGTCCCCCGTCAGCGACGACCAATTCACCCAGGTCTTCGGCCAAACCACCCTCGCCGTCGGCGCCTCCATGGCCGCCTACCTCCTCGCCCAATTCGTCGACGTGCGCATTTTCCATTTCTGGAAGGCGCTCACATCCGGCCGCATGCTGTGGCTCCGCAACAACCTCAGCACCATTCCGAGCCAGTTCCTCGACACGTTCACCGTGCTGTTCCTGCTGTGCAGCGTGGGCGAAATCGAGTGGGCGATGTTCGGTGTGCTGCTCGTCAACGGATTCGTATTCAAGCTGCTGGTCGCGTTGGCGGACACGCCGCTGGTGTACCTCGGCGCGTGGTGGGTGCGGCGGCGCTTCGGGCTCGCGTTTGGGGAGGAGCTTAACCTTTAATGGGCGTGCGGATGCCGCGCGCGCTGTATCTTCGCGGGGCTATGATTGGAACTTTGCGCAATGTTGGCGGAGGGGGCCGGGTTTTGGCCTTGCTCATCGCCGTGTTCACTCCCTTCCTGCTTTCAGGCCAAATCCTGGATCCAGTCAAATGGGACATCGGCCTCCACCCCGGCCAAGACGGCCAAACCGACCTCGTTTTCCACGCGAGCGTCGAGCCGTGTTGGCACATCTACAGCCAGCACCTCGAGAACGACATGGGGCCCCTGCCTACCTATTTCGAGCTGTCCCTGCCCGAAGGCGTCGTCTGGGATCAAGTCGTCACGGAATGCGCCCCGCTGACCGAGTACGACCCCAACTTCATGATGGACCTCAACTTCTTCGAGGAGGAGGTCTACTGGGTGGCACACCTCGACCTCTCCGAGGCGAACCCGGCCGACTCCATCAGCGGGTTCCTGTCGTTCATGGTCTGCGATTCCGCGCGCTGTTTGCCCCCGGAAGACATCGACTTCAAGGTGGCGCTAAGCGACGTGGGTTCGGCCATTGCGGACTACTGCCCGCCGAGCCAGCACCTCTGCCACGGCGCGCCCGAGGGCGAGCACGAAGAAGCGGAAGGGCCCGCCGATGAAGAGGACGAAGAAGGCATTTGGGGCGTGTTCCTCCTCGGTATGCTGCTGGGCTTCGCGGCCTTGCTGACGCCGTGCGTGTTCCCGATGATTCCGATGACGGTGAGCTTCTTCACGAAGCAGAGCAAGACGCGCACTCAAGGCATCCGCAACGCCCTCATCTACGGCCTCTTCATCATCGTGATTTACACCGGACTGGGCTTGCTGTTGACTGCGCTCTTCGGCGTGGACGTGTTGAACAAAATCTCGACCGATCCGTTCTTCAACCTGTTCTTGTTCATCCTGTTGCTCATCTTCGGGGCGAGCTTCCTCGGGGCGTTTGAAATCCAATTGCCGACGAGCTGGGCGAACAAGACGGACCAAGCCGCCGATCGCGGAGGCATCGCGGGCATCTTCTTCATGGCGGCAACCTTGGCCATCGTGTCCTTCTCGTGCACGGGTCCGCTAGTGGGCAGTGCGCTCGCAGGCGCGGCAACCGGATCCTTCGCAGCTCCGGCGGCCATCATGTTCGGCTTTTCGTTGGCGCTGGCGATGCCGTTCGCGTTGTTCAGTGCGTTCCCGGGCTGGCTCAATTCGCTGCCCCAATCGGGCGGTTGGTTGAACAGCGTCAAAGTCGTGCTCGGTTTGCTCGAAATCGGCTTCGCCTTCAAGTTCTTATCCAACGCGGACCTCGTGTTGCAGCTCGGGTTGTTGCAGCGGGAGCTGTTCATTGCGATTTGGATCGCGGTTTCTTTGGCGATTGCCTTCTACCTCTTCGGGTGGTTGGTGTTGCCGCACGACAGCGACAACCGCAAAATCGGGGTGTTCCGCTTCTCCATCGGGATGCTGTTCTTCATCCTCGGGGTGTACTTGTTCCCCGGCATGTGGGGCGCACCCGTGAAGCTCATCTCGGGCTTCCCGCCGCCCGTGTTCTACAGCGAGTGGACGCAAGGCGGTGGCGGCGGCGGCGGTTCGCACAGCGGACACGTAGAAGCGCGCTTCACCGACTACGACGAAGGCCTGGCCGCGGCGAAGGCGGAGGGCAAGCCGATGTTGTTGGACTTCACGGGATGGGCGTGCGTGAATTGCCGGAAGATGGAGGAGCAGGTTTGGCCCAACGCCGAAGTGGCCCGCATCCTCAACGAGGAAGTGGTGCTCGTCAGCCTCTACGTGGACGAGCGCAAGGAATTGCCCGAATCCGAGCAGCGCGTGGAAACCTACGGCGGCAAAGACTTCAAGATCCGCAACGTGGGCAACAAGTGGAGCTACTTGCAGGCCTCGCGGTTCGACCGGAATGCGCAGCCGTTCTATGTCATGCTCGATCACCAGGAAAACCAAATCGGCGGTTCAGCCGGCTACGACCCCGATCCCGAGCTCTTCATCGACTTCCTGAACGAGGGACTCAACGCCTTTCACTGACGCCCACAAATCCCAGAACACCGTCCGTGAATCGGTCGTCGGTTTCCGGGAATCGCAGCCTTACTTCGCGCCATGAATACAACCACACGAACCCATTTTGAGGAGGCGGCCGAGCTGTTGGCTCGGGTGCTGGGGGATGAGGCGTTCGGCTCCGCGGTGGACGCAGCGGGCGAGGCGTTGGTGAAGGCGTTGAGCGCAGGCGGCAAGGTCATTTCTTGTGGGAACGGCGGAAGCATGTGCGATGCAATGCATTTCGCAGAGGAACTCAGCGGTCGGTACCGCGAGGACCGCAAGCCCTTTCCAGCACTCTGTTGCTCGGACCCCTCGCACCTGACGTGCGTGGGCAACGACTACGGATTCGACCACGTGTTTTCTCGCTATGTGGAGGCCTTGGGGCGCAATGGAGATGCCTTGTTGGCCATCAGCACCAGTGGAAATTCGCGCAACGTGGTGGAAGCCGCGAAGGCCGCTCGCGCTGCAGGGATGGTGGTCATCGGGCTGACCGGCAAAAACGGAGGCGAATTGGCAGAATGGTGTACCGTGGAAGTGCGGGTGCCGTGGTCCGGCTATGCCGATCGCATTCAAGAGATCCACATCAAGGTCATCCACAGCCTCATCGACGCTGTGGAACGGGCGCTCTGCTAACGCTTTCCCGACATGTTTGTTCGCACGTACGGTGCCGCTTCGCGCGGCGTTGATGTCCTCCCTGTGTCCGTCGAATTGCGGTCTGGTCGAGGCATTCAGTTTCACGTGGCCGGCATGACCGGGAGCCTTGCACGCGATGCCTTCCTCCGGATTCGGGGAGCGCTTCAAGCCGAAGGCTGGGGCTGGCCGCGGCAAGCCCTCACGATCAGCTTGAGTCCAGGGCATGCTTCCCTGCACCCTGCCGACTTGGACTTGCCGTTGGCGCTCGTGGTGTTGGCCCAAATCGGCGTCCTCTCCCCCACCCACATTGCATCCGTTTGTTCCGTTGGCTCCCTCGGCCTCGACGGCACCTTGCGCGGCCACCCGAGCAGCGCCAACGCGTCCATCGCAGCGCATGACGCCGGTTGCACGAGCACGCTCGTTCCAGCAGACATCTTGCACGCCAGCTCGGGAAGTCGGATGGAATGCCCGCTTCACGGCGCTCACTCGCTACGGGAGGTGGTCGACCACCTGACCGGTAAGCGCGCCTTGCCGCGGTGGCTGCCTCGCGCGCACGGCCAACCGGTTGAACCCGAAGTCCCATTCGAATCCCTCCGCCTCAGCGAGCACGCTTTGACGGGCCTGTTGCTCGCTGCAGCCGGTGAACACCATGTGCTGTTCCTCGGGTCGCCTGGAACCGGCAAATCCACCGCCGCCCGAGCCCTTCATGGCATCCTACCGCTGTTGAATAAATCCGAAGCCCAAACCACTCGGCGCCTTCACGCTGCCAAAGGAATCATCCGCAACGAGCCGCTTCACCCTCCGATGCGCACTCCTCATTCGGGAAGTGGTGCTGCGGCCCTCATCGGATCGCAGGCATCCGGACGGTACAGCACCGACGGCGCCGTCGCCTTCCTTCCCGGGGAACTCTCGCTCGCCCACCGGGGACTCCTCTTGCTCGATGAGCTTCCAGAATGGTCGCGGCCGGCCATCGAAGCGTTGCGCGTGCCGCTCGAACAAGGTGTCGTGGATTTGGCGCGAGCGTCGGGCACCACCCAATTGCCCGCGCAATGCCTCGTGGCGGCGACCGCAAATCCCTGTCCGTGCGGCTATTTCCTCGATTCAGAACGCCGATGTCGGTGCACACCCGCACAAGTGCGCAATTACCTCAAACGGCTATCCGGTCCCTTAGTGGATCGCTTCCCCATCCATCTTGAAACCGTCACCGACGGCGAGGCTGCGTCAACGATGACGACGGCTGAGGCGCGGGAACGAGTGATGGAGGCGCGCAAGTGCTTGACCGTGGAGGCCGCGTGGGAGGCGGAAGCGCGGAACCGGCTGGATTTGGGGGCCGAACGGTGGCGGTTTTCGGGGCGGGCCCGGGTTGCTTTGCTCGGGGTGGCTCGAACCCACGCCGCTCTTCATCAACGGGGGATCGTGCGTGCCGAAGACGTGGATGCTGCGCTGGGATACCGCGTTTTCGACCGGGCGGGCTGGTTGGAAGCGGCTTGGGACCCTCAGCGCCCCAAACACCGACGATGAATGCCTGGAATGCACGAACTTGCATCCATGGAACCCCTCATTCTCCCCGTTCACGGCCACCGGCCGCACGTGCATCCCTCGTGTTGGTTGGCGCCGAACGCCACCTTGATTGGAGAGGTCACCCTCGGTGCCGAATCAACGGTTTGGTTTCAAGCTGTGGTGCGCGGGGACGTGGCGCCCATCCGCATTGAAGAACGGGTGAACATCCAAGACGGTGCCGTCATTCACGGAACCTTTGAGCAGTCCGAAACCGTCATCGAATCACGGGCTTCCATCGGGCACAAGGCCATCGTGCACGGTGCGTACATCGGTTCCGGTGCGCTCGTTGGGATGGGAGCCATCGTAATGGATCACGCGGTGGTGGGTGAAGGAGCCGTCATCGCAGCCGGGGCCGTGGTCCTGTCGGGCACCCACGTGCCACCTTATACCCTCTGGGCCGGCGCCCCAGCGAAGAACAAAGGACCCGTTCGCGAAGAACTGAAGGCCCACCTAGCCGCCACCGCAGAGCGGTACGTCGAATACGCAGATTGGTTCAAGGCGGATTAAGACCGCCACAAATCGCTTGCCTCCAAGCGAATGGACTCCCCGAAAAACCGACGAGCCCCCAACGCGAACGAATCCGTCCAGTCGGAAACCAAAAACCGGTGTTCCGCAGCAGCACCGGCTTTCACTTCCTCCGGAAACAGCGACGCCACCGCTTCGGCCACCAGGTCCGGGCTGTTGACCACGTGAACGTGGGGGGACAGGTGGCGAGCGATTTGGTCCGCAATCAACGGGTAGTGGGTACATCCGAGCACCAAAGCATGCACGTCGTCAAATCCCCCATCGCCCAAATACGCCTCCAACAGGGCCTCACTGACGGCGCCTTGGTGAAACCCCTCTTCGATGGCGGAAGCCAACAGCGGGGTGGCTCGCGCAGTGGCCTCCAAGCCCGCCGCCTCCAACAGCCGCTGGTACAAGCCCGACTCGATGGTGGCCCGGGTGCCAATGACGCCAATGCGCCCCCCCGGCCAACGGTCGGCGAGGTGGGCAACGACCGGCTGGACCACGTCCACCACGGGAATGTCCGGGCCGACGGCATCGCGCACAGCGTCCAAGGCATTGCTCGACGCGGAATTGCACGCCACCACAATGGCTCGGCAACCTTGATCGCGCAGGTGGTGCGAAATGCGGGAGGCATAATGCCGAATGAGGACAGGCGATTTCTCCCCGTAAGGCAAATGGGCTGTGTCCCCGAAATACAACAGCGGCGAACCGGTCATCCGGTCCGCCACTGCCCGGGCGACGGTCAAACCGCCAATGCCCGAATCGAATACGCCAATGGGACGCATGAAAAACCGCCACCGAAGTGGCCTTGAATTACATGCCGAGTTTCGCGCGAATGGCTGCGCTCACGTCGTCGCCGCCTACGTAAACCGTTGCGCCGGCGCTCGTATCGAAAATGTACGAGTACCCTTGCTCGCTGCCCACGTCGTTGATCGCTTGCTGAACTCGCTCGATCATCGGCATCAGGAGCTCCTGCTCCATTTGGGCCAAGTCATTCTGAACCGTCGAAGCGAATTCCTGCAAGCCCTCGTCGAGCGCTTGCAACTCGCGCTCCTTTTGTTGGCGAATGGCTGCGGGCCACGTCTCGGCCTTGCTTTGGTACTCCTGCAACTTCGTTTGGAGCTGCTGCTGCATGCTCGTCATCTCACTCTCGTACTCGGAGGCGCGCGACTCGATGGCTGCTTGCGCGTCCATGCGCTCGGGCAAGTCCATCAGGATCGCTTGCGTGTCCACGTGTCCCAACTTCTGTGCGGTCGCTGCCGTGGTCATTCCCACGATCAGGGCCAAGGCCATCATCAATTGCTTCATCTTCAAAATAAAATCAGGTGCGAAGGTAATTCGTAACTCCGTTCAAGTCCAATCCCGTAAGCGAAAGCCGTGCCAAGCTCAATTCTTGTCCCGGGAATTGCTGGGGGCAATGCCGCCTCGCGCTCCTTGCACCGCTCCACCGGCCGCACCACGGACGGCATCGGTCGCTCCGTCTACGGCTCCACGGGCCTTGTCGAGCAAGCTCTCGCCGCCCTCCTTTTCTGGTTCTTCGGCCTCAATGGTCTCGCCGGGCACGAAGCCCAGGGCCTTGATGAGGCGGTCCGAGATGTCGTATTTCGGGTTCGTGTAGAGCATGTTGCTCTGGTTGCTCTTGTCAAAAATGACCATGTAGCTCGAACCCGAAGCGATTTCCTTGAGCTCTTCGAAAATGAGGTCCTGGATGGGCTGAATGAGCTCTTGGCGCTGGCGGAAGAGCTCCCCTTCGACACCGAACTTCTCGCGTTGCAGTGCGCGGGCCTCTTCGCGCTTCGCGGTGATGTCCTGCTCGCGCTTGGCCCGCATTTCCGGGGTGAGCAGAACACGCTCTGCTCGGTAGGCCAACTCAAGCCGTTCCACCGCTTGCATTTTTGCCTCGATCTCCGCTTGCCAATCGATGGCCAACTGGTTCAACGTCTGTTGAGCCTCGGCGTACTCTGGGATGTGCAGCAGCACGTAATCGGAGTCGATGTAGGCGAATTTTTGGGCCCATCCACCCGCAACCAACGCGGTGAACAGGAGGGTCATCAAGGTCGTTTTCATGAGCGGTTGAAGATACATTGCATCAGGGCATTTCCATCGGTTCATCACAATTCCCCCATGTTCATTCCCATGCTGAAGTGGAACTGACCGCGGGCCATGTTGGGGGCAGTCGGGATGTCATCGAGGCGCCAGCCGTAGTCCAAGCCCAAGAGACCGAACATCGGCAAGAAGATGCGCATTCCCACACCGGCAGAACGGTACACTTGGAAGGGATTGAACTCGCGCGCATCGGCCCACGTTTTGCCCGCATCCACGAAGGACAGGAGGAAGATGGTGGCACTCGGGTTCGTCGACAACGGGTAGCGCAATTCTGCACCGTATTTCGCGATGACGGGGGCGCCCGTGTTTTGGTTGGGCATGGTCAGGCTCAAATCGTCGAAGCCACGCAAATTCACGATTTCGCGGCCATCGAGGACGAATCCGCTCAAGAACACACCACCGAGGTAGAACCGCTCGAACGGCGAGAGGCCCACGTTGCGGTTGTACTGCCCGATGAGCCCGAAGCCCGCGTGCGTCCGCAACACGAGCGTCTTCGGATTCTCGCCGGAAGACTGCGTCAAGGGGGTGAACCATTCCGCTTTCACCTTCCATTTGTGGTACTCCACCCACCGGAAGCGTTCCTGGTCCGACATCGAAGCGTAATCCACGTCGTCGCCCCGGAAGGCCGAGTAAGGCGGCGTCGCTTTCACCGTCACGTTCACGTTCGAACCCCAAACCGGATAAATCGGATCCGAGACCGAGTTGCGGCCCAGGCTCAACGTCAACGCCAAGTTGTTCGACACCCCGTTTGCAAAACTGAAGAACACCCCGTAATCGTTCAACACGAAGTGCTGGTAGCTCAAGGCCGCCTGCATGACGAACCAATCGTCCGGCTTCTTCCAGCGCTGACCGAGGCCCATTTGCACCCCCGTGATGTCGAGGCTTTGGCGCAGGGGATTGATTTCGCCGTCGACCCGGCGAGCTTGGCCGTTCGTTTGGACCGAATGCCACGCGGAAAAGGAGAGGGAATTGGGCTTTCGACCGCCCATCCACGGTTCCGTGAAACTGAAGTTGTAGCTCTGGAAGAACAGCCCGTTCGACTGGGCGCGGATGCTCAGCCGCTGGCCGTCGCCGGTGGGAATCGGGCGCCACGCATCGCCGTTGAGCATGTTCTTCAGCGAGAAGTTGTTGAAGCTGATGCCGAGCGTTCCCACCACGCGGCCGCCGCCCCAGCCGCCGCTGAGTTCGATTTGGTCTGACGGCTTTTCCTCCACCCGGTACTCGATGTCCACGGTGCCGTCTTCGGGATGCTGGATCGGGTTGATGCCGAACGCCTCCGGGTTGAAGTAATTCAGCTGGGCCAATTCGCGCTGCGTCCGGATGATGTCCGTTCGGCTGAACAAATCGCCCGGCCGCGTGCGGATTTCCCGGTAAATGACGTGGTCGTTCGTCTTCGTGTTGCCCTCCACAATGACCTTCCCGATGCGGAATTGCTTGCCTTCCATCAGACGCACTTCGATGTCGATGGTGTCGTTCTCAATGGACGTTTCCACCGGAATGGCTTGGAAGGTCAAGTACCCATCGTCTTGGTACAACGAGGTCAAATCGATGCCCTTGGGATCCATGTACATCCGCGTTTCGAGGCGTTCCAGGTTGTAGACCTCACCCATCCGAATGCCTAAAATCGAATCGAGTTGCGTCGACCGGTACTTCGTGTTCCCGGTGAAGCTGATGTCCCCGAAATAAAACGGGTTGCCCTCTGAAATCTGAAACGCCACGCCCACATCGCCCTCCGGCAGCCGGTAAATGCTGTCGTTTAAAATGCGCGCATTTCGATACCCCTGGTTGTTGTAGAGTTGCAGCAGTTGCTCCCGCGCGGTTTGTACATTCGCCTCCACGAATTTGGTCGACTTAAAAATGCGGTACCACGACCGCTCCTTCAAGTCCTTCATCGCCCGCTTCACCTCCTGCTCCGAAAGCGCCTCCACCCCCTCCACGCGCACTTCACCGACCTTCACTTTGTCGCCTTTGTCCACCGCAATTTGGAGCATGGCGCCGTTCGCAAAAGCGGTATCGGCCACCTGCCGGATGTCCACTGTGGCGTCCCAAAACCCCTTCTCGTCGTAGTGATCCAGCAACCGCAACCGCGCTGTGGCCATGACGTTTTCGTTGACCACTCGGCCGGTGAGCAGGTCCATTTTTCCCTTCAGCGTTTCCTGCTCCGAGCGGCTCACCCCCGTGATGGTGTATCGCGTCAACCGCGGCAATTCCCGCACGCGAATGACGAGGTACACGTCTTTGCCCCGCACTTCAGCCAATTCGATGCTCACATCGCCGAACAAGTCCTGATCCCACAAGTTGCGGATGGCGTTGGAGATTTCATCGCCCGGGATGGTGATCTCCTCGCCGACCTGCAAGCCCGCGAAGAGCTTGATGGCCTGCACATCGGAATAATCCGCTCCGAGCACGGAGACGCCCGCAATGCGGTATTCGTGGGGATAGGTCAGGTCGATTTGACCGTTCGCGACCGCCGCCCAGAGGCACGCCACCAGCACTCCCCAAAGGCGCCACCGCCGAGCGTGTTCTACAATTCGCATCATGCGTCGTGATCTCTGTCGTTGTGATTCGTGTCCAAGACGCCTCCGAATCGGCGTTCTCGGTTTTGGTAATCTCGAATGGCCTCCAAAAAATGGGCTTCTCGGAAATCCGGCCACATCACCGGTGTGAAATGGAACTCAGCGTACGCCAGCTGCCACAGCATGAAATTGCTGATTCGCCGCTCCCCGCTGGTCCGGATCATGAGTTCAGGGTCCGGCAATTCAGCCGTCGTGAGGTACCGGTCGATGGTTTCCGTTTCGATGGCATCGGCGGCAATGCCGTCCTGCACCATGCGCCGAACGGCTTGGACGATTTCCCATTTGGCGCTGTAGCTCAAGGCCAACACCAAATCCAGCCCGCACTCATCCGCGGTCCGCTCCTCCGCCTCCTTGAGCTGCTCCTGCGCAACGGCGGGCAGCGAACTCAGGTCGCCGATGGCCCGCAGCCGAACACCCTTCTCCTGCAAATCGTCCAACTCCCCCACCAAAGTCCGCACGAGCAAGTCCATCAGCGCTTCGACTTCTTCCTTCGGTCGGGTCCAGTTCTCCGTTGAAAAGGCGTAGAGCGTGAGGTAGCGAACGCCCGATTTCAATGCCGCTTCCACCGTCGCGCGCACCGAATCCACCCCATGCAAGTGACCGAACACCCGTTCTTCGCCGCGTTCGTTGGCCCATCGGCCGTTGCCGTCCATGATGATGGCCACGTGCGCAGGAACCCGCGTGGGGTCAATGCCGTGCTCTTGCAGGAAGGCTGCGCGTTGGATTTGGGCTGGGTGATCCACCATCAATTCCAGCACGTTGTGGGTTTCTTGCCGATGCGGAAGGTCACAGACGCGGTGACAAAACCGTACGCGTCGTCGCGACCGGGATCGCCGCGCATCAGCCCCGTGTTGTCCGCCAGGCTTCCCGGCCGGGACAAACTTCGGTCCCCCAAAGCCACTGCCAGCTCCCCCTTTTCCTCATTCAGTACGAGCGGATCGGCATAAATCCCGCTCACGTCATCGAGGTAATCGTTCCACGTTTTCCGCACCGCCCACTCCAAATTGAACCCCGCGAACGGCCCCAAATTCACCTTGAAACCGAAACCAAACGGCAAGGCCAACCCCGTCAATGCGTAACCGTTCACCCCATACGCATCGCCCCACGTGGTGCCTTGCCCCTCCGTTCCCAACGGAGCGAGTTCGAACCACAAGCCATCAAGTTCGGCTTCCGGCATGTGGCTGTACACGCTCAATCCCGCAAGGAGGTAGGCGCAAACTTTCGTGCTCGGCGTGCCGATTTGGTAGTCGATGTAATTGATTTCCAGGACGCCCCCGACTTCAGTCAAGGAGTTGCGGAAGTGCAGGTTGCGGTTGCGCTGCCACGCCACGTCGCTGTCGGCATCCCAGGCCTCGAAGGTTCCGTGCATGACGTGAGCCCGCAGGCTGATGCGGCGCGACAAATTCGTCCGCAAGAATCCGCCGACCGCCGCGTGCTTGCGGCCACCCAAGTGGCCAGTGGGATTCAAATCACCGAGGTAGTAACTGGTGCCCACCATCACCCCCAATTCTTTCGATTGGTCGAATTTGCCTTGTCCCATCAATCCCGAGGGGAAGAGCAACATCAGCGCCCCCACGAGCAACGGCAGAGTTGGCAGGGCCAAGAAATGGTTCAATCGGTTCATCATCGGCTGACAACGCGCGAAAGTACGGGAGATTGCCCGAACAGCGTGTGAAAATCCCCAAATCCGCGGCATCAACGCGAACGCGGGTCCACGCCCCAATGCATCTTCGCCCGCACCGTGCCGAAAAACTCCTGGTGCTCCAAGTTCAGCAGCCGCAACCGGAACGGCGCCGGCGTGATCTGCACCGTCGACCCTGCCCCCAACAAGAACGTCCGCGAATCCAGGCCCAGCAAGAACTGCTGTTCCCGACCATCCGGAGTCAGCTCCAATCGCCCAGTGAACGGCACGATGAGCGGCCGGTCATTCAGGTTGTGCGGTGCAATCGGCGTGATGCTCAGGACCTCTGAACCCGGCATCACGATGGGTCCACCCGCACTCAACGAGTACGCCGTTGAGCCCGTGGGCGTCGCCACGATGAGCCCATCCGCCCAGTACGTATTGACGAATTGTTCATCCCGAAACACCTCCACCGTCACCATGCTCGACGTATCGCGTTTCATGATGGCCACCTCGTTCAAAGCGAAGGGGAAATCGCTCAAGCACTCCCCATCCACGCGCACTTCCAACATCGCCCGATCCTCGTACCACACCTTTCCCGCCTTCACGGCATCCATGGCCAGGTCCACCTCATCCGTTCCTACGTTGGACAGGAACCCCAACCGCCCCGTGTTCACCCCCAAGACGGGCACCATCGAATGCCGAACCCACGTCGCCGCTTCCAACACCGAACCGTCCCCCCCGATGACCACCATCAAATCGCAGGCCGCAACTTCTTCCGGGGTGGTGTACTCGCGCAAGTGCTCGGCCGCATCCATCCGCTCGAGCAACTCTTCCCGAAAGGGACCGTTGACGCACGGCGACGGATCGAATTCCAGCACCCGCCGCAGGACGTGCTTCACGGCATCGTCGTACGCCGCATCGAATCGCTTTCCAAAGAGGGCAATTTTCATGACTCAAGCATTGAGGTACCGCATGAACGCCTCGAAGCGCTCGCGCATTTCCTCCTCCAGCTCCGGGCTATGGAAGAACGTTTGGATGGTGTAACCGAAGCGCTGCAGGGCGTCGAGCAGCGGCTCCACGTCTTGCGTATTGAGCTTGAAGGTCACTTCGACCAGCTGGTTTTCGGGTTTGGCCACCAAGCTGTAGGCCAAAACCCGCGCCCCATTCGACTCCACAATCCGCGCCAATTCCGACAAGCTCAGGTCCACCTCTGGCACCTCCACCACCACCGTACCGCCTGGATGCCCCCACCCCGCATGTTCGGTCAGGAACACGAGAATGGCCGCGCGGTTCACCGCCCCGAGGTACTTCCCCTCCTTCACTACCGGCATCACATCGACTTCGCCCTGCACCATCGCGGACACCACATCGTACAGGTGCAAGTACGGCGCAGCAAAGACCGGCTGACCGACGAGCAGCGCCATCGGGGTCGTCTCTTCCGCCTCCAGCAAGTCGTCCTCGTAAACGAGGCCCACGAACGCCTCGCCATCGACGAGCGGGAGCTGGCGGACTTTGTATTCGTCCATCAACTCCAGCACCCGGACCACCGGATCGTCCGGTCGTGCGGTGGGCAAGTCGCGGCTCAGGATGCGTTGTGCGTACATGGGCGGAATGTGGTGTAATTTTGGCCACCGGTCAACAGCCGGTTTCAAACCCGAAAGGTACGGATGACACGTCTGAGCGTCAATGTGAATAAAATCGCCACCCTCCGCAACGCACGCGGAGGAGGAGTGCCGGACGTGGTGGAAGCCGCGGTGCGCATTCAAGAGTTTGGCGCTCATGGGATTACGGTTCATCCCAGACCGGATGCGCGGCACATCACGTACGGTGATGTGCGGGCGTTGCGGCCCGTGGTGTACACCGAATTCAACGTGGAAGGCTATCCTTCGCGGGATTTTTTGGACCTGGTGCTCGAGGTCCGGCCCGACCAGGTGACGCTGGTTCCGGATCCGCCGGACGCGTTAACGAGCAACGCGGGGTGGGACACCGTTCGGCATGCGGCATTCTTGCAGGAGGTGGTGATGGAGTTGCGGGCAGGCGGGATGCGCGTTTCCTTGTTCCTCGAGACCGCGCCACGGCTGGCGGATGCGGCGGCGGCTGTGGGGGCGGATCGGATTGAGCTCTACACCGAGCCGTATGCGCGGGGGTTCCCGGATCCGCAGGCGGTGGTGCCGTTTGCGGAGGCGGCGGCGCATGCCCACGCGCAGGGATTGGGGGTAAATGCCGGGCACGATCTCAATTCCGCGAACTTGCCGGCGTTTGTGCACGCGGTCCCGCATTTGGCGGAAGTGAGCATCGGGCACGCGCTGATTTCCGAGGCGTTGTACGACGGGCTGGAGGCCACGGTGGTGCGGTACTTGGCTTGCCTGCAGCCGCGGGGTTGAGTCGGCAGGGGATTTGGCCGAAATTTGTGGCCAAATGGCCCTTCCCCTTTTCCACCGCATCATCGGCGATGCCCACCGTCCGCCACTCCTGATCCTGCACGGCCTGCTCGGCTCTTCCGACAACTGGCAAACGCTGGCGAAACGCTACGCGGAAACCCACGCCGTTCACCTGCTCGACGCCCGGAACCACGGCCGCAGCCCGCACGACCCGGTTCACTCGTACGCGGCGATGGTCGATGACGTCATCGGTTACCTCGACGGGGCTGGGTTGGAAAAGGCGAGCGTCCTCGGACACAGCATGGGCGGAAAAACCGCGCTGATGCTTGGGCTTGAGCACCCCGAACGGGTGGAGAAACTCGTCGTCGCGGACATGGCCGCGCGGGCCTATCCCATTCACCACCAGCCCATTTTCGATGCGCTGCTGTCGGTGGACGTCGCAAGCGTGCAAGACCGTTCGGTCGTGGAGGCGCACTTGGCAAGCCGGTTGGGCGATGCGTCCATCGTGGCGTTTTTGATGAAAGGGCTGCGGCGATTGAAGGATGGGGGGTACGCTTGGCGGGCGAACTTGCCGGTGTTGAATCAAGCGCTCGCTGACGTGGTGGGAAGCGTGGAGTTGAGCGTGAACACGCTGCCCATGCTCGCGATTTATGGCAAGCGCTCGTCGTATGTGGGCGCCGACGACCTCGCGGCCTTTGACCGATCGTTTTTGCAGTTCGAATCGCACGGCATCGAAGGGGCTGGGCATTGGCTGCACGCCGAGCGTCCTGAGGAGTTCTTCGAGGTGACGGCGGATTTTTTAACCTGAGGATCAAGGCCTTCGCGCAACGGACAAAACCTTTCGCTCCCTGTTCCGTAGAACCCACCACACAATTTCAAAACCCCATCGCAATGACTGCACCCGAGAACGCCCTGAACTACCGCATTGGCGGCATGGATTTGATCAGCTGCCACTTGAACGAACCCAGTCCCGATTTCGCTCCGGACCAAAAACTCAACTTCAACCTGCAGATGAAGCACCAAATCCTCGAAAAGGAAAGTGCTTTGGCGGTGATTTGCACCATCCGCACCACCGACGACGCCGGAACGGAAATGGCGAACTTCACCGGGCGCATGACGTTCGCCGTGGATCAACTGAGCCAGGTGTTGAAGAAAAACGACGACGGCCAGGTCGGGATTCCAAAGGAACTCATCAACAACCTCAACGGCGTGACGATTTCCACGTTGCGCG
Source organism: uncultured Flavobacteriales bacterium (assembly GCA_965656785.1). Classification (GTDB taxonomy): domain Bacteria; phylum Bacteroidota; class Bacteroidia; order Flavobacteriales_D; family Sanyastnellaceae; genus JALQTD01. The sequence goes on from CBFHLY010000003.1 coordinate 39,638, forward strand.
GGGTGATGTGGGCGACTTTCAAAGGAACGTATTTGCACCGAGCGTTGCTGCCCATCGTGAACCCGGAAGGCTTCAAAGCGGGCCAGCAGGCTTAATCTTGGTGGGTTTCCCGAAGCCAGCGGCGGTATGCGCTGAAGAGGCGTGACCGGGAAACGAAGCCGACGTACTTGCCCTGAGCGACCACGGGGAGGTTCCACGCCTTCGTCCGTTCGAATTGCGCCATGACATCGTCCATGCGCGCGTGCACTTCGAGCGTGGCAAGGGGAGCCGCCATCAACTCGTGGACGCTCAGGGTTTCGTATTGTTCGCGATCGAACATGATTTGGCGGATGTCCTGCAAGTCGATGATGCCGAGCAGTTGGCCGTCGGGGTCGAGGACCGGGTGGAGGTTGCGCGAGGAACGGGCGATGATTTGGACCAAATCCCCCAACGTCATCTCCGGACGCACCGCCACAAAATCGCTCTCCACCTCATCCTTCAGGGACATCAACGTGAGCACCGCTTGGTCCTTGTCGTGCGAGAGCAGATCGCCGCTCTCCGCGAGTTCCTTGGTGTAAATCGAGTGCTTCAGCCAACGACGAGACAACTGAAAACTCAAGGCCGCCGTGAGCATCACGGGCACGAACAAGTCGTACCCCCCGCTCACTTCGGCCGCCAAAAACACCGCCGTCAACGGAGCGTGCAGCACGCCCGCAAGCATGCCTCCCAGGCCGGCCAACACCGCGTTCCCCACCGGCATCGCTTCCGTCCCGAAGAACAGGTTGACGGCGATGGCGAACAGGTAGCCCAACACCGCTCCGCCGAACAGCACGGGAGCGAACACCCCGGCCACCCCGCCCGCTCCGACCGTGAATCCGGTCAGGACGGGCTTGAGGCCCCATGCCACAAACAGCACCGCGATCAACAAGAGGCCTTCGGGCGCAAACAAGTGAATGGCCATGTCTTCAGCAAGTCCCGTCGACTCCCCGTCAAACAAGCCGTTGATGACTTCGTAACCCTCCCCGTACAGGCTGGGAAACAGCAGGATGGCACCCGCCATGAGGGTCCCCGCGAGGCCGATGCGAAGGGCCTTGCCTTGGATTTGGCGCATCCAACCGCTCGACCACAAATACAACCGGGAAAACGCCACCGAACCCGCGCCCGTCGCCAGGCCCAGCACACCATAAAACGGCAGGCGCTCCACGGCAAATGCCGCCAAATCCGGCGCCGCCAGCACGTCCTCCCCCTCGAGCAAGAACCACGCGGTCAACAGCGAACTGAGCGACGCCAACAACAACGGCACCAAGCTCCCCGCCGTCAAGTCAATCATGATCACCTCCACCGCAAAAATGATCGCCGCCACGGGGGCCTTGAACGTCGCCGCCAACGAAGCCGCCGCCGCGCACGCAATCAACAAGACCCGCCGATTGAAATTCCGGCGCGTCGCCGTGGCCACCTCCGACCCAAACGCCGCACTCGCCTGCAACGCCGGCGCCTCCAATCCCCCCGACCCCCCCAGCCCCACGGTCAACCAGCTCGCCACCAAAGGCGAGTACAGCCACCGCCGCTTCAACCGCCCCTGCCGACGACTGAGCGCATGCAACGTGGCCGGCACCCCCGGACCCGGGTGGTCCCCCTTCGCCCCGCGCTTCACAAACCAAGCCGTCGCCACCAACCCGAGCACCGGACCCAACGCCAGCACCCCGTCCCACCCCGAAAGTTCAGCCGCCCCGAACAGCCCGCGCCGCAACAACGCCACCCCATTCTTCAGCAGCACCGTCATCCCTCCCGCCACCATCCCGATGACCACAGCCCAAGCCAACAACGACTGCTCGCTGCGCCCCCACGTCCGCAAATAAGGAGCCAAGGTTTGCCAACCGGTTCGCCACATGCCGCAAAGGTATCAGCTAAAAAAACGCCTCCGCAGTGTACCTTCGCGTCAAACTGCAAAAACATGCCGAACCACCGCATCCTCGTTCCGTTCGACTTCACGCCGGTGAGCGAAGTTTCCATCGAACACGCCTTCGTCGTAGGCAAGGCCATTGACAGCGAAATCATCTTGCTCCACGTGGTGGGCAACAAGAAGGACTTTCCCGAAGCCCGGGAGCGCATGGAAGCGTTGCTCGAACGCTGCAAACACAAATACCCGCACCACATCCGCTACACCATCCGCATCGGATCCATTTTCGAAGAAATCGACGACGCGAGCGTGGAAGAGTTGGCGAACCTCATCATCATGGGAACGCATGGCATGCGGGGCATGCAGTTCATCACCGGCGGTCGCGCGCTGCGCATTGTGACGAACTGCTCGGTCCCGGTGATCATCACACAAGAAAAAGGCATCCGCGAATCCGGTTACGACGACATTGTGGTGCCGCTGGATTTGCATCAAGACACGAAGCAGAAGCTGAACATCGTGGCGGAAATGGCCACCTACTTCAAGGGTCGGGTGCACCTCATTTCTCCCGGAGAGGATGACGAATTCTTGCGCAATCAATTGGACCGCAATGTCAATTACGCAAAGGAATTCTTCAACGAGCAAGGCATCGAACACACGGCCACCATTTCAGACCACAGCTCCGGTGCCTTCGTCAAGGACGTCATCCGGTTCGCGGCGTCGGTGGATGCGGATTTGATCAGCATCATGAACCTCCACGAAAAATCGTTGATGGGCATCTTGGGCCAAACCTATGAGCAACAAGTCATCACGAACGAAGCGGAAATCCCCGTCCTGATCCTCAATCCGAAGGAAACCCGCGTCATCCGCAACTCGGTGTTCGCCCGGAATTGAATTTCAATGCGATTTGAATAAGCCGGGGTGCTGGGGCGTTCCGGCTTTTTCATGCGGTCAAACGCGAACCGCAATGACGAGCACGTCGTCCACCTGCTCCTCGTTGCCTTTCCATTTGTCGAAGGCCCGTTCGAGCGTGCTTTCCACTTCGTCCATCGGCTGGGTGGCCAGCTCCGCGATGAGTTCTCGGAAACGCCGGCGCATGAACTTCTTGCCCAGCGGACCGCCGAATTGATCGACGTACCCGTCGGTGGCGGCCACGATGAAGTCGCCCGGTTCCAGATCGAACTCGGTATTCGTGTAGTGTTTGGATTCAGGGAGGAATGAAGCGATGGCGAATTTGTCGGGCTTGAGCTCGTGCACTTCGCGGCGGCGCACGATGTAGAGCGGGCTGTTCGCACCGCTGTATTGCAACCGCATGTTCTCCATGTCGATGCTGACCATGGCCAAATCCATGCCGTCCTGAATCCCCGCGTATTCTGCTGCCTCCGCATCGTCCCAATCCGCGCCCCCGGCATTCGCCCGCACCCGACTGTACTGCTGTTGGCTCAGCAATTCCCAGGCCATCCGATTCAAGTGGACGAGCATTTTATCCGGTTGGGTGTACACCTTCGACACCCGCTCCAGTGCGTTGTGGCCGATGAGGCTCATGAACGCCCCCGGAACGCCATGTCCCGTGCAGTCGATGGCCGAAAACATCCGCGAACGGCCCGCGGTTTTGAACCAAAAGAAATCCCCTGAAACTACATCGCGTGGCCGATAAAACACTGCGTTTTCATGGAAAACCTGCTTCCGCTCCTCCACCGTGGGCAGGATGGCTTTCTGAATCCGCTCAGCGTAGTCGATGCTGTCGCGCAAGTCCGTGTAGAGGGAAACGATGCGCTCGTTTTGCTCCTCCACCTCCGCCGTCCGCATGCGCACCTTGCGCTCGAGCACGCTTTCGTTTTCGGCCAAATCATCGCGCATCTTGAGCAACGCGTGCCCCAGCGCATCGTCCTCGCTGAGGGGAATGTACTCGGCCTCGAAGTTTCCCTTACCGACTTCAAGCGAGAATCGCCGCGTCCGCTTCAGCCCCTCCGCCAAGCGGTTCACGGCATTCGCCATTTCCCCGATTTCATCCGGACTCACTTTCACCGGTGCTTCCGGCTGCACCCCCCGCCCCATGTACAACAGCGTGCGCTTCAAATCGCGCACGGGGACCAAAATCGACCGCGTCACCAAATACGCGATGACGATGCCCAACATCAGGACCCCGATGGCTACGTTCCCTGCGTACAGGCGCAACCGCGAACTGAGTTGGTCCATGCGCTCCATGGACTTACGCGTCAACTCGCGGTTGGCCTCGCTCAGCGCCAACAACGACGCATCAATGGCTTCGTAAACCCCGGGCAACCCATCGTCGTTCCGCTGCTGGTTCGCGAACGAGCGCAGCTGATAAACCAACGACGCGTTGTTGTACGATTCGAAATCCGACAGGGACTTTTCAATGTTCTCGTAAAGCACCAACATGTGCCCCATGTGGTACTTCAAGTCACTCCATTCTTCGCGCATTGCTGGACTCCAATGCTCGGAGAATTCTTCGATGCGCATTTTTTGGGCGGGAATAACGCTGTCCTGCAATGCCAACAACCGCTGCCGCTGAGGGATGTCCGAATTCGCCTGCTGGTACAGCCACTGCATGATGTGGGTCTTCGACTCCGCAATGGTCAATTCCAACTCGTGCAAGGCTTCCAAGCTCGGCGCGTGCACCTCGTCCACTTGAGCACTCAGCCGGCCATTCTCCACCAGGGTGTTTCGAGTCAAAATGAATTGAACCGAAACCGCTACGCCAAACAATCCGAAACCAATGCCCATTCGCCACCCCACAGGAAACCTCATCCCGTGTCGGTTGCGCGAAGAAATGCGCACTCCCGGACGGTCGCTCGAACCGCTGCGTTCCGCGCGAGAAGCGAAATCCTGACGATCGCGTCCAATGGAACCTGACTTGCGCATCATGAGGACAATTTATACTGAAAGCCGGTCGCTCAACCGCCTGGTAAAAAAAGGCGTGAACCATTCAATGTAAATAACCCGAAGTCGTCAATCGCGGTCCTTCAGCGCCTCCAATTCGGCTTTAAATCGGGCGCTTTCCTCTTGGTGATCCAAGGCTCGGTGGATGATCATCAAACCATTCAGGTTGCGGGGTTCCATCGAACTGAGCGCATAGGCCGCCTCCATGTAGCCCAATGCGCGATTGAAATAACTCACGCACTCCGCTTGAATCCGCATGAGCTCGGTCAACGTGACTTGCCGGTTGATGGCCCGGATTTTTCGCACGCCTTCGTTGTACCAGCTCACCGCCAAATTGTAAAACGGACGGTCGTCGGCGGGCACCACCTTCCCCGCCTGCTCGTAATGCGCCACAACGTGCTCAAACACCTCTTGCCGCACCGGTTCTTCAATGCCCACTTCGGGGTCGAGCAATGCGCTGTTCGCTTGAGCGAGGCGAAGAAACAGGTCAAATTCCAGGTCCGCAAAGTCCGCCTCCGGGTGCAGGTCTGACCAAGCGGCTTCGTACCGCCGCATAAGCGCGAGGGCCACCTCGTCGTCTCCGGGTTTGAACTGAAGGGTGCGCGCAAAAGCCTCTTGGTAAAAGCTCTTCGCAAGCGCTTCCAACGAGCTCCTTGCATCCTCCGCATCTTCCGAATTCGGCCCGAGCTGAAGGCACCGTTGGAAGGCCTGCATGCTGGCCAAACGCGCGGCGTCCTCGGGTTCCCCCGTTCGCAACTCGTAATACCTCGCCTTCTGCGCAAATCCCAGGATGCACCAAGCATGCGGATTCTCCCGATGAACACCGGACATCGCGGGCGTCAACACCTCCACGGCCGCTTCCGGCTGGCCCTGGTGAATGAGCAGCGCAGCGCGCTCCACCGGAGACTGCGCCCAGGCCGCCCCACAGACGGCCCAAGCAATCAACACCAAGCGTATGGCTTTCATTGACCCCATGATTTCAGTTCATTACCAATTGAAATCTTCAGCTTTGCCGCCCGTTCCAAATCCATCATGACCTCCGTCCGGCCCCCGACGTTCTTCAAATTCACCACCGCTCCTTCCGGCACCCCCGATGCATTCAGGGTCACGATCAAGGTGGGGGCATCGCCCACGTAGGCCTTCCACGCGTCCGACTCCACATCCCCAACGCACAGGATGTGAAAAAATGCATCCGCAGAAGCATCGGAAACCCCTGACACTTCAATTGTTTGGTTGCCAATTTGGTTCATGTGGCAATTGCTCATCAGGAACTTGAGCAACTCCGGGTGGTCCATGACGCCAATTCGGAACGTCCCCGTTCTCGCCGACTCCGGCCAATCGCACCCTTCGGCGATTCCGTAGACGTACCACGAATTCATCGTCGCCGTGGTGTTCAAGTCGTCAATGACTTCCTGCTGCACCCCCACGGCATCATGCTCCAACGTTCGCCACACCGTTCCCGCGATGAGCGAGCCGGCTAAAGCAAACGCCCCGAAGGACAACAACGCTCGGATGCGCGCATTCATGCAGTCGGCCCTTCCGCTTCGGCTTCCAAGGTGGTGATGTCGCGATCGAAGTGATAGAGCGCCCCGGAAGCATCGCCCGCGAGCGCCAATCGATCCAAAATGCGACGCGCCAATCCCTCCTCCTCGAGCTGCTCCGCCACGTACCATTGCATGAAGTTGTACGTCGGATAATCCTTCACTTTCAGGCACAAATCCACCACATCGTTGATGCTTTCAGTCACCCGGGTTTCGTGTTCGAGCACGGACTCGAACGCTTGCTTCAGTCCCGTGAACGAAGGACTGGGGGCAACGAGCGCTGGAACCACCGCATTGCTTCCCCGCTCGTTGATGAAGCGAATGAGCTTCAACATGTGCACGCGCTCTTCCTCCGCATGCCGATAGAAAAACGTCGCCGTGCCATCGTACCCCGACGTTTCCGCCCAAACCGCCATCGCCAAGTAAGCGTGCGAACTTTGGGCTTCCAATTGGACTTGATTGTTCAAGGCTTCTGCGATTTCTGGATTCAGCATGGCATAGGGATTTGGTTCGAAATTAGGGCGAATCAACCTACCGATGAAGCGGATTTAAGCCAAATCATGCACGGCTTATCCACCGCTTCAACAGGCGTTTCCACCCCTTCTCATCCTGAACCGTGAACTCCGAAAGGAAACCATCCACCTGCCTTGCCATGCGGATGAAGGGTCCAATGGTGGCGGCAAAAACGGCCGCGTCATCCCCTTCGCGCAAAGCCGGCGGACCGGGAACATCGGGCAGTTCTGCCAAAAGCGCTTGCAGTTCCAACAGCGGCTCGAGTTCCTTCGCGCGACGCTCGCGCAGCACCGCCAGTGCCACCTGCCATGCATCCCGTTCCACCAAGTACCTCACCTTTCGCACCCCATGCCGGTGTTCCTCGTGAACCAGCCCCATGGACAACAACCGGCGCAACACCGTATGCACCGTGCCCTGGCTCAAACCCGTTGCCTCTTGGACCTCGTCCATTGCCAGCGCCTCCGTCCGGGTGAGCAGGTGCCCGTGGATGGTGCCCATCGCCTTCGGAAACCCCCATTGAACCATCAAGAGGGACCAACGGTCCAAAAACCGCTCCCGCACCGCCGCGAAAGCTTGTTCATCCATCTTCGGCACGGCAACCGGCGCCGCATCTTTCTTCTTCTTCTTTGCTCCCTTTGCCATGTGCTCTGCTTCAGATTTCGTTGAAACTACGAAATCGCGCAGGATTGGTCAAATCGCGTGGAGGGGCGTCCGTCAGCATTTGACGAACGAGGTCTTGCGCTGCCCGAGGTCCCACCAATACACCCCGAGTGCCCAAGCCATTCAGGATGTGGTACCATCGGTGGCGCTCACTGAGCCGCCCAACGAAGGGACGCCGATCAGGAGAAGCAGGGCGCAGCCCCGCCCGATGCTCCGCGACATCCTCCTCATTCAATCCAGGTTGAAGCACGTCATCGAACGCCGAGAGCAAGGCAGGCAAGGTCGCAGGAAGCGTCCGTTCATCGGCGATGTTCCAGGCATACGTCGCCCCGAGTCGCGCCCCCCCGTCGGGTTGGGGCAGCAGCCATTTGTTCACGTTCAAGGTGAAGGGCTGGGACCAGCGACCGGGCTTGAGCGTGAGCACTTCGCCGTGATTCGGATTGATTTGAATCCCCCATTTGGCCAAATCCGCAACCGCCCCCACCCCCCTCGCATCCACCACTCCATCCACGCCCTCGGGCAACCCATCGGCCCACGACCAGGCGCCCTCCTCCCACTGCAACCGCTCCGCCCCCGACCGGCACCACGCCGCCCAATCATCCAGCAACGCAGGCACATCCACCCACCCCGATCCGTTCACCCGACCCGCTCCATGCGGCGCCCTCACCCCGTCCACCTCAGCTAGTTCAATCCATTTTGAAACAGCATGCCCCTCATTCAAACGAGCCTGCCAATCCGCAGCATACGCAGCGTTCGGAAACACCCGCACCACCGGCACGTCATGCCAATACCGCCTTCCCAGCAAGGACTCCAATCGCCGGTACGTCCGATGCGCCACCTCGCGGTGCTCGGTCGCATCCCAAACCTCCACAATCCGCCGAAACGACACCGGGTTGAACATCCCAGCAGCCACGCGGGACGCCCCCGGTTTGGCTGCATCCCGCTGCACGACCTCCTCACCGGCTCGCCACAAGGCCTCCGCGGCCAGCGTTCCCGCGAGCCCCCCACCGACGACCAACCAACGCGCCACTTCAGCCTTCGATGACGCCCAATTCGCGCGCCACGTCCGCAAACGCCTCGATCGCCTGATCGAGGTGGGCCGTGGTGTGCGCCGCGGAGAGTTGAACCCGAATGCGGGCTTGCTCCTTGGGCACGACGGGGTAGAAGAATCCGATGACGTAAATGCCGCGCTCGAGGAGCTTGTCGGCCATGACTTGGGACAACCGCGCATCGCCCAGCATCACCGGCACGATGGCGCTCTCGCCGTCCTTGATGGGCAGGCCCACCCGGCGCATGCCCGCCTTGAAGTAGGCGGTGTTGGCTTCGAGGCGATCCCGGAGTTCCGTCGACTCGCTCAACATCTTGAACGCCTCGATGCTCGCCCCCACAATCGACGGCGCCAACGAGTTGGAAAACAGATAGGGACGGCTGCGCTGCCGCAACAACTCGATGACCTCCTTCCGTCCGGTCGTGAACCCGCCCATCGCACCGCCCATGGCTTTGCCGAGGGTTCCCGTGATGATGTCGACGCGCCCCATCGCATCGCGCAATTCGATGCTGCCGCGGCCGGTGGCGCCGATGAAGCCCGTGGCGTGGCATTCGTCCACCATGACCAAGGCGTCGTAGGCGTCCGCGAGGTCGCAGATTTTGTCAATCTGGGCCACGTACCCGTCCATGGAGAACACGCCGTCGGTCACGATGATCTTGAACCGGTGGCCCGCTTCCGAAGCCGCCTTGAGTTGCGCTTCGAGGTCGGCCATGTCGTTGTTCGCGTAGCGGTAACGCGCCGCCTTGCACAGCCGCACGCCGTCAATGATGGACGCGTGGTTGAGGCTGTCGGAAATGATGGCGTCCGCCGCGCCGAGCAGCGGCTCGAACACGCCCCCGTTGGCGTCGAATGCCGCTGCGTAGAGGATGGTGTCGTCGGTTTGGTGGAAGTCGGCGATTGCCTGTTCCAATTCCTTATGAATGTCCTGGGTGCCGCAAATGAAACGCACGGAGGACATGCCAAATCCATGGCTGTCAATCGCCCGCTTGGCAGCTTCCAAGATGCGCGGATGGTTGCTCAACCCGAGGTAGTTGTTCGCACAAAAATTGAGCACCTTCGAACCGTCTGCCAACGCGATTTCCGCGTCTTGCGCGCTGGCGATGATGCGCTCCCGCTTGAACAGGCCCGCGGCTTCGATTTCTTTCAGTTCGTTTTGAAGGTGGGCTTGGAGCTTTCCGTACATGGCTTCTGATTTGAAGGCCAAATGTACTTCACCCCCCGTCATCCCAACACGACCGGTCGGTTTTCTCGGCCATGACCGACGGGTACGTTTCGGACGATGGGCTTCCCGGCCGTGACGTGCTCGCGAAGCATGTCCTCGAGGTCTCGGCCGAAGGGGTTGTCTGTGGTTTGGCCGAAGGCCTGGGTGTTGTCACGCAAATCCGAAAACGCGCCCACGACGAGCCCGTGCATGCGGTCCAGCACCCCAGCCAACTTGAAGCTGTTCCACATGCGATCGAGGTGGTAGAGGTACTCATCGAGGTCCTCGACCAGCAGCCAAGCTCCGTCCACCTGGGGAAACCACGGGGTGCCGAGAAGGCTGAACAAGACGCTGAGGTTGCCGCCCACGACGGGGCGCTCGTCGGGCAAACCCAAGCAGCGCCCGTCGGTGAACGGGGTCGGATTCCGCAGCGCGGACCAGAGCAGCTCGGCGTCGGCCGTCCGTGCGTGCGTGCCCGCCACCGCGGCGTGTAAGCTCGCCACGCCTTGGTGTCCCGCCCACGCATGCAAGGCGGAAACGTCGGAAAAGCCGACGATCCAGGTCGGATCGGCGCGTAGGGCGGCTCCATCAAGGAGGGGCAGCAACCGAGCGCACCCGTAGCCGCCGCGCATCGCCCAAACCGCGCGGATCGTGGGGTCCCGGAAGGCCGCGTTGAGTTCCTCCGCTCGGTGGGCGTCCGGGCCGCCAAATTGCCCGTCGCGGGCGAACAGGCCAGTGGGAACCACCGGTTCGAACCCCGCGGCGGCAATGGCTTCGGCCGCTTCGGCGGCGGCTTCCGAGGTCGTGAAACGGGCGGGAGCGACCAGCGCAATGCGGTCACCGGATGAGAGGGGACGGGGCTGCATGGATGCAAGATGCAACGCGGAATTGGAATCTCGAACGTGAGGGGGAATGTGCGAAATTTGGCCCTTCAAAAACGACTTGCCATGCCCCGCGTGCTCATGACCTCCGCCCTGCCGTATGCGAACGGACCGATCCACATCGGCCACATCGCCGGCGCCTACCTGCCCGCCGACATCCACGCCCGCTGGCGCCGCAGTGCCGGCCACGACGTGCTGTGGGTCTGCGGCTCCGACGAGCACGGCGCGGCCATCACGCTGCGCGCGAAAAAAGACGGCGTCACCCCCCGCGAAATCGTAGACACGTACCACGAGGAGATGCAAGCCGCCTTCCGCAGCCTGGACATTTCGTTCGACCACTACAGCCGAACGAGCAGCGCGAAGCACCACCGCGTGGCGCAGGAGTTTTTCTTGACGCTGCTCGAGAAGGGGGCGTTCGAGGTGAAGACGGAGGCGCAGTTTTTCGACCCGGAGGCGCAGCAGTTCCTCGCGGATCGGTACATCACGGGGACGTGCCCGAAGTGCGAGGCGCCGGGAGCTTACGGGGACCAGTGCGAGAAGTGCGGGAGCGCGTTGTCGCCGACCGACCTCATCGACCCGAAGTCGACGCTCAGTGGCGCATCGCCCGTGTTGAAGGACACGACGCTGTGGTACCTGCCGATGGACCGGCATGAGGGGTGGCTCCGGGAGTACATCGAGGAGGGGCGGCTCGATGGTGCGCCGCACCACGACGCTTCGGCTTGGAAGGCGCACGTCGTCGGGCAGTGCAAGAGCTGGATTGACGGGGGGTTGCAGGCGCGGGCGATGACGCGGGATTTGGACTGGGGGGTGCCCGTACCGGTGGAAGGGGCGGACGGCAAGGTGCTCTACGTGTGGCTGGATGCGCCGATCGGGTACATCACGAGCACGATGGAGTGGTGCGAGGCGAACGGGCAGGATTGGCGCGCGTGGTGGCAGTCGGCGGAGGCGGATTTGGTCCACTTCATCGGCAAGGACAACATCGTGTTCCACTGCCTGATTTTCCCGATTCTGCTGAAGGAACATGGCGGTTACAACCTGCCGGTGAATGTGCCCGCGAACGCGTTCATGAACTTGGAAGGCCAAAAAATTTCCACCTCGCGCAACTGGGCAGTCTGGGTGAAGGACTTCCTGGAAGAATTCCCGGATCGGAGCGAAGAGCTGCGTTACGTGCTCGCTTCCATCATGCCAGAACAAAAGGACAGCGAGTTCACGTGGCACGACTTCCGGGAGCGGGTGAACAACGAGCTGGCGGACGTGCTGGGGAACTTCGTGAACCGGGTGCTCGTGCTCAACCGGAAGTTCCACGAGAGCTGCGTGCCGGCGGCGGGCGCGTTCACGGCGGAGGATGAAGCGGTGCTCTCGGCGTTGAATGCGGCTCCTGGGCGCATCGGTGATTTCATCGAGCGGCACCGGTATCGGGATGCGCTGCAGGAGGCGATGGGCGTGGCGCGGCTCGGCAACAAGTACATGACCGAAACGGAGCCTTGGAAGGTGGCGAAAACCGACCCTGAGCGGGCGGCCACCCTCCTGCACGTGTGCACCCAAATCACGGCGAACCTCGGCATCCTCCTCGAGCCCTTCCTGCCCCGCACGGCTTCAAAGCTCGCGGAGGCCTTCGGCGTGGCCGGCTTGCGTTGGTCGGATGCCCGAGCGGACCTCGTGTCGGCGGGCGCGGCATTGGGCGACTTGCCCATCCTGTTCGCCAAAGTCGATGCAGAGTGGGCCGAAATGATGCGCGCCCGCCTCGAGCAGCCGGTCGAACGCGCGGTGGAGCCGTTGAAGGACACCTGCACCTTCGACGACTTCATGAAGCTCGACCTGCGGGTGGGGGAAGTCACGGCGTGCGTGCCCGTTCCGAAAGCGAAGAAGCTGCTCCAGTTGACCGTCCAAACCGGCCTCGACGAACGCACGGTGGTTTCGGGCATCGCCGAGCACTTCACACCCGAAGAGGTCGTGGGGCGGCGCGTCTGCGTCCTCGTCAACCTCGCACCACGGAAGCTGCGCGGGGTGGAAAGCCAAGGCATGGTCCTGATGGCCTCCACGAGCGATGGCGGCTTGCGATTTGTGACGCCAGAAGAAGGCACCGCGGCGGGCGACGTCATCGCGTGATCCTCCGATCCGATTGAAACCGAACACATGACGTCCTCGCGTGTGCCTTCGCTGGAATTGTAATCCCCACTTTCTTGAAAAAAGTGGCTGTTCAGCGGCCATTTCCCGGTCCAACGGGCGCTCCACCGGCCCAAACCCGCCAAAGTGGGGTTTCAATCATAGCGGTGCAAAAAAAAGGACCCGCAGGTCCCCGCCGCAGACCAGAAGTTGACCCTCTAAGTCGCGTTCCATGTGCGGCCGAACACGTGCCGTCCTCCCGTTCGCCTTCGCTGGAGTTGTAATCCCCACTTTCCCGAAAAAAGCGGCCTCACAGCCGCCTTCTCCCAGTCCAATCCGCGCACTACCGGCCCACACCCCGCCAAAGTGGGGATTTCAATCGCAGCGGCGCAAAAAAAAAGGGGACCCGCAGGTCCCCTTTCGCAATTCGGCAGATCAGAAGTTGATCTTCAATGTTGCATTCCACGTGCGGCCGAAACCGAACCACACGAAATTGCTCTTGTCGATGCCGTTCCACAGCTCCTCTTCAGAAGCGTCGTCTGAAGCGTGGATGTTCGTGTTCGATTCCGCGATGTACACCGTGTCGAACAGGTTGTTCACGTTCACGCGGAAGCTGGCATTGGTTCCGAGGAAGTCAAAACGCGAGGTCAAACCCAAGTCCACCAAAGCGTACGAGGGCAATTGCAGCGCTCCTGCGTTGTCCGGGCTCAAGAAGTCCCCGTTGATGGAGTAGTCCGCGTACAAACCGTCCACGTAACGCGCTGTCAAATCCGCATTGAACGTGCGGTTGATGCGGTAGTCCACACCCAAGAAGCCGGTCAACTGAGCCGCATCGCCCACTTTCGCACCTTCCGTGTAGAGCGTTGCAGTGCCGAGTTCGTTTTGGTTCTCGTCAAAGATGGTGGCGTCAAAGTTCTTCGTGTACGTCCAATCACCAAGCGACAACATGCCCGTCACCTTCAATCCGTTCACCGGGTAGTAGTTCGCTTCCACTTCGATGCCGTTGTGCTGGACATCGACGTCGCGGAACTGGGCGATGCCTTCCTGCATGGTCGAATCGTTCACCACCACATCCACCGACTGGGTCACGAAGCGGTTGCCCCACGTCGTGGCGTACGCGTTGACGTTGACCGTCAAGTTCTCGCTGCGGTAGCCGTAACCGATTTCAAAGGACGTGATTTGCTCGTTCTGCAGGTCGTCGTTCACGAAGTTCGCGTAGTTCGGGAACACCGCATCGAAGTTTGGCTGACGGGAAATGACGCCTGCGTTGAAGAACACGTTCGACGATTCGCTCATGTTGTAGTTCGCACCGCCTTTCACGTAGCCGCCGTTGATGTTCGCGACATCCGAAATCGGCAAGTTGGGCTGATCGAAGTAATCCTCGCGCTGGTAAGACTGGATCGAGAAACCGGCTTGTACCACCGCAGTCAGGTCGTCTTGGTTGTTGTACTCAACGAGTCCGTTGAAACCTGCCCACTTCACCAAACCGATGTTGTAGTAATCCATCTTCGGACCGTTGAGGCCCGTGTTGCGGAAAGGATCGGCGTCGATGGTCGTGTTGATGACTTGGCCCATGTTGTTTTGGTTCCCCGTTGAGTAGTAGCCGTCGAGGCCCATGAGGTTGTTCAACGCGCGGTAGTGGTAGCCCTTGTAGTTCCGGAGGTCCAAACCAACCGACGCCCGCAAGTTGTCCTTGTTGTATTCCAAATTCGAGATCACACCGACCCAGTCGTGCGAGTTCATCGAAGCGCGGCGCACCTCAACAGCGCGGTTCACGTCCTCCCCGTTGTAGCCATTCGAACCGATGAGTTGGTTGTAGAACGGGCTCGACGTCAAGGAGTCGGTCGTGCCGTAGCCGTTGGTCGTGGCGATGTTCGCTGCGACCACTGCATCGAAGTCGATGAAGCCGTCCGCATCGCGCGAACCGAGGCTGTCCTCGAGGTAGTGCTGGGTCAAGTCCGCATTGTACGGGTGGTTGTTGATGTCGCCGTTGCGGAAGTACGCACCGCGTGGGCCCGTTCCACCACCGCGACCTGCCGAACCGTAAATCGACGTGTTCAACGTCAAGTTCTCCGTGATCGTCCAATCCCAGTTGAACGTCGCGAGCGGCTTGTTGTAGAAGTTCCGGCGCATGTTGAACTCCTGGCGCTCGTTGTCGATGGTCATGAAACCTGCGTCGGTGTTCCAACGGCGGTCGATGCCCGCTTCACCGAAGTTCTCGTAGTCGCGGATGGACACCCACGCGTCGCGCTGGTGGTGCCATTGGCCGGCGCCCAAGAACGAGAGGTTCAATGCGTGCTTCGATCCGTCGGGCTGGTAACCGATGGCACCAAAGTAGGTGGTGCCAGCACCGGCCGTGCCGTAAACGTAGCCGTCGCCTGACCATTGGCTCAAGAGGAACGAAGAGGCCCAACCGTTGTCGTTTTTGCCTGAGCTGTAGCTCACAGACGTCTTCATGTAGCCGTCGTTACCGATGGTTTCGGAAACGGAACCGCCGCGCTCCATTTGGGCCGCCTTCGTGAAGATGGAGACCGTACCGCCCACTGAAGGGACGGCGAGGCGAGAAGCCCCGAGGCCGCGCTGGATTTGGATGCCGGAAGCCACGTCCGTCAAACCCTGCCAGTTCGACCAGTACACCCAACCGTTCTCCATGTCGTTGACCGGCTGGCCGTTGATGAGGAACGACGTGTTGCGCTGATCGAATCCGCGCAACGAAATGCGGGAGTCGCCGTAGCCACCGCCTTGCTTCGTGGCGTACACACCCGGCGTGCGGTTCATGATTTCCGGGAACTCCTGGTTACCGACTTTCAACGCGATTTCGGCGGGGGAGATGGTCGAAACCGCCACCGGGGTTTCGCGCTCCTTCGCCACGTCCACCACGTTCGTGATGATGGTCGCTGCGGCCAAACCGAGCGCCGTCGGCTCCAATGAAATCACCCCCATGTCCGCCTTCGCAGCGAGCAGGGCCGTTTCGTATCCGATGAAGGATACGGTGATGTTGCCCGTGGGCTGGGCGTTCAGCGAGAACGTACCATCTGCTGCGGCAGCAACGCCTGAGGTGGCACCTTCGACCATGACGGTTGCACCGGGAAGTGCACCTCCAGTAGAGGCATCCGTCACCTTACCAACAATCTGCGCCATCGACACGGAGGTCAACGCACAGAAGAGGCCCAGGAGGGCGAATCGAAACATTTGAGACATGTTCAACGGTGTTGAGGGGTTAGTTTTCGGCTGCGAAATTCCCTTTTTTCCTAACAAATCGGACGGACCCAAGTCACGCAGCCCCGCAACACGAGGAAGTTTAAGTTTACGAAAATTGGCAAAACCCGCGAATCCACAACCGATTCAAACGCGACCACACGGCTTTGTCCAGCCCAACCAACACGAAAAATTTCACATTCCCTTAACATTAAGGCGTGCGAACGAATGGGTTAGTTTTGGGGCTCAATCGGCTCGAAATGACCTTGCAAGATTTCGTGGTGTTGTACGTCGACGATGAACCGGCGAACCTGTTTGCTTTCCGGGCGGCGTTCCGCAAGGAGGTGATGGTGTTGACGGCAGCCTCGATGAACGAAGGGCTGATGGTCTTGGCGGACCAGCCCGTGGATTTGCTCATCACTGACCAAATCATGCCCGAGGGCACCGGCCTCGAATTCCTCCAGCGCACCCTGCAGGACTTCCCTGATTTGCAGCGCATTTTGATCACGGCTCATGGGCATTTGGATTTGGTCCGCCAAGCGCTCAATGATGGGAAAATCCATTGGTACCTCGAAAAACCGTGGGACGAAGCGCAGCTGCTCGGCATCATCCGCCAAGCGTTCGCCGAAATCACGGACCGGGACCACCGCCGCGATCAAATCAACGCGCTCGCACGGCAGTTGTTCCAAAGCCGGCAACGCGTCGCGAGATTGCTCGAACACCTGCACCAAGTGGGCGACCTCGAAGGGTCGGTCATCGCGCAATCCATCCTCCAATTGATGGACCGCTCCGAAAAAGGCTAACGGATTCGAAATTTTTTCAGGCCGAAGTTGAAACCCTTGGGTGAAATCTTGCGTATCTTTGCCGTCGCGTTTTTGCCGATGTAGCTCAGCTGGTAGAGCAACGCATTCGTAATGCGTAGGTCAGCGGTTCGAGTCCGCTCATCGGCTCCACGAAATGAAAAGGCCGCCCCGTCGAGGGCGGCCTTTTTCGTGCAATGGTGTTCGAACTTTCAGAGCGTCAGTTCCAATTGCAAGCACGTGTTTGCTTCGAAGTTCAAGACCCCGGACCACCACGTGTCTCCCCAGTCGTCAACGACCTCATACGTGGCAGCGAGCGCTGTGGACTTGCCCATGTCCTTCGTAATTGTGATGGACGCGTTGTCTCCGCAAGCAGGAGCTCCTGTCCAGTATTGCGTTGTGGCAGTGGAACCGACAATTTGGCCATCGACATAGAAGTTCAGGCTCGCACTGTCCCAATCGACCAATTCGGCACTTGCCGCTGCGCCATACCACAATACAATTTGGCCTTCGTATTCACAGGACCCATCGAAATTGTCCGCCGTAGGGTCGTAATTCACGGCATCCGCATCCGTGCAACCGTCAACCTGACACCCCGCCAAAGACAGGGCAGAAACCACCAAAACCAACCCCCAAGAAGTCGCATTGAACTTGCTCATTTTGTTTTGAATTTTGAAACAGGAGCAAGTTATATATTCCTTAAACAAAACCCCGTTAAATACTAAACAAACCCATCATTTAACACTTCAGACTTCGACTTTTACAGACAAGCTGAAGGTGCGGCCGTACGACCAATAGCCTTCGAGTCTGCCGTTGCTGACGGTGCCTTGGAGCTTGTCGCCGGTGAATGGATCGGTGAAGAATGTCTCGTCGGCCTCGTTCATGTAAATGTTGTCGAGGGCGTTTTGGACGTTGATGCCGACGCGGCAGTTCCAGCCGTCGAGTCGGAAGACCTTGCTGGCGCGGACGTCGAGGTAACCGTAGGCCGGCAGTTCGACCGGTTGCAGGCCCGCGTAGTCCGGGTTCGTGCGGTCCGAATCGACGTTGAATTGGGCGAACAGGTTCCAGTTGTAGACGTAGGAGGCGCCGAGGCGGATGCCGGAGGGGAGCGTGGTGTTCGCGAGGAAACCGATTTGGCTTTGAGGCGCATCGCTCACCTTCAAGCCCGCGGAATAGATGTAGAGCGAATCGATGACGGCGCCGCCTTCCTCGGCGGTGATGGCGGCCTCCACGTTGTTCTCCCAGCGCCAATTGCCGAACGACGCCATGCCGCCGACTTCGAGCCAGCGGGTGGGTTGGCTGCGGACTTCGAGCTCGATGCCGTCGTGGGTTTGGGTGAGGCCGCGGATGAAGGCGCGGTATTCCGTGCCGTCGGGTCGGAGCAAGGGGGCGGACAGGATGGTCTTGTCGCGCCATTGCGTGTGGTAGGCGTTGAGGTCGACGGCGAGTTTGCGGAAGCGCACGCGGTAGCCGACTTCTGCCGCAAGGACCTTTTCGTTCGTGAGCTGTTCGGCGGTGAGGATGTTGGAAAAGTTCGTGAAGACGTAGGGAAGGAACGGCGCGCGCGAGTAGTAGCCCGCGTTGACGTAAGCGTTGCTGCGTTCACCGATTTCGATGCTGCCGCCCGCCTTCGCGTTGTAGCCGATGCTGCCTGCGCGCTCGCTTTTGATGCCGTAGACGAACTCATCGGCCATGGTGGCGACGCCGGTCAACGGGTCGACGGTGGTGACCGGCTGAACACCCGTTTCTTCATAGCGGAAGTACTTGTAGGGGTCGATGCGGCGGTAGGTCGTGTAGCTGAGGGTGGCGGCGGCGAAGGCCGAGATGCCGTTGTGGTGGTATTCGATTTGGCCAAATCCACCCGCGTAGCCCACGCGCCCCACGTCGTCGTAATCCACCACATCCCCCGGCCGCGCCATCAGCGCATAGTCCGGATTCACGCCGTAACCATCCGTGCTGCTGAACGACTGCAAATAAAAATCCCCGCCCAGCAGGTTGTCCACGGTCGTGTAGTGCTTGCCGCTGTAAAACCGCGCGTCGATGCCCGCGATCAGGTTCACCTTCTCGTTCCGCTCCGAATGCAACGTCGACAGCACCCCGGTCCAAAAATGATCGTTGTGCGCCCGCTCCAAGCTGCTCCGCGTGCGCCCGCCGACCACCGGCTGGCCATCCACCGTGACGGGATCTCCCGCCATGTGCAGGGTGTCGGACCACGCGCCCACCGCCTCATCGTAGGCGATTTGATTCGCCGCATACGTCACCGGCTGGGTGTTCGAACTGTTCGATTGGTACAGGTAATCCCAATTCAACGTGGTCTTCACCGTGCGCAACTCCGCGTCACCGTACTCGTCCAGCGTCACCAGCGTTTCGCTCAAACGCGGATTGCTCGTGCCGTCGTAGCGCGACCCCCAACCGCGTCCAAAACTGGCGTACGCACTGGTCGCAAGGTGCGTGCGGTCGCTGACCTTCCAGTAGTGGTTCAGCGCCACCTGCGGCTTGTGGTAGTGGTTGACGCGTGCATTCAAGACCTCCCCGTTGAGCAGGCCCCAATCGTCGTTCCAGCGGTGCGCCTCGTAGCCGAGGGCTTGCAAGTCATTGAAGCGCTCGACCGTCAAGTTGCCGCGGCGCTGGCCGTGGGTTTGCGGGGCGCCGATGGCCGTGAAGACGAGGCGCTGCCCACCGAAATCCTTCGCGGCGGTGAGGAAGTAGCTCCACGCGTCGATGAAGGTCGCGTCGACGTAGGCGTTGCCGCTCGTTCGACTGCCGACGGCGCTCACCGCCCAGCCGTTTTCCATCACGCCCGTACTCAGGCTGAGCATGGTTTTGTAGCGGCCGTAGTCGGTGACGCTTTGGACCAAACTCGCCCCGCGCTCCACATCCGTGGCCTTCGTGATGATGTTCAACGTGCCGCCCACGGAGTTGATGGCGAGCTTCGAAGCGCCCAATCCCCGCTGCACCTGCATCGTGCTGACGGCGTCACCCAACCCTGCCCAATTCGACCAGTACACCCAGCCGTTCTCCATGTCGTTCACCGGAATGCCGTTGATGAGCACCGCCACGTTCCGCTGGTCAAAGCCGCGGATGTTGATGCGGCTGTCGCCAAAACCGCCTCCGCCCTTGGTCGCGTACACCCCCGGCGTGATGTTCAGGGTCTCCACGAGCTCGCGGTCCCCCTGCACCTCCTCGATGGTGCGCGCGTCG
Source organism: uncultured Flavobacteriales bacterium (assembly GCA_965656785.1). Classification (GTDB taxonomy): domain Bacteria; phylum Bacteroidota; class Bacteroidia; order Flavobacteriales_D; family Sanyastnellaceae; genus JALQTD01. The sequence goes on from CBFHLY010000003.1 coordinate 59,567, forward strand.
AGGGTCGACACGGCCACAGGCGTCGCGCGGTCGAGGGCGACGGACGCGATGACTTGGGCTTCCTCGAGGCCGATGGTCATGGAGGCCAATGCGATTTCGCCGAGGTCCCGGCGTTCGGCGCCAGAAGCGGGGAGGGTGACCGACACGGACTGTTGGGCGTAGCCGATCATTTGGAACTCGATGCCGAGTTCACCGGTACCGCGGACCGTCATTTGGAACGCGCCATCGAGGTCGGTGAAGGCGCCGGCCGACGTGCCGGGAGCGAAGACCGCCACACCGATGAGGGGCTGGTTCGTCCCCTGCTCCACGCAGCGGCCGGTCAACGTCAGGGACTGGCCCCAACCCGTTGTGGTCAAGGCGATCAGGGCGAGGAGGAGGAAACGGGGTGCAAGCATGGTGCGCGGTTTTCGGCCCGAAAGATAGCCGCCGCGCGCACGTGGTCAAGCCCAGCGGCCGGAGCGGTGGAGGTGGGCAGCGATTTGGACCGTATTCGTGGCCGCCCCTTTGCGCAAGTTGTCCGCCACAATCCACAGGTGCAGCCCGCGCGGATGGGACAAATCCCGGCGCAACCGCCCCACGAACACCTCATCGCGGCCCGCCGCCGTGACCGGCATCGGATACGCGTTTCGGGCCGGCTCGTCCTGGACCACCACCCCGGGAAACGCCTCCAAGGCAGCGCGCACCTCATGCAATTCAAACGCGCGCGCGAGCTCGAGGTACACCGACTCGCTGTGGCCGCCCACCACGGGCACCCGAACCGCGGTGCAACTCAGCGCAACCTGAGGGTCGTCGAGGATTTTCTTCGTCTCATTCCACACCTTCATCTCTTCCTTCGTGTAACCGTTCTCCGTGAACACGTCGCAATGCGGAATGCAGTTCTTGTCGATGGGATGCGGGTAGACGCGCTCCACGGTCTCCGCTCCAGCACGCTCGGCTTCGAGTTGCGCCACCGCGGCGACGCCGGTTCCGGTTACGCTCTGATACGTGCTCACCACACCCCGCTCGATGCCCCACCGGTCGTGGATCGGCTTCAAGGCCATGACGAGTTGCATGGTCGTGCAGTTCGGGTTGCCGATGATGAGGTGGTCGTCGCCGATGGCGTGTCCGTTGACTTCGGGCACCACGAGCGGGCAATGGGGGTCCATGCGCCATGCGCTGCTGTTGTCGATGACGGTGGTGCCGCGCTCGGCAAATCGCGGTGCCCACTCCAGCGAAGTGGCGCCGCCCGCGCTGAACAACGCCACATCCGGGGCCCATTCTACGGCCGCCTCCAGCCCCACCACTTCCCGCTCCATGCCTTGAACGGTGAGGCGCTTGCCCACGCTCCGAGCGCTCGCCACGGGCAACCAATCCGCCAACGGCAGTTCCTGCTCCTCGAGCACTCGCAACATCGTCTCCCCCACCATACCGGTGGCACCCACAACCGCCAATCGCAGCGGTCGGTTCGTTTTAACTTGGTTCATCGGCCTGAAATTTGTGCGCGTTTGCCCGGAGTTTACGAACGTCGTTGCTGCGCGGTTTCACTTGAGCGAACTTTGCGGCGGACGAACGAATGAGGCGATGGAATGGAAAGCGATTGGGCGGCTGATGCAGGCCGCGTGGTGGGGAGCGCATGCCTTCGGGGCATCGGGCCAAATCCCCTTTTGGCAAGGCGACACCACCCAGTGGCATTGCACGGCTACCGCAGCGACACTCGACGCGCAGGAAGCGGGTTCGGCCAGCATCCGACGGTGCCTCGACCCGCCCACCGGGAGCGGCCTCGACCTGCGTTGGCGTTGGGAGCAGCACCTCGCGGGTTCGAGCGCAAACCGCAGTGCGTTGACGGCCTATGCGCTCGAACCGGACAGCACGGCGTGGCTTACCTTGGAACTCGGTGCAGTGGGCGCAGACGACCCCTTGGAAGCGACGCATTGGCAAAACGGCGTCGCGGGCTCCACTTCGCTCGTGCCCGGTCAGTTTGCCCAAGGATTGGACGCTGAATTTCGGTGGCTCGTCCTTCCCGATGCTGCGCAGGGCATGCTGTACATCCGACCCGATGGAGAACCGTTCTTCTCGCCGCTTTTGGTGGTGGAGGGGATGCCGCGCTGCCTGTCCCTTTCCGCGGAATTCACTGCGAGCCACACCCAAGACTTCCGGCTTGAAGTGGTCCCGGAATGCACTTTCGAACCGGACACGTTGGCCCCGTTCATCATGCAGGCACAGGTGCTGGCGGACGGGAGGTGCCGCGTTCAATTTTCGGAGGTCTTGGGGGGGACTCCGGTGGGGTTCTGGCCTGGTGAGGTGGGGGCGCTTTGCGCAATGGAGTCGCCAGGTTGCCTTGAGTGCCTTCCGCCGCCCACAGGCCTTCCCGCCGGTCTGCCGGTTCCGCTCCGGTTGGAGGGGGTGCAGGACACGTCGGGCAATGCCGTGGAAGGGTTGGCCGCGATGGCCTTGTGGCTGCCTGATGACTTGGCTCGGCCGGGGGATTTGGCCTTCACTGAAATCATGGCCGACCCGACGCCGAGTGCGGGGCTTCCGGAGACGGAATGGGTAGAAATCACCAACTTCAGCACCACCCATCAACACGTGGATCACCTGATCCTTCGCGAAGGGTCGACCCTTTCTCCCATGGTGCCACTCCCTCCGTGGGACGGCGTCCTCGAACCCGATGGTCGGTTCGTGGCATCGTCGGACACCACGCGGATTGCCCCTTCCGTGCGTCAAGCCCATGCGCCGTTGTGCGGTGCACTGACCGATTCGGGGGAACGCCTCAGCCTCCTGCGCAGCGACGGATTGACCCTGGATGACTTGACCTATGCGCGTTCGTGGTGGCAAGGTGTTGGCGGGGGGCATTCTGTCGCCCTTCAACAGCGCGGGGCGTGCGGCATTGCCTCGCATTGGGGCCCGTCCTCGCCGGCTTCGCCTGGAACGGGAAATGAAGCCTCGCAACCCGAAGCGCTGCCGCTGCGCGTGCAAGCCTTTCGGCCACTGAACCCAGGGCAAGGCGCCATCGCGTTCAACCAGCCGATTGCACCCCAAGCGCTCGGCACTTTGTCATGGCGTCACCCCCCACAGGCCATTCCGTTGGTCCCCACCGCAGATGCGGTGGCCACGTGGTCCGGGGCCGTGCCACGCTCAGGTCCCTATGTCCTTTCGGGCTTGCGCACCTGCGATGCGCCCTGGGATTCCCTTCCTCCACTTCTCGTCCTCGATTCCCTTGCTGCATTTCCCGAACCGGGCGACTTGACGACCACCGAAATCGCCGTGCGCCCGCCGCCAAGTTGGCCTGGGATGCCCGCCTTTATGGAATGGACGAACCGCTCAACGCAGGCCATCGAAGCGGCAGGCGTTCGCGTCAACGGGGTGTCCACATCCGTGCGAAGGGTGGAACCGGGGGGCTCGGTGGTGGTTTCCATTGACCTGCCCAACACGGAAGGCCGCATCACGCTGACGGATGCGGACGGAAGGGTACTCGAATCGTTCCGGTATACGAACTGTTGGCACGCCCAGCGCAACGAGGAGGACGAGGGGATGAGTTTGGAGCGACGCGACCTCAACGGCCCCGTTTCCGATGGACGGAACTGGGAAACGTGCCAACAAGGCTGCACGCCGGGTTGGTTTGAAGCGGGACCGGATTGGGTGGACGATGAACCACCGGCCTTGCAGGCCATCGTGGAACGGGAAGAAGGCGTCGTGCGGTGGTTCTCTGAACCGGTGGCAGCGCCGGAGGGTGCGATGGAAGTCGACGTTGAAGATTGGGGTTCAGGCGCGGAATCCAGCCGAGCGTGGTGGTGGCCCGATGCAGCGGTTCCGTTTGCGGTGGAAGATGCGGCGGGCAACCGTTCGGATTTTGATGGGGCTTCACCCCTGTATTCCGAAGGAACGTGGCGGCTGAATGAGTGCTTCGGGTGGGTTGGAAGTGCCGATGAACCGTTCCTCGAAACGGTCGCCGTTGGGGAAGGGTGGGCGCGTTCGGACGGCATGCACTGGAGCACGGACGACGCTCCGGGACCTTCCGATTGGGTCGCCTTGGGGACGGTTCAATGGGCCGTTCCCGCAGGACAGCCCGTGGCATGGGCGCGGTGTCCGCAGCGGCATGTTGGGGGCGTCGTCCTCCCGAGTGAGTTGCCCTCGTTGCACGGCGACCGGCGCGTTTCGCTGGCCAACTGGTCGGGCATGGAATGGCACATCGTGGACACGTTGTGGTCCGCTCGACAACGCTTCGACCCGTTGGATCGGTTGATGGAGGGGACAAGTTGGGAACGGTTCCATCCGGATCCAGGGGCTTGGGCGCCATCGATTTGGGGGCCTACGCCAGGCCGCACAAATGGACGCACGGCACGCGATCCCGCTGGCACCAGCGACCTCCGCATCGCGCCCCAAACGTGCATCCCCTTCGACGCAACGTGGGGACAAATCCGCATCGAGAGCCACCGACCGGTGGATGAGTTCAGGATCTTCGATTCATCCGGAACCTGCATTCGGCGGACCGAGACGGCCTCGTCGACGGGGTCGGTGACCACGTGGTTTTGGGACGGTACCCGCGATGAGGGTCTGCCCGCCGCACCCGGACCGCATTGGGTCGTGGCGCTTTCGGAAGGCCAAATTTGGGGGCGCCATCCCATTGCGGTAGCGCCTCAACGAGATTGACGAACTTTGCGCCATGTTCGATGGGACGCTCCTTCCGACCCCACCTTGGGATACCCTGTTGCCTGCTTTGGTCGCCATTACGCTGGGAACGGCGGCCTTGGCTGCCTTGCGCGTGCTGCATTCGGGTGAGTGGGAATTGACTTGGAGCGGCCTAGTCAATCCGCGAGCCATGTGGTTGGGGCGGCACGTTGAAGGGGGGCGCACCATCGGTGTGGTGCTGAGCCACTTGGTGGGCCTGTGCGGGTGGGCGATGCTGGGTTGGGCCACTGGGATGGGGAACTGGGAGGGTCCTGCGATGCGCGATTTGCCGACGGAATTGCAACTGCCTGGGGCGTCTCCGACGGAACGCGCTCTGTGGGGAGCCCTGCTCGGACTCGCAACGTTGCCCGTGCGCTGGCTTGCAAGACGAGCAGTGGGTTGGATTGCCGAGGCGTCCGAAGCCACGTGGCAGCACGGGGAAACAGATCGCTTGCTGCGCACTGCGTGGACAGCGATTGCTGTGGGACTGGTCCTGCTCACTGCGGTCCGGAGCCGTGTGGTGGAGGATGTGGTTTCAGGCGTGAACTTCGTGCTCGGCTCGTACTTCATTTTCATCGGTTGGCGCAGCTTTCGGCTTTTGCAATTGATGCGACTCAACTCCCTTTCAATTGGTTGGGGATTTGCGTACCTTTGCACCCTCGAACTCATTCCGTCTTGGGTGCTGATTTCAGTGCTCTTAGGTGGTGGGGGAGGGCATTGAACGACCACCTTTCTATGGCAAAAAAGATCAAGACCATCCTGATCTCGCAGCCCAAACCGACTACGGAGAAATCTCCTTACTTCGATTTGGCCGAACGTCAGAAGCTGACCATCGATTTCCGCCCGTTCATCCACGTGGAGGGCATCGATGCGCACGAATTCCGGCAGCAACGCATCGATTTGGCTTCGCACACTGCGGTGATTTTGACTTCGCGCAATGCAGCAGATCACTACTTCAGGTTGGCGGAGGACCTCCGGTTCGAGGTGCCCGAAACCATGAAGTACTTCTGCATCAGCGAGTCGACCGCCTTTTACTTGCAGAAATACGTGACGTACCGAAAGCGTCGGATTTTCCATGGAAAGCAGCGGTTCCAGGATTTGGTCGATAGCTTGAAGAAACATAAAAAGGAGAAATTCCTCCTTCCGTGCAGCGACTTGCTCAAGCCCTCCATCCCCCAGTTGCTCGATGAGATCAAGGTCAACTATTCGAAGGCCATGATGTACCGGACGGTGTGTTCGGACCTCAGCGATTTGAGCGATGTGAAGTACGACATGCTGGTGTTCTATAGCCCTAGCGGCATCGAGAGCCTGTTCAAAAACTTCCCGGATTTTGTCCAGGGAGAAACGCGCATCGCGACGTTCGGAAGCACCACGGCACAAGCCGCGGAGCAAGCGAAGCTGCGCGTGGACATTGCCGCTCCGCTCCCGCAAGCCCCTTCGATGACCATGGCCATCGAGCAGTACATCAACCAAAAGTAAGGACTTGGGGACGCGGCCATTCGGGTTCCCCAAACCCCAGCACCTCAAGTCCCGCATCCTCATCGATCAAGCGTTTGAAACGGGTGAGGTCGTTAAGTCCTTTCCGTTTCTTGTTCGTTGCCTGTCGGTGGAATTGAGCCACCCGGTGCCGTCGCAGCTGATGATCAGCGTACCGAAACGCAAGTTCAAGCGGGCGGTCGACCGGAACCGGGTGAAGCGCTGGGTGCGAGAGGCGTGGCGCCTCGAACGGGGACCCTTTGAACAACTCGTCGAAAAACGCGGCGAACAATGGGCCATCGTGCTCATCTTTGTGGGAAAGGAGATGCCCGATTGGACCGTTTGCGAAACCGCGATGAAGAAGTTGATTCGACGGCTCGAAGCGCACGTGGCCCAGCACGGCACCGAATCGAAACCGGAGAATCATGCATGAAGGAAGGACGGGCAAACCATTGAGCGCCAAGCACTGGGTGTGGATTGCGTTGCTGGGCGCCGCGGGATGGGCATTCACCGTGCCCGTGCGCGAGAACTACTTTGAAATCTCAAAGCAACTCGAGATCCTCAACGCGCTGTTTCGCGAGCTGAACATCCACTACGTCGATGAAATCCAGCCCGGAGCCCTGATGGAGACGGGCATCGAATCCATGGTGTCCAGCTTGGACCCCTATACGGTGTACTACCCCGAATCGCGGGTGGAAGATTTGCGTTTCATGACCACCGGTGAGTACGGAGGCGTCGGCGCCACGATTTATGAAATCAATGGGGCGCTGACCGTGACGGACATGCTGCCCGGCTATCCCGCAGAGCGCGGCGGATTGCACATCGGAGACGTCATCACCTTTGTGGACGGACGCGACATTCGGGAACTGGACGAACAGTTCGCGTTGGACTTGCTTGACGGAGCCACGGGTTCGACGTTGACGCTTCGCGTGGAGCGATTGGGCCAAAACGAGCCCCTCGACTTCACCTTCACCCGCGAAAAAATCGAAGTGCCCGCCGTTCCCTATTCGGGACTTGTGGCGGACAGCGTGGGGTACATCGCGTTTTCCCGCTTCACACGGGGCGGGGCGGCGGAAGTGCGCCTCGCGTACAAGCAACTCAAAGACTCCCTCGGAATCAAGGCGCTCGTCCTCGATCTGCGCAGCAACGGAGGCGGCTTGCTCCACGAAGCCGTTGCACTCGTGAACCTGTTCATCGACAAGGACCTGCCGGTCGTGGACACCCGCGGGAAGGACCCCGGTCGCGACCAGCACTACAAGACCATGGGACCGGCCTTTGACGGGGAGATTCCGCTCGCCGTCCTCATCGACGGCCAGTCCGCCTCGGCCAGCGAGATCGTCGCGGGAACGCTACAGGATTATGACCGTGCCGTCATCGTTGGACAACAAAGCTTCGGCAAAGGCTTGGTACAACAGACCAAGGATTTGGCCTATGGAACCCGGCTGAAAGTCACGGTCAGCAAGTATTACACGCCGAGCGGACGCTGCATTCAACGGCTCGATTACGGGGCTGGCGAAGACCACGGACAAGCCATTCCCGATTCGCTCATCAAGACCTTCACCACCCGCAACGGTCGAACGGTGCGCGATGGCCAGGGCATCGACCCCGATGTCGAAGTGCCGATCAAGGAAATGAGCTACGTGCACCTCGGGCTGCTTGACGAAGGCATATTCTTTGACTTCGGCACGCGATGGGCGGCCACCCACGACACGCTCGTGCTGGACGGTTGGGAGTTGAGCGAGGCGGATTGGGAGGCGTTCGTTGCGTTTGCGGAGGAGCGGCCGTTGGCGTACCGATCGGAGACTCAGGAACGGTTTGAGGCGTTGAAGGCGCAGGCGCGGAAGGAGCGGCTGTTCGACGCGGATTCGACCTCCTTTGTGGCCTTGGAGCGGTTGGTGAAGCCGGACGTGCGGCGGGATTTGGAGCGGTTTAAAGACGAGTTGGTCGAGAGCTTGGAGCTCGAATTGGTCAGCCGCATGCAGCCGATGGAAGTGGTTTACCGGTGGTCGCAGCAGGAGGATGCGGAATTGAACCAAGCGTTGGAACTGCTGCAAACGGGGGCATACGAAGCGGTGCTCGCGGGACCCGGAAAGTGATGGCGGCGAAGGAATGGGTGCAGCGCCTGTATGCAGCAGGCATCGGGGTGACGCTGTTTGGCCTTCCTTTTTCGAACTGGTTGATGTCCCAAGGGGCGTTATTGTGCGCGCTAGCCTGGGGAGTGGACCGGGCGGTCAATGGGCCGTTGTTTCGCGGGAGAGCATGGCGCTTTTATCGCCTTCAAGCCCCGTTGCTCGCCACGGTGGCGCTTTGGGCGTGGCATGCGCTCGGGGTGTTGTGGTCGGAGGATGTTGCTGACGGGCTGAACGTGTTGCGCATCAAAGCCCCGCTGCTCGTGTTTCCGTTGGTGCTTATCACCGGACGTTGGGAGCGCGAGCGCGTGTTTCGGTGGTTGCCGTGGGCGTGGTGGGCCGCGCTCGTGGCCGGAGGCTTGGCCGTGTTGGGTCAGGGACTCCGCAGCGAGGGCACGTTGGCGCCGCGGGATTGGTCGCCGTTCACGTCGCACATTCGGCTGAGCTTGTTCCTCGCATTTGGCATCGCATGGAGCTGGGGCCAAACCCTGCAACGCCGATCCCCGCTGCTTCCGGCCTTCCTCTTGCTCGGCTTGGGGGCCGCGGTGATTTGGAAAACGGCGGCGCTGACGGGGGCGTTGCTGTTGCCCGTTGTGGGTCTGCTGCTCGCGTTGTGGGTGGGATTCGAGCGGTTTGGGGTGCCGTTGGCGTGGTCCCGGCGCGGGGCGGCGGGAGCGGTGGCGATCGGCCTGGTTTTGGCGGTGTTGGGCGCGTGGAACCTCCGGGGGGTGACGCCGGATGAGACCGAGTTGCCAACGCATTCGGAAGCGGGAACGCCTTACGCGCACTATCCCGACCGGACGCTTCGGGAAGGCGATGAATTCGTGTGGGTGAAGTTGGCGGAACGCGAGATGCGGGCGGAGTGGAATGCGCGGAGTGCGCTGGCGTTCGATGGGGCGGATGGCCGCGGGCAGGAGCTGAAGATGACCCTGATCCGGTACTTGACTTCGTTGGGGTTGCCGAAGGACTCGGCGGGGATTGCGGCACTTTCTCCAGCCCAAATCGCGCACGTCGAAGCCGGAATCCCCACCCGATTTGAGCTCGAACACACCGGCCTGCGGAGGCGTTGGGACGTGCTAAAATTCGAGGTCATGAACGCCCGGGATGGGGGCAATCCGTCGGGGCACAGCGTAGTGCAGCGCCTCCACTTCATGGAAGCGGCGGGCTGGATCCAACGGCGTGCACCGATTTGGGGGGTCGGCACGGGGGACCTGAACCGCGAGTTTGCTGCGGCCTATGCGGCCTTGGACTCGCCACTCGCACCGGAATTTCAACTTCGAGCACACAACCAATACGTGTCGTTTTTGCTCGCGGGCGGCCCCTTGGCCCTCGTGCTGTGGGTGGCCGTGCTCGTGCTCAGCGCACGGGGGGTGCCGCCCGAACAGCGCGTCCCCGCTTGGATGTTCCTGGCCATCCTCGCCCTGTCTTGCCTGACCGAAGACACGCTGGAAACCCAAGCCGGCGTAACCTTTGCGGGGTTGTTCCTGGGATTATTTGGCCTGCGCCGCTGACACCACCGCTTCCACAGAAACGTCCAGTCCGCCATCCGCCGCCAGTTGCGATGCCGTGAGCACCGTCACGTGCGCGCCCAGCGGACGCCAGCGCTCCGGCCAAACCGGCGCTTCCGTCCCATACAATCCGACCACCCGCGTCCCCAGCGCCGCCGCCAAATGCAGCGGCCCGGTGCTGCTCGCCACCACGCAATCCACCGCGCTGAGCAATGCCAACAACTCCTCCAACGTGCACCGACCCGTCGCATCCACCACCGAGGTGCCCTTCAACTCGGACCACAATGGTCCCATCCGCTCACCCTCGGCCTGGGTGCCGGTAATGAGCACGTGGTGGGAGGCGGACAAGGTTTGGGCCAACAACGCGTAGCGCGCCCACGACCAATTGTTCGCACTCCCACGCGAACCCGGATGCACCACCACCATGGGCCGTCCATCGGAGGGCAACAGCCCGTCCGGCACCCGCACCCGCGCCTCCAACCGAACAAGCGGCGCCAGCACCTCCGGGCGATCCTCCGGCAAACGCCGACCCGGTCGGGCCAAACCAGGCACCAACCGCACGGGCTCCAACAACCGCAACCCATGCCACGCCTCGTGGTGCCCCGATCGCTTGCGCCCTTCCCAAACCCGATGCGTCATCGCCGCCACCACGTGCCACCGCCGACCCGTCCCCACCCGCACCGGCACCCGCCTCCGCAACGCCGCCACCACCTCCCGATCCGGGAACGCAAACACCGCCACCTCGCACTCCGCCGCCTCATCCACCCAACCGGCCGCCCCCTTCACCACCACCCGGTCCACATCCGGACACGCCCGCGCCACCGACTCCGCATAGCCCGCCACACACATCACCACCTCCACCCCCGGCGCCTCCCGCTTCAACCACCCCGCCATCGCCAACGTCACCACCACATCCCCCAAGGCATCCGTCCGCACCACGAGCACCCGCTCCACACGCCCCGCCGGCAACCGCCGCACCGCCCGCCCCCGATTGCGCGCCTTCCGGTACTTCTCCCACGTCGCAAAGGCACTCCACCGCGCAATCTCCCAGCCGGCCTTCCCGTCCCGCCATCCCCCGCGCAGCAAATAATTCTTCCCCCACTGAAACGCCACCTTCCCGAGGATGATCGGCCAACTCAACACCCGAGCAGCCGGAGCGGCGATGTCGGAGAAAAACTGGATTTGGTTCAAATGATCCTGGCGCGTGTAATACGAATAGTGGAGCAGGTCCCCCTTCAGCCGGTCCACGCGCCCCTGCGCCTCCAAGCGATCATGCGGATTCTCACCCGCCCACGTCCCCTGCCCCGCACGCCAAAGCCGCACCTTGCGATCCGGATACCACCCCGAATGCCGCACCCAATGCCCGCAATAATTCGTCAGCCGGTTCACAGCGTAGGCTTGGGCGCGCGCCGAATCGGGCACATCGCGCCACGCGAGCAACGCCGCCTGCAAGGCGTCCGACAGGGCCTCGTCGGCGTCCAGGCTCAAGATCCACGATCCATGCGCTTGGCCTTGGGCCCAATTCTTCTGTTCGATGTGGCCTTCGAAATCGTGGTGCAGCACGCGCGCACCCGCCGCTGTGGCAAGTTCCACGGTCCGATCCGTGGACCCGCTGTCCACCACAACGACCTCGTCGACCACCTCACCCAACCGCAAGGAAGCGAGGCAGCGCGGCAAATTGCGCTCTTCGTTGAAGGCGATGACCACTGCTGAAACCAGCGGCTTCTTCGGAGCGGACGCGCGATTTTCAACGGGCATGACCGCGAAGGTACGTCCTGTGGTTGCACCCGGTGGGGTTGCGCGCTAATTTCGCGGCATGAATGTACTGCTCATTGGAAGCGGCGGGCGGGAGCACGCCTTGGCTTGGAAGTTGCACCAAAGCTCCTTGCTGACTTCCCTCCACATCGCCCCTGGGAATGCCGGAATGGCCGGATTGGGAACGCTTGCCGACCTCGACCCCATGGACTTTGCTGCGGTGGAGCGGTACGTGAAGCGCAACGACATCCACCAGGTGGTGGTGGGACCCGAAGGGCCGCTGGTGGCGGGCTTGGCGGATTACTTGCTCGACTCGGATAAAATCGACGTGCAAGTCGTGGGGCCGCGCGCCGCAGGTGCGCAGCTCGAAGGCAGCAAGGAGTTTGCGAAGCAATTCATGAAGCGGCACAACATTCCCACGGCGCGATACGGCAGCTTCACGGGAGAGCAGCTCGATGCCGCCATCGCCTTCCTCGACGAATTCGAAGCCCCGTATGTGCTGAAAGCCGACGGCTTGGCTGCGGGAAAGGGCGTCATCATCACCTCATCGCGCGAGGAGGCAGAGGCCACGTTGAAGGACATGCTGAGCGGAACGTCCTTTGGCGATGCCGGTCGCCGCGTGGTCATTGAAGAATTCTTGGACGGCATCGAGGTGAGTTTGTTCTGTGTGACGGATGGCCACCACTTCAAGATGCTGCCTTCGGCCAAGGACTACAAGCGCGTCGGCGAAGGCGACACCGGACCCAATACGGGCGGCATGGGCGCCATCTCTCCGGTTCCCTTCGTCAGCCCCGAGTTCCAGGAGAAGGCGATGAACCAAATCGTCATTCCCACCATCAAAGGCCTTGAGAAGGACGGCATCCCCTATTGCGGGTTCGTGTTCTTCGGGCTCATCAAGGTGGGCGGGGATCCCTTTGTCATTGAATACAACTGCCGGTTGGGCGATCCGGAAACGGAAGTGATTTTGCCGCGGGTTCAGAGTGACCTGTTGCACGTGTTCGATAGCCTGTGCACGGGCATGCTCACGGAAGTGGATGTGGTCATCGAGGAGCGGGCGGCCAGCACGGTCATCCTGGCGTCGGGCGGTTACCCCGGCGCGTACGAAAAGGGAATGGAAATCGAAGGGCTAGACGCGTTGAACGGCATCGACGGCATGGTGTTCCACGCGGGGACGAAAGAAGTCCGGCGCAAGGTGCTCAGCAACGGGGGGCGGGTGTTGGCGTTGACGGGATTTGGCCTCGACCTCGAATCGGCCCTCAAGAACAGCTACCAACTCGCTGCGCGGGTGAACTTCGACGGCGCATTCTGCCGCAACGACATCGGCGCCGACGTGATGGAGTCCATTTGACCCGGGACCAAAAAAAAAGCGCCCCCCGAAGGAAGCGCTCACAATGGGTTCAGAGCGAACCGGACCTCACATGATGGTGCCGTCCTGCTTCGCCTTTTCCGTGTATTTCTTCTGCAAGCGCAACCAAAACGCCAAGCCCACGAAGCCGAGGGCGACGACCGCCGTGTTCATCGGCGATGCGATGGGAACCAACAGGTTTTCAAAGGTCCATTCAATGAACTTTGCGACCGGGGTGATGATTTCTTGCGTGTTCATGCTGCGTAAATTCGGCGTAAAAATACAACTTCCGTGCTAACCCTCCTCCGTTCGAATCAACCAATTGCGTGGATGGTCGTTCCCGTGACCGTGTTGATGGTGCTCGGCGCGGCGTTTTGGTGGGGCCATTGGGAAGTGGACCGGCTGGTGCAGTGGGGAACGGGCGCGCTGGTAGCCGCGGCGTTGGGGCACCTGATGTACCGGAGTTTCGATTATGCGGAGCGCGGGGACCCGGCGTTGGCTTGGGCGCTTGTGGGGTGCTTGGCGGCTGCGGAATGGGCGGGAACCGGAGGGGCGGCTTGGCGGTCGTGGAGCGCGTTGGCCACGGGGCTCGGGAGCGCGTGGTGGATGCTCGGCGTGCACCGGCAGCCGCGGGTGAGTGGACTGACCTTTCGAGTGGGCGCGCTGGCCGGGGTCGCGTGGTGGTTGGAGCCGAGCAGCTTCGGGGTGGCCTTGGCGGCCGCGGTGGTGCTGGCCAAAACCCGCACCTTCCTCCTCCGCGAATGGGTGCTCCTCGTGCTCGGCACCGCGTGGATTCCCGCAACGGCGTTCGTCCTGACCTGGAACGGCTGGCACCTGCCCGCGCGCGCTGAACAGCCCTGGGTGCTCCCCTCCTTGACCGAACAAGCATGGGCTGTCCTCGCCGCCCTCCTCACCGCGGCGGGATGGATCAGCGCGGCCCTTCAATCCCGCAGCGCGGGCATTCGACGCAAGGCCGCCCGCCTCAACCTCGCCCTCCTGACGGGACTCTCCGCGATTTGGGCCCTCGCAACGGCGCCTGGACAGCCTCACACTTGGCGGCTGACGGCGGTGGCGGTCGCGTTCGCTTGGGTTTGGCTCGTACCCCCTTCCGAACGGGTGCACGGAGCCGAGCGGTGGATTCGGGGCGGCCTTTGGGCGCTGCTGCTCGCGGTTTGGCTCAGCGGAATCGCCCTCGCCCTCGTCCCTGCCTGAGCGGGCACAACGTGTGGAAAATCCGCGAGAAAAAGCCCTCCATCCGATGGAAAATTGCCGAACTTCGCACCATGAAATTCGGCGTAGTTACTTTCCCCGGTTCCAACTGCGACATGGACATGGTCCACGCACTCCGGGAAGATTCCGGTTTTGAAGTCGTCCAATTGTGGCACAAGGACCACGACCTGCAAGGGGTGGACACCGTGGTGCTGCCCGGCGGCTTCAGCTACGGCGACTACCTGCGCAGCGGCGCCATTGCGCGCTTCTCGCCCATCATGACCAGCGTCATCGAACACGCGAACAAAGGCGGCCGCGTCTTCGGCGTGTGCAACGGGTTCCAAATCCTGTGCGAGGCCGGCCTCCTGCCCGGTGCCCTGCTCCACAACGCGTCCCGGAAATTCATCGCCCGCGACCAGTACATTGCCCCGGTTTCGCGCACGGCTCCGCTGACGGCGGACCTGGACCCGACGGTGGCTCGGCGCATTCCCATCGCACACGGCGAAGGCAACTACTTCATCGACGCGGATGGCATGAAGGCCCTCGAAGACGGGGACCAAATCCTGTTCCGCTACACCGACGAATCCGCCCAAGCGAACGCGTGGTCGAATCCCAACGGTTCCCTCGGCAACATCGCCGGCGTGGCAAACGCGGGCATGAACGTCTTCGGCATGATGCCCCACCCAGAGCGCGCCGCCAACGACGACCTCGGCAACTCCGACGGCCTCGCCATCCTCCTCGGTCTTGCAGCCGCCGTAACGGCCTGACACGAATTTCCGGTTCGGGCAATGCCATGAACCAAAGAGCGTTTAGTTTTGTTGAATGTCGGGCAATGAACCCCGTCACCTTCTCATGAACGCATACGCTGCCGGCCCCCTCCTTTCCCGCATCCACGAACCTGCGGACCTGCGCACGCTCTTCACCACCGAAGACCTGCCGCAAATTGCCAATGAACTTCGAGACTTCATCGTCGACGTGGTGTCCGAAAAGGGCGGCCACTTCGGTGCGAGCCTCGGTGTGGTGGAGTTGACCGTGGCGCTTCATTACGTCTTCAACACCCCGGAGGACCAAATCGTGTGGGACGTGGGACACCAAGCCTACGGACACAAGATCCTGACGGGAAGACGTGACGTGTTTCACACGAACCGGCAATACAAAGGCATTTCCGGATTCCCCAAGCGGAGCGAAAGCCCATACGACACGTTCGGGGTGGGACACAGCAGCACGAGCATCTCGGCGGCGTTGGGCATGGCGGTGGGAAGCCGGCTGGAGGGCAACCGAGAACGACAACACGTGGCGGTGATTGGAGATGGGGCGATGACGGCGGGTTTGGCCTTCGAAGGGCTCAATCACGGTGGCGTCGAGGACACGAACATGCTGGTCATCCTCAATGACAACTGCATGAGCATCGACCCCAACGTCGGCGCGCTCAAGGAATACTTGACGGATGTCACCACGTCGCACACCTACAACAAGGTCAAGGACGAGGTGTGGCACCTGCTCGGTCGGATCAGCAAATTCGGTCCCAACGCGCAGGCCATCGCCCAAAAGGTCGAGCACGCCGTCAAGTCGGCCATGCTGAAGCAAAGCAACCTGTTCGAGTCCCTGAACTTCCGGTACTTCGGGCCGGTGGATGGGCACGACGTGGAACATTTGGCCTCGATTCTGAGTGATCTGAAGGACATTCCGGGGCCGAAGCTGCTGCATTGCGTGACGAAAAAAGGCAAGGGCTACGCGCCCGCCGAAGCCGGTAGCCCGACGAAGTGGCACGCACCGGGGCTGTTCAACAAGGAAACCGGCGAGGTCATCGCGAGCGCCCCCTCAAAGCCCACTCCCCCAAAGTTTCAAGACGTTTTCGGCCACACCATCATCGAGTTGGCGGAAACCGATCGGCGCATCGTGGGCGTGACGCCCGCCATGCCGACGGGCTGCTCGCTGAAGTTCATGATGGAGGCGATGCCCGATCGCGCATTCGATGTGGGCATTGCTGAGCAGCACGCGGTGACGTTCAGTGCTGGCATGGCCACGCGTGGGCAGGTTCCGTTCTGCAACATCTACTCGAGCTTCATGCAGCGGGCGTACGACCAAGTCATCCACGACGTGGCGTTGCAAAGGTTGCACGTGGTCTTCTGCCTCGATCGGGGGGGGATTGCGGGAGCGGATGGGCCGACGCACCATGGGGCGTACGATTTGGCCTACATGCGCTGCGTGCCGGGCATGGTGGTGGCTGCGCCGATGGACGAGGTGGAGCTGCGCAACATGATGTACTCTGCAAGCCAAAAACAATCCGGCCCCTACTCCATCCGCTACCCGCGTGGCAACGGCTCGATCGTCAACTGGCGGCAACCGTTCTCCGAAATTCCGGTCGGTCAAGGCCGCCGGCTCAAAGCGGGCACGGACGTGGCCATCCTCAGCATCGGGGCCATCGGCACGGAAGCCGCAGCCGCTGTGCAATCCCTGGCCGACCAAGGCATCGACGCCGCGCACTACGACATGCGGTTCGTGAAGCCCCTCGACGAAGTGATGCTCCACGAGGTGTTCGGCAAATTCAAGCGCGTCATCACCGTTGAGGACGGTACCGTGACGGGTGGGTTCGGAAGCGCGGTCACGGAATTCATGGCGGAAGCGGGGTACAGCGCCCGCGTGAAGCGCCTCGGCATGCCGGACGCCTACGTCGAGCACGGTTCACAAGCCCAGCTTTACAAAGAGTGCGGTTACGACCGAACAAGCATCGCGGCAGCTGCGGAAGCCCTGATGGCCCAAGTCGAATCCACCACCATGCGCACCGCCTGACGATGGAAGAACCGATCCTGAATCGGGTGGAAGCCAGCGGCATCATCCAGTTGGAATTGGAGCGTTGGCTGGAGGCACCGGACGTGGTGTCGTGCGATTTGGCCGATGAGTTGATCGATGGATTCGTGTTGATGGAAAAGCCGTTTCGCGAAGCCGTCGCGGGTTGGAAGTCGGCGGATTTTGAAGGCAATAACGTCGCGTTGTACTGCAGCGCGGACGCGATTGTTCCGGATTGGGCGTGGATGGTCGCGGCTTCGCGCATTGTTGAATTGGGGGGGCAGCCCTTGGTCGGCGACGTGGAAACCGTGCGCCAGCGGTGCTTCTTGCGGGCTGTAGCTGCTGCGGACGTTTCGGAGTTCGAAGGTGCGCGCGTCATGCTGCGCGGATGCGCCTCAGTGGGCGGTACACCGGTCTTGGTGGCCGTGGTCGAGCGCCTGCAACCCATCGTCAGATCCCTGATGTACGGCGAGGCCTGCAGCGCGGTTCCTGTTTATAAAAAGCCCCGCCGCTGACGGGCGGTGGCGCGGGTGCACGGGTTAACTTGCTGACCCTTGACCCGTTGCCCATGATCACGCCCGAATCTCCCCGAAAGCTGTTTTTGATTGACGCGTATGCCTTGATTTTTCGGGCTTACTACGCCTTCATCAAAAACCCGCGCATCAATTCCCAAGGGTTGAACACCTCGGCCATCTTCGGCTTCACGAACGCCGTGCTCGAGGTGTTGCGCAACGAGCGGCCCTCCCACCTCGCCGTGGCCTTCGATTCGCCCGGGGACACGTTTCGGAACGAGTTGTTCCCGGAATACAAGGCGAACCGCGACGAGACGCCCGAAGACATCAAGCGCTCTGTGCCCTACATTTTGCGGGTGCTTGAAGCGTTCGACATCCCCATCATTACGCTACCGGGGTACGAGGCGGATGATCTGATTGGGTATTTGGCCCACCAAGCCGCGAAAGAGGACTTCGACGTGTACATGATGACGCCGGACAAGGACTTCGGGCAGCTCGTGACCGACCGGATCAAGATGTTCAAGCCCGCGAAAGGGGGCAATCCGCCCGAGGTGCTCGGGCCGGTGGAAGTGTGCGAACGGTTTGGGGTCGATGAGCCGTTGCAAATCATCGACTTGCTCGGGCTGATGGGCGACAGCGTGGACAACATTCCGGGCATTCCGGGTGTGGGGCCCAAAACCGCGTCGAAGTTCATCCAGCAGTACGGCAGCGTCGAAGGCCTGATCGAGCACACACACGAGTTAAAGGGCAAAATGAAGGAGAAGGTGGAAGCGGGGCGGGAGTCGGCGCTGCTTTCAAAGGAATTGGCGACCATCAAGCTCGATTTGCCGTATGAAGTGGATTTGCCCTCGATGGAAATGGGCCATCCGAAGGTGGAAGCGGTGCAGGAGGTGTTCGAGGAATTGGAGTTTCGGACCCTGTTGCGGCGGGTGCTGACCGACTTCGGGGTGGAGGCGCCGGCGGATGCGCCCAAGAAGGCGCCGACGGCAGCGGCTTCCGATGACGGACAGCTCGGGCTGTTCGATGCGCCGGCCGCGCCGGGTGAACCTGCGGTCGCCACGACCTTGGCAACCATCGAAAACACGGAACACACGTACCACGCGGTCTTGACCCGCGCCGACCTTGACGGGCTGATTGCGCGACTGACCGCAGCCGAATCGTACGCCTTCGACACCGAAACCACCGGCCTCGATGCGCGGAACGTCGACCTCATCGGCTGCTCGTTTGCACTGGACGCGGGCGAAGCGTGGTGGGTCCCGGTGAACGGCGGGGAATGGACCCGAGAGGCGTACCTCGAGGCGTTGCGGCCCATCATGGAAGACGAGCAGAAGGAAGTGATCGCCCACAATTTCAAGTACGATTACCAGGTGATGCGGAGCCACGGAGTGCGCATGAAGAACCGCGTGTTCGACACGATGGTCGCGCATTACTTGCTCCAGCCGGAGTCGGGGCATGCACTGGATCGGCTGGCGGAAGTGGATTTGGGCTACCAGCCGATTCCGTTCACGGTGCTCATCGGGGAGAAGGGCAAAGGCCAAATCTCGCCCGCGCAAGTCCCCGCCGACCGCTGGACCGACTACGCCTGCGAAGACGCCGACCTGACCTGGCGCCTCGCCGCCCTCTACCGCCCGCAGCTCGAAGCGGTCGCGGCGACGGAACTCGCCCGAGACGTCGAATTCCCACTCGTCACGGTCCTCGCCGAAGTCGAACGCGAGGGCGTCCACATCGACCGCCAGCGCCTCGCCACCTACAGCGTCGACCTCGCCCAACGGATCGCCACCCTCGACGACGACATCCAACGCCTCGCCGAACGGCCCTTCAACATCGATTCCCCCAAGCAACTCGGGCCCATCCTGTTCGAGCACCTCGGCATCAAAGCGAAGGTCAAGCGCACGAAATCCGGCCAATACCCCACCGGCGAGGAAGTCCTCATCAAGCTCGAACAACAGCACCCCATCATCCCGCTCATCCTCGAGTACCGGAAACTGAAAAAACTCCGTTCCACCTACGTCGAGCCCCTGCCCAAACTCATCGACCCGCAAACCGGCCGGGTCCACACGCACTACATGCAAACCGTGGCCGCCACGGGACGCCTCAGTTCGAACCACCCGAACTTGCAGAACATCCCCATCCGGACCGCCGAGGGCCGCGCGATCCGAAAGGCCTTCGTGCCCCGCGATTCGGACCACGTGCTCGTTGCCGCGGACTACAGCCAGGTCGAGCTCCGCATTGCGGCCGCGATGAGCGGCGACCCCGGGCTGGTCGAGGCCTTCAAGGAGGGGCACGACATCCACACGGCCACGGCCGCCCGCGTCTTCGGGGTGGCGCTCGGCGAGGTGGATCGGACCATGCGGAGCAAGGCGAAGGCCGTGAATTTCGGCATTCTGTATGGGCAGGGCGCGTTTGGTTTGGCCCAAAACCTGAACATCTCCCGCTCCGAGGCCAAGGAAATCATCGACGCCTACTTCGCTCAATTTCGGGACCTGAAGGCGTTCACCCAAGCCTGCGTCGACCGCGCGCGCGAAACCGGCTACGCGGAAACCCTCATGGGCCGCCGACGCTACCTCCCGGACATCACGAGCGCGAACACGAACGTGCGCGCCTTCGCCGAACGGAACGCCGTGAACGCCCCGATCCAAGGGTCCGCCGCCGACATCATCAAGGTGGCGATGCTGCGCATCCAGGACCTCATCGAACGGGAAGGTTGGGCAACTCGCATGATCATGCAAGTCCACGACGAACTCGTATTCGACGTTCCCAAGGCCGAACTCGACCAGGTCATTCCCGCGATTCAGCGGGCCATGGAAGGCGCTGCGACCTTGGACGTGCCGCTGGTGGTCGAAGTGAACACGGGGGGAGATTGGCTGGAGGCACATTGATATTCAGCGAGTTGATAAAAAACAATCCTGAACGGCGGCCTGTTTGGAACTTTTTGGGCTCGCGTCCGTATCGATGAGGAGACGTCGCATTTTGGGCGACACAACTCAGATCCATGAAAACGCGCAAGACCCTTAAACTCGCAGCTTTGGCCCCCGCTTTGGGCGCCTTGGTGCTCTTCGGAGCCAACGGCTGTTCCGATTCCGATGCGCCGGCTGAAACGCCCGCCGCGGAAACCGCCCAACCCCAGCACGATGCCGACGGCATGTCGGTGACGTCGCGGACGGGCACGCTGAAAAAGATTTTTCACGCCGCACCGTCCCCAGTGGAGATGGCCAAGCTCATCCACCGCAGTGGGGCGACCTTTGATGCGGCAGCGTGCAACGCCCCGGCAGCTGGAGCCCGTTACAACACCAGCGACCGCCAGGCCATCAACTTGGGCGTGTACGGAGCGGATTTGTCCTACTCCACCATCTTCGAGGAGAACGCGGCCAGCCTGGAATACCTGAGCGTCATCAAGGACCTGAGCGCGCAACTTGGCATCAGCGACGTCATCACGGACGATGTGCTGAAAGATGCTGAGGCCAACCGCGGCGACCGCAAGGCACTCATCCGCATTGTATCGGAAACCTTCTACGACCTGAACGAGCGACTGAAGTCGAACGGCACAGAAGACCTCGCTGGACTCCTCGTGGCGGCCGGTTGGGTCGAAGGCATGTACCTCGCAACGCAGCATCTGGATGAGGCCCCGATCGAATTGAAGGCGCGCATCGCGGAACAAAAGATGACCCTTGACGACGTCATGCGGTTGTGCCGCAGCTACGAGGGCACTCCGCAGCTAACCGCACTCCTCACGCGTATGGAAGCCATCGAAGCGGCCTACGCCGGGGTCACCATGACCGAAGCAGCTGGAAACGTCACCCAAGAAGGCGAGAACACGTACGTCCTCGGAGGTGGCGATGAATACACGGCGGACGATGCGACGGTGGCTGCCATCGCTGCGGCTGTGGCCGAAGTCCGGACATTTTGCATCCAATGATCGTCAAACTCCCCATCATGAAATTTTACGCCCCCCTCTTCGTTTTGGCCTTGGGCCTGGTGGCCACGTTTGACGCCTCCGCCCAGTGCCGCTCCTTTACGAAAAAGAACTGCCTGACGGAACTCGAAGGGTACGTCCAAAACGACAACTACAACAGCGCCGTCCTCATCCCTGGTGACGAGGCCGAGTTGACCCTCACCTTCCTTGCAGGAATGGATTACCGGTTGCTCGTGTGCAGCCACCCCGTGCTCGGTGAAGTCCAATTCGAAGTCCGCGACGCAAAAGGCAAGGTGCTGTTCAACAGCGCGAAGGCCGGCGGACGCAACCACGTCGACTTCCGAGTGGAGAAATCGCAGCAATTGATGGTGCACGTCTACGTTCCGGAATCGGATTCAGCGATCCTGCACGAAGGCTGCGTGACCATCCTGCTCGGGTCGAAAGAATGACGAACACCCCAACATCAAAATGACCGGTGGCTTGCCAGACTCGGCTCTTTTGATGTCCTTCCATCCTAACACAACGCCCGCTCTTCCAAGCGGGCGTTGCTGTTTCGGCTCATAAAAAAAACGAATGGTACGACCGAGTCCTCCATTCGTCGTATCTTTCATCTTATGCTTGGACCGAGAATTATCCTTTTTATGCTGCTTGCGGTGGTCGGAATGGCAACCGATTTGTCTGCTCAAAACGTTGAGCAAACCAGCGACAAAGTGTTCGAGCAGAACAGTTGCAACCGCCTCATTCAGCAAGTTCGGGATTTGAAATTCGCCTTGGGAGAAGAATTCGTTCGCTCGGATTACATGACGCGAGAGACCAAGGAAAACCGTTCTTATGAAATCGCTGATTGCCGGGCGCTCAACGCCGCAGTCGAACTGCTTGTCGTGCGGGTGCTCGAGGGAGAATCGGGCTATTCGGCCTCCGAGTTATCGCCCGTGACTGCTGAAAGGGAGGCCCCTGCGGTGTTCCGTGCGTGTGGAGACCCGCTGCATCACCAAGGCACGAATTACGCCACCGCAGCCGCTGGAGGGAAATGTTGGTTCGCAGAGCCCCTTCGAGCCCTTGCTTTCGCCGATGGCACGAAACTCGAGGAATTGCGGGAAGATGCCGCCTGGAAATCCACCTCAACACCGGCTTGGAGTGTCTACGACAACGTCCGAAACCACGTGAACATGGCCGGCCTCTTATACAACGGTTGGGCCGCGACGACCCGCGAACACGGGGGCATGTGCCCCACAGGTTGGCACGTCAGCCGATTGGAAGATTGGAACGCCTTGTTGAACGAATACCCGAATGCTACTTCGCTGAAAAGTGCGGATTGGGACGGATCGAATGCCGCTGGGATGAACCTGGTTCCCGGGGGATTCCGGTCATCGGATGATGGATTGTTCGACTTTTGGGGCAGTTCTGCTGCGATTTGGACCGAGCATCCTGAAGGCCAAATCTTCAGCATCGTCGGAGGTGAATTGCCCGCAGCTCGGGTCAATCAGCCCCTCAACACCGGCGCATCGATCCTGTGCGTTGCGCCGTTGAATCGCTGATCACTCCACGAGCAAGCGGGCCGTGCTCGGCACCCCATCCAGGACCACCGAAACCAAGTAGGCCCCTGGTGCCCATCCTTGGACGTCCAGTTCGAGTTGTTGGGTTCCGACTGGCAACCGGCCTTCAAGAGGACGCGCCACTTCCCGACCGATCAAATCCCGGACCACCACCAACGCATCGTGCTCCTTCACGGTTCGGAACGTGCACGTCGTCGTGCCTGCTGTGGGATTCGGGAACAACTGCAACGGCAATTGACCCGCTTCCGTCCAGTCCGTCACGTCATTGACCCCCACGGCCTGGATGTTGATGTCATCGAGGTACAAATTGTTGCCCAACCGGCTCTCGAATTCAAACATCAACCGGAAATTCTCCGTCAAAAACTGCTCGTACGGCAACACCAACGTATAAGTGCTCCACTCATCAGGACCGACGGGGACAAACGGAAACGGATGGGGATCCGCTGAAGGCAGGTCCGTGAAGCCGCGGTGCATGCGGCGCAAGGACCAGGTTTTGCCACAGTCCGCCGACGCATAGACCTTGAGCCGGTCGTCCGTGTCGTCCTCATCCGGATCCTGACCGCGGTAGGCGTACGCCCAGCTGTAGGTGATGTGGATTTCCGTCGCCCCACTCATGTCCATGGTGGAGGAGATCAATTGGTCGGTGGCTTGCGCCGATTGAACCGCGAAGTTGTTCATTTTCAGGCAATAATCACCCGTGAGTGCCGTGGTGGACGTGATGGACCACGTGACCCCATCGGCGGTTTCGTCCAACACGAACCAATCCGCCGCGGGCACCGCTCCCGATTCAAACCCTTCCGTCAAGGGCAGGTCCATCGCATTGTCTTCCAATACATGGATGAAATCGGTTTGGCTGCCTTCTGCCGTTTCGTTGTTGTTGCTCGCAGTCAACTTCACGGTATAAAAGCCGGGCTGATCGAAGGTGTGCCACGGACTCTCCTCCGTGCTCACCGGGCTCCCGTCACCGAAATCCCATTCCCACGCATTCACGCCGTGGAAGCTCAAATCCGTGAACTGCACGCTGTCTCCCGCACAAATCATTCGGCGATCCGCATCGAAGGTCACGGAACACAAAACGTCCACCCCATCGGTTCCCGTTGCAGCAAGGTTGCCCGGTGTCCAGAGCTGGTTCCGTTGGGCGGTGTTGCTGTACATCGCCGCCCGCATCCGCGTCCGCTGGCCCTCCGTGAACATCCGACCGCAGTAGCTGTAATCCATGTAATTCTGGACGTTATCCAAGGAATTGCACGAGGATCCGTTCAAGTTGCACGTGACCCAGCCCATGGTGAGCGGCGTGTCGTCCACGTTGTCATCTTGATCGCAGTTGCTGTCCAAACCGGGCTCATTCCCATTCCCCCAGGTGTGGCGCAAGTTCATCCAGTGACCTGCCTCGTGCGTCAGCGTGCGCGACCGGTACGTGTTGCTCGTACCGATGTCGCCTGTGTAGTCGTGCTTGAGCACGATGCCGTCGATGTCTGCGTTCTGGAAACCGGAAACCGAGCCCGGCAGGTACGTGTACCCCGCGGCACCGTTGGCGTAATTGACGACCCACACGTTCATGTATTGGTTGCGCGGCCACTGAATGAGGTCCTTCACCGCATTCGAGCCGTCATAGGTCAAATCACTGACGATTCGATTGATGCCCGAATGGCAATTCCCATTCGGGTCCCGTTGTGCCAAACGAAACTCGATCTCGATGTCCGAAGCGATGCCCGCAAACTCATCGACGATGGTGTTCGCGTCCGTGTTGAGCAATCGGAAATCCCGGTTGGCCACTTCCAGCGCACTATACACTTGCTCGTCCGAAATGTTCTCCACCCCGTTGTCGTGGATGATGTGAAACACCACGGGAATGACGACCAGTTCGTCCCGATTCACATCGCTGAACGACTGGGTTTCGGCCTCCAACCGGGCCTCATCGCGCTCCAAGTGCAACCGCGTTTCCGGCCGCTCTTGCAACAAGCGGTCCAGCGCTTCCGATGAACCACAATAGTGAATGGAATCCGTGCTTTGGGCGAAAAGGGAGCCGAAGGCACATGCAATGAACAGGGAAGCGCTGAGGAGGCGGTATAACATGGGATTCAATTCTTCTTGCACTTGCAATTTACAAGCAAAGCAGGCAGTCTCGGTCACAAGAGGTTGCGGACGCGAAAGTTCCACTGCAAACTGAGGAAAGCCGCCGTTGTGAGCGTTTCCATCGGGGCGTCCGGTCCAAAAGGTGGACGCGCCCTCACATGCTGAACAATGAGGGAGGCAGTAAGGTTCCGTGCCGCGTCGAAGACCACGCTCGGCATCGCGATGAGGACGTCGTCGTTGGGGGCCCAAAGCAGCGCCCCGCCCATCCGGAGCCGCTCGGTAACGGGCAAGGTCAGCTGCGTCATGTACGTGCGAGCGAATGGGAGGAGGGACCAGGGCTGTTGCGTGGTTTGGCCTCCCGTAGAAAGGCCGAGCAAGGCCGAACCGCCCGATCCAGGCGTGCGCAAAACCGCCAACTGCGCGAAGGCCCCTTCGCCCCACGTCGCATCGAGGCCGATCGTTCCGCTCCAAATCGCCGAATCGCCCCATGCCGCAGCCGCTCCGAAATGCGTGCCCTCGGCCTTGAGGCTCAATGGGCCCCATCCCGCGCTGA
This sequence comes from uncultured Flavobacteriales bacterium, assembly GCA_965656785.1. Taxonomy (GTDB): domain Bacteria; phylum Bacteroidota; class Bacteroidia; order Flavobacteriales_D; family Sanyastnellaceae; genus JALQTD01. Next base: position 85,036 of record CBFHLY010000003.1, read on the forward strand.
CGGCGCCGCCCACCGCGTAGGTGTCTTCGAGGTAGGCGGACAGGATTTGGCCATCGACCCCGCGCACATTCCAGCGGAACAACCCCGCCACCAACGGCGCCCGCTCCGGCGTGCCCGGGCGAGCGGCCACATCCACTTCGTTCATTCCGTTTTCTCCCACGCTCCACCGCACCCGAAGCGCATCCGTACCCGGCCGCTCCGCGTAATCAAAATCGAAAAAGTTGTACGCATTGAAGACGTCATTCGGATTCCAAACCGCGTGCCGTCCCCAGTTGATGCGCTGCCTTCCGAGGTCCACGCGAAGGCGATTCTGCCGATGCGACACCAACGCCCGATCGATGAGCGTGTTCCCCACCCCCTTTTCGTCGGCCGACTCCCACCAGTTCCAACTCCCGTCCCACAGGCCCGCATCGGCGGAAAGGCCTTCAAAAAACCCCGCGGTTTGTTCCACTTGGCTCCCGAAAAACACCCGCGTGCGCGCCTCCAGCCGCACGGTCCACGCCCGGTCCGCACTCCGCCACTTCAAGTTCGTGCGCTGGTGCAAGTACGCCTGCGTCATCGGCTCGTCCAACAGGAACGGAATGGTGGTCTGCGACGGCATGGCCTTCCAATAGCCGCTCAACTCCAATTGCTGGGCCTGCACGAACGATGCAAAGCCCAACAACACGATCAGAAACCCCGTGCGCATCATGCTTCGTCCGAGTCGATGCGGCCGTCCACCAACGTGACCACCCGGCGAGCGCGCGCAATCACCCGTGGATCGTGCGTCGAAAAGACGAAGGTCATGCCCTCGTCCCGGTTCAACTGCTCCATCACATCCAACAAGCTCTCCGCAGTGTGGCTGTCCAAGTTCGCCGTCGGCTCGTCGGCCAACACGAACGCCGGCTTGCTCGCCAACGCCCGCGCCACCGCCACGCGCTGTTGCTGCCCTCCCGACAGCTGCGTGGGACGCGCGTGCCCCAGCTTTTCCAAGCCCACATCCTTCAGCAATTGCTGGGTCCGCGTTCGGCGCTCCTTCGCGGAAGCCTTTTGGAGCAACATGATGAACTCGATGTTTTCCGCCGCCGACAGCACCGGGATCAGGTTGTACGCTTGAAAGACAAACCCGATGTGGTGCAAGCGGAATTGGATCAAAGCGTTCTCATCGAGGTCGTTCAATCGCGTCCCATCGATCACGACCTCACCTGCGGTCGGGCGATCCAGCCCCCCGATCAGGTTCAACAAGGTCGTCTTCCCACTCCCCGAAGGCCCCACAAGCGCCGTGAACTCCCCTGGAAGGATGGACAAATCCACGCCGTCCACCGCCCGCACGTCCACCGGGCCTTGCTGGTAAGTGCGGGAAATCCCGCGGGTCGTGATGACCGGTTGTTGATTCGAATTCATGTCCAGGAAATCATTGAGAACGGATCGCGTCCATGGGTTTCAAGCGAATGGCGTGCAAGGCCGGGAACAAGGCAGCGATGAGCGAAGCCGCCACCACCATGATGAGGATTTCCACGTAGCCTCCGGTGTCCAAGGTCGGATACACGTGGGTGGACAAACCGTAGGCCTCCAAGCTCTCCGCATACCGCGATAAGTCGATGCCGTGAACCCCTGTCCACTCGATGGTCCCCCACGCCACCAGCAGCCCCAGCGGCCCGCCGATGGAACCGATCATCACCGTCTCAAGCAGGATCATCCAGAACACCTTCACCCGCGTCAGCCCCACCGCCATGAGCACGCCCAGTTCCCGCGTCCGCTCCAGCACCGCCATGAGCATGGTGTTCACGATGCCGAACAGCAAGGCGAGCAGGATGATCGCGATGATGATGAGCACGTATTGGTCGTACGATTCGGAGATGAGCCGCAGTTCCGGGGAAATCGCGTTCCATGGGCGGACCAAATCCCCCCCGAACTGCCCCGCGTAATCCGCCGCCAACCCCTGCACCACCGAGAGATCCCGAGCGAACACCGCCACCTCATGGCGCGCCGCCCCCACCCCCATCAACCCCGCCAAATCCCGTGCCGGCATGTAAATCCGCGCCCCCGCCTTCGCGGCCGCCCGCTCCCGGTAAATCCCTGCCACGCGCAACGCCGTCGACACCATCTCCCCTTCGCGATTGGGCAACGTCACCACGATTTTATTCTTCACCCCCACGTGCAACCGCTCCGCGAGCCGCGTCCCGATGACGACCTGGTTCGGCCGGTCCGTCGCGAACAAATCGCCCTCGACCACCCGATCGCCCAGCTGCGTCACCGCCGACTCTGCGTCCGCATCGATGCCGACGACCATCCCGCCCGTGGTCAGGCGCGCACTCGCAATCAGGCCCACCCCCCCGAGCCGGGCACTGAACGACTCCACCCGCTCGTCTGCAGCCAGGGCCGCCGTCAGCGCCCCCGTGGATTTCAACGTGTCCGTGGGGTCGAACTGATCGAGGAACCCCTGCCCGTGGATTTGGACATGGGAAACCTCCTGGCGCAGCATGTCCTCCAGCTGCTGCTGGGTCATGCCCGAAAAGAAGCCCACGATGAACGTGCCGCCCCAAATCCCCAGCACCATCGAACCGATGACCACCAAACTCCGCACGGGATTCCGCCAAATGTTCCGGTAAGCAATCGAGAGCAACATCATGACCGCGAAGCTTTGAGGATGTCCAACCGCTTCAGCACGCGCAACGGGTACAACCCCACAGTCAACGCCATGCCCAGCACAACGGCGGCCTGGTTGAAGAAAATGAACGGCTCGATCATCACCGGCAGGATGGGCTCCAATCCATATTGCTCATGGAGCTCGCGCAAGTCGCCGCGCAACTGAACCGGATTCGCATCGAAGTACTCGAGGAACGGCCAAACCGCGAGGCTACCCAGCCCCACGCCGAGCAGCCCGAGCAATGCCACCTCGAGGTACACCATCGCAGCGAGGGTGCGGCGCCCGGTTCCGACCGAAATGAGGATGCCGAATTCCTTTTGGCGTTCACTCATCATCATGAGCACCGTAGAGAAGAGGCCAAACCCGATGATCAGGTATAAGATGAACAGGATGATGTAGTTGCCTGCCAGCTTGCCTTCGAGGGTTTGTTCCAAATCCGGCATCAAATCGCTCCACAGGCGCGCCGCTTGGTTCGGAAACAGGGCGGCGAGTTCCGCTTGAACGTCCTCGAGGTCGGCTGCGGGATCGGCCATGCACACGACGCCCGTTACCCGTCCCTCCATGCGAAAGGCGTGCTGGGCATCGGCGAGCTGCACGTAGACGAGGCGCTTGCTCAGTTCGGGGTTGCCGAGTTCGAGGAGGCCCGCTACCCGGAACCGGCCATATGCGGGCACCCCGTGGTAGCCCTGGCCGATGGTGAACAGCGTGTCTCCTGGGCTCAGTCCCAGCTGGTCGCCGAGCGCCGCTCCGACCACCGCTTCCGGGAGGTCCGCACGGGGCTCACCGAAGTACTGGCCACCGGTTCGGATGCGTTCCGTGAACCGGTTCACCGAATCTTCGGCTGCCGGTTCGATGCCGATGACCTGCACCGGCGTGCTGCGGTCGCCCGATGAGGCCAACACGATGGCTTCAAGGCGCGGCATCACGGCCATGGCCCCGTCGATTTTTTGGGCCTCCAAGAGGCGGGCTGCATCCAGTTCCAAGCTGTGGTCAGGCGTCGGCTCTGCCAAATACAAGGAATCCTGCACCTGAACGTGGCCGGTGGAAAGCCGAGCCATGTCCTCGATCATCTTGCCGAAGACCCCGTACGTTACGGACTGCATGACCACGGCGAAGAAGACCGCGAAGAAGGCCGAGCCCGCGGTGATGACGGTGCGTCGTTTGTTCCGCCACAGGTTCCGCCACGCGAGCGTCCACCAGAGTGCGTTCATCAGAGGTCCTGCATTTGCGAGACGGTGAAGAAGCCTTCGTCGAGGTTGGGGCTGAAATCGAGGGCGTCGTAGCGCATTTCCGTGCGGTGGCCGGGTTCATCGGCTGGAACGACCTGCACCGCGACGGGCAGCGTTCGGCCACCCAGTTCGCCGATTTCGAGCGTCTCGAGGGTTTGGACCAAATCCCCGAACTCGTCGTAACTCTCGACCTTCAGTTGCAGGAAATCCGTGCGATCCACCCACATTCGGACCTTGCCCCAAACCACCGGAGCATCCGGAAGCGGCGTCAATTCAATGACGGCGCACGGGCGGCCCATGACGTCCTCCTCCCCGACAATGGCGTGGATGTAATCGCGGAGCACGCTGGACTCACGCACGAGGTCGTCGTTGGAAAAGTCGGTGCCCATCCAGGACTGGGCCATCATGCTCGGGGGCATCTTGATGACGCGCTCCAGCTGCGGTACCCAGTTCCACACCTCGCGGTCGCGCTTCAAGAAGACCGTGCCCGCGTCCCGGGCTGGGGCGGTGATGACCATCATGGCCCGATCGGCACCAAGCGCCCACGATGTCAGGGACATTTCACGCTCCCAAGTGGGGCGGACGATCGTCATGGTCATCTCCGCGCGAAGCTCCGAACCGCGCATGGCCTCTTCGGCGCGTTCGAGGTACTCGCGCGCGGTTTGGGCAGGCAACGTCAGCACCTGCGCAAGCAGCAGCAGCAAAAGGACCAAACGAGAGGCAGGATTCACATTCATGGCATTTTCTCAAGCGAAATTACAACAGGCCACCCCCATCAAAGGTTCCTGCCATCAGGTGGAAGGGCGCGTGTAACCGGTGTCACATTTGGGACTGACTTGCAACGCGTAACTTGCGCTGTGCTTCAGCATTGAAAATACCCCATCATGAAACCTTCATCCACCTTGAAATCGAGCCTTTGGATTGCGCTCGTACTCACCGCCGCTACTGGATTGGCGGGGTGCGGAACCGCTCCCACTGAACCCACGGCCCAGTCTGCCGCCGCTCAGGGGGCCGTGGCGAAGGATGTGAAGGTGGCGGAGTTCCAAACCTTGATGGCCCGCGAAGGCGCGTTATTGCTCGATGTTCGGTCCGACGGAGAATGGGCCGAGGGTCACCTTGAAGGCGCGGCCTACATTCCGTTCGCCTCCGCCGACTTCAACCAGCAGCTCGCCGCCCTGCCCAAGGATCGGCCGGTGTTGGTCTACTGCGCGTCCGGCGGTCGGAGCGCGAAGGCGATGCAAGCACTGAACGCCGCGGGCCACCCCGAAGTGTACAACCTGCTCGGTGGCATCCGCGCTTGGCAAGGCGCTGGAAACGCGGTCGTTCACACAGAACCCGTTGAAATTCAATAACCTCCTGCCATGAACCAGTACTTGGACACCTTCCTTCGCGGTTTCAGCGAGTATGGCAACTACCTGTGGAGCGAGTTGCTTTGGTCGTATGACTACAAGCCGTGGTACGAAAATTACCTCTACGCGCTCATCCTGTTGTCCCTCGTGGTTTGGGGCATCGAGTTGGCGCTTCCGTGGCGCAAGGGCCAAGCCCCGCTGCGAAAGGATTTTTGGCTCGACGTGTTTTACATGTTCTTCAACTTCTTCCTCTTTTCGCTCGTAGGTTACAATGGCCTGAGCAACATGGGGGTGAACCTGTTCAACGATTTCCTGGCCAACACCTTTGGCATCACCAACCTCGTAGCCCTCGAAATCAGTTCGTGGTCACACATCACCCAGCTGTTCGTCATGTTCATTCTGGTGGACTTTCTGTCGTGGTGGACGCACCGGCTGTTGCACCGCGTGCCCTTCCTTTGGAACTTCCACAAGGTGCACCACAGCGTGAAGGAGATGGGCTTTGCAGCACATTTGCGCTACCACTGGATGGAGACCATTGTCTACAAGAGCATCCAATACGTGCCGATGGCGATGATCGGATTTGGCATCGAGGACTTCTTCATTGTGCACATGTTCGCCTTGGCCATCGGGCACCTGAACCACGCGAACCTCGGCTGGGATTACGGTCCGCTGAAGTACGTGTTCAACAACCCGAAGATGCACATTTGGCACCACGCAAAGGACTTGGGCAAGAACAAGTACGGAGTCAACTTCGGCATCAGCTTGAGCCTGTGGGACTACGTCTTCGGCACGGATTACATCCCGCAAGACGGGCGTGACATCGTGCTTGGATACGACGGGGATGAGCAGATGCCGGAAGGCTTCGTAGGCCAAAGCGTTGCGCCCTTCATCCCGAACCGCAACTGATGGCCGCCGAGCACCAGCCGACTCCGCGTCCCCTTGGACGCTCCATCGTAACGTGGGTGTTTGCGAGCTTGACGTTGGGCCTCGCGCCCTTCGTTCCAGAGCCGCACCTCTTCGGTAAAATCCGCTGGATTGCCGGCGGAGCTGTGGGCATGGGTCCGATGGATTGGTTCGACACGGCCCTTCACGGCACCCCGTGGCTCATGCTCATCCGGGCGCTCGCGCTTGAAGCGCGGGACCGGATGCGCGTTCAGGGCTGAGCGGCCTCGAGTCGGAATCCCACATCGGTGATGCCGGGCAGCGGGTCCAAGCGCATCGCGTGTTGGATGGTCACCGAATAATGTCCCGTCAAAGGAAAACTCGTTGCTTCGCGAAACCCGATGCGGTGATCCACGAGGTTGCCAAATCCGCTGCCGTACCACTGACCGCGCTCATCGGCCAAATCGCACCCGAGGGTATCGCGTCCAATCTTGCCGTTGGGAAACGTGAACTCCAGGAACAAATACACGTTGCTGAACGGGTACTCCTGGTTGTGCCTCAGGTCGACGAAGAAATCGCAGGCCTGCACGGTGTCGTTCACGTCCCATTCAAACGTCACCGCGTCTTCGGCCAGCCAACCTTCGGAGTCGATGGCTTGTGAATCCGAATGCAGTGCGTCCGTTCCGCATCCAGCCATCGCCAAGACCCCGAACACCGTCCACGCAATCGACCTCATTCGCTCTTCGCTTGGGCGGGCTTGTTCCCGCCGCGGTTGCGGCCTGAGCGGTTGCGACCCGAGCGGTTGCGGTTGCGGTTGCGGTTCCCCGAGCTTCCACCTTTCTTTTCGGCCGCAGCTTCCGGGGCCGGGGAGGATGCCTCGGTTTTCGGACCTCTTGGAGCGGCCGCGCGTTCACCGGTGGGAGCAGCTCCTCCCCCGCCGGAACGGTTGCTGCCACTGGGCTTGCCCTTGGGATTGCGGCGCTTCTTCGAACGGCGGCGCTTTTCGTCAAAGCGATTGAGGCTGTCCTGCCCCACCACGTTGGAGTACACGTCGTCGATTTCGTTGTGCTCCTCTTCGATGGCGAAGTCACTGAGGGAAGCGGGAACCTCCCCACGCGCGTTCATTGCCATGAGTTCTTTCATGTCCTCCACCGTAACGGCCACGGGACCCGTGCCCTGCTCATCGAGCGGCAAGAGGTACACGAGGCGCTTGAAGATGTCCATTTTGAACACCACAACGCGACCGCTGGCGACTTTCAGTTTCGTGTTGGGGCTGGGGAAATCCTTCACTCCCTCCACGTACTGATCCAACTCGAAATTCAGGCAGCATTTGAGCTTACCGCATTGGCCCGCGAGTTTCTGCGGATTGAGGGAAAGCTGCTGGTAGCGGGCGGCTTGCGTGGAAACGCTGCGGAAGTCGGTGAGCCAACTGGAGCAGCAGAGTTCCCGGCCGCAGACGCCGATGCCGCCAACGCGGGCGGCTTCTTGGCGGGCTCCGATTTGGCGCATCTCCACGCGGATGCCGAAGGCACCGGCCAGTTCGCGCACCAAGATCCGGAAATCCACGCGGTCCTCGGCGGTGTAGTAGAACGTCGCTTTGCGGCCATCGCCCTGGAACTCCACGTCCGATAGCTTCATGTTCAGGTTGAGGTTCCGGATGATGGCGCGGGCGTCCGTGACGGTGGCGTCTTCGCGCTTGCGCGCCTGTTGCCAACGATCGATGTCTTCCTGGTTGGCTTTGCGCAGGACCTTCTTGATTTCGTGGTCGTCGCGGACCTTCTTTGCGCGCATTTGGGCGCGAACGAGTTCGCCTCGCAGGCTGACCACGCCCACGTCTTCGCCTGGATCGGCGCTGACGACCACGACGTCCCCGACCTGAAGCGCGAGGCCGTCGCTGACGCGGTAGAATCCCTTTCGGTTCGCCTTGAAGCGCAGTTCGACTGCGTCAAATGGCTTTTGGCCCGTAGGCAAGGCCACGCCCTCGAGCCAATCAAACACGGTCATCGGACCGCATCCGCCGACCCCACAATTTCCATTGCTCTGGCATCCCCTCGGGGTGCCCCCTCCTTTGCTGCAGTTCGTACACGCCATGTGCACGAAGATACGGCATCTGATGAGCGGATGACGCCGCCCACCTGCACGTTGTGCATCTGGCGCCGACGGGTTACGCCGCAGGGCGCTTGAGCAAGCCGTGCAGCTTGACGCTCAAGTCCATGAACACGAGCTTGCCGTTCACGTTGCCCGCAATGTCGCGGTAAGCCGTTTCGATGAGTTGCTGCATTTCAAGCACGTTGCCGTGGTGAATGAACGGCGCGAACTTCTCGGCGAAGGCGCGCTCCCGGGCGGTCAGGCGCACCGCATCGAACGCGCCGTAATTGCCCACGATGCATTGACGGACCATGTGCAAGGCGTATTGGAGGAAGCGCTTCATGGCCTCGCGACCGGGTTTCGCAAAGCGGTCGGATTGGTCGACCAAATCGGCGCCCTTCAATCCCCAACAAGCCCGCATCCACTCCACGAACAACTCGTGATCCGGTGCCGCTCCCCCCGCTCCAGCAAGCCGCAACGCCAAGGCCAAATTCCCCTCCACCACGCCCGCCAACTCCTGCGCATCCGCCTCCGCCAAGCCCGTCAACCGCTCAATGGCAACCGCCGCAGTCGGGTCGTCCAATCGCGGAACGCGAACGGCCTGAACCCGCGAACGGATGGTGGCCAACAACTGGTCGTAGTGCTCGGAAACGAAGAGCATGACGGTGCCATCGGTCGGTTCCTCGATCAACTTCAGCATCTTGTTCGCCGTATCCACCCGCATCGTTTCAGGCAACCAACAAATCAGGACCTTTCGGCCCCCTTTGAAGGCTTTCAAACCCAACTTCCGGTTGATTTCCAGCGCTTCATGAACTGAAATGAACAGCTGTTTGCGGTCTGCACCAGTGGCCTCAACCCACTCTTCAAGCCCGAAGTACGGGCGTGCCGCGAGCAACGTGCGCCACGCCCCTTGGAACGGCTGGGAGACGGCGGTGTCCGACTTTTCGCCTTTGAAAAAGGGAAAGCTCCAATGCAAGTCCGGATGTTGAAGCTGATCGTGCGCCCGGCAAGCGGAACACGCGCCGCAAGCGTCCTCCGGAGTGGGCGCTTCGCAATGCAAATAGCGCGCATACGCTCGGGCCAAACCCAACGCACCGCTCCCCTCCGGTCCATCGAACAAGGAAGCGTGCGCCACCCGATTCGACTGGGCCGCCGCCCGCAATTGCTCCCCGAGGGCTTCGTGCCCGATGACGTCCCGGAAATACATGCCCCGAAGTTAGGGCTTCAGAACGAAGCGTGCGCCGAAGCGTAAACCCCTCGGCCCGCTCCCGAGATGCCGGACGAAAACACCCGATAGTTCTCGTCAAGCAGGTTGCGCACGCCCAGCCGCAGCTGGATGGACGGGTGAATTTGCATCGTCGATTCGAGGTTCAAGGTGAACCAAGCCGGCGTTCCCGTGGGCAGGGCCTCGTCCGGATTGTCCTCCCCGTCGGGACTGTAATTTGCGATGTCCTTGGCCCCATTGAAGAGGCTGTACGCTTGGATGGACAGCCACCGGTGCTGGTACACCGCCGAAACCCGGCCGAAAAAGGGCGGAATGTGGGCGAGCGGTGTGTCGGAATCGCGGTTGACGCCGACCGTCCAGTTGACCGACGCTTCAGCCGAAACGCGCGGAAACAGCTTCGCGCGCCCTTCGATTCGGAGCCCTTGTATGACCGCCCGGTCTGCGTTGATGTTCGTTTGGATCCGCGCGCTGTCGCCGTTGTACCAGAGCATCGTGTCGCCGTTGAGGGATGCGAGCGTGGGCACGATGGCGTCGTTCCACCAGCTTTGGAATCCGGTGATCGTGATTTGGGCCAAATCCCTTCCGCCCACATTCCACGCCACGCCCTGCTCCAACGAGTACACGTATTCGGCGCCCAAGCTATCGTTCGGCACCATCACAAGCCCGTCCTTTTCGAAGACCTTCCCCACGTCGTCCACGTTCGGATGGCGGAATCCCGAAGACGCGGTGGTGAACGCCGACCAGCCCGAGCTCAGCCTCCATTGCATCGCGAGGCTCCCCGTGAGCGCGCCCTTCGACGCCTCGATGCGTTCGAACGGCAACTGCACGAACCGGCTCGAGTCAAAACGGCAATCCAAGCCCGCGAAACTGTAACGCGCGCCGGCAGAAAGCATGTGCTGACCCATCGGACGACGCGCAGTGGCAAAAGCACCGAGCGTGCGCATGCTGCTGCCACCATTCGGGTAGCGCGTCTCCTCCGCGTCGTTTCGCTCTCCCGTGGTGATGTCCTCGCTCCACGCCACCGACGTCACCTCGTTCCACGTTCCAGAGATCCCACCTCCCAGCGCGATGCGGCCGATGGCCTGCGGATGCGACACCGATGCGTTGAAGCCCAGCACGTCCACCGTCTCTTCCTGGTGGTAGCGCGTATCCGAGCCAAATCGCCGGTTGATGCGGTCCTCTCCGATCCGCTGATAACTGACGTTCATGTGGGTCCGGAGATCCCACCGGTTGATGACCCCGCGGTAATGCGCCGCAGTCAACAGCCGTTCTTGCGGGCCGTAATGCCATTCCGCCCACTTCGGAAGGCCGTTCTTAACGTCGTCGAACATGTCGTAACGGGGAACGTTCGAGCTCGTGCTGTATTGGGCGTTCAGGGTCAGGGTGCCACCGGGGACCCGGAAGCGGATTTTTTGGAGCAAATCGATTTGATCGTAGCCCGATCGGAGCTGCAGGTGCGGATCGTCGTTCACCAAAACCGTGTCCACGCCGTTCATTCGCGCCGCATACGACTCGACCAGCCCCCAACCGGCGTCTCCGTGTCGGCGCCGCTCACCTTGGCGCAGGTCACCGAAATGCGAACGCGTCACCGAAGTCAAGGAACCGAAGCGCCGGCGCATCAACTCCACGTCCGCATGCACCATCCACCCAGAATTGGGCGAACGGAAGGCCGACGAGGCATTCACCTTCATGCCGTTCGATCCAAATCGCGGATCCCGGGTCACGTAATGGATGACGCCACCGAGGGCGTCACTTCCAAAGGACACGCTGTTGGGTCCGAGGATGACCTCGGTTTGGGCCAACACCTGAGGATCAATGGTGATGCTGTTCTGCAAGTGGCCACTCCGGTAAATGGCATTGTTCATGCGGATGCCATCCACCACAAGCAAAATCCGGTTCGCCTCGAACCCCCGAAGGACCGGCGACCCTCCACCCTGCTGGCTCTGCTGGACCAACACCGAACCCGTCGACCAAAGCAACTCGGCCGCCGTGGACGGAACTTCCAACCTGCGAACGGGCGCGACCACCCCCATGCTTCTCCCGGCCAAGGCCTGGACGCTCATCGCATTTACACGCGATGCCGCATTTTCCGTGACGATTTCCGCCGCGTCCAATGACACGAGGTCGTTCACCATGCGAATGCGGTCGGGCACGGCATCGCCCGGTGCCAACAACAAGTCGATGTAGCCAACGCTCCGAATGACCAAGGAATCCCCGACCACGTGATGGGGCATCTCGATGACGCCCTGTTCATCGGCTTGGACGGCAACGTTGTTGGCTTTGTTCAGTACCACTGCGAAAGGCACCGGAGTCATGCCATCTGAATCAACAACTTGCACTGGTCTCGGCACCTCGGGTACTTGCTGCGCCTCCAACCCCAAAAAGCATCCGAGGAATGCACCCACTGCGCACAAGCGCCTCAAATCGTATCTCATGGCCTCCATTTCGAGCGCTGAACTTAACAAGAACAGTGCCGAAAAATGTTAAAATCAGCCGGCTTGGTCATTGAAAAATGGCCTCCAGCACCTCGTAGCTCTTCAGCGTGCGCACCCCGCTCAACTGCAGCTGAATGTAATGCACCAAACCCAGCACCAACTCCCTCCGCATCCCGCCGTTCACCGGAAATTCACCTCCCTGAGACAACGCGTAGAAGGCCTGCGTGCCCAACGGGCTCAAGTGGATTTCATCGGGCGTGTCCACCGGGATGTATTCGCCCGTGGCGAGGTCCAAACCGTGAGCCGCCGACGGGGGAGGCGCAGCGGGGGCCAGTCCCAGCAACGCCGTCAAGCCCGCCAAGTACCGGACGTGGACGTTGGCGGGATGGGGCGTTGCATCCAGTTCCACCACCCAACGCCACGTCCAGTCCACCACCTCCGGATGTGCGGCCTCCTCAGGAAAGGTCTTCCACAGGAATTCCGCGAGGAAGAAGGCCACAGCGGAACGACGGACATCGGTGGTGAGGGCGTCGAGCCGGTGGGCGCGATCGGCGCTGCGGACTCGAAAAAGCCCCTCCGAGCCCTTGCGGTGGAGGCCACGGGCGTCGAGGAGGGCGAGCGGGTGCCATTTGGCCCCCTCCCCTCGTGCGCGGCGCGTTTTGCCCATTTTCACCCAAATCGGCACCACGCCCAACGCGCGGCTGAACACCCGCACGATGCTGCTGTCATCCCCGTGAACCGTGGAAGACAACACGATCAACCGGTCCTCATCCAAATTGATTGACGCCATGACCCCGCAAGGTGCAACCGGATCAGTCCTCGTCGTCCGCGCTGAACAGATTTCCCATCAAATCGCTGAAGCTCACCTCCCCGTCGATGACGTCCTTGCCGAGCAAGTTGTGCGCCGCCATGCCGTGCAACGCGAACTCCATGGCCCCCCGGCGCGCCTCCGCATCGTCCGTCGGCAGGTAGCGGTCGACCAGGGCCGACAACCCCGCAACGGCGTTCAACTTCGCCGCGTGTTCGGCATCGCTGTCCATCCGCAACAGCTCCAACCCATCGTCATTGAAATGCGCAACAACTTCGGCGTAGACGTCCTCCATTTTCCCGCGGCGCACGAGCTCCGGGTCGGGGAAGCGCTCGGCGAACAACGCCCGAAACGCCTGGTTCATCAAATGCACCGCCACGCCTTCGGGGCCTTCCTGTTCGCCCTCGTACACCAGCTCCACCTTGCCGGTAATGGCCGGGATGATTCCGAGCAGGTCGGTGATGCGCGTGGTGGTCGGCGCGTCGCCCGTCAAGTGGCTGCGCAATTCGGCTGCCGCCACGAGCAGTTCGTAGGCCGTGATGGACAAGCGCGCCGAAACACCGCTTCCTGCATCGATGTACTCCGACTCCCGCGCCGCTACCGCCACGCGCTCCACGAGCTCCGCCACCATCGGCGAAACGACCACCCGCCGGTGCTGTTCCGCCGTCAGCCGCGCCTCTTGCGCCGTGATCGCCAACGAATCCTCGATGGAACGCGGGTAGTGGGTCAGGATTTGGGATTGGATCCGGTCTTTCAGCGGCGTGATGATGGCCCCGCGGCTCGTGTAATCCTCCGGATTCGCGGTGAACACGAATTGCAGGTCGAGCGCCAGCCGCATTTGGAAGCCGCGGATTTGGATGTCGCCTTCTTGCAGGATGTTGAACAGCGCAACTTGGATGCGCGGCTGCAGATCCGGCAGCTCGTTGATGGCGAAAATGCAGCGGTGGCTGCGCGGAATCAGGCCGTAAGCGATGACCCGTTCGTCGCTGTAGTCCAAACCCAAATTCGCCGCCTTGATCGGGTCCACGTCCCCGATCAAATCCGCCACGCTCACATCCGGCGTCGCCAGCTTCTCCACGTACCGCTCGCTCCGGTGCATCCATCCCACCGGATGATCATCGTGGAGCTGCTCGGCGGTCGAACGCAAAAGCGGCGCCATCGGATCCTCGTTCAGCACGCTCCCCGGCACCACCGGCACCCACTCGTCGAGCAGGTCCACCAGCCCGCGCGCCATCCGCGTCTTCGCCTGCCCCCGCAAGCCGAGCAAGTTCATGCTGTGCCCGGCGAGCACGGACCGCTGCACCTGCGGAATGACGGTGTCGCCGTAGCCGACCACTTCAGGGAACAGCGGCTCCCGCCGGTCCAGCATCGCAATCAAATTCGCGCGCAGTTCCTCCCGAATGGGCTTCGGCGTGTAGCCGGATTCGCGCAGTTCGCGCAGGGTTTGGATGTTCGGTTTCATCAAGTCGGTTTCAGCGGGCGCGCCGCGAGCGGCCCTGTTGGAAGTCGGTGAAAATGGTGTCGCTCAGGCCTTGGAGGCCCGTGAAAAACGCGCGCCCTTGGTTCGCCTCGGTGAACGTTTCGACGAACTCCTGCAGCTGCGGGTCGGTGGCGATCATGAACGTCGTGATGGGGATGCCCAACTTCCGGCATTGTCGGGCCAAATTGTAACACCGGCCCGTAATCAGCGGATCGAGCATCCACGAAGGGTTCTTGTAGTACCCGGTCGGTTCGCTGGGGTCGTTCAGGCACGTCGGCTTGCCGTCCGTGATCATGAAAATCTGGCGGTTCGGGGTTTTGCGCCGGCGAAGGATGTCCATGGCGAGTTCCAGGCCGGCCGCGGTGTTCGTGTGGAACGGGCCGACTTGCAGGTAGGGCAGCTCGGCGATGTTCACTTCCCACGCGTCGTTGCCGAAGGCCACGATGTCGAGGTGGTCCTTCGGGTAGCGGGTGAGCACGAGTTCGCTCAGGGCGAGGGCCACCTTCCGCGCGGGGGTGATGCGGTCTTCGCCGTACAGGATCATGGAGTGAGACAAATCGATCATCAGCACGGTCGACGTGGCCGTCCGCCATTCCCGGTCCTCCACCACGAGGTCGTTCTCGGTCAGCCGGAACGTGCCCGGTCCGTGGTTGATTTGGGCGTTGCGGAGGGAGGCAGAGAAATCGATTTGGTCGAGGCGGTCACCGAATTGGTACGGCCGCCGGTCCTCCGTCGGTTCGTCGCCAGCGCCGCGATGGCGCGACTTGTGGCCGCCCGAGGTGCCCTTTTTCAGGTTGCCGAAGATTTGATCCAACGCCCGCGAGCGGATGCCCTGCTCGCCCTTCGCCCCCAAGCGCTGGCCGCCGCCACCGCCGGGACGCTGCTCCCGGATGTAGCCCTTCGCCCGCAACTCCTCCACGAAGTCGTCCACGGTGTAATCGGGCGTGGTCAGGCTGTGTTGGCGGTCAATTTCACGCAACCAATCGATGGCCTCGTCCACATCGCCCGCGGTGTGCGTGGCGATTTCGAGGAACAGCTCAAGCAGGCGCTCGAAGGGCGTGCGTTGGTCGGCATTTGGCCGGAACTCGTGAAAATGGAATCCGCGCATGGTACAGGAACAAATAACTTGAAGAAAGGGTTTGCACATTGACCCGTCCGCTAATTTCGCACCATGCAGCACGCCAACTACTGCCCCGACCGATTCAATTACGAACGCCGCGCCTCGCACCCCGTTCGCATCGGTGCCCTCACCTTAGGAGGAGATGCCCCCATCCGATTGCAGTCCATGACCACCACCGACACCCTCGACATCGAGGGCACCGTGGCGCAGTCGCTGCGCATGATCGAGGCGGGCTGCGAGCTAGTGCGCATCACCGCGCCTTCCAAGCGGGAAGCGGCAGCACTCGGCGAAATCAAGGCCGCCCTCGCTGCGGCCGGCCACGGGGACGTGCCCGTCGTGGCGGACATCCACTTCACCCCCAACGCGGCCGAAGTCGCGGCCGATCACGTCGAGAAAATTCGCGTCAATCCCGGCAACTACGCCGACAAAAAGAAGTTCGAGGAAATCGAATACACGGACGCGTCCTATGCGGCAGAACTCGAACGGATTCGGTCCAAGTTCACGCCGCTCGTCCTGAAGTGCAAGGAATTGGGTCGGGCGATGCGCATCGGCACCAACCACGGTTCGTTGAGCGATCGCATCATGAGCCGGTTTGGGGACACCGCAGAGGGGATGGTCGAAAGCGCGTTGGAGTTTTTGCGGATCTGCCGGGAGCACGATTACCACGATTTGGTCATCAGCATGAAGTCTTCGAATCCGCAAGTCATGGTGCACGCTTACCGGCTGCTCGTGGCCCGCATGGACGAAGAAGGCATGGACTATCCGCTTCACCTCGGGGTGACGGAAGCGGGCGATGGCGAAGACGGGCGCATCAAGAGTGCTGTGGGCATCGGGACGCTGCTTGAAGACGGCATCGGCGACACGGTCCGGGTTTCCCTGACGGAAGCTCCCGAGGCCGAAATCCCCGTGGCCCGCAAGCTCGTGGAGCGCTATGCTCAGCGCGCGAAAGGCCAAGCGCTGCCCGTCGAGGGTGCGGAGTGGAATCCGTTCGAATACACCCGGCGGGTGACGCGGGAAGTCGGAAACATCGGCGGAAAGCAGGTCCCGGTGGTGGTGCATTCGCTGGGAAAAGTGCCGGTGACGCCAGCGGCCTTCTTCGGCTGTGGGTACCGGTACAGCGTGCCACTGGACAAATGGAACCTCGACGAATTCGCTTGCGACGTCGTCTACGTGGGTGACCGCGAAGTCCCGTTCGAATTGCCGGGAACGTTGAGCATTTTGCAGGACGCGGCGGCTTGGACGGGGGCAGAACGTCACATCCCGCTCTTCGACGCTGTTGAATTTGAGCGCGCCGACCTGGCGCCGACCGCAACGGCCTTCGTGCGCGCTCACCGCGCGGATTGCGAGCGGCCTGAGTTCATTCAGCGCCTGAACGAAGGGGCTTCGGTCGTGGTCGTGCTGGAGACCCAATCGGAGCACGCCATGGCGGACTTGCGTGCCGCCACCTTGGCCCTCCAAGCTGCGGGGTGCGACGCGCCCATCGTCATCCGCAGGCAGTTTGACGGCCACGACCCGGAAACGTTCCAGCTGCACATGGCCACCGATGCAGGAGGACTGTTGCTCGATGGGATGGGGGACGGGGTTTGGCTTGAAGCCGATCACATTCCGCTCCAATTGCGCAACTCCACAGCCTTCGGCATCCTGCAAGCGACGCGAACGCGCATCTCAAAAACCGAGTACATCAGCTGCCCAAGTTGCGGCCGAACCCTGTTCGACTTGCAGGAAACGACGGCGAAGATCCGCGCCGTCACCTCTCACCTCAAGGGCATTAAAATCGGCATCATGGGCTGCATCGTCAACGGACCTGGAGAAATGGCCGATGCCGACTATGGATACGTCGGGACCGGACCGGGCGTCATCACGTTGTACAAGGAGCGGGATGTCGTCCAACGCAACGTGCCCGCGGAGGAAGCCGTGGATGCGCTCATCGAGCTCATTCGCTCGCACGGAGACTGGGTTGAACCCGTTGTAAAGGACGAGGCCGGGGTCTGATGCGCCAGTCCCCGGCCTCGAGCTTGTCGTGACCGCTTAACCTCACTTGGGACAAAGCTACTTTGCAAGACCTGACAAGAAAGTGAAAAAGCGCAAAAAAGCGTTGCGTGTCATACTTGCGCACATTCACACATCACCAATTAGTTGACTTTCAAATACTCAGGTGTTTGTTGTCATGCTGAGAACATGACACCTCATGCTCCTGACTTACCCGAACGATTCGAGACCAGGCTTCCGATTGTCACCTAATTTTTCCACCTCTACTTCATTTCAGCCCCGAACTGAGCCATCCGAGCAACGCCCATGGCACGATGGCGTCGAGCAAATAAGCCCAAATGTCCGGGTCAGCGAACCAAATGAAGTTGGTGTACGGAATGAACAAGAAGCCCATCACCCCAACTCCCATCGAGGTGAGCAACCGCTGCTTGAGGCCCCCATCCACTTTCCTCAAAAGGGCGTGCAACATCCAAGCAATGATCATGCACACGAGGAATCCCCGCACGAGGTTCATCCCCATCCCAGAGTAACTGTGGTTTCTCCGAAAGTTGATTCGGGCGTGGCTGCTGCCTTCGTGAGCGGCTTGCCACGCCTCCATCGCAGCGGCATCTTCCATCAACTCAGGACCAGGTTGGCCCAATACGTACATGCCACTCTCCAATCCGGAGGCCTCCAGCGCGGCCAGGATTTCATCCTGAAGCGGCGTGTATGCCATCGAACTCATGTGGAACGCGGGGAAAGCAAAGGCCAAAAACTGCCAGGTGAACAAGATCAACCCGCCCAACACAGCAAACAGAAAACGGTTTTTCATCGAAAATGGAAATGGTTCAGGGCCTGAAGATGCACCAAAATCCCAATTCCGTGCTTCAGTCCGCGCTCACTCGTCGTATTTCACCTTGCAATCCGGCAACTTCGACTGCCATGAAATGGCGGTAGCAGCCGGGATTTGGGTTCCTCGAAGGTCCAGGACGCGCAGCTCGGAACAGTTCGCCAACGACTCGGGCAAATCCGTTAGGGGATTTCCTTTGAGCAACAGCTTCTTCAGCGTGCCCAGTTCGCCAATGGATGCAGGCAACGCCGTCAACGCGTTGCTGGTGAGCACCAACGTTTGGAGGGTTCCACAGCGCGCGATGGATGCGGGGAGTTCGGTGAAAGCCATGCCACTCACATCGAGGTAGGCCAACCGATCAATGCCGATGATTTCCTCGGGCATGGCACCGCCCATCAAATCCCGGTCAAGGAGCGGATTCAAACGCAGCATGTATCCGCCGATGGTCTGCTCGAGGCGTGCACCGAGGCGCTGTTCCAAGGTCAGTTCAGTCTCCGCAGCCGCTTGGTTCTCGGGAGCATCGGCCTCCGCCTCGGCCTTCCAGTTGCGCAAGGCCTCCGTGAATCCAGCGTACACATCGGAACCGGAGAACATGTCCACGTCCTTGTTCTCCGAACGCTTGCCCAAAACGTCTTTCAAGTCGATGGCCTTAAACGTTTCCACGGCCTCATCGGGGGCCCATCCGGGGTTCGATGCTGCGGCCTTGCGCCGGTTGGCAAGCAGGGTTCGCTGGGCTTCGATTTGGGCCCATTCCGGCTCCATGGCCGCGGTCATGCTGCGGGCCGCTTGCAGGTGACGGGCGCACGCGGCGAAATCGCCCCGGTACAAGTGGCCCTGGGCCAAGTTCAGGTGCAGCGCCCGCGCCACGACCTTGTTTACGTCCGCTTTCGGATTCAACAGGTCAGCGCGCTCCAACCACGTGCTCCACGTCGCCATCGGCCCATCAAGGGCTTCCCAGTTCTGCGCTTCGAAGGCTGCGACAGCGGCCTCTTGCGCCGCGTCCAATTCCGTGTAGTCCACCTTGCGGTTTTTCGCCGTGGCCACTTCAACGCTGGCCTTGACGTCATTGAAATACAACCGGGTCTCCAAGACGTCGACCATGGTGGACAACTGGGTCAGGACCGACTTTCGGCGGATGAACCGTTCGGCCTCGGAGGTGCGCACCGCCGTTTCAAGCTCCGTCTCTGACCGGTAGTCCAATTTCGATTTCGAATAGCTGAAGCCTCCCTTGCTCGATTCGATGACGGAAATCTTCTCGTTGCCGTAGCGGACGTTCACGCCAGCGGGCAACTCAAAACCGTCGAGGAGGTTGCCCGCTGCGTCCGTGATTTGGACCGTCAAGGGCTGCTCGTAATCGACTTGGTACCAGTACGTCATCTCCTCGCCCTTAACCGCCTCGCTCTTCGCCGTCCGGCGGCCCATCGACCCCTCACCGAGGGCGACTTGAACCAACAGCGTCGGGTTCGATTCCACCAAGGCCACCTCCTGTTCCAACGTGTAGTACGACATGCCAGCGAACCGCTCACCCGCCTTCAAAATGGCAGCGTTCCCTCCCCAACGACGCAAATCATCCAAACTGAAGTAGTTGGGGTCGGCATGCACCACGAACTGGATGTTGCGCACGAGGTCCTCTGGGACCGTAGGCACTTCCGTGAAATCGAATTTCGCGGACTTCATGGAAGGCCGTTGAGCGAGCAGGGGCTGCGCAATGAACAGCGCATACAAGACGATGATTAGGTGTTTCACGGTTCGGGTTCTTGGTGTAAAAATAGCGGGCTCCCCCCGGATTCACTCCCGCTCTCAGGTTAAATCTGAAGGAAGGCAGGAGCGGACCTTACGGTTTGCTGAAGTAACGCTTTTGGTTCAGCAAAATCCAAATCACCGCGCACGAAATCGCCGCATCAGCGATGTTCCAAATCGGAGGGAATACCTCCCGCCCTTGCCAAGGACCCAAGGGCCACTCCACGGTAAAGTGGAACATGTCCACCACATCGGCCATGAACCACGAGGCGTACCCATCCGAGGGATCAAATCGCGCTGCCTCGTCCCATCCGGATTTCGTGAAGAACCGACCGTAAAAGACGGAATCGATGATGTTGCCCACCGCCCCTGCCCAAATCAGCGCAATCGACCTCAGAAATCCCTTGTGCGCTCCCGTTTTCGCGGCGTGTACGAGGTACCAGCCGATGGCCAACGCCGCGAGGACGCGAAAAGCGCGCAAAGCCAACTTGCCCAAATCGCCCGGCAATGCCCAACCGAACGCCATGCCATCGTTCTCGATGAACTGCAGTTCGATGAGACCAGGAACCAAGGGCATTCGTTGGCCAATGGTGAAGGTGGTCTTGATGTAAAACTTCAAGAGCTGGTCCGCCAACAAGACGGGCAAGGCCCACACGGCCAACAAATTGCCAAGGCGCATGCTGGTCTTACTGTCGATTCTTCGCTTCGATCGACATCGTCGCGTGCGGCACAAGGCGCAGGCGCTCCTTCGGAATGAGCTTGCCCGTGACTCGGCAGACGCCGTACGTCTTATTCTTGATGCGGAGGAGGGCGTTTTCCAAGTTCATGATGAACTTTTGTTGGCGCGCCGCCAACTGGGCCGTTTCCTCGCGGCTCATGGTTTCTGAGCCGTCTTCCATCATCTTGAAGGTGGGCGACGTGTCATCGGTGCTGTTGTCGCCCTCGTGGGAGAGGGCGCGTTGGAGCTCCTGCAAGTTCTCTTTTGCCACTCCGAGTTTCTCTTGAATCAGCGCCTCGAATTCCGCGAGTTCGCTGTCTGAATAACGGGTTTCTGCCATCTCTCTCCGTTTCTTAAACCAGTTTTTTCAATGCCAAACCGACGGTCACCCCATCGGTCAGCTCCACTTCTGCCCCTGAGCCGCCTCCGTTCCAATCCACTTCCTCAGCTAGGACTTCGGCCCGAATATACTCCAAATTCTGTTGGAAAACCCCTTGCAAATCAGCCGGGGCCGAAACCGTCAACGCAATGCGATCCGTGACCTCGAGGCCGGTGTCCTTGCGGAGGTTTTGGACGCGATTCACCAGCTCCCGGGCAAGTCCTTCGGCCCGCAACGCGTCGTCGAGGACCACGTCGAGGGCCACCGTCACGCCGCCTTCAACACTGACCGTCCAGCCGGGGATGTCCTGGGTTTGGATTTCCACATCCGAAAGGAGCACCTCCGCAGCGCCTTGGCCATCGGACGGCTCCACTTCGATGCGGCCTTCGCGCTCCAATTGCGCCACCTCATCGGCCGTGAACGCATTCACCGCGGCGGCGAGGGCCTTCATTCGCTTGCCGTAACGCGGTCCCAACGCCTTGAAATCCGGCTTGACCACCTTCACGATGCCCCCGTCTCCGTCGGTCAGCACTTCCAGCGACTTGACGTTCACTTCCGCCAAGACGAGTTCTTGAACCGCGGCCAAGCGTTGTTGGAGTTCGGACGTGAGCGCAGGCACCATGATGCGGCGCAACGGCTGGCGCACGCGCAGTTTTTCCCGCTTGCGCAAACTCAGCACCTGCGAAGTGAGTTGCTGCGCCAAGGCCATGCGCGCTTCGAGCTCGGCGTCGATTTTCGAACCGTCGGAAACGGGGAAATCCGCGAGGTGCACCGAATCCGACCAGGCATCGGCCGCCTGCGGTCGAACCACCGCCGCACCCAAGTCCCGGTACAATCGGTCCATCACGAACGGCGCAATCGGGGCGGACATCAACGCGATGGCTTCGAGGCATTCGATGAGGGTGGCGTACGCGCTGCGCTTGTCCGCCGTCATTTCGCCCTTCCAGAACCGGCGCCGACTGAGGCGCACGTGCCAGTTCGACAACTCGTCGACCGTGAAGTCTTGGATGGCGCGGGCCGCCCGCGTTGGCTCGAGGTCTCCGTACGCCGCGTCCACCTCCGCGATGAGGGAATGGAGGCGCGAGAGGACCCACCGGTCGATCTCGGGGCGGTCCGCAATGGCCGGTGCCACTTCGCTGCCGTCCCATCCGTCAATGTTCGCGTACAGGGCAAGGAAGTTGTACGTGTTGTGCAGCGTGCCGAAGAACCGGCGGGTGACTTCCCCGATGCCCGCCTCGTCGAACTTGAGGTTGTCCCAGGGTTGGGCGTTGGAAATCATGTACCAGCGGGTGGCATCCGGGCCGTATTGCTGGAGCGTAGCGAACGGATCCACCGCATTGCCGAGCCGCTTGGACATCTTTTGGCCGTTCTTGTCGAGGACCAAACCGTTGCTGATCACCGCCTTGTAGGCCACGCGGTCAAAGACCATGGTGGCGATGGCGTGGAGGGTGTAGAACCAGCCGCGGGTTTGGTCCACGCCTTCCGCGATGAAATCGGCGGGGAACGCGTTGCCTGCGTCGACCTTCTCGCGGTTTTCGAAGGGATAATGCCACTGGGCGTAGGGCATGCTACCGCTGTCGAACCAAACATCAATCAGGTCCGCCTCCCGGCGCATCGGGCCGCCGGTGGTGGACTTGAGCACGATTTGGTCCACGAAGTGCTTGTGCAAATCGACCTGGGCGTAATTCTCGGCGCTCATGTCGCCGGCCACAAAGCCCGCGAGCGGATTCGACTCCATCAGGCCGGCCGCCACCGCCTCTTCGCATGCGGCTTGCAGCTCCTCAACGGACCCGATGCACCGCGTCTCCGACCCGTCCTCCGTCCGCCAAATCGGAATCGGAATGCCCCAAAACCGGCTCCGGCTCAGGTTCCAATCGTTCAGGTTTTCCAGCCACTTGCCGAAGCGGCCCGTCCCCGTGCTCGCCGGCTTCCACCGGATCGTGTCGTTCAGCTCCGCCATGCGTTCCTTCGCCGCCGTCGCCTGGATGAACCAGCTGTCCAGCGGGTAGTACAAAATCGGCTTGTCCGTCCGCCAGCAGTGGGGGTAATTGTGCTCGTACTTCTCGACCAAAAACGCCCTGCCCCGCTCCTTCAATCCGATGGCGATTTCCACGTCCACCGACCGTTCTGGCGCCTCGCCCTCGTCGTAGTACTCCTCTTTTACATAGCGTCCAGCAAGCGGCCCTACGCGGAACCGGCCTTGCAAATCGACCAGCGGAACCGCGTTGCCGTGCTCGTCCTCCACCAACAGCGGCGGCACGCCGGCTGCCGCAGCCACCCGCGCGTCGTCCGCACCGAAGGTGGGCGCGGTGTGCACAATGCCCGTTCCGTCCTCGGTGGTCACGAAGTCGCCCGGAATCACCCGGAACGCATCGGCCACGTCCTCCAACGGGCTGGCCCAGTCCAACAACTGCTCGTACCGAGCGCCGCACAGGTCTTGGCCTTTGAACGTGGCCACCACCTCGTGCTCCGGCGCCTTCTTTCCCCCGAAGTGCTTCCCGATGAGCGCTTCGGCGAGCACCACGAGCACCTCCTCGTCCGTGTAGCGGTTCCGGGTGCGCACGAGGGCGTAGGTGATGTCCGGTCCGACGGTCAGGGCCGTGTTCGAAGGCAACGTCCACGGGGTGGTCGTCCACGCCAACAAATCCACGGGCAAATCCGCCAGCGCCTTCGCGCCTTCGCCGGCATGTGCCTTGATCCGGTTCGCACAATCCACCGGCGTGCGGAACTGCGCCACGACCGTGGTGTCCTTTACATCGCGGTAGGCACCGGGCTGGTTGAGTTCGTGCGAACTGAGGCCCGTGCCCGCTTTGGGGCTGTACGGCTGGATGGTGTAGCCCTTGTAGATGAGCCCTTTGTCGTATAACTGCTTCAGCAACCACCACACCGACTCCATGTACTTCGGCTCGTACGTTACGTACGGCGACTCCATGTCAACCCAGTACCCCATCTTGCGGGTGAGGTCGTTCCAAACGTCCGTGTAGCGCATGACGGCCTTGCGGCAGGCATCGTTGTATTCCTCGATGGTGAGCTTCTTCCCGATGTCCTCCTTTGTGATGCCGAGTTCCTTCTCCACGCCGAGCTCAACCGGCAACCCGTGGGTGTCCCAGCCGGCTTTGCGCTCGACGCGGTGGCCTTTGAGGGTTTGGTAACGGCACACGATGTCCTTGAGCGCCCGGGCCATCACGTGGTGGATGCCGGGCATTCCGTTCGCAGAGGGCGGCCCCTCAAAGAACACGAAAGGCCGGTCCGCAGGCCGTTGTTCCACGCTACGGTGGAAGGTCTGTTCTTGCTCCCAAACAGACAGGATTTCATCCGCGGTGGCCGCCAAATTCAGGGCGCCGCGTTCGGGGAATCGCTTGCTCATCGCCGGCAAAGATACGCCGTCAAGCGCAGGGCTGCCTTAAACGCGTCCCAGCTTCAACATGTTCGTCATCCCCGCATCGGCGATGGGCATCGAAGCGAGGTGAATGATGAAATCCCCAGGCTGCACGTGCCCATCCTTTTTCAGGACGTATTTGATGTCGGCAATGGTGTGGTCGGTGCTCACCATCTTCACGTAGGGGTGAGCGGTCACGCCCCAAACCAAACTCATCTGCTTCAAAATCCGCTTGTTCGCCGTGAACAAGTGAATGTTTGAAGCGGGCCGTTGACTCGCGACCTGCATGGCCGTGTAGCCCGAGAAGGACATCGTGATGATGGCCTGGGCCTCCACGCGTTTGGCCAATCGGCATGCGTTGTAGCAAATGCTGTCGCTGATGAATCGGTCTTCGTCCGGGCTGAACGGCGGGCGCTCGTGGTGGTAGATCGTGTCGTGCTGTTCCACCGAGGTGCAGATCTCGGTCATGGCGCGAACGGCGTTGACGGGATAAGCACCCACGCTCGTCTCAGCGCTCAACATGACGGCGTCGGCGCCGTCGAGGACCGCATTCGCCACGTCGTTCACCTCAGCTCGGGTCGGAACCGCGGCTTCAATCATCGACTCCATCATTTGGGTCGCCACAATGACCGGACGGCCATGCTCCATGCATTGCTTGATGATGGACTTTTGGATCATCGGCACCTCTTGCATCGGCACCTCCACGCCCAAATCGCCCCGGGCGACCATCACCGCATCGGTGCAGCGCAAGATGTTCTCCAAATCGTCCAACGCTTCGGGCTTCTCGATCTTCGCGACGATGCGCGCGTGGCTTCCCGCCTCGTTGATGATCTTCCGCAGTTCGCGAATGTCCTCGGCGCGGCGCACAAAGGACAACCCGATCCAATCCACGCCTTGCTCCAACGCGAAAGCCAAATCCTTGGCGTCCTTTTCGGTAATGCACGGCAACGAAATGGCCGTGCTGGGCAAGTTCACGCCCTTGCGCGGCTTCAACGGTCCGCCATAGGTCACGCGGCAGCGCACCTCATCCTTTCCATTCGTTTCCAGCACTTCCAAGCGCAACTTGCCGTCATCCAAGAGCACGGGTTCGCCCGGCTTGACATCCGAGGCGAACTGCATGTAGTTCGTGTAGACAACGCCGTCCTTGCCGACTTCCTTTCCCGTTCGAATCAGGAGTTCCGACCCGACTTCCAGCATCATCACGCCGCCCTCGATCTCGCCTACGCGAAGCTTCGGGCCTTGCAAGTCAGCCAAAGTCGCCGTGTGCGTCCCCAATTCCTCGTCAATGCTCCGGATGGTTTCCAACACCTGTCCGTGCACGCTGTGCTCTCCGTGCGAAAAGTTCAAGCGCACCACATTCATGCCCGCCATCACCAGTTCCTTCATCACTTCACGTGGGGCCGAAGCCGGTCCCATCGTTGCTACAATCTTCGTCCGTTTCATCGGTCCTTGTTTACGGTAATCCATTACTTACAGGCCTCAAGTCTTCTGGTCTGTCCAGGAAAGCGACGCGCTCGAACGCCCCGGTTTTCAGCGGGTTGACTTCAGCCAACAACGTCACGAGCTTCATTCCTCGTATGGTGCGCACGATTTGGTCCACCTCTTCCGTGTCTTCGCCCAAACGAAGCAGGAAATCCACCCGCGGCAATCCGCTGACCAACTGCGACTTGGGCAAGCGGTTCGCAATCAGCGCGACATCCACCCCCGTGTCCTCCGACACGAACCGGTGAACCACATAGCGTTCATCCCCTGCGCGTTCATCGGGGACCAATTCCATGTGATACGCCAACGACCAACCGAGCAACCGATTCATTTCCCAGCACAATCGGTGACTCCCCGCATGGGACGTCAACCCGAATAGCCTGAAATCGCAGCTCTCCTCAAAATCGCCTTCCAACCATTGCATGCGGGGCGAAAATACGGATTTGAACGATGCGCCCTGCACACCCGTGCGTTAACCGTTTATGAATCCGACGGCTTCCTCCGCATGCGGCGGCGCGCTTGAGGCGGAGGGGAGGATTCGGGCGCGTCCTTTGGCTTGCGCGCAGCCCGCGGCTTCGAGGGCACCTTGGGCTTCTCTTCACGCGGCTTCCGACGCGAACGGCTTTGGGACTCCGTGTCCTTCTTCCGAGTGGCCGGTTCAGGCTTCTTCTTCGAGGCCTTCTCGCGAGCTCCCTGTCCCCGAGGTCCGCGTGGCCGACCCTTGGGCTGAGCGGGCTTCTCCTCAACCGGTCCCGGTTCCCCTTCCTCCAACAACCCGCGGTCGAACACCTCCTTCCAGGCGACCCGAGCAGCTGCCTGCTCCGCCAACTTTTTTGAGCGTCCCTCCCCTTCCCCGAATGCGACCCCATCCACGCGCGCCTGCATCACATAAACCGATTCCCCGTCTACGGAAGACTCGTCCACCACGTCAAACGTCAAGCGCCTTTTGTGGCTCTGGCTCCAATGGAACAGCTTCGACTTGAAGTCCACGGTTTGGTGGACCTTCTCGTCGGCACCGTGGCGCTTGATCATGCGCAACAGCGCCCGACTCGTCTTTTCGAAGCCGTGATCGAGGTAAATGGCGCCAATGAGGGCTTCAAGGGCGTTGCCGACGACCGTATCTTGGATGTCCTGGCGCCGCATCTTGGATCGAATCAGCGCAGGCAGCCCCATCCGATCTCCGAGCAGATTGAGGGTTTTGCGGTTGACAATCTTCGATTTGCGCTGCGTCAACGCCCCTTCCTGATCATCCGGGAAGGAAGCGAACAAGTAACTGGCGATGGCCAAATCCAATGCACAATCGCCCAGAAACTCTAAGCGTTCATTGCTCCGGAGACCGGTTTCGTCGCCATCGAGCAGGGACGCGTGGGTCAGCGCCTCGTCGTAATGCGCTCGGTGCTTGATGCGCAAGCCAAACTCGCGCTTCACCAATTCATCGATGGTGGCAGGTTTGTCCTGCCCAGGAACCAATCGCTTCAGCCAATTCACCACGTGCTGTGGCATGAATCAGGAGAAGGCTTTGAACACCACCGAGGCGTTGTGCCCGCCGAATCCGAAGGTGTTCGAAAGGGCCGCACGAACCGGGCGGACCTTCGCTTGGTTCAACGTTAAGTCGAGCCGTTGGTCGATCTGCTCGTCCGGGTGCTCGAAGTTGATGGTCGGGGGAACAATTCCGTGACGAACCGCTAGAATCGACGCGATGCCTTCGATGGCGCCCGCGGCTCCAAGCAGGTGGCCGGTCATGGACTTGGTCGAGGAGATGCTCAGGTTGTAGGCGTGGTCACCGAAGACTTCCTTGATGGCCAACGTTTCTGCCACATCGCCCAGCGGGGTCGACGTGCCGTGCACGTTCACGTAGTCAAGCTCATCGGGGGCCATGCCGGCATCATCCAAAGCAGCCTTCATCACGTTGCGCGCCCCCAATCCTTCTGGATGAGGAGCGGTCAGGTGGTGGGCATCGGCACTCATGCCGCCACCCACCATTTCTGCATAGATGGTGGCGCCCCGCGCGATGGCGTGGTCGTAGGTCTCGAGGACGATGGCCCCTGCGCCTTCGCCCAAGACGAACCCATCGCGGGTTGCATCGAAGGGGCGAGATGCTGAAGCCGGATCATCGTTCCGGGTCGAAAGCGCTTTCAGGGCATTGAAGCCACCGATGCCTCCTTCAACCACGGCGGCCTCCGAGCCACCGGTTACAATCGCGTCCGCTTTTCCCAACCGAAGGTAGTTGAAGGCATCGATCATCGCGTTGGTGCCGCTGGCACACGCCGAGACCGTGCAGAAGTTCGGACCGCGGTAGCCGTGGCGCATCGAGATTTGGCCTGCGGCGATGTCCGAAATCATCATGGGGATGAAGAACGGCGAGAAGCGCGGCGTTCCGTCACCCGCGTAAAAGTCGCGGGCTTCATTCATGAAGGTCTGGAAACCCCCAATCCCTGAACCCCAAATGACCCCTACGCGATCCGGATTGACCTCATGCGCTCCTTCTCCAATCAGTTGCGCGTTGCGAAGTGCCTCGTCGGATGCGACAATGGCATACTGCGTAAAGAGGTCCATCTTCCGCGCTTCGCGGCGGTCGATGAACTCCTGCACGTCAAAGTTCTTGACTTCGCACGCAAAACGGGTCTTGAATTTCGAGGCATCGAACCGCGTGATGGGGGCTGCCCCACTTACGCCATTCTTCAACCCCTCCCAGTACTCCTCAACGGTGTTCCCGATGGGAGTCAAGGCTCCAAGTCCCGTTACAACTACCCGCTTCAACTCCATGGGAGTGCGGATTTATACGTTCGCAGAGATGTACTCCACCGCTTGACCCACCGTGCTGATCTTCTCGGCTTGGTCGTCGGGGATGGCGATGTTGAACTCTTTTTCGAACTCCATGATGAGCTCAACGGTGTCCAAGGAGTCGGCTCCAAGGTCGTTCGTGAACGATGCTTCGAGGGTCACCTCTCCTGCATCAACTCCCAACTTGTCGACGATGATCGCCGTTACTTTTTCTTGAATCTCAGACATGGCTAAGGCTTTCTTTCGGGGCGCAAAGTAACCACAGGAATTACAGACCTTCGACACCTCGGCTGCGCTTTTTTGATTTTTTCAATCCAACCGCCTGATTTTCAATTGTATTCAACGCAGATATCGGGCCATTTTTTTCGTTGAATTTGCGGAACGTGGGCCGCATCGATGGGGTATCCAACGGGCAAGAGCAGGTAGGCGCGTTCGTTGGCTGGGCGGTCGAGGATTTGGGCCAAAAAATCCATCGGAGAAGGCGTGTGCGGCAACGTCGCCAACCCGGCCGAATGCAGCGCCGCAATCAGCATGCCCACCGCGATGCCGACCGATTCATTCACGTAATAACTCGGCACTTTACCGCCGTCCTCAGCCCACTCGAACGGCCGCCTGAACACGATGATGAGCGCGGGCGCGTCCTCAATGTGCGGCTTGTTCGCGTCCGTTCCGAGTGGAGCCAAATCCCGCAACCACCGATCCGACATGCGCCCCGCGTAATTCGCTCGCTCCTCCCCTTCGGCGGCCTCCCGGATGCGGCGCTTCAATTGCGGATTCGTAACGAGGCAGAACGTCCAGGGCTGCTTGTTCGCGCCCGACGGCGCCGCAGCGGCCGCAGCGATGCAATCCCGGACCACGTCCAAGGGAATGGGCTCGGTCGAGAAATCACGCACCGAGCGACGACGCGACCACCGGTCCTTCAGGGCACGCGCCCGCTCCTGCATTTCGAAAACATCCACCCGCTCGAAATCGAGGGGAATGGCGGGGACTTCATCGTGTGACATGCCCCGAAACTAAGGAACTTCAGCCGCGCCCGCGCACCCGCTTCATCAACTCCGAAGCGAACACGAAGTCCTCCAATTCTGCCGGACCGCCTGCCAGCAAGGCATCGCGGTTGCCGTGCCACAAAATCCGCCCCTCGTGCACGAAGTGAATCGAATCGCTGGCCTGCATCACGCTGTTCATGTCGTGCGAAACCACCACCGTCGTCATGCCGAACTCCGATGTGATGTCCTGAATGAGGTCGTCGATGACGATGGCGGTTTGGGGATCCAAACCCGAATTGGGCTCATCGCAAAAGAGGTACTTCGGATTCATGGCAATCGCCCGCGCGATGCCCACACGCTTCTGCATCCCCCCGGACACCTCCGCTGGGTAGCGGTCCTCAGCGCCCTCCAACTGAACCCGCCGCAAGCACTCCTGCGCACGCGCGCGGTTCTCCTCCTCCGAAGCCCCACTGAACATCCGCAACGGGAACATCACGTTCTCGAGCACCGTCATGGAGTCGAACAGCGCTGAGCCCTGGAACAGCATGCCGATCTCTTGACGCACCGCCTTCCGCTCTTTGCCGCTCATGGCCGTGAAATTGCGTCCATCGAAGTGCACCGAACCGCGATCCGGCTCGATGAGGCCCACCGTGCATTTCGTCATCACGGATTTGCCGCTTCCACTTCGGCCGATGACAAAGTTCACCTTGCCCGGCTCAAAGCGGGCCGACACGCCCTTCAGCACGGCGTGCTCACCGAAGGATTTGTGGATGTCGCGAAGTTCAATCAATTCAATGCCAATTGGGTGATGACCAAATTCGCCACCATGATGAGCACCACGCTCCAAACCACCGCCCGCGTACTCGCCCGCCCCACTTCCAACGCCCCGCCCGAAGCATAGTAACCGTGGTACGCCGAAACGCTCGTCATGATGAACCCGAACACCGTCGTCTTCGACAGCGCATACACGACATCGAACTGCTTGAAGTCGATGCGCATGCCGTAAAGGAAGTCCGCGAAACTGCTCACGCCCGTGGTCACGCCGACCCACGCGCCCGACCCGATGCCGAGCGCCATGCTCAAAATGACCAAGAAGGGGATGATGAGGACGCCCGCGAGGATTTTCGGGAGGATGAGGAAGCCCGCGCTGTTGATGCCCATGATTTCCAAGGCGTCGACCTGTTCGCCCACGCGCATCGAGCCGAGCTGCGACGCGATGTTCGAACCGACCTTGCCCGCCAGGATGACCGGAATGAGCGTCGGTGAGAACTCGAGGATCATGCTTTGGCGGACGGTGAAGCCGATGGTGTACACGGGGATCCAGCCGGAAACTTGGTGCGCGGTTTGGATGCAAATGACGGCGCCCATGAACACCGACAACAGCGCCACAATGCCGATGGACTGCGTGCCGATGGCCTCCAACTCCGCGAGGAACGAACGGCGAAAAACGCGCCCGCGCTCCGGCATCCGAAAGGTCAACCGCAACAAATGCACGTACCGACCCATGTGAAAAATCCACCGCATGCCACGAAGGTACATCCGAAGCGATTGCTGTACCTTCACGGACATGAAGCGATTTCCAACAGCCGGAATTTGGGCGGTGCTGGCGCTCTTCGTTTTGGGCACCCTGACCAGCGGATGTGCGAACCAAAAACGCACCCGAGGTTGCGATTGCCCCTCCTACCGGCAACCCTGACGCAAGGCGCGCCGTACCTTTGAAACATGGAGAGTTCTCAATACACGTACGCCGTCATCATGGCCGGAGGGGTGGGCACGCGGTTTTGGCCGATGTCCCGTTCTGCCCGGCCGAAGCAGTTCCTCGACATCTTGGGCACGGGGAGGTCGCTCATTCGGATGACGTACGACCGATTGAATCAGCGGATTCCAGCCGAGCGCATTTTGGTGGTGACGCAGGAGCGGTACCGGGCGCAGGTGAGCGAGCACTTGCCGGACTTGCCGACCGAGAACGTGCTGTGCGAGCCGTTCATGCGAAACACCGCGCCGTGCATTGCGTACGCGAACCACTGGGTGGCGGCGAAGGCGGGGGCGCACGCAGCGGAGGCGGCGCTGGTGGTGGCGCCGGCCGATCACTTGATTTTGGACGAGGCGGGGTTTTTGGAGACGATGGATTTGGCCTTGAACCAAACCCGTTCCACTCAACAACTCGTGACCCTGGGCATCCGGCCCTCGCGCCCCGACACCGGCTACGGCTACATCCAGTTCGAAGAAGCCGAACAGGGCATCAACGAGCGCATCCGCAGGGTCCGCACCTTCACGGAAAAGCCGAGCCTGAAAATCGCGAAGGAATTCATCGATTCGGGCGATTTCTACTGGAATTCGGGCATCTTCATCTGGAGCCTGGCGAACATTACGGCGGCGTTCGAGGCGCATTTGCCGGACATGCAAGCCCTCTTCACGGAGCGAGCTGAGGCTTTCGCTACCCCGAATGAAGGGCAAGCGATCGCGGAGATTTATGGCGATTGCGAGAACATCTCCATCGACTACGGCATCATGGAAAAGGCGCCGAACGTCTCTGTGGTGCTCAGCGATTTCGGCTGGAGCGACCTCGGTACGTGGGCGTCGTTGTACGAGAAACTCGGACACGATGAAGCCGCGAACGGGACGGCGAACGTGGACCTCCAAGCGACCGAATCGGCGGGCAACGTCATCGTGGCCGATGGGGCCTCGAAGAAACTCGTGGCCATTCGGGGGCTGGAGGGATTCATCGTGGTGGACACGGAGGACGCGTTGTTGATTTGTCCCAAATCCGAGGAACAATGGGTCAAGTCCCTCGTTACCACCCTGAAAGTTGAGCGCGGCGAGCCGCTTGTTTGAGGCGAGTGCAACGTTTGATGGGTTTTCGGCGTCTTGAACGGACACCATTTAACCCATTTCAAATGAAACACCTTTCCCTTTTCGCCCTCGGCCTTGGCTTGGCTTGGCAAGCTGTCGCGCAAACGCCCTTGGACGTTTCCATGTACCTCTTGGATTCATTCGGACCGGTACAAGGGGTGCAAGTCGATTTTTCAACCCAGGCTGCAGGCGCGGCGATTTCGGGTTCGGCCGTGACCGATGCCAACGGCGTGGCCTCCACGGTTTTGGATTTGCCCGCGGGGACGATGCAGGGCATGTTGACGGCATCTTACATGGACTGTGACTCCCTTTGGGTCACGATGGAGACCCCGTATTCGGTGAATGTCATCGGCGGACTGGGGCAAGTCGTGCTGACTGGGATTTATTGCTCGGGAGATACGACGGGAGGCACGGATTGCACCTTCGTGCTCGACGGGGGCTTGACGCTCGCAGGGTCTTATCAGTACATGGTTACCAACGTCCCGGAGGATGCGGAGGTGTGGTGGTCCATCAACGGCGCCGTCACAGGGGACCTGGGAGCGACGAGCCCGGGTTGGTTTTTCGACGCCGAGACAGTGAACGTGGTGTGCGTGGAGTTGATTTCTGCCACGTGTGGAACGTGGACGGATTGCATCACCGTCGATTTGACGACCGGTGGCGGCGTGGATCCAGAGTGTGCAATTGCCTTTGAGTATGGCCAAACCCTTTCTCCCGCTGGCGAGCCCGTACCGGGATCCGTGGACGTTTGGCTCACCCAAGGCGATGACGCCGACAGCTACCTGTGGGACTTCGGCGACGAAGGGTACAGCCAGGAAATGACGCCTTCGCATACCTATAACGGAAACGGACCGTACCTCCTTTGCGTCACCGCGATTTGGAACGATTCGCTCGCCTGTACGGCCCAATTCTGCGACACCTTGTCCGTGGACGAGTCGGGAACCGTCAACTTCGTGGAGGGCTTCTCCATCAACGTGTACGCGAATGGCAGCGCAGTGGGCGTTTCCGAATCGATCGAATTCGAGGCGCCCGTCCTGTTCCCCAACCCGGCCGTGGGGGCATCGGTTCAGTGGTCGGCTCCTGCAGGCATCACCGTGGCCGGTGTGGAAGCGTTCAACCTGCTGGGCGCTCGCGTCGCCGCCATCGAAGGCTTGAACATCGCGCGCGGACAGCTCGACGTGAGCGGGTGGGCGCCTGGGCATTATGTGATTCAGTTCAAAACGAATCGCGGCATCCACGCCCGGTTGTTGTGGGTCGAGTGAAGCCTTGAACCCCAGGCACGAAAAAGGCCGGGCCCTGAGGGACCCGGCCTTTTTTCATTCAGACCTGAAGGTTCATCGCCCCGTCATGTCCGCGGGCACCACCCACGCATCGTATTCCTCAGCCGTCAAGTAGCCGGTCGCCAAAGCCGCAGCGCGTAGGGACGTGCCTTCGGTGTGCGCCTTGTTCGCGATTTCCGCGGCCTTGTAGTAGCCAATCTTCGTGTTCAATGCCGTCACCAACATGAGGCTGTTTTCCACGAGCTCGTTGATGCGGGCGTGATTGGGCTCGATGCCGTCCACGCAATGTTCTGCAAACGAAACGCACGCGTCGCCGAGCAGCTGAGCCGATTCGAGGATGTTCCGCGCCATCATCGGCTTGAACACATTGAGCTCGTAATGGCCTTGGGTTCCGCCGACGGTGATGGCGACGTCGTTGCCCATGACTTGGGCACACACCATCGTCATGGCTTCGGCTTGGGTCGGGTTGACCTTGCCTGGCATGATCGAAGAACCGGGCTCGTTCGCGGGGATCAGCAGTTCGCCGATGCCGGAACGCGGTCCGGAGGCCATCATCCGGATGTCGTTCGCAATCTTGTTCAAGGAAACAGCCAACTGCTTGAGCGCCCCGTGCGATTCCACCACCGCGTCGTGGGCGGCAAGCGCTTCGAACTTATTCGCTGCGGTGACAAACGGATGCCCCGTCAACGCCGCGATGTGATCTGCTACCCGCTCGGAATATCCCGCCGGCGTGTTGATGCCTGTGCCCACAGCCGTTCCGCCCAAGGCGAGCTCCGACAAATGGGACAGCGTGTTGCGCAGGGCGCGCATCCCGTGATTCAATTGAGCCACGTAGCCCGAGAATTCCTGACCGAGCGTCAACGGCGTCGCGTCCATCAAGTGCGTGCGCCCGATTTTCACCACGTCCGCAAACGCCTCCGCCTTGGCCGCGAGGGCATCGCGCAACCGCTGCACGCCGGGCAAGGTGGTTTCCACGATGCGCGAGTACGCCGCGATGTGCATCGCCGTGGGGTACGTGTCGTTGGAGGACTGCGATTTGTTCACGTCGTCGTTCGGGTGCACCGGCCGCTCGCCTTCGCCCAACTTGCCCCCGGCTAGCACGTGCGCTCGGTTCGCCACCACCTCGTTGACGTTCATGTTCGATTGGGTCCCCGAGCCCGTTTGCCAAACCACCAACGGAAACTGGTCATCCAGCTTTCCTTCCAACACCTCATCGCACGCTGCGGCAATCAAGTCGCGCTTTGCAGGGTCGAGCACCCCGAGGTCGGCATTGGTCATCGCCGCGGCCTTTTTCAGGTAAGCAAACGCCCGCACGATTTCCATCGGCATGGAGCCCGCAGGCCCGATGCGGAAGTTGTTGCGTGAGCGCTCCGTTTGGGCTCCCCAGTAGACATCAGCAGGCACCTGGACTTCGCCAATGGTGTCCTTTTCAATTCGAAATGAATTCATATCGCGTTGGTTTCAATTCAATCTTGCTCCGCAGCAGCGCCCTTGCCTGCTTGCATGAGGTAGGCCTTGAGGAAGCCCTCGATTTCGCCGTTCATGACCGCGTCCACGTTGCTCGTTTCGTGGTTCGTGCGGACGTCTTTCACCATCTTGTACGGCTGCATGACGTAAGAGCGGATTTGGGAGCCCCATTCGATCTTCTTCTTGCCCGCCTCGATTTCCGCACGCGCTTCGTTCCGCTTCGCGAGTTCCATTTCGAAGAGCTGGCTTTTCAACAGCTGCATCGCCTTCTCCTTGTTGCCCAGCTGGGAACGGGTTTCCGTGTTGTCGATGATGATGCCGGTGGGGGCGTGACGCAGGCGAACGCCGGTTTCCACCTTGTTCACGTTTTGGCCTCCAGCGCCGCCTGAACGGAAGGTTTCCCACGTGATGTCCGACGGGTTCACCTCGATTTCAATGCTGTCATCCACCAGCGGGTAGACGTAGACGGAAACGAAGGAAGTGTGGCGCCGGGCCTGGCTGTCAAAGGGGCTGATGCGGACCAAACGGTGAACCCCATTCTCCCCCTTGAGCATTCCGAAGGCGAACGGCCCTTCGAACTCCAACGTGACCTGCTTGATGCCGGCCACGTCGCCGTCCTGCAAGTCCAACTCCTTGACCTTGAAGCCCGCGCGATCGCCATACATGCGGTACATCCGCATGAGCATCGCAGCCCAGTCACAGCTTTCCGTCCCTCCCGCTCCCGAGGTGATCTGCATAACGGCGTTGAGGTTGTCCTCCTCCGCACTCAGCATGTTCTTGAATTCCAATTCGTCCACCGCAGCCATCGCGGCCTTGAACGCCTCATCCACTTCGGACTCTTCCGCCTCGCCGGCTTTCGCGAATTCAAGGAGGACGGCGGCGTCCTCAACGGCGGACTCGCAGGCCGAATAGCTTTCCGTCCATGTTTTGAGCGTTCGAATGCGCCGCATCACCGACTCGGCCTGCTTCGGATCGTTCCAAAACTCCGGGTCCTGGGTGTGTTTCTCCTCTTCGGCAATCTCCATCATTTTCGATTCGATTGCCAAATAGCCCTTCAGGTCTTTGACGCGGCTGCGCAAGCCGTTGATGTGGTCCAAGGTGATCATGCCCTGCAAAAGTACTCAACGCAGCGCGTTGCCCCACGGCCTCAATCCGACCGTTCCCAACGCGACAGCGATGCGAAAATTTCGCTCAATCCGAAGCCGCGTCCGACCAACCACCGCACCACCCGATCGCGGCCTTCGGGCAATTCGCTCGCCCTGCGAGCCACCAACCGCTCCAGCCCTTCGTTGAACACCGTTTCGCGTTGGGCCGACATGGCCCGTTCAATTGCGGCTGAATCAACGCCCTTCGCACGCAAGCCCGCACGGATTTTCGCTGGACCCCACGCCTTGTGCTCAGCGCGCGCCCGAACGAACGACTCGGCGAACCGGGCCTCGTTCAGGTAATCCTCCTCCACCAACAGCTCCAAGAGGTGCTCGATTTCTTCTGCATCCACCCCCCGACGCCGCAACCTTTCCCTTGCGTCCTGCGTACAGCGTTCCTGCGCAGAGCACCACTTGCGCGCCGCATCGGCCTCCTTTTCCTTCATCGAAGTGAAATTGGGACCAAATCACGGGGCGTGCAAGGGTTTCTGCGATATTTGTCGAAACATTCCCAAAAACCCCGCCCTCATGCGGTCTGACATTTTGAAACGTATCCAGGACCTCCTTCAGAACGAGGACTTGGAGGCCATCCGCAAGGATGTCCGCAGTGCCATTGAAGACTTCCGCGCGATGAACCACGAGGACATCCGCAACCAACGCGACGCTTGGTCCAAGCGCGAAGATCGCGATCCCGACGAAGTGTTCGAATACGTTCCGGCACCGGAACAAGAAGCGTTCGACGAAGCCGTTGTGGCTTTCAAGGAACGCGAAAAAGCCTGGCGGCACCAGGTTGCCGAAGAACAGCGAGCGAATTTGGCCAAAAAAGAGGCCATGCTCGATCGGCTGCGGAAAACGATCCAAGAGGAGGAGAACATCGGCGCTGCCTTTGCCGCATTCCATGCGGTTCGCGAGGAATGGGAACAGGTCGGCGATGTGCCAGGCGACAAGTACAAGGAGATCCACGACACCTATTATCGGTTGCGGGACGACTTCTTTTACAACATCAACATCTACAAGGAGTTACAAGACAACGACCTCAAGAAAAACCTGGCTCTTAAGGAGGCGCTGCTCGAACAAGCGAAGCAATTGACGAGCATCGAAGACCTCATGGAGCGCGAAAAAGTCGCCCGCAACTTGCAGCGGCAGTGGCTTGACGTGGGGCCTTCCCCGCGCGAAAACTACAAGGAGCTCGGCGACGAATTCTTTGGTCTGGTTCGTCCGATTTACGACGCCGTCAAGGAATACTACGACGGCATTCGGGCCACCCACGCGGAAGCAGCGGAAAAGAAAGCCGCACTCATCGAAGACCTGCGTGCGCTCGTTGCCGAAGAAGTGGAAAATTCCCATCCCGCTTGGTCAGAAGCCACGGGGAAAATCCTCGAATTGC
This sequence comes from uncultured Flavobacteriales bacterium, assembly GCA_965656785.1. Taxonomy (GTDB): domain Bacteria; phylum Bacteroidota; class Bacteroidia; order Flavobacteriales_D; family Sanyastnellaceae; genus JALQTD01. The sequence goes on from CBFHLY010000003.1 coordinate 122,696, forward strand.
AAAAGCAGTGGAAGGCATGCGGTTTTGCAGGCCGGGAGAAGAACGAGGAACTGTGGACGACCTTCCGCGATTTGGCCGATGTCTTTTTTAAGCGCAAACAGCTGTTCTACGATCAACTCAAGTCGTTGGGCAAGGAGAACCGGGAGAAAAAGGAGGCACTCATTGCCCGAGCTGAAGCCTTGAAAGACAGCACGGACTGGCGTGCCACCTCGGATGAACTCATCTCGTTGCAAAAGCAATGGAAGGAAGTGGGGCCGTGTTCTGCTGGAGAAGAACAGCGTTTGTGGCGCAAGTTCCGCAAGGCGCAAGACGCCTTCTTCAAGGCGAAAAAAGCGCAGTTCGCTGACCGGTACGAAACCGAGGCCGCGAACTTGAAAGAGAAAGAAGCCCTCATCAATCGCATTGAACAATTCGAGCTGACCGGTGACCGCAAGTCGGACCTTGACCAACTCAAAGAATTCAGCACCGAATGGAACGGCATCGGACACGTGCCGCGGAAAAACCTGGATGCCATCATGGGCCGGTTCCGCAAGGCCATGGACGAGAAGTACGACTCCCTGAGTGCCTTGCGCTCCGAACGTTCGATTGAACACTACCGCGAACGGGTAGGGAATTTGGCCTCCAACGATTCGAATCAGCTGCGCCGGGAACAAAGCATCCTTCGTGAAAAAATCGATCGCTTGAGCAGCCGCGTGGCAAAGACGGAGGAGAACATCGAACGGTTCACGGGAAAGGGCGCCGAAGCCATCCGGGAACAGTACGAGAAGTCCATCCGCGCAGACAAGCGCGAAATCGACGAAATCAAAGAAAAGCTTCGCTTGTTGCGCGCAGCAACCCAAGCAAATTGAGCTTTCATTCAATAATGAAAAACCCTGTAAGGCCATGCTTTACAGGGTTTTTTAGTTTCAATTGAAGCTTACCACTCCTCGTGCTCACCGGGAAATGAAAAGCACCGGTAGCCCTCGTCAGCGAGCCAATCAAGGTAACGCGGCAACGTCGAGAGCATGCGGGGGGCGGCGCGCTCAGAATCGTGAAACACCACGATGGCACCGGGTCGGGTGTGCGTTCGGAGGCGGTTGAAGCAGTCGTCAGGGGTTTGGGTGGCGTCCCAATCGCCGCTGAGCACGTCCCACATCACGATGCGCGTGTGGCCTTGGAGCGCCTCGGCCTGTTGCCGAGAAATGCGCCCGTACGGCGGGCGAAACCACCGGCCGTCGCCCACGAGTTCGCGGCATCGGACGTAACTGCGCAGGTAAGACCACGTCGGCGTTTCCCAACCCGATTCGTGTTGGTGAAGGTGGTTGCCGATCGCGTGCCCGGCTGCGCGCAATTCGATGGCGACTTCGGGGTAGCGCTCGAGGTTTTGGCCCACGCAAAAGAACGTAGCGGGAGCGCGGTAGCGGGCGAGGATCCGCATCACTTCCCGGGTGACTTCCGGGTGCGGACCGTCGTCGAACGTCAGGTAAACCGCGGGAACCCCGTCGCGGGTCCGGGGACCGTTCCACGTGAGGTGGCTGGCCACGGCCTTGAGAATGGGAGGAGTCTTCGAAAGGTACACCGGGAAGGGTTTGGCTTGCGCAAGTTAGCGGAAACCAAACAGCGCCCGGAGTCCTCAACGGCGCTACCTTTGCGGCCAAAGATCGCAACCCATGGACTACGATTTTCAAGCCATTGAAGCCCAAGCCCAGCGCACCTGGAGCGAGCACGACGCCTACCGGGTGACGGAAGATCCAGCACGGCCGAAGTACTACGTGCTCGACATGTTCCCCTACCCTTCAGGCGCCGGGCTCCACGTCGGCCATCCGCTCGGCTACATCGCGAGCGATGTGTTCGCACGGTACAAGCGGCACCGGGGCTTCAACGTGCTGCACCCCATGGGCTACGACAGCTTCGGCCTCCCCGCGGAACAATACGCCATCCAAACCGGCCAGCACCCGGCCGTCACCACCGAGGCGAACATCGCCCGTTACCGCGGTCAGCTCGAGCAACTCGGTTTCAGTTTCGATTGGAACCGGGAAGTGCGGACCAGCGACCCGAGCTATTACAAGTGGACGCAGTGGATTTTCAGCGAGCTCTTCGAATCGTGGTACGACCGCGCGGCGGAGCGGGCTCGGCCGATTGCGGAATTGGAGGCGGCGTTCTCAGAAAACGGCACGTTCAGCGTTGAGCCGGCGTGCGAGGCGGATTGGTGGAAAGGCCTGCCGCGCGCGGAATACCCGTTCTTCGGGGAGCACTTCAGCGGGGACTTCACCGCCACGGATTGGGCGTCGATGACGGCGAAGCAGCAGCGGGGGATTTTGATGCATTTCCGGCTCGCTTACCTCGCGGACAGTGAGGTGAATTGGTGCCCTGCGTTGGGCACGGTGCTCGCGAACGACGAGGTGAAGGATGGGTTGAGCGAGCGGGGCGGCCATCCGGTCGAGCGGAAGCGGATGCGCCAGTGGATCATGCGGATTTCGGCTTTCGCGGACCGGCTGTTGAGCGGGTTGGACGGCTTGGATTGGACGGACAGCATCAAGGAGGCGCAGCGGAATTGGGTCGGGCGCAGCGAGGGGGCGGCGGTTCATTTTCAAGTGGAAGGCCAAACCGACCGCATCGAAGTCTTCACGACCCGGCCGGACACGTTGTTCGGAGCGAGCTTCATGGTGCTTGCGCCGGAGCATCCGCTCGTGGCGGCCTTGACCTCGGCGGAGCAGCGAGCGGCCGTGGAGGCCTACCAGGCGGCGGCGGCCCGGAAATCGGAGCGCGATCGCCAAGGGGACAAGGAGGTGACGGGGTGCTTCACGGGCGGGTACGCCCTGAACCCGCTGAACGGGGACCGGCTGCCCATTTACATCGCGGACTACGTGCTGGCGGGGTATGGTACGGGCGCCATCATGGCCGTTCCGGCGGGGGATGAACGGGATTGGCGGTTTGCCCAGGAATTTGGCATCGACATCCCGTCCATTTTCGAAGGGCACGCTCCGGCGGAGGGGGCTTGCACCGACAAGTCCGCCACGTTGACGGCGTCTGGACCGCTCGACGGCATGCGGGCCGCGGATGCAATTCCGCGGGCCATCGAGCTGATCGAGGCCGGGGGCCACGGCGCGGGCCGGGTGAACTACCGGCTGCGCGACGCGGTGTTCAGCCGGCAGCGGTATTGGGGTGAGCCCTTCCCGGTTTATTATGAAGGGGACGAGCCGCAGCTCATCCGGGACGAGCAGGTGACGCTGCCGCCGGTGGATGCGTACCTCCCGACTGAGGACGGCGAACCGCCCCTGGCCCGCGCCCGGCGCGAGGACTGGCCGGTCTTCCGCGGCGATCGCATGGAGGCCAACACGATGCCCGGTTGGGCGGGGTCAAGCTGGTACTTCCTGCGCTACATGGACCCGCACAACGACGCGGCGTTCTGCGATCGTTCGAAGTCGGATTATTGGGGCCAGGTGGACCTTTACGTCGGGGGAGCGGAGCACACGACCGGGCACTTGTTGTATGCTCGGTTTTGGACCAAATTCCTGCACGACCGCGGATGGATTGCGTTCGACGAGCCGTTCAAATCCATGATCAACCAAGGCATGATCCTCGGCCGATCCAGCTTCGTCTACCGCATCCAAGGCACGAACACCTTCGTCACCTACGAACAGCGCAAAGCCCACACCACGCAACGCCTCCACGTCGACATTTCGCTTGTCACCAACGACAAGCTCGATACGGAAGGCTTCAAGGCCTGGCGCAGTGAATTTGCCGACGCGGAATTCATCTTCAACGAGCACGGTCAGTACACCTGCGGCCACGAGGTGGAAAAGATGTCGAAGTCGAAGTACAACGTCCAAACCCCGGACGAACTCGTTGAAAAATACGGCGCCGACACCCTCCGCTGCTACGAGATGTTCCTCGGCCCGCTGACCCAGCACAAACCCTGGGACACCCAAGGCATCAGCGGCGTCCACAACTTCCTCCGCAAGCTCACCCGGCTCTATGCGAACGCCGCGACGGACGCCCCCACCGAGGACCAACTTCGCATCCTGCACAAAACCATCAAAAAGGTCACCGACGACATCGACCGCCACGCCTTCAATACGGTCGTGAGCGCCTTGATGATCGGGGTGAACGAGCTGACCGATTCCGGTGCCTGCAGCCCTGAATTGCTGCGGCCACTCGCGGTACTGGTGAGCCCCCTTGCACCCCACCTCGCGGAAGCGCTTTGGGCGAGCGCTGGAGGGTCGGGTTTGGTCCTTGACGCGGCGTGGCCTGAAGCCGAGGAACGGTGGTTGGTTCAGGATGAAGTGACGCTCCCCGTGTCCTTCAACGGAAAGGTTCGATTCAAATTGAATGTCGCCGCCCAACTCGATTCAGTTGAGGTTGAATCGATTGTCCGATTGGACGAACGAACCGTGAAACAAGTTGGAACCGGGACCATTCGAAAGATCATTGTGGTTCCCGGACGCATCGTCAACGTTGTCCTGGGCTGACGACCATCCCATCTGAGCGCGAATTTGCCCGCCGGATCGGGCGTTCTGTTCATAAGTTATTAGTCCACCGGATTTCCGAATTCATCTTGCTTTTCGATGGATTTGTTCGGATATTGCCTTGCCTTTCGCCTCCAATTTATGCACAAGTGCAGCACACGCCGCTGCCCTTGTCGGAAGACCGCGTCTGAAGTGTAAGTTGGTGGGAGACAGGTTGCCTGACCCTAACCAAATCCTCGCGACATGCGAATTCTTGCCATCTGGTCCACGTTGTTTTGCCTTGGTGCAACTGCACTTCATGCCCAGCCGACGACCGCTTTCACAGCTGACCCCATTCCCGAAGGCTATTGGCTAGAGGCGCAGCCATTTTTGGTCCATGAAGGCATGGTGGGAGATGCGGATTTCACTGGACAGACCACCTACCGACTCGTCCTTCACACCACCGATGCAACGGCGTACGTGAGTTCCGTAGGGGGGGATGCATCGAACCCGTTTGCATTGAATTCTTCCTCCGAGCCCGCTTGGTTCAACCACCCGTTTGGCGTGAACATCGGGGCGGAAGCGAGCCTGTCGCTCGCCGCCTTCTTTCCCGATTACCTCTACGACAGTTGGCTCACCATCGGCGCCACTTCAGAAGCCCCGGATTACAGCATTTCCAACGCCGTGGGCGCAATCAATCCCTTCACCGCGTTCAATGCAGGCCAAAACGTATTGGTTAACGACCCCATCGGTTTCGCCCTTTTCACGCTGTACCCCGGCCCGAACGCAACGGGCCACCCGGCCTTCGCCGGAGACGATTTGTCCATCGTTTTGGGCCAAATCACCACTTCTGGCACCCTCTCAGGCACCTTCTACATCCAACTTTTCCCGGACGGCACGCAAACGACGGACCTGCGCTGCCACTTCCCCATCCTGAATGCGAATCCCTACGCGCAGCCGGGATGCACCGACGCTGCCGCCTGCAATTTTGATGCGGACGCCACCACGGATGATGGGTCCTGCACCTTTGCTGAACCCGAGTACGCGTGTGACGGAACCTGCCTAGTGGACACCGATGGCGACGGGATTTGCGACGCATTCGAAGTCGCGGGCTGCACGAATCCGGAAGCGTGCAATTACGCACAGGACGCCACCGATGACGACGGGTCGTGTGCTGTGGCTGAACCTGGTTTTGACTGCAACGGTGAACTGACCAGTCCGGAGGGGTATTGGCTCCAGGCCGAGCCGTTGGTCGAGCACGCGGGCAGTGTGGGAGCCACGGATCTCTCGGGCCAAACCACGTACCGGCTGGTCTTGCACACCCCGTCCCCCGCTGCGTTCGTTTCTGCGCTAGGCGGCGATGCGGGTTCTCCCTTCGAGCTGAATTCCACCTCGGAACCCGCTTGGTTCAATGATCCGGTGACGAACTGGGATTTGGGCACCGACGTGACCCCTGCCCTCTTCTCGTTCGTCCCCGAAGCGGCCTACGATTCTTGGCTGACCATTGGGGCAACCGCCGCTGTGGACGAATACGATTTGTCGACGGCCATCGGCGCCATCAATCCCTTCAACGCATTCAATGCTGGCCAAAACGTATTGGTCAACGACTCCATCGGTTTCGCCATTTTCACGCTCTACCCCGGTGAAATCAGCGCCTCCTCCCCGGCATTTGCTGGAGAAGATCAGGCGGTAACGCTTGGCCAAATCACCACTTCAGGCAGCCTCTCCGGATACATCTACGTGCAGATTTTCCCCGACGGCACCCAGTCGAACGACTTGCGTCATCGGTTCCCCATCCTGAACGCTGCGCCGTTCGGCACCCCAGGTTGCACGGACGACGCGGCATGCAATTTCAATCCGTCAGCGAACGAAGACAACGGCTCCTGCACCTATCCCGAACCGGCCGTCGACTGCAACGGGAACTGCCTCAACGATGGCGATGCGGACGGCATCTGCGACGAATTCGAAGTGGCCGGATGCACGGACGAAACCGCCTGCAACTTCAATGCCGATGCGACGGAAAATGACGGCTCGTGCAGCTTCGCTGCTGAGGGATACGACTGCGCAGGCAATTGCTTGAACGATGTCGATGCGGATGGCATTTGCGATGAATTCGAAGTGACCGGCTGCACGAATGCCGCAAGTTGCAATTATGACGAGGCGGCCACGGACGACGACGGTTCGTGTGAATTCCCGGCCGTTGGTTTTGACTGCGACGGAACGGATTTGATGGCGGGCCTGCCCGAAGGATATTGGCTCCAAGCTGAACCCATTGCTGTGCACACCGGCGTACTTGGCACTGCCGACCTGAACGGTTCGACGACCTACCGACTGGTCCTGCATACGCCCACGACCGAAGCCTTCATCTCGGCCATCGGCGGCGATGTGAACAACCCGTTCGAATTGTATTCCACCAGCAACCCCGCTTGGTTCAATGCCCCTTTGGGAGTCGATGTGGGCGGGGAATTCAATCCAGCTCTGCTGAGCATCGCCCCGGAATTGGCCTACGATTCGTGGCTGACCATCGGAGCGACGGAAGAAGTTGATGGGTACAATTTGAATTTGGCCGTGGGGGAAATCAATCCCTTCATCGCTTTCAACAACAACGAAAACACGGTGGTGAACGACGATTTGGGATTCGCCCTGTTCACCACCTACCCGGGGTCTGTGGATTTGGATCACCCCGCTTTTGCTGGTGATGATTTTGCCATCACCTTGGGCCAAATCACCACTTCGGGAACCTTGTCGGGTTGGATCTACATTCAAATTTTCCCGGAAGGCACGCAAACCATCGACCTGCGGCACCGCTTCCCCATCCTCAATGGCAATCCGTTTGAGGGCGAAGGATGCACGGACGTGTTGGCGTGCAATTACAATCCAGCTGCAACGATTGAAAACGGCACCTGTACCTACCCGACCTCACAATACGTCGACTGCGAGGGCGTCTGCCTGAACGATGCCGACCTCGACGGCGTGTGCGACGAATTTGAAATCGCCGGTTGCCAAGACAGCACCGCCTGCAACTACAACGCCGATGCCACCGATGAGGACGGATCCTGCACTTACGCCGA
>CBFHLY010000004.1:0-124339 GCA_965656785.1 uncultured Flavobacteriales bacterium
GGTTGAAGGAGGTGAATCACTGGATCGACTTGGCGGCGGAGGTGGGAGCGGGCTGGTGGGCGACGTCGGCGTTGGAATCGAACGTGGGGTTGAACGCCATTGCGCAGTGGACGGCGGATGCGGGGAGTAGCGAGGAGTTGCTGCCGCAAGGGTTGGGGACGGGGGGGCTGTTTTCGAACAACGTGCCGGCGCCGTTGGCCGTGGAGCGGGGGGAACTTTGGGCTGGACGGGGGAGTTGGGGATGAGCGGGCGGCTGGTCATCGGGGGGCGGGAGTGGCCGTTGACGGCTGCGTTGCGGGCGGCGGATTTGCCGGGGGCGGTGTGGGCGCAGGCGATCGGGCGGGCCGTGGAAACGTGGTTTTCGGAGGCGGCGACGGTGGAGCTGCGGACCTCGGGGTCGACGGGGCGGCCGCGGCCCGTGGTGCATGGCAAGGAGGCGATGCGGGCCAGTGCTGAGCGGACGGCGGAGGCGCTGGGTTTGGGGGAGGGGACGGTGGCGGGGCTGGTGATGCCGGTTGAGTTCGTGGGCGGGTTCATGATGCTGGTGCGGGCGATTGAAGGGGGGTGGACGTTGTGGGCGAGTGAGCCGAAGGTGGAGGTGGTGGCGCCGGAGGGGACGGAGTTTTTGGCGTTGACGCCGTTGCAGGCGCGGGCGAGTGGTGCGGGGATTGCCGGGGTGGGGAAGGTGTTGCTGGGGGGGGCGGCGGCTGGGGAGGGGGAGTGGGCGGGTCGTGAGGTGTGGGAATCGTTCGGGATGACGGAAACGGTGAGCCATGTGGCGTTGCGGCGGTTGCGGCCGGGGCCGACGGAGCGCGCGTTCAGGGCGGTTCGGGGGGTGACGGTGGAGGCGGACGGGGAGGGGTGTTTGGTGGTGCGCGCGCCGCATTTGTTCGAGGGGGCGTTGGTGACGCGGGACGTGGTGGAGGTGGAGGCGCCGAATCGGTTCGTGTGGAAGGGCCGGGCGGACGATGTCATCAATTCGGGCGGGTTGAAGGTGCATCCGGAGGAGGTGGAGGCCGCGGCGGCGCAGGTGGTGCAGCGGCCGTGTCGGGCGTTTGGCAAGCCGCATCCGGTGTTGGGCCAACAGGTGGTGCTGGCGGTGCACGGCGAGGGCACGTTGGAAGAGGCGGAGGCGATTCGGACGGCGCTCGTGGCGATTTTGCCGCGGAATCGGGCGCCGAGAAGGGTGGAGTTCCGAAATTTGGACCAAACCCCATCCGGAAAATGGATCAGACCGCGCGCCCAACCTTAGTTTTCGCCACGCACAACGCCCACAAGGTCGCGGAAGTGCAAGCCCTCCTCGGCGACGCCTACCACGTGAAATCGCTGACCGACATCGGCTGCCACGAGGACATCGTGGAGGACGCGCCCACGCTCGAAGGCAACGCCCGCCTCAAAGCGCGCCACGTGGTGGAACATTATGGCCTCGACTGCTTCGCGGACGACACGGGCCTCGAAGTCCAGGCCCTCAACGGCGCGCCCGGCGTCTTCAGTGCCCGCTACGCCGGCACCGACAAGGACTCCGACGCCAACATGGACCGACTGCTCGCCGAGCTCAGCGGCGCCACCGACCGGAGCGCCCAATTCCGCACCGCCATTTGCCTCATCCAGTCCAGCGCGGAGCGCCTCATCGAAGGCGTTTGCGCGGGCACCATCCTCGCAGCGCGCTCGGGAGCCCAGGGCTTCGGCTACGACCCCATTTTTCAGCCGGAAGGCCACGACCGCAGCTTTGCGGAAATGACCACCGACGAGAAGAATGCCATCAGCCACCGGGGGCGTGCGGTGCGCCAAATGGTGGCCCTGCTGCACGAAGCCAAGGAATAACCCCCTCGCGGGTTGCTGTTTCCGCGTGCTTGTTCGGATATTTGGCCCTTCAAACCTTTTCGGCCATGAATTACTTGGAATTCGAAGAACCCATCAAGCAGCTGCGCGAACAATTGCAGAAAGCGCAGGAACTGCAGGACCAGAGCGACGTGGACATGCATTCGACGGTAGCGGATCTGGAGGGCAAGATCGCGGAGGTCACGAAGAAGATTTACAGCGAATTGACGCCATGGCAGCGCGTACAAGTCAGCCGGCATCCCGACCGCCCCTACACGTTGAGCTACATCGAAGCCATCACGGGCGGGCGCTTTGAAGAACTGCACGGCGATCGCACGGTGAAGGACGACAAGGCGATGGTCGGTGGTTGGGGCTTCGTGGACGACCAAGCCGTGATGTTCATTGGCCAACAAAAGGGCGTCAATACGAAAATGCGCCAGTACCGGAACTTTGGCATGGCGAATCCCGAAGGCTACCGCAAGGCCCTGCGCCTCATGAAACTTGCGGAAAAGTTCAACCGACCCATCGTTACGCTCATCGACACCCCCGGGGCGTTTCCAGGACTCGAAGCGGAGGAGCGTGGTCAAGGTGAGGCGATTGCGCGCAACCTGATCGAAATGTGCCAACTGAAGGTTCCGGTCATTTGCATCATCATCGGTGAGGGCGCTTCCGGAGGGGCATTGGGCATCGGAATCGGCGACCGGGTTTTGATGCTGGAGAACACGTGGTACTCGGTCATCAGCCCCGAGAGCTGCTCGTCCATCTTGTGGCGGAACTGGGATCACAAGAAAGAGGCCGCTGAAGCGTTGCGCTTGACGGGAGAAAACATGCTCGAGCTCAAACTCATCGACGGCATCATTCCCGAACCGCTCGGGGGAGCGCACGCAAACCGGGAGGCGATTTACGCGACCGTCAAAGCGACCATTCAAGAGCACCTGAGCAAGTTGATGCCGATGGACCCGGCGAAGCGCATCGATGCGCGAATCAAGAAGTTCTCGTCAATGGGCGTGGTCCATAGCGCATAGGTGAGTTCAATTGATTAGTTTTGCACCAAATTTGACCTTTCCCACGAAAGCATGAACGCTACTTTCAAGTCTTACCGCAAGCCCCTTCTCTGGGGAGCCGCATCCCTCGTCATCCTCAGTGGTTGCGCGGGATTGGGGAGCATGGAAAAAGAAATCGAGGCCCTCGGATTGGAGGCGTCTCCCGAACCGCTCATCCTCCGCGGCGACGTGGTGGAGTTGACGGTCACGGGCAAGTTTCCGCCGAAGTACTTTGCCAAAAAAGTAAAAATGGAGGCCACTCCCATCCTGACTTGGGAAGGCGGTTCGGCTTCGTTTGAGCCGCAAGGGTTCCAAGGTGAAGATGCTGCGGGCAACTTCACGGTGGTGCCGTTCGAAAACGGGAAGTCGTTCACGTATACGGCAGAAATCCCTTTCGAAGAGGCGATGGAAGACGCCGGTACGTTAGCTGTTTCCATCACCGGAAGCAAGGGCTCGAAAGAAGCGACCTTCGATCCGTACATCATCGGCTCAGGGGTCATCACCACGCCGCGTTGGGTGCAGCCCGAGGACCGGTTCATCTTGGTTCCCGATGCCTTCGAGCGCGTGCTGTCGTTTGAGCAAGAAGCGGTCATTAATTACAGGGTCAACCGGTCGAACGTGCGTTCGACGGAGTTGCGTGACGAAGATTGGAAATCTTTGCTCGACTTGTTGGAGTTGTCGTTGGCGGCCGATAGCGTGACGCTGACGGGTTGCCGCATCGAAGCCTACGCTTCGCCAGAAGGCGAGATTTCTTTGAATGAAAACCTCGCTTCCGAGCGTGCGGAATCGGCTTCTGAAGCGTGGACGCGGGAAGTCACGCGCCGCAAGACGGAATTGGTGGACGGCTTCTTCCAGTTGGTGCCGAAAGGCGAGGACTGGGATGGCTTCAAGTCACTGGTGAGCGCGTCTTCCATTGCGGACAAGGACTTGATCTTGCGCGTGCTGAGCATGTACACGGACAAGAACAAGCGGGAAGAAGAAATCCGCAACATTGCGAAGACTTACAAAGAAATCGAAGACACGATCCTCCCGGAACTGCGTCGTTCGCGCTTGGTGGTGAGCTACGATGTGGAGGGCTACACCGACGAGGAGCTCATGGACTTGTGCAAGTCGAATCCGGACATCTTGACGGTGGAGGAATTGCTCTTCGCAGCGACGTTGTTCGAAGAATTGAACGACCAGTTGGTCGTCTACCAAAACGCATCGCGCGTTCACAGCGACGATTTCCGCGGATTCAACAACGCTGGCTGGTGCCTCATGGAATTGGGCCGCATGAACCAAGCGAAGGAGCAGTTCAATGCAGCGTTGGCCATCGAGCGCAACAAGGCCGTTTTGAACAACCTCGGCGCCATCAAGCGGTTGGAGGGCGACATCGACGGCGCGATGGCGTTGCTGAACGAAGCGGCTGGTGCAGGCGCTGAAGTGAATTTCAACAAGGGCATCATCCTCATCCAAAAGGGCGATTACGGTTCGGCGCTCAGCAACATGGGCCGCGAAAACACGGTGAACGTGGCACTCGCGAAGTTGCTCAACGGCGATGCCGCTGGAGCGAAGACCGTGCTGGAGAATGCTGAAGACGACAGCGCGGTTGCAAGCTACGTCATGGCCATTGCTTGTGCTCGACTGAATGACGGCGCGGGAGTGAAGACGCACCTGACCGCCGCTCTTTCCAAGGACGGTTCGCTGCGCGCGAAAGCCGAGCGGGATTTGGAATTCCGTGATTTCCGCGAGCAGTTGGGCTTCTGAACCTGTTTTTGAACTGAAGTTTCAAAAAGTCCTTGCTTCGGCAGGGACTTTTTTTTTCCCTGCCCTAAGTTGCATGCTGAATGAACACGACGATGATGAAACAACTGGTGTGGGGCTTGGTGCTCCTTGGGATGGGGGCAACTTCGGCTCTCGCTCAGCTCGATGTGACCGAGTTGGAGGCCCATTTGTTTGATTTGCCCGGGGTGCGCTTTGAGCCGCTTCCGACCATGGAGGGGTTTGAGGCGTGTTACGCGCTTGAGGTGATCCAGCCCGTCGATCACGAACACCCCGACAACGGAGAGACCTTTCGCCAGCGGGTCTTTCTGGCTCAGGTAGACGCCAGCCGTCCGACGGTGTTGGTTACGGAGGGGTACAGCCGCGGCTTCCAGTACCCAGCGGAGCTGACCACAGCCATTGGGGCAAATCAGCTCATTGTGGAGCACCGGTATTACGGTGCGAGCGTTCCAGCCAACGCCGATTATGGATTCCTGGGCATTGAGCAGGCGGCGGCCGATTTGAACCGCATCCGAACGCTGTTCGCCGACTGGTTTACGGGTCCGTGGCTTGCATCGGGCATCAGCAAAGGAGGCCAAACCACCACCTTCTACCGCTACTTCTACCCGGATGACGTCGCCGTCAGTGTTCCTTACGTGGCCCCCATTAACCTGTCCTTGGAGGATGAGCGCATTTATTCCTTCCTCCGCTCGCACGGCGATGAAACGTGCCGAGAAGGAATGGAGGCGGTGCAACGGCGGTTGTTGGAGGAGCGCGAGGCGAGCCTCCTGCGCTTGAAGTGGTTCGCGAAGGGGGAAGGGTCGGTATTTGGGGACTACCTGAACTTTGAGGAGGCTTTCGAGTACGCGGTGTTGGAATATCCGTTCTCGTTTTGGCAATGGGGCGCATCGTGCGAGGACTTGCCGGAGGAAGGGGCCCCGTTCGATGAGGTGATGGACCATTTTTTGGAAGTGAGCGGCATGGCCTTCTTCTCAGACGAGAGCATGGATGACTTCGCCTCCCACTACTACCAATGTGCTCGGGAATTCGGATATTACGGGTATGAGACGGAGCCGTTAGGCGATTTGATTGTCGCGTTGGCGGGACCCGATAACCCCTCGGCAATCTTTGCACCCGAGGACGAGCCGGTTCGCTACGACGGCGGCGTCCTGTCTCGGCAGGTCTGGGATTGGGCAGCGGAATCCGCCGACCAGTTCGTGGTCATCAACGGTGCCGATGACACGTGGAGCGCTACGGGCTTGACGGCGGAACACTTGGCCGATCGCGACGCGCTGGTTTACCTGATGGAGGGCCAACACCACGGTTCGGCGCGCATTAAGAACTTGTCGGATCGCGAGAAGAAGGAACTGGTCAAGGCCCTGGAACGCTGGTTGGGCGTGCCGGTGACCGGTTGGTTGGTGGAGGATTAAGGCCTTCCGATGTGGTGGACGGCATGCCACAAAACGATGCCGCCGCACACGCTGACGTTCAGGCTCTGCTTCACGCCGAATTGGGGCAATTCCAGCACCACGTCCGCCGCGTCGCACGTGCTCGGGCGCACGCCGCGCACTTCATTTCCAAAGGCGATGGCCCATCGTTCTCCGGGCTGGGGATGCCACGAATCCAAGTCGATGCTCCCTTCGGTTTGTTCCACCGCTGCGATGCGGTAGCCTTCGGTGCGCAGCGTTTCAATGGCTTTCGCCGCATCTTCGAAAGCCCGCCATGGAACGTGGTCAGAAGCCCCAAGCGCGGTCTTGAGGATGTCCTTGTGCGGAGGGTGGGCGGTGTAGCCGCACAGCGCAAGGCCCGCGAGGCGCATGGCGTCTGACGTGCGAAAAAACGATCCGACATTCACGCCGGAACGAATGTCTTCGAGCACCACGACGATGGGTGCCACCGCCGATTCGGCGTAATCTTCGGGGCGTTCAAGCCGTTCTCCTAAAGGGGGCATCAGCGGGTTTTGATGAGTTCATTGAGCGCGAAAAATTCGTCGCGCAATCGCGCGGCTTCCATGAATTCCATTTCCTTGGCGGCTTTTTCCATGGCGCGTTTCGTGGAGGCCGCGAGTTTTTCGAGTTGGGCCTTCGTCATGCTCGCCACGACCGGGTCGGTTGCGCTCAGGGATTGGGGAGCGGGCTCTGCGGCGTAGTTTTTCGGCCGGTCATCGATGAGGTCCGACTGCTCAAACAGGGTGCGCCGTTTTTTGATGATTTGCTTCGGTTCCAGCCCGTGTTCGGCATTGTAGGCCTCTTGTTTGGCGCGGCGGCGCTGGGTTTCTTCGATGGTTTGGGCCATGCTGTCGGTGACGGTGTCCGCGTACATGATGACTCGGCCGTTGACGTTGCGAGCGGCCCGGCCAGCGGTTTGGGTCAACGACCGGTTGCTCCGGAGGAATCCCTCTTTGTCCGCATCCATGATGGCCACGAGCGAAACTTCGGGCAAGTCCAGCCCTTCCCGCAGCAGGTTCACCCCGACCAGCACGTCGAACGCGCCATCGCGCAATTGCCGCAGGATTTCGACGCGGTCGAGGGTTTTGACGTCGCTGTGGATGTAACGCGTCGGAATGTTCAACTGTTCCAGGTATTTCGTCAGTTCTTCCGCCATGCGCTTGGTCAACGTTGTCACCAAAACCCGCTCATCCGCTGCAATCGTTTTCCTGATTTCCCCCACCAAGTCGTCCACTTGGTGCTCGCACGGCCGCACCTCGATGGGGGGGTCGAGCAAGCCGGTGGGCCGGATCACCTGCTCCACGATGACCCCTTGGCTTTGCTCCAATTCGTAGTCTGCAGGGGTGGCGGAGACGAACACGGTTTGATTCAGCAACCCGTTGAACTCATCGAATTTGAGCGGCCGATTGTCCAACGCCGAAGGCAGCCGGAACCCGTATTCCACCAGCGATTCCTTGCGCGACCGGTCCCCGCCAAACATCGCTCCAATCTGCGGCACCGTCACGTGGCTCTCGTCCACAACGAGCAGAAAGTCCTTCGCGAAGTAGTCCAGCAGGCAAAACGGTCGCTCCCCCGGCTGCCGACGGTCAAAGTACCGGGAGTAGTTTTCGATGCCGTTGCAGAAGCCGATTTCCTTGATCATCTCGAGGTCGTACTCCGTTCGCTCCTTCAGCCGCTTGCCTTCAATGTGCCGCCCGGCTCCGTGAAAGAAGTTCGTTTGGCGCTCCAGGTCTTGCTGGATTTCCCAAACAGCGTCCTTCGTATTCTCCTTGCTCGACACGAACAAGTTCGCGGGGTAGATGGCGATTTCGTCAAACGTATGCAGGGTTTGGCCCGTTTCCACGTCGATGGTGGACAGCGCTTCGATTTCGTCGCCCCAAAACGCCACCCGCAACGCGTGATCGGCATAGGCGAGGAACACGTCTACGGTGTCGCCTTGCACCCGAAAGGTTCCGCGCTTGAACTCCGCTCGCGTGCGGTGGTACAGGCTTTCTGTGAGCGTGTACAACAAGGCGTCTCGCCGGATGCTTTGACCGACCTTCAGTGGAATGACCGTCTTGTGGAACTCCACCGGATTGCCGATGCCGTAAATGCAGCTGATGCTGGCCACCACGATGACATCGCGTCGACCACTGAGCAACGCGCTGGTTGTACTCAGCCGCAGCTTTTCAATCTCCTCGTTGATGGCGAGGTCTTTTTCAATGTACGTGTTCGTCGCTGAGATGAACGCCTCGGGTTGGTAGTAGTCGTAGTAGCTGACGAAATACTCCACGAGGTTGTTCGGGAAGAACTCCTTGAATTCGCTGTAGAGCTGAGCGGCCAACGTCTTGTTGTGGCTCAAAATCAGCGTTGGGCGTTGCGTTCGCTCAATGACGTTGGCGATGGTGAACGTCTTGCCGGAGCCGGTGACTCCGAGCAACGTTTGCGCCGGGGTGCCCTGCTCGATGCCCTCCACGAGTTCGGCAATGGCCTGCGGTTGGTCGCCGGTGGGTTGAAAATCACTCTGGAGTTCGAAGCGCATGGTGCGGGCGGTTGGGCAGGCCAAATTTACGGATGAAAAAAGCCACCCGGAATCCCGAGTGGCTTTCGTACAATGTGCGTAGGTAGAATCAGTCAGCGACCACGTCAAACTTGACGGACGCCTTGATGTCGCGGTACACCTTCACCGTGGCCTCGTAAGAGCCCAGCTCCTTCACCGCATCTTCGGCGAGGGCGATTTGCTTGCGCTCCACATCGTAGCCCGCAGCCTGGATGGCCTCGGCGATTTGGATGGTGTTGACCGAACCGAAGATTTTGCCGCTCTCCCCAGCCTTGGCGCCAATGCGCAAGGTGAGTTTCGACAGCGCTTCGGCCAAGCCGTTCGCTTGTTCGATTGCTTTCGCCTCTTTGTGCGCCTGCTGGCGGACCACTTCAGCAACCACTTTGCGAGCGGAAGGAGTGGCTGCAGCGGCCATGCCCTGAGGGATCAGGAAATTCCGTGCGTAACCGGCTTTCACGGTCACGATGTCGTGCTTGTTGCCGAGTTTCTCGACGTCTTGCTTCAGAATGATGTCCATGATCGTCGGGATTAACGGAGGTTGTCGGCGACGTAAGGAAGGAGGGCCAAGTGGCGCGCCTTTTTAATGGCCTGCCCCACTTTCCGCTGGTACTTCAACGAAGTACCGGTCAAACGGCGGGGGAGGATCTTGCCTTGCTCGTTGCAGAGCATCAACAGGAAATCCGGATCCTTGTAGTCGATGTACTTGATGCCCTTCACCTTGAAGCGGCAGTACTTCTCCTTCTGAGTATCGATGTTGATCGGATTCAGGTAGCGTACGTTCTTGTCAGCCATAATCGGTGGTTTAGGGGATTAAGCTTGCGCTTCGGGTTCAGCCGCAGCGGCGTTCGACGACTTGTTGCGACGCGATTCAGCGTAGGCAACGTGGTGCTTGTCCATCCGGGTAGAAAGGAAGCGGATGATGCGCTCGTCCCGGCGGAATTCAGTCTCGAAGGGCAAGATGACGGAGGGGTCGGCTTCGAACTCCAACAGCTGGTAGAAGCCCGTGGACTTCTTCTGAATGGGGTAAGCCAACTTCCGCAATCCCCATGCTTCTTCGTGAACGATGGCGGCGCCATGTTCTTTGAGGAAAGCACGGAACTTCTCAACTGTTTCCGCTACCTGCTCGGCAGACAGCACGGGAGTCATGATGAAAACAGTTTCGTAACGGTTCATAGAAACACTTTTAGATTAGTGGGGCGCAAAAGTACATTCTCTTCCATTGAATTCCAAGCGTGCAGTCTTAAGTTTGGTTACATGAAGCAGTCGCGGGAATGGAAACACGGAATGCTTCGGTTTTCCGAGCGTTTTGGCTTTCTCCACACAGGCAAGTCGAGCGAACGGTTGAACCGCTTGATTCAACAAATCCATCCGGAAGATACGGGCATTCCATTGATTCGAATGGGTGAGGCGCACGATGGAGGCTATTTGGTGCCAGATGACCTCGGTTCGTTGGCCGCATTGTTCTCACCGGGCGTGGCCCAGACCAGTGCCTTCGAGGCCGACGCGTTGGCCCGTGGCATGGAGGTTTTCCTGGCGGATGCTTCCGTGGATGGACCGGCATCGGGAATTGCTTCCTTGCCGGGGGTCCATTTTAGAAAGGAGTTCGTCGGTGCGCGTGGGCGGACCGATCGATTGAGTTTGCAGGATTGGGTGAACGAGTCGGCGGTGGAGGCCACGGCGGATTTGATGGCCCAAATCGACATCGAAGGCGCCGAATACGAAGTCTTGTTGGACGCAACGCCCGAGTTGCTCCAGCGGTTTCGCATGTTGGTCATCGAATTCCATTCCGTTGAATGGTGGGCGAGTCCGGGCTTGTTCTCCGTGGTGGAGGCAGCGCTGGGCCGGCTGTTGGAGACCCACCGTGTGGTGCATGCTCATCCGAACAACTACATGGCCGCGAAGCGCGTGCGCGGGGTGGAGGTGCCGCCGTTGCTGGAGTTGACGTTTCACCGGCGCGACCGAGCGGCGTTCCGCGATTGGGCTCGCCAAATCCCGCACCCGCTCGACGCCGACAACGTGCCGGGCAGGCGTGAGGTGGTGCTCCCCCGGAATTGGTGGGGCGGGCCGATGGACCGTTGATGGGGGTGTGGGGCGATTGTGGAAAACGCGGGTTGGTTTTGGCCTGAAAGCCCACCGATATTCGCAGAACGAACACGCACATGGAGCAAGCGAATTACACCGTCAGCGCGAGGAAATACCGCCCGCAGGATTGGGAAGCCGTGGTGGGCCAAGCCGGCATCACCCGCACCCTGCAGCAGGCCATTTCCAGCAACCAAATCGCCCAGGCGTACCTGTTTTGTGGACCCCGGGGCGTCGGTAAGACAACGTCTGCTCGGATTTTCGCCCGCGCCATCAACCAGTTCGAAGCCGGCCACGACGAGGACCAAGCGTTCAATGTGTTCGAACTCGACGCGGCGAGCAACAACAAGGTGGAGGACATTCGGTCGATCGTTGACCAAGTGCGCATTCCCCCACAAAGCGGCAAATTCAAGGTGTACATCATCGATGAGGTGCACATGTTGAGCCAAGCCGCGTTCAATGCCTTTTTGAAGACGTTGGAAGAGCCGCCGGCGCATGCGGTGTTCATTTTGGCCACGACGGAGAAGCACAAGATCCTGCCCACCATCTTGTCTCGCTGCCAGATTTTCGATTTTCACCGCATCACCGTTGACGACATGGTGAAGCACCTTCAAGGCATTGCGGAGAAGGAAGGGGTGACGGCGGAGGAAGCCGCGCTGCACGTGGTGGCGCAGAAGGCCGATGGCGCGTTGCGGGATGCGCTGAGCATTTTCGACCAATTGGTGGCGTTTGCGGGTCGGAATTTGACCTATGATGTGGTGGCGGAGCACCTGCATGTGCTCGACCACAACACCTATTTTTCCATAGTGGATCACGCCTTGGCTGGCGAAGTTGCGCCCGCGCTGTTGGTGTTGGATGAAATCGTGCGGCGGGGATTCGATCCGCACCATTTCATTTCGGGATTGGGCGCGCACTTGCGCAATGTGCTCGTGGCGAAGGATGCGGCAACGACTTCGCTCATCGAAGGGCCAGACGATTTGAAGAAGCGCTACGCGGATCAGGCCACGAAGTGCTCGTTGGTGTTCCTGATTCGGGGTTTGGATTACGTAAACCAGGCCGACGTGCAATACCGAGGCAGCCAACATCAGCGGTTGCTGGTGGAACTGATGCTCATGCAACTCTGCTCCCTCTCGGAAGCGGACAAAAAAAAAATAACCTCATTGGTTCCGGTACTGGCTGACGCCTGGCGCGGTCGGCGACCTTCGGAATCTGCCCCGTTGAGGGCGGATGCAGCGCCCACCGTTCAAGTGGCTGCCGCCCCTCCGTCGACGCAGGCTCCGGTCCCTGAAGCGCCGCCCATGCGGGTCGGAGGCTTGAGGAAGCGAGCGGTAAAAGTGGTCGTTCCGGACTCCTTGATTGTGGGGACAGACCGCGAACAAAAGCCGGAAGAACTTCCCCCGATTCCGGATGACTGGCGGGATCCCGTGACGATGGAGTCCGTCCAGGAGGCTTACAACGCCTTCGCCCTGGGGTTGCAAGCGGATCAACGGGCGAACCTGGCCGCCACCTTGCGGAGTGCAAAACTCGAATTGCGCGGGGAAACCGTGCAGCTCGAAGTCATCAACGAGGTTCAGCTGGGTCAGCTTTCCGATGTGCGCCCTGACTTGCTCGATGCCCTGCGTCGCAACTTGCGAAATGCGGGATTGGAACTGCGCGTCAACGTCACCGAACGGGATGAGCCCACCATGAAGTTCATGACCGACCGCGACCGTTACGACGCCATGGCTGCTGCGCAGCCGGGATTGGACGTGCTGCGGCGGCGCTTGGATTTGGATTTGCGATAACGGGTCCCTGACAGAACCGTGACGAACTTCAGTTGTTTTCACGTCATGAAGAATTTGGCATTTCGCAGCGTCGTGCTGTGTGCGGTGTTGCTGCAGGGTTTGCAGGTGTGGGGCCAAACCGGAGCCATCCGCGGTTTCGTGTTCGACGCCATATCCAACGATCCCATTCCTTTTGCCACGGTCGTTCTCGAAGGCGAAGCCTCTGGGGCCTCCACGGATTTTGACGGCGCGTTCGAGTTGATCAACGTGCCCGCAGGCCTGCGCAACGTGACCATCTCCTTCGTCGGCTACGAAACGAAGACCGTCTACGAAATCGAAGTCACTCCCGCGCGCCCGGCCGTCATTCGAGTCGGATTGGCGGAACAAGCCGTCGCCATCGAGGCCGCTGAGGTCGTCGTCGAACGTCGGGCCACCCAGGCCGAGGCCCCCCTGAGCGTTCGCAGCCTCGGAACCAACGAAATCAAACGCAACCCCGGGGGCGGTCGGGACATCAGCCGAGCCATCCGCACGTTGCCCGGCGTCGCCGCCATTCCGAGCTTCCGCAACGACATCGTCATCCGAGGCGGCGCGCCCAACGAGAACCGCTTTTACATCGACGGCATCGAAATCCCGAACATCAACCACTTCGCCACCCAAGGCGCAAGCGGCGGACCCGTGGGCATGATCAACGTCGACCTCGTCGAGAACATCGACTTCTACGCCGGTGCGTTCCCCGCCGCACGCGGCAACGCATTGAGCAGCGTTCTGGAGTTCAAGTTCAAGGAGGCCCGAACGGACGAATGGACGGCCAACTTGGTCGTGGGGACCAGCGATTTGGGCTTGACGCTTGAAGGCCCCACGGGCGAGAACAGCTCGCTCATCGCCAGCGTCCGCCGCAGTTACCTCCAGCTGCTGTTCAAGGCGCTGGGATTGCCGTTTCTGCCCATTTACAACGATTACCAGTTCAAATGGACCGCGCGCCCCGATGACCGCAACGCCATCACCGTATTGGGACTCGGCGCTTTGGATGATTTCGAACTGAACCTCGCCATTGCGGAGGACACGACGGCGGATAATTATTTGGAGCAGGTCGCGATTTTGGGCTTTCTCGACGTCCAAACCCAATGGAATTACACGCAGGGCGCCAAGTGGGATCGCTACCAAGACGACGGCCGGTGGACCTTCGTGGCTAGCCGGAACATGCTGAACAACCGCGCGTACAAGAACGCCGACAACAACCCGGATTCGACGTTGCTGCGCGATTACCTCTCGCGCGAAATTGAAAACAAGTTCCGCGCGGAGCGTCGCCGAACCTTCCCGGGGGGGCTGGAGGCCACCTATGGTTTGGGGGCGGAATACGTCAAGTACACGAACAGCACCTTGAGCCGGGAATTGGACGCCAACGGCGTGCTCACTCCCGTGGAATTCAGTTCCGCCTTCCAAGCGTGGAAGTACGGCGCGTTTGCCAATGCGAGCCAGCGGATTTGGGACAACCGCTTGACGTGGTCGGCGGGCCTGCGGTTGGACGGTTCATCGGCGGCAGAAGGGCTGCGCAATCCGCTGGAATATACTTCGCCGCGGGCGTCCTTGAGTTGGGCCTTCGCG
This sequence comes from uncultured Flavobacteriales bacterium, assembly GCA_965656785.1. Lineage (GTDB taxonomy): Bacteria > Bacteroidota > Bacteroidia > Flavobacteriales_D > Sanyastnellaceae > JALQTD01. The sequence continues at coordinate 14,039 of CBFHLY010000004.1, forward strand.
CCGGGGTGGACCTGGAATGCCAACGCTGGCATTTATCGTCAACTGCCAGCGTACACGATTCTCGGGTTCGCCGATCCTGCGGGCAACCGCATCAATGCGGGCAGCGAGGCGCGTTACCTGTCGAACCGTCAGTTGGTCACGGGCTTGCGTTGGGAGAGCGATGCGACGAACCGCGTGGTGTCGTTGGAAGGGTTTTGGAAGAAGTACCTGAATGCTCCCGTGAGCGTCAACCGCGGCATCGCGCTGGCGAATTTGGGGGCGGACTTCGGGGTGGTCGGCAACGAAGCCGTGACCTTCGATGGGGTGGGCCGGGCTTACGGGGCGGAATTGCTGATTCAGCAGCGCCTGAACCGCGGTTTTTACGGATTGCTGGCGTACACGTTCGTGCGGAGCGAATTCGAGCAGTCAGAAAACGATTGGGTGGCCTCGAGTTGGGACAACCGGCACATCCTCAGCATGACCGGCGGGAAGAAGTGGGAGAGCGGTTGGGAGCTCGGCGCTCGTTTGCTCGTGAGCGGTGGCCTGCCGTACACGCCTGTGGATCCGCAGTCTTTCGCCGTGGACCAATGGAATTACTTCGGTCGCCCGCTCCCCGATTACGCGCAATTGAACGCGGAGCGCAACGGGGCGTTCCACCAGCTCGACATCCGCGTGGACCGCAAGTGGTTCTTCGAGCGCTGGTCGCTTGACGTCTTCTTCGAAGTCCAAAACGCCACCGGAGCCGCCGTTCCGCAACCGCCCGTCAACGACGTCGTGCGCAACCCCTTCACCGGCGCCCCGATCCTGAGCGACGACCCCAACTTTTACGACCGCCGCGTGCTCGACCCGAGCGCCGGCACCGTCCTGCCCGCCCTGGGCATCATCGTGGAACTGTAATGGAGGAGCGGACCTGGGACGATGGGGTGCAAGGGGCGGGGCTGATGCTCGGCCTCGTTCCGCTGGTCTCGGTGTTCGTGGCGCTCCGTTTCCAGGCGTGGGGGGCGCTGGCGGCCGCGCTGGTCTTGGCGCCGTGGCCGTTTCTGCTCCGCAGCGGAGGCCAAATCCGCAACGGCCGCTTCCGCTCCTTTACCGGCTGGCGCATCGGGTCGCATTGGGTCCGGTGGGGCCGGTGGCACAGCATCGAACGCGGCGACCGCTTTGCGAGCGTCCACCACAAACAGTCCCTGATGAACCGCCGAGGCGCCCCGCGTGCCTCGGCCGTGGAGTATTGGGATGTGGTGTGCGTCCGGGGTGGACGGGAACGGGTTTGGCATGCCTTCGCCTCCCGCCAAGCCGCCGAATCCGCAGTCGTTTCGCTCACCGCCCTCGCGTAACTTGGCCCCATGCGCATCGACAAGTACCTCTGGGCGGTCCGCCTCTTCAAGACCCGATCGCTCGCGACCAAACACTGCCGCGAGGGCAAGGTCTTCATCGCCGACAAGCCCGTCAAGCCGTCGCTGGAACTGAAAGGGCAGGAGCGCATTGTGGTCCGAAAGGGTGCAGTGCATTTCACCTACGAGGTCACGGGATTCCCGAAGAGCCGGGTCGGGGCGCCGCTTGTTGAAGCCTACGTTCGCGACATCACCGCGCCGGAGGAAATCGCGAAGCTCGAACAAATCCGCGAGGCCCAAAAAGACCTCCTCCGCCCAGTCGGCCGCCCCACCAAGCGCGATCGACGCGACTGGGAACGCTACTTCAAATGACGGTACACCGCATTCCTTCCGCCGAAACCCGATCGGTCCGTCACCGCGTGCTGTGGCCCCACCGGCCCGACGTGGCGTCGTGCACGATTGACATCGACGATGCGCCGGACGCCCTGCATTTCGGCGCGTTCAGCCCGGAGGGCGAAATCGTCGGCGTCGCGTCCCTTTTCCTCCAGCGCTCCGATCGCTTCCCCGAAGCCCTTCCCACGGACGCCCCGGTGCGTCGCTTGCGCGCCATGGGCGTGCTCCCGGAATGGCGCAGACAACGCGTCGGCGAAGCCCTCATCGAGGCCGCCTGCGAAGCCGCGCGATCCCAAGGCGCTGCATTCCTGTGGTGCGACGCCCGGGAAGTGGCGCTCCGGTTCTACGAGGCCCAAGGGTTTCAGTTTTTGTCCTCCACCTATGAAATTCCCCTCATCGGTCCCCATCGAATGATGGCGCGACCGCTCTAAATTTGCGCCGCCATGCCCACCCTCTCTCAAAAAGGCCTGTCCATGCCGGACAGCCCCATCCGCAAGCTCGCTCGCTTCGCGGTGGCTGCAAAAGCGGCCGGTCGCGAGGTCATTCACCTCAACATCGGTCAACCCGACATCGCCACGCCGGAAGTCGCGTGGGATGCCGTGCGGAAGTCGGATTTGTCGGTCCTGGAGTACAGCCCTTCGGAGGGCTTTGCCTCGTACCGCGAGGGGTTGGCGCGCTATTATGCAGGGGTCGGTGTGGACGTGACCCCAGACCAAATCCTGGTCACAACCGGCGGATCCGAAGCCCTTGTTTTCGCCTTCATGTCCTGCCTGAACCCGGGCGATGAGGTCATCATCCCCGAGCCGTTTTACGCGAACTACAACGGATTCGCCGAAATGGCGGGCGTGCGCATCGTTCCGGTGACCGCGCGGCTCGACGACGGGTTCGCTTTGCCGCCCATGTCGGCCTTTGCCGAACGCATCACCGACCGCACGAAGGCCATCCTCGTGTGCAACCCCGGCAATCCGACAGGGACGGTCTACAGCGATGAGGCGTTGGCGGCGTTGGCGGATTTGGTCCGGGAACACGACCTGTATTTGTTCGCGGACGAGGTTTACCGGGAATTTGCCTACTCGGGCATCCTGCCGAGCAGCGTCCTTTCCCTGCCTGGCCTTGAAGACCACGCCATCGTCATCGACAGCGTATCGAAGCGCTACAGCATGTGCGGCGCGCGCATCGGTGCGATGGTCACGCGCAATGCTGCGGTTTACGGTGCGGCGATGAAATTTGCCATGACCCGACTGAGCCCGCCGACCTTGGCCCAAATCGCTTCCGAGGCAGCGCTCAATACTCCAGCCGCTTACTTCGAGGAAGTCCGCGCTCAATACGTGGCCCGCCGCGATGCCTTGGTGGACGGATTGCAGTCCATTCCCGGGGTGACCTGTCCGCGACCAGGAGGGGCATTTTACGCCGTGGCACGGTTTCCCATCGACGACGCGAACACCTTCTGCCAGTGGTTGCTCGAGTCGTTTGATTGGCAAGGTGCGACCGTGATGTTGGCGCCCAACAGCGGCTTCTATGCGACGGAAGGGGCAGGGCGCGATGAGGTGCGCATGGCGTACGTTTTGGGGGTGCCGAAGATCCTACAAGCCGTAAACATCTTGCGGGAGGCCTTGGCGGTGTATCCGGGGCGCACGAACTGACCGAGGTCAGTTGACGAACGGTGGCGGACTGCGCCACCTCAGGAGGCATCGGGTGGAGTGTCCGCACCTTGCGTGCCATGAACAAATGGATGGCTTTCATCGGTTTGGGGGCGTTGCTCCTCCTGAATAGCGGCTTGAAATTGGCCGAGGTATTGAACTTCTTCGAGCACCGCGAGGCGATTGCGGCCACGTTGTGCGTGGAAAAGGACGTTCCTGGAAGTTGCTGCGCGGGCAGTTGCCACGTGGCGGCGCGCACGGGCGCTTTGGATGGCTCGGCCGGTTCATCGCCCATGGAGTCGACCCCCATTGCGCGGCTCGTGGAGCAGCCGTATGTGGCCGAAACGAAGCGCGTGCTGCGGCCTTGGAACTGGGCGCGTGCGGTGCGCTTGTTCCGGCTGTGGGCGCGGCCGGAAGCGGATTTGGCCTGATTCCGAAATGAAGGCACCCAAGTTCGCGGTGGCTGTGCGAACTTGCGCCCATGAATTGGGGGAGTCTTGCGGTGCATGTCATCATTCCAGCGCTGAATGAGGAGGAGGCCATTGGGCAGGTGATTGCGGACATCCCGAGTGGGGTGGTGCGGGTGTGGGTGGTGGACAACGGTTCTTCGGACCGCACTGCCGAGGTGGCGGCTGCAGCGGGGGCGCACGTGCTGCGCCAACCGGAGCGCGGTTACGGCGCAGCGTGTTTGATGGGCATCAACGCGGCCTTGAAGTCGGGCGCGCAGACCCTCGTGTTCCTCGACGGCGACTACAGCGATTTCCCAGGCCAAATCACCGAGCTCCTTCACCCCCTCGCCACCCAAACCGCCGACCTCGTCATCGGTTCCCGCGAGCTGGGACACCGCGAGGCGGGCTCGCTGATGCCGCAGCAGCGCTTTGGCAACTGGCTCGCCACCACCCTCATGCGCTGGATTTACGGCGTCCGCTACACGGACCTCGGTCCTTTCCGGGCCATCACCCGTTCCGCGTACGAACAACTCGGCATGCGGGACCGCAATTACGGTTGGACCGTGGAAATGCAAATCCGTGCCGCACAGCTGGGCCTTCGCGGCGTCGAAGTCCCCGTCGATTACCGTCCGCGAATCGGCCAGTCCAAGGTCAGCGGCACCCTGAAAGGATCGGTGCTCGCGGGCTATAAAATCCTGTCCACCTTGTTCATCCTCCACTTTCGACGCGGATGACCGCCCTCTGGATTGCATTCGTTTCCCTGTACTTCCTGGCAGGCACGGCCATGCTCGTTCAGGGCGGCATGCAGCTCGCCCTGCTGCGCGCCTTGCGCAAGGCGCCTCCTCCGCTGGTTGATGCTCCCCGTCCTGAAGGCAGCCTCCTCGTTCAGCTCCCCGTTTACAACGAGTCCGCCGTGGCGCAGCGCTTGCTCAACGCCATCGCACGACTCCGTTGGTCGGGAGGCGATTTGCACATCCAAATCCTCGACGACAGCACCGATGCCACTCCGGAATTGGTGGCGGCCTGGCTCGATGTCCACGCGGCGACACATCCCGCTCGTTGGTCCCACCTTCGGAGAACGAACCGATCGGGATTCAAGGCCGGGGCGTTGGACGCGGGCTTGCGTGCCGCACCCGAAGCGGATTTTGTGGCGATCTTCGACGCCGACTTCGTTCCCGAACCCGATTTCCTCGAACGCGCTACGTCAGCCCTCGTCGCTGGGGTCCAAACCGCTGTGGTTCAAGCCCGTTGGGCGCATTTGAATCGGAACGAAAACGCGTTGACTTCCGTCCAGGCCTTGAACCTCGATGCCCATTTTACGGTGGAGCAGGGGGGGCGTTCGGCCTTGGGCGGCTGGGCGGCATTCAACGGAACAGCGGGGGTGTGGCGGCGCTCGGCCATCGACGAAGCCGGGGGCTGGATGGGGGATACGCTGGCCGAGGACTTTGACCTCAGCATTCGGGTGCAATTGGCGGGCTGGCGCGTGGCCTACCTCGATGACCTGGAGGCACCGGCCGAGTTGCCTGCTCGGTTTGGGGCATACGCTTCCCAACAACACCGTTGGACCGCCGGCGGAGCGGGCTGTGCGCGCAAGCACGTTCGCGCCATTTGGCGGAGTTACCGCGGGGTGCGCCGGCGGCATGCCCTCGGTCAACTGTTCGCCAGTTCCATCCACGTTCCGGTTTGGCTCATGGCCACGGCCTCGGTGCCGCTCGTCGCAATCGAAGCATGGTCCGGGGCGTTCGGTTGGGTCTTGCCCACCGGAGCGGTTTTCGCAGCTGCGTTGCTGGTGCTCATCGCCCTGTACGCAGAGGCCCACAAGCGCCGAGGATCTGCTTCCTGGTTCCCGTGCCAAATGCTCGGCATGTTGCTCCTCGGAACCGGAATGACGTGGCGCAACGTGCGATCGGTTCGGCAAGGTTGGAGGGGCAAGGCGGGTGGCTTTGTTCGCACCCCGAAGGGCGGGATGGCCTCGGCGACGGTGTCGCGGTCCGTGACGGCGGAGTGGTTTTGGTCCTTCTATTTTGCGTCGGGCATCGCGCTGGGCGCGTGGGTGGGCGAGTGGGGGCTGTTGCCGTTTCACGCGCTTCTCGCGGCGGGTTACGCCTGGGTGGGCCACATGTCCCGTACCCCATGAAGGCGGTCTGGGTCGTGGGCACCCCGGTGGTGCTGTTGCTGACGTGGTGGGTTGTCGGAGAACCCCGGTCTGCCATGCCGTCCCTGCTCGGTCACGCGGCGGTGACCCTGCTGTTCGCTTGGGCGTGGAGCCGCCGCGGTCCGGACTCCGCGGCGTGGTTGATGGGCGTTGCGGTGGCGCTGCGGTGCGCGGTGTGGTGGGCGCCCGCGACGCCTCTGTTGAGCGAAGATTGGGTGCGGTATGCGTGGGACGGGTGGGTCCTGGTCCAAGGGCATTGGCCCACCGGCGTCATTCCTTCGCAGTGGCAGGCCAATCCGCCGGTCCCCTGGTCTCCCCTTGCGGAGTCGATGCTCGCCGGCATGAACAGCCCGAATCATCCGGGAGTTTACCCACCGTTGGCCCAGCTCGTGTTCGCACTTCCGTGGTGGTTCGGAGCGAAGTCCTTGTCGTCGTGGTGGTCGATGTACCAGGGGCTTGTTCTGTTGGCGGACACGGCGGCAGTCGCGGGCTTGGTTCGTTTGTTGAAGCGGTGGGGCCGGTCTCCCCGCGAGGCTGCGGCATATGCGTTTCACCCGATCGTGTTGCTGGAAGGTGGGGCCAATGGGCATTTGGAATGGGCCGTTGTGGCGGTGGGTGTGGCGGCGGCATTGAGCTGGCCGCGGAACAGGGCGGTGACGGCACTGGGGGCTGCTGCCGCCATCGGCCTGAAGTGGTTGCCCGTGTTGGGGTTGCCGGCGTGGGCTTGGGTCCGTTGGTCGGAACGGAGGCGCGAGGGATGGGTTTGGGCAGCGCTGGCGGCGGGGGCTGCGGGGTTCGCCGCGCTTGCTTGGGTGAGCATGCGCTTGTTCGTGGACCGGTTTGAGTTCCACGCTGGCCCGTATTACCTCGTGCGCAATGGGGTCATGGCATTTACGGAGCACAATCCGATCTGGTGGTTGGGACCGGTGATGACGGCGGCAGGGGGGCTCGGGGTGGTGTGGGCGGCCACACGCAGCCGCTGGACCGTGCCGCAGCGGTGGGTGGTCGGTTGGGGGCTGTGGTTGGCCCTGTCCACGACGGTGCACCCGTGGTATTTGATGTACCTCGTGCCGTTGGGTGCGTTCACGCCGTGGAGGTGGCCGTTTTGGGTCGCGGGAGCGGGCGCACTGAGTTACGCGCACTATGCGCGGTTGCCGGTGGATGCGTGGGCCCTTGGGGCGTTTTGGGGCGTGGTGGGGATGGCGGTGGCGTGGGACATTTGGCAAGCCAAATCCCGCAAGCCTCACCGAATCCCCGTCACGATGTAATCGAACAACGGGTCGTTCAACTCGGGACTCGGATCCGTAAACGGCAGCGGCATGTACTTCGGCGGATGCAACAGGCCCCGCTGCATCATTTCCTGCAGGGTGTCGTAGAATTCCATCGAGCATTTGCCCAGCAGCAACGGGCTCAAATCTTCCTCGTTGCGCCACAGTTCAAACACCTCCCGGAGCCCCTGCAAATACAGGTAGTCCTTTGTGAGTCCGCCTCCGCGGTACACGCGGGTGGTGAGCGAGAAGGCGGAATGGGCCTCGAGTTCGAGTTCCCGCGTGAGGTGGCGGTACGTTTCGACGAAATCCGCACCACCGACCATGTGGTCGACGGCAATGACCCGGTAGGCGAGTTCCTTCAACCGCCGCAACGTCGTGTTGCCACTGAGGTACTCGGCCAGCACCGCGAGGCCTTCTTGCGTCCGCGTGGCCACCCGGGTGCCGATGCTGAGCAGCTTGAGCGGCTGGTGCGCAGCGTTCATGGTGGTGACCATGTGGACCCCGATTTCATGGTGAACCAAATAGCGCAATTCCTTCGGACGGAAGGTGGCGCCCTTTTTCAACAGCACCTTGCGTTCGGCGTTGTTCACCATGGCGTCGGCCACGATGCGCGAGGTGACCTGGACCTTGCCTTGAAAGCCGTAATGGGCCATGCCTTCGAGGAAGGCTTGGCGCGCGACGTCGGTGCCCACCCGCTTTTCCGGCCGGACTTCTTCTTCCACTTCCGGCAGGTGCAGCAAATACTGGGCGTTCTTCAAGTCCTGGTCCGACGGCGCGCCGTAGTACCGCAAGGAGTTGTAGAGGAAATTCGGTGAGCCGAGGGTGGCCAACAAATCCACCTTATCGAGGTACGCGCTGATGGTGGCTTCGTACAGCTCGCGGATGCTGTCGTCCTCGATGCGTTCCACCGGAATGCGCAAGAGTTGGCGCTTCAGTTTGAACGGTTCGAGTTGCAGCGGTCGGTAGGAGAACTGCGGATTCGTGGCGCCCTTCGATGCGAAAAAGGCCCGGCGTTCCCGCTCGACGTTGATGGGGTTGACGTGGTTGAGGACCTCGAAGCCGCGCACGAGTTGGTGAAGTTCTGCGTCCACACGGAGGACCTGTTCCGTCGGTTCGGATGAGAGCAGGCGCGCGGCTTCCGGGCTTGAGTAGCGCGTGTGGCGTTTGGCGAATGCCCAGGCGTGCGATACGATGGCCTGCTTGAACACCTGCTGCAAGGCGCGCGTGATGACCGGGTAACGCTCGCCGGTTTCTTCGTCGCAGTAGACCTTCTTGACTTCGGTGGCGAGCACCAGCGTTTGGTCAAAGCGTTCGCTGATGAAGGCCAAATTGTACCCCCTTCCCATGAACACGTCGTTCACCGCGCAGGCGGTGTCGATTTCATGCGGGAGCTCCTGCTCGGCCAAAAGCCCCGCAAACGCCTCCACCTCCGGGGCCCACTTCGGGTCCAACCGCTCCGATCCGATGTTGAACGTCGGCACTGGGCGGTCCCACCGCTTCCAATTGTAGCTGTGGATGTCGTACACCACGCACCCCCCAAACCGCCGTTCAATTTCCCCGACCAACGCGGCCATGACCTCATAAAATCGCCGGTGCCGCGCCAACGAGCGTTGCCGTTCTTCTCGGTTCAGTGGCCGGCTCCAGACCTTCCGTCCCCACGCTTCATCGAACACGGCTTGGTCCGGTGTCCGGTTCAAGTCGTAGGCATAGCGCGAATCCAGCCCCACCACCGTGATGGGCATGGCGGTGATGAAGGTGTCCGTATCCGGGTCCTCCTCTTGCCACCGGTCGAACTCGTCCAGCGCGCATTTGAGCTGCAGCTCGTGCCGCATGCGTCCTCCCGCATGGATGGCGGTGCACACGAACGGCACGTAATCCGTAATCCGAATCCGCAACCCCGTGTCCGTGGCTTCGGCTTCAAAGTCGCGACCCGCCCGAATCCGTTCGATGATTTCGGCGCTGGTCAATTGCAACGGCTTCCTCACGCTTCGTCCACGGTTCTTCTGAGTGCAACCCGACGCTCTTGGCTCCAAGCTTGGTGCCGCACCATGTCCTCCGCCCAATCGACGATGCGCTTTTGCAACTTCACCTTGTTCAAGCGGTTGATGTTCACGATGCCACCGGGGCTCAAGACGTTGACCTCGATGAGCTTGCCTCCGATGAGGTCGATGCCGACGAAAAACAGCCCGTCTTTGATGAGTTTCGGGCCGATGAGTTGACACACCCGCTTCTCCTCCGCTGTGAGCACGTGCTTGACGGCCTTGCCGCCGGCGTGGACGTTGGAGCGCGCTTCGCCTTCTGCCGGCACCCGGCGCATCGCACCGATGGGCTCACCGTGCAGCATCAACACCCGCACATCGCCTTGATCCGCGCCTTCGACGTAGTCCTGGATGATGACGTAATTCGATTCGTTCCCCTTTCCGGAGATGTAGAAGTCCAAAAGCGAATTCACGTTCTGGATGGCGTTCTTTTCGATGACGATGACGCCGCTTCCCCCGAATCCGTTCAGGGGCTTCATGATCATCTTTTGGGAGGTGTTTTCCCGAATGACCCGCTGGAGGTACTCCTTGTTCTTTGAAACCCAGGTTCGTGGGGTGATCTCAGCGCCCGGCCCGTTGATGGCCGCGGTGTAAAGCTTGTTGTTCGCTTCGCGCAGCCCGAGGACGTTGTTCACGATGAGGACGTCGTCCTTGACGGAGTCGAGGAAGTTGAGCACCGTGGCGTCCAATGGCGGGTTCGCCCGCATGAAGATGACATCGAAGCCAGCGAGGGGGAGCATTTGCTCCTTGAATTTGGCCTGCTTGTAGAACGTTTCAACGGACTTCGATGGCTTTACCGCTGTATCGTACATGCGACAAAACGCCATCGTCGTGGAATCGCGGATGGTCAAATTGGGTGCCGTCGTGAGGCCCACCCGATGTCCTCGGCTGGCGCACTCGTGGATCATGCGGAGCGTGCTGTCGGAAGCCGGGGTGATGGCCTCCCAAGGGTACATGATGAAGCAGACGTTCATGCGGTTGTGTTTCAATCGTTTTCGCGCGGTCGAAAGTACACCAGCAACCCAGAGGTTGTTCTCGCCTTAACGAAAAAAACACAGCCGATGCTCTTTCATGGAATGGGGCTCGTTTTCAATCCCTTACAGAGGTGCCCAATCGGTCACGGATGCTGGGATTTATGTCTTTATTAATCAGTGGATTGCGTAGCTGACGCGTGCGGGTTCACACAGTTCACTTAATTTCATTTGGGCGGAGGGAAATGAACTTCGAAATTTGAAATCCCTGGATTCATGGGTGTTTTCTAAACGAGATTGCGATGAGGTCTTTGCGTTTGTTTTGGTTGGTGTGTTTCGGAATGGCAACGACCTTGTCCTTGGGGCAAGTGCGACCAGTTGGTGCTCAGCCGACCGGGTCGGGAACGTCGGGAGGCGATCCGGGTAAGGAGGAGCGGTTGCTGTATGAATTCGGGAAGGTCCCGACCTTCGAAGATCATGACTTGGAGGCTGCTCGCAAGGAATCGGAATTGCCCATTCGATTCCCTGTTTTGCCCTTGTTTCAGGTGAGTTTGGATTTGCCTGGATACGTCGACCCCTTGCGCCGCATGAGCATGATCACGTTCGATGCGTTCGATGAGGAACTGGATGGCCGGTACAGCCATCCGGACCAATGGGCTGAAGACCTCGCGGCGAACGAATTCAACGGTGCGGAATACGGCTCCGAGAAGGTTCCTGTTTCGTTGACGACCACGACTTCGGCGTCTGGCAAGCGGTTCTATCTGGCGAAATACCGCATGGAATTCGAGGGGGAGCGCTGGGAGCAGTGGCAAATCATCCACGCCGAGGCCGTTGAAGGAGGTGGAGTTCGTCTCATTAAAGTAGTCGCGCACTGGCCAACGGAGTTCGCGGACATGTGCCAGAAGGAAATGAGCTACTATTTGGACCAAAGCAGAATCAACCCCCGTAAGCGCTGAGTCATGAAGCAGTTCGTTCCCATCCTGGTTCTGCTGGCGCTCGCCAATGCCGGAATCCTACTCGCTCAGCAGGTTGACACGCTCGATTTCGTCATCCAAGGCGAGGAGCTCATGTACGGTGATGGCAGCATCGACGCGGACAACGTCATCGTGGACGAAGCCATCAACTTCAGCTTGAGCGGCAACACGTCGTTCACCGCGAGCAACTTGGACGCGTGGGGCTTGAAAAACCAAGCGCCATCGGATTATGGAATGCCCAACTTGGGGTTCACGTTCGATTTGCCGGGCATTGACCTGAGTCCCATCGGGGGCCCGAATTGGTCGTTGGGGACTTGGGGAATCGAAACGGTAGCCAATGCATACGCGGGCCTGGCCCTGACAGCGCGCACTCACGTCGAGAATTCGGAGGTGCGGGTCGATTATCCTTTCGATCTGAGGGTGAAGATCCCGGCTTACAACCGAGGCGACTTGGTGACCATTGAGGTGGAAGGGCGCCCGAAGGCAGAACGACAAAGTGATGCGTCGCGGTTCATAGATTTGGTGACCCCCAACCTGGAGAAATCCATTGAAAACGCCTTCGGGGTCGGAGCGGAAGTCGGATTGGACATTTACCTCGGTCCGTTCACGAACAACTCCGAATGGGGCTATCGCGTCATCGATTTCAACGTGCACGATGAATGGACCGTAGTTCGGGCGGCTCCCGATGGCTTCTACGGCGGCCTGGGCATGATCGCCCGACCGGAGCTTTCTGCGTTGAATCACGAGCTGGTTTCCACCGCGTATGGCGCGGGCAATTCAGTGCTGGGGGCCACGGAGTCCGCCATCAACGAAGTGGCGAATTCCATCAATTCCGCCTTGCCGAGTTTCTCCTTCACGGCTTCTCCAGGGCCGTTGGATGGAGCGGTTGAATTCATCAACTGCTTCGTGGAACCGGATTTCGATTTGTCTTGGGATTTCAGTCCCTCTGTTCCGGGCGTGGAGTTCACGCAGTTCGAGTACCCGGAAATGGAGTTCCACATCGGTCCCTACGATGAATCGAACTTCAAGTTGGGAAGCAGCCCGGCCTTCTACTTCTACGAAGACGAGGACGGCGACACGCTGTATTATTCGAATTTGTGCATGAGCCAAATGCCGCTCCTCGAGAATTTTCCAGCCATTCGCATCCCCAACGGAAAGTCGCGCGCATCGAATACGCATCAGAGCCAAAAAACCGTCGGCCGCTTGCAGCGCTACAGAACGAAACCGAAAACAAAGAAAATCCCCGCATGGATGTTGCTGTGCTCGCCGACGATGCCCGAGGCATTCAGTGGGTTACTGCCCAGCGGATTCTCCAGTCCCATGTCGAGCGGTTTTCTGGGGGAAGCCTCAGGTCTAGACGATTTGGTCGAGGGCATCAACGTGCCGACGTTTCCTTCTATGGTGTCTACGGCTCCTTGGTTCACCACTGCCCCGCAGCTCGACATTGAGGACATGTACGGCTTGAGTTTGACGCTTCGCAGTCCCCGGACCGAGCTCCTCGAAGTGCCGCGCATTGGGTCGGATTTTGGCCTGAGCGCTCGGACGACGAACAATTCGAGTTGGCTGGAGCTGCGGCACAACTACTTTGACACGTTCGAGGCGGTGCTGGAGCAATATTGCCCCATGCCGGTGTTGCCGACACCCCATTGCATTGCGCTTGCCGGCCTCGAAATGCGGAAGAGCGCGGACAACACGCTGTTGCAGCTTGCGGACTTGACGGACGAGGGCGGGAGAATCAGCATTTGGAAGTTGTCGACGGGCGGACTGGGGTTCTTGCAGAACGTGGTCAACGCCTTGGATGCGGCGAATTGTGCGACCGAGGCGGTCGGGTCGAACCCGCCGGGCATCAACAATTCCATCATCAACTTTGCGAATTGGGGTTTGGCCAACCTGAGCGACCTCGAGCTGCTGAACATTTGGATGGAATACAACCTGTTCGACCTGGAGAACAAGTTCAGCATCCAAAATGCCTTCAAGATCGATTACAACCCGGATGTTCAGTTGACGCTCGCCTTTACGGACAGCTTGGGCCAGCCGATTGCACGCGACGTGGTTCGAGCGGATGGGACCGTTTTGACCGACGTCACCTCGATTTCCCTCGCGCTGAATGAGGAGTTCCAGTTCCAGACCGAGTGCAATGACCACCGCGTGGAGTTCGTGCCTTCGCTGGCCATCTTGGATGACCCGGTCACCGTGCGTGGCGAAGACATTTTCGCGGACAGCTTGTACCTGAAGTTGTTCAACTTCGATGCGGGCATCGATGGGGTTCAAATCATTCCCGGGTTTGGGTTCGATTTTCCCTGCACGGGAAGCATCGGCGAGTTCGCAACGAGCCTTGGTTCGTGCGCAGCCTACGCCATCGAGAAGATCGGGTGCAAGGTATTGAGTTGGTTTGGCAAGAAGTGCAAAACCCGGACGAAGTGTAAAACGTGCAAGTACGGCTTCCCTGGACTGCGGACCCCTTCGTGGAGCATCGCAAAAAACGTCGGGCGCATCGGAATCGATCGCGCCTACAACGTGGGCACCACCTCCCTCGAATACGCACCGGAGACGACGTATCAATTGAACGAAACAGCCATCTACCAGTTCGTTCAAGGTGCTGAGTTCATGCAAGCGCCCACGACGTTCGATCCCATCGTCATGGAAGCTCGGTTGTTCGGCCTGCGTGGGGTAGAAGTGCGTCGGTGGGCGGACGAATTCGTCGGAGAGAACGGCAACATCCGGGTGGATGCGGAAATCAATGGCATTTCCGATCCGATTCTGGTTTCTTTTGAGGAAGTTTCAACGGGCGACAGCGCACTCGCACTGCAACAGTACATGAGTGACGCACAATCCATCTTGGTCCGCCAAGGGCGCTACCAAAACTTCAGCCTGTCCAATTCCGCCGGATGCCCCGCAGACCGCCTCGAAGAGGGCGCTGGTCCCAGTACGCTTGATCGGTACCAAGTCGTGGCGTACATCCCTGCCGAAGAGGCGAACTGGTGCAGCGACGTGGACAACGACAAATGCAACGACTGCAACAGCGGCTCGTACGATCCGGCCAACGATGGGCAAGACAGCGACGGCGATGGGCTGTGCGACTACGGGGATCCGGATGACGACAACGACGGCATCGAGGACGCGAACGATGGATTTCCTTACAATGCGACCTTGTGCGGTGACAAGAACAACGATGGTTGCGACGATTGCGATCAAGCCGAGGACTACGATGGCGACGGGCTGTGCGACAGTTCAGCAGCGGAGCTCGATCGCGACAACGATGGACGTTCCGATGAGTTGGAGTCGGCCTTGGGTGGCACAGCTGACCTGCAAGACCCCCGGCACTGCGGGGACGCGGACGGTGACGGTTGCGACGACTGCACGGTCGCATTCGATGCGTGGTGGGAAGTGCACGGTCTGGGGGCGGAATTCGATGCGGCCTCTCCGGGTACAGCGATTCGACCGGATTTGGCGGGACTCGAGGGCTTCGCTCAGCCCAGCAACGACGGTCCCGACTTTGACCAAGATGGCTTATGCGATTCCGGCGATCCCGATGACGACAACGATGGCGTGACCGACGCGGAAGACGCTTCCCCGTTCAACCCTTCGCATTGCATCGATTCGGACGGCGACGGATGCAACGACTGCCGCGCCCACTGGTTGATTTACGTGGAGTCACGTCACGGAACGTGGGTGGGTGATCAGCTCACGGATTCGGAATTTGCCGCGGCTTGGGGGGATTTGGATTCTTTGGTGTTGCCCAATTTGGACGACCTGTTCAACGGGGCTTACGCGGATGCTGCGAACGATGGAACCGGCGATTTCGATCAAGATGGCATTTGCGATGAGCAAGACGAGGACGTGGATTCGGACGGAGTGCCGAATGCGCTCGACGCTCCACTGGGGAACTTATCGTCGTCGTTTGATGCCACGCGAGACAGCTTGCAGTGCGCTGATGTGGACCAGGATTTGTGCGACGATTGCGCCTTGGGCTTGGGCGCGGATCCTGCGAACGACGGGGCCGACTTCGACGGCGATGGCCTGTGCGACCGGGGCGATCCCGATGACGACAACGACGGTGTGCTGGATGAAGACGACATTGCCCCAAAAGACTCCTTGCGCTGCACGGACGTGGACCTCGATGGGTGCGACGATTGCGCTTCGGGCACATTCGATCCGCTGCGCGATGGCCCCAACTTCGATTGGGTCGCGTCGTTGACGAACTCCGACTACGCGGCAGGCGTTGCCGACAGCTTGGCGGATTATTATTTGGAAGTGTGGAACGCATCATCCAATGAACGCCTCGATAGCATCCGATTCCAATGGGTGAATACCGGCGTTCCCGGTGAAGGCTACTGGCGTGACGTGGCCGGCTGGGTCACCAACGAGAACGGCGACTTCACTCCAGAAGGGGGGGCGACTGGCGCCCTCAATGAGTGGTCTGTGGGCGGCATCACGTTTCGGTTGGACACGGTAGACGCTGGGGATCACGACAGCGATGGCGATGGCGTTCCGGAAACGCTCTTGGTTACAGAGCACTTGCGCCCGTTGGACGGAGACCCCGTGGTGCATGCCATTGAATCAGTGGACAGTTTGCCGTCCGGTTCCGCGTATTCCAGCTGTTTGGGCTTCATTGGCATCATCGTGCCCGAGGACGAGTCCATGGATCCGGATACCCTGTGCGGCATGGGTCGGCGCATCAGCCGCGTACTCAACACCACGCCGATGAAGGGCTTGTTCGTGCGCTACACGGCGTGGAGCGGGGGGGCGGGGTCCGACGTGACCGAGCAATACAACGCCTACGATGGGGTGCACTCGACCGCGGGTACGGAAATCATCCATTGGTTTGAAACGGACCAAATCCCGACCGTCGACAGCCTCACGTCCACCATCGATACCCTCGTCGTGGTCTCCGGCGACTACCTTGTGCAAATCCGCGAAATCCCGCTGGACGTAAACGATTACGACGCTTCTACGTGCCTCGATCACGATGGTGACGGCTGCGACGATTGCGAATACAACTTCAACATGGGGCTGTTTTACGAGGTTCCCGACGTGACTCCGGTGAGCGGAGGCTACTGGGATGAAGCAAACGACGGTCCCGATTACGACGGCGACGGTCTGTGCGATGAAGGCGATGATGACGACGACAACGACGGTGTTCTTGATGCGAATGAGGTTCCCGGAGAGTCGCAGAACCCGGCCGCTTGCGGCGACAGCGATGGCGACACGTGCGACGATTGCGAGGCGGCCTTCGGGTTGTGGTGGGCCGATCACGGCACGGGCTCGCCTTTCAATGCGGCCGATCCCGGCGTTGCCCTGACCCCCGACAGCGTCTTCTTCCAGCCGGCGCACGACGGCCCGGACTACGACGGCGATGGCCTGTGCGATGAAGGCGATGACGACGACGACAACGACGGCGTCCTCGATGAGAACGAGGCTCCAGGGGAGGTGATGAATCCAGCCGCGTGTGGGGACAGTGACGGCGACACGTGCGACGATTGTGAAGCGGAATTTGGCCTGTGGTGGGATGCGAACGGTTCTGGAGAAGCCTTCGATGCGGCGGATCCGGGGCAGCCGATCGACCCCGCGGCTTCCTTCCAACAACCCGAGGCTGACGGAACGGACACCGATGCGGACGGCTTGTGCGATGACGGTGACCAGTGTTCCGATGTGACCGCAGCGAACTGGGGCGATGCCGCGAACGGAGCGTGTTATTACGAGCCGACCGTGACCACCGGTTTGTCTTCGAGCGTGACGGAGTCAGCGGCGACCCTGTCTGGAACCCTCGTGTCAACGGGTGATGCACCGATTAGCGCGCGCGGATTCCGTTACGGCACCAACGCGGACTTGACAAGCGGAGCCAGCGCGGTTGCGGGAACCCAATTGGGAACTGAGATCACCGTTGATTTGACGGGCCTGAGCTCGGGAACGACTTACTACTATCAGGTCTTCGGCACCAATGCGGCGGGAACCGCCTATGGAGCTGTTGAGCAATTCACAACGGACATGCCGAATTGATTCCATACCTCGCACGGGGTATCTTGGCGCGACAAATCGTTGACCATGAGAATCCCGTTCCTGTTGGTTGTGCTGTGCGCGACCGCATTTGGCCTGAAGGCACAAGACACCACGTGGGTGCAAACGTACACGTGGGAAGCCCAAAACAACCCCGCGACCGCCTACGACAGTCCCGGTCGTCGGTGGTTTGAATTTCCCGCTTCGGACAACGGGCAATCGTACTCGAAGGTGCTGATGTACCATACGTTGAAGTGTTTCGAGGACGGCACGGCGGGTGGTTTGGGCTTTCCTTGCGGCGAGTGGGATTACCTGACGTATTCGTATGTGTTCGATCACACGGGGGTGCTCGACAGCAGCCTATTCTCGGTGCCGAAGTGGAAGATCAACGCGCTCGATTTCGAAACGGATTCGCTCTTGCTTGCGCCCACGAACGGCACCGCCGACACGGTGCGGTACGCGTTCCAGCACCCGACCATGAACGGAGCTGAAGCCCTGTTTTCGGGCAGCTCGAACCCCGAACAGCCCGGGGCGCCGTTCTCCACGGGCGCCGGACGTGCGCAGTGGCTTTGGACGGCAGGTGAGCTCGTTGCGATGCAGTTGCCGGCCGGCCCCATCGACGGATTTTATTTGCCGTGGGATGCCGACTTGATCCCCGACACGCGGGTTCAGGTGCGCCTTGCCCACGCGCTCGCCGACACGCTGGCCGGTTTCGTGGATGCGGATTGGGCGACGGTTTACACGGGCTTGGCGGCGAATGGGACGAGTTATTGGGCGTTCGATGCGCCGTGGACGTGGGATGGCGCTTCGCCGGTGGTCGTGGATTGCATTTGGGATGGCGCGGGGTGGGACGCCACGGGGTTTTGGGCCACGGAATCGGCTGAAGGCCAAACCTGGACCGCCTCCGCCGCCGGCAACTACGTGGCCCTCAACGGCGGCGACCACGTTGAAATCGCCCCCGTCGCCTTTTCGGACTTGAACGACCAAGTCACGGTCGAATGCTGGCAGCGCGGCACGCCCGAATTCCAACCCGAGAACAACTGCATCTTCGAAGGCCACAACGCAGCGGGCCAACGCGAGCTCAACGTGCACCTCCCTTGGTCGAACGGCCGCGTCTACTGGGACGCGGGCTACGACGGCGGCTATGATCGCATCGACGCGGCGGCCGGCGAAGCCGACTACGAAGGGCAATGGAATCACTGGGCGTTCACGAAGGACGCCGTGGCAGGCACGATGGCGGTTTACCTGAACGGCGAACTCTGGCACTCCGGAACGGAAAAGGACAACCCCTTCGGGGAAGTGGTGCGGTTCGTGCTCGGTTCGAATTCGTTTTCGACGAGCAATTTCTACCGCGGGGATTTGGAGGAGTTTCGGGTGTGGACGGTGGCCCTCGACGAGGCGACCATCGACGCGTGGAAGGCCGCGACCGATTTGGCGGGCCACCCGGCGCTGGCGGACCTCGCGGTGCACGAATCGTTCGACGCACCCAACGGTTCCCCGGCCGATGAGGGCTGGTTGCACGGCGATGCCGACCGCCAGCAGCACCTCGGCGCGGAGGCCTTCCTGAATGCCGGTCCCTACGCCACACAGGTCAAGCCATCGTTCGGCTGGGCGACGGGCGCGGCGTACGGCGAGCCCGCGTCGTACACCGTGGACGTCCTCGATCCGATCGCGCCCGTGAGCGTGTCGGAGTGGGCGGCGGTGGGGAATTCGGCGCAGTGGGTGGATTTGGCCTACGGCTATCCCGTGGAAACCCAAATCACGACCCGCACCCCCGACGGGGAAATCCTCGCCACCGCGCCCATGCTCGGTGAAATCACGCCCTACGTGAACGAGGAAGTGACCTATTACGGCGCGCCCTTCGAAGTGGTCGATCGCTATGAACTCGCCCGCTACATCACGCCCTACGGCATCAACCTGACCCTCGACGACGACGGCTGGACGTGGGTGGTGGACGTGACGGACTACCTGCCGCTCCTGCGCGATAGCGTCGAACTCGAGGCCGGAAACTGGCAGGAGTTGCTGGACTTGAAGTTCGCGTTCATCCACGGCACGCCGCCGCGCGATGTGAAGCGCGTGGAATCGTTTTGGCATGGCACCATCAACTTGAACACCTTCGATGACCAAATCGTCGAGCACACCTTCACGCCCGCCGCGGACGAAAGCATGTTCCGGCTCGTGACCCGCGCCAGCGGCCACGGCTTCGGCAGCGGTAACAACTGCGGCGAGTTTTGCAACAACCTGCACACGGTGGAAGTGAACGGCGAGCCGCAATGGACGTGGCAAATCATGCGCGAGTGCGCCGACAATCCGCTCTACCCGCAAGGCGGCACGTGGATTTACGACCGCGCGGGCTGGTGCCCCGGCGACCTCGTGGACACGCGGACCTTCGAGCTGACGCCGTTGCTCACGCCGGGCGAGCCCTTCGACGTGGATTACGACATCCAGTGGGATCCGGATGGCAACTACCGGATGGAAGGCCAAATCATCGCCTACGGCCCACCCAACATGCAGGCCGATGCCGAAATCGCCGAAATCCTTTCCCCGACGGACTTCAAGCTCCGGAGCCGGGTGAACCCGGTTTGCGAGTCGCCCGAAGTGGTGTTGCGCAACAACGGGTCGGCGCCGTTGACGGCCTGCACCTTCACCTACGGCATCTTGGGCGGCGTCGAGCAGACTTTTGAATGGACGGGCGAACTCGGGTTCCTCGAAACCGAGGCGGTGGCTTTGCCGTTCGACGATCCCATGTTCCACGAAGGCGGCGACGACGAGCTCCTCACGTTCGAAGTGACGGTTACGGCCACCGGCGATGAAGAGCCCGGCAACAACACCGCCCGTTCCGATTTCCATCGCGTGCCGACGTGGGCGTACAACGATTTGGACGACAACCGCATCGTGGTGTGGACGAAGACGAACCTGTTTCCGATCGAGACGACGGTGGAGTTGACGGATGCGGTGGGGAACGTGGTTTGGTCTCGGGGCTACAGCGAAGTCAACGCCACCGTCCGCGACACCATCGCGCTGAACCAAGGCTGCTACCGCTTCACGGTGAACGACAGCGGCGACGACGGCATGAGCTTTTGGGCGAACAACGACGGGGCGGGGTACGTCCGCTTGAAGAAAGTGGCCAGCGGCAACTTCATCGTGTTCGAACCCGATTTTGGCAAGTCGATTTCGCAGGCGTTCTTCTTCCAAACCAACGTCGTGTCGGTCGACGAGCCCGAAGTGGCCTTGAATCCGCAGGTCCGCGCCTTCCCGAATCCGACAACGGACAGGGTGCAGGTGCAGTGGGATGCGATGTTCCAACCGGATTGGTACGTGCTGCGGGACGTGCGAGGGGGCCTGGTTCGGGAAGGAACGGTTCGTCCTGGCGATTCGGGGTTGACGTTGCCGGTTTCAGGACTTGCGCCCGGGACGTACCACATCGAAGTGGTGGGGGCTTCGGGTGGTGACGGCACGTGGATCCAGGTGAATTGATCCAATAGGGCTTTCTTGAGAGGGGTTTGTGTGGAGAAACGATGGTTTTTTCATGTAGACCCCTCTCTTTTTTAGGGGGTGTTGATAAAAAACTTGCTTTTTCGGGAATGGGGGTGTGTTGTTGAGGGGTAATTTTGCCCGCAACAACATTTTTCCCATGAGCATCGCACGCCAGCAAGCCCTGAAGGATGTTTTGGAACGGGTTCCAAAGCACCGCGAACGTCCTCACAACAAGATCTCGGCCTACTACGGCGAGAACGCGTTCCACCTGCACAACATGCGGGAATACTTGACCGACGAAGCGTTCAAGAGCATCGTGGAGGCGATGGAGCGCCACACGCCGCTCGACCGCAAGGTGGCTGACCAAGCCGCAGCAGCCATGAAGGAATGGGCCATCAGCCGCGGTGCCACGCACTACACGCACTGGTTCCAGCCATTGACCGGAGCGACTGCCGAGAAGCACGACAGCTTCATTGAGCCCGTAGGCGATGGTCGGGCCATCGAGCGCTTCGATGGCACGCTGTTGGTGCAACAGGAGCCGGACGCGAGTTCTTTCCCGAACGGCGGCATCCGGAACACGTTTGAGGCGCGCGGTTACACCTTGTGGGACCCGACGAGCCCGGCGTTCGTGGTGGACAGCACGCTCTGCATTCCCACGATTTTCATCAGCTACACGGGGTTTGCGCTGGACAATAAAATGCCGTTGCTCAAGGCATTGAGCCGAATTGATCGGGCCGCTACGGAGGTGTGCCAATACTTTGACAAGAACGTCACGAAGGTCAACGCGACGTTGGGGTGGGAGCAGGAGTACTTCTTGGTAGATAAAAGCCTGTTCGCCGCGCGTCCGGATTTGCAGATGACGGGGCGGGCGCTGTTTGGCGCGCCTCCTGCGAAAGGCCAACAGCTGGACGACCACTACTTCGGTAGCATCCCCGCCCGGGCGACGGCGTTCATGAAGGAGTTTGAATACGAAGCGCACCGCTTGGGCATTCCGGTGACCACCCGCCACAATGAAGTGGCACCGAACCAATTCGAATGCGCTCCGGTGTTTGAGGAAGCGAATTTGGCCAACGACCACAACCTCCAGCTCATGGAGATCATGGAGAAGGTCGCGCGCAAGCACGATTTTCGGGTGCTCCTGCACGAGAAGCCTTTCCCGGGACTCAACGGCAGCGGCAAGCACAACAACTGGTCGCTCGGGACGGACACCGGCGTCAACCTGCTCAAGCCCGGCAACACGCCGAAGACGAACATGCGCTTCTTGACGTTCTTCGTCAACACCTTGGCGGCCTTGCACAAGCGCGCCGATGTGGTGCGTGCATCCATTGCCAGCGTGGGCAACGACCACCGGTTGGGGGCCAACGAAGCACCGCCGGCCATCATCAGCGCGTTCATCGGCACGCAGTTGTCGAACCTGTTGGACGAGCTCGAAGCGAGCATCGGGGCAGGGGCTTTGACGCCAGATGACAAGACGGCGCTGAAGCTGGAAATCGGCCGCATCCCCGAGGCGCTGTTGGACAACACGGACCGCAACCGCACGTCTCCGTTCGCCTTCACGGGCAACAAGTTCGAATTGCGCGCGGTGGGCAGCACGGCGAACTGCGCGGTTCCGATGACCGTGATCAACACCATCGTTGCCGAGCAACTCGAAGCGTTCAAAGTGGCGGTCGACGAACGCATTGCGGGGGGCGACAAGAAGGACGACGCCATCTTGAAGGAATTGCAAAAGCTCATCACCGCGAGCAAGGCGATTCGCTTTGAAGGCAACGGCTATTCGGAGGAGTGGCGAGTGGAGGCGGAACGCCGCGGGCTTGCGAATTTGCGCACGACGCCGGACGCATTGGAAGTGCTGATGCGCCCCGATGTGGTGAAGATGTTCGACGACTTGAAGGTGCTGCGCCCGGAGGAGGTGCACGCGCGGGTGGAAGTGGAATTGGAGGCCTACATTTTGAAGCGCCAAATCGAATACCGCGTGCTCATGAACATGGCCCGGAGCGTGATCATGCCCGCGGTCATCAAGTACCAAAACGGCTTGGTGACCAACATCCAAGGCTTGAATGCCGTTCTCGGAACCGAGGTGGGCGAGCTCTCGGCAGCGCAGCGGACCTTGTTGCTCCGCGCTTGCGAACTCACTCAGGAATTGCACGGTGCAGCGAATGCCCTTGAAGCGTTGCACGACCAAGCGGAAGCGCAAGATGCCGTTCTGGACAAAGCGAAACGCTATGCCCACGAGGTGATGCCCCAAATGGAATCCCTCGCCGCAATTTGCTCCGAATTGGAGCGGGTGGTGGACGATGCGATTTGGCCTTTGCCGAAGTTCGCGGAATTGTTGTTCACCCGCTGATTCCACACGATTGAACGAAAAGGGCCCGGTGATGCCGGGCCTTTTTTCGTCAATTTTCCCAACATGTCCCGTGGAATTGAAGCCATTGTGTTACTTTCGGCAATTGTTATAAGCGATTCAGAATGCCACAGACCCTGCAAGTAGTTCTATCGCGGATGGGCGTTGCCCTCCTGCTATTCCTCATGGGCGCGATGTCCGCCTTTGCTCAATCGGATGCCACCGCCGAAGCGGATGGTCATTTCGAGCGGGGCGGCTATTACGAAGCCTCGAAGGAGTACATCAAAGCGTACCCGCGCATCAAGGATGACATCGAAGAGAAAGCTCGCTGTGCCTACATGGTGGGCGAGTGTTTCCGGTTGATGTTGACACCGGATGCGGCGGAAGAATGGTACGACAAGGCCATCGGCTTGCGCTATGGAGAAGATCATCCTGAAGTCTATTTGCACTACGGGGACATCATGTTGGCGCAACAGGAATTCGACGAAGCCATCGAGTGGTTCCAGGCCTATGCGGAAAAGGGCGGAGACGCTTCGGTTTCGCGAGCCCGCATCCAGCAAGCCGACGACGATGCCTTGGCGTTGGACGAACCCCCTTCGCGCTATTTGGTCCAAAACCTGTTGCTGCTCAACTCCGACGCCTACGAT
This sequence comes from uncultured Flavobacteriales bacterium, assembly GCA_965656785.1. GTDB lineage: Bacteria > Bacteroidota > Bacteroidia > Flavobacteriales_D > Sanyastnellaceae > JALQTD01. The sequence goes on from CBFHLY010000004.1 coordinate 37,703, forward strand.
TTCGGTGCGGGCTTCGCCGCCAAGAAATCAGATGAAATCGTGTTCGCCTCTTCCCGCGAATCCGCTACCGGATCGGGTGAAGACCCCATCACGGGCCAGAGCTTCATGGATTTGTTCCGCGCAGAGCAGGATAAAAAAGGCCGTTGGAGCACCCCGGAGCCCCTCAACAACACGGTGAACACCCCGTCCAATGAGGGCACGGTAACGTTCGACAAGAAATTCAAAACGATGTACTTCACCCGGTGCATCGTCGAAAACGACAACAACTACGCGTGCGACATCTACCGATCCAGCGTCATGGGCACCCGGATGGGCCCGTCCGAACTGGTCGAGTTGGTGAACCGCGAGGCGAATGACAGCTCCCAAGTGGGACACCCTGCGATGTCACCCGAAGGCGATTACTTGCTGTTCGTTTCGGACATGGAAGGAGGACAAGGCGGTAAGGACATTTGGTACGTGAAGTACGACGATCGCGAGGACCGTTTTGGTGAGCCGGTGAATTTGGGGCCGGGCATCAACACGCCCGAGGACGAGATGTTCCCGGCCATGCGCTACGACGGGGCACTGTACTTCAGTTCTCATGGTTACGGGGGATTGGGGGGACTCGACATCGTTCGGGCCATGCCCATGGAGGGAGAGATGCAGTTCGGTGAGGTGGAGGTTTTGCCCTACCCGCTCAACAGTTCATCGGATGATTTTGGCATCATCTTTTATGAAGGTCAAGACGGCGGAATTTTCACCTCAAGCCGACCCGGTGGAAAGGGAAAAGACGATTTGTACAGCTTCGAACTGCCGGACATCGAATTCTGCTTCCGGGCGAACGTATACGATTACGATACCGGGATTCCATTGATGGGTTCGATCACTGTGCAAGGCAGCGACGGCAATTCGTGGGCATTGACGGCGGATGCGGACGGGGGTGTTTCCCTGTGCGAAGATGAAATCCAAAAGAACACCACCTACACGGTGGAAGTGAAGAGCGACGGTTACATCGGCACCGGAGATAAGTTCTCGACCGTTGGGCTGACCGAAAGCACGACGATGGCTCGGGAATACTTCCTCAAGGAGATTTCTGAAAAGGAATACCCCATGCCGATGGTGTTGTACCCGTTCAACCAGGCGAGCTTGCTCATCAACGAAGAAGTGAATTCGGCGGACTCGCTGAACTACTTGTTGGAACTGCTGCAGGTGAACGAGACCTTCGTCATTCAGTTGGAAGCCCATACGGACAGCCGCGGTGGCAATGCATCGAACATGGACCTCAGCCAACGCCGGGCCCAGACGTGCGTGGATTACCTCATCAGCCGTGGCATTGAGGCCGATCGCTTGGTGGCTGTGGGACGTGGGGAGGAGCAACTCCTGATTTCCGACGCGGAGATCAACGCCATGGCAACGAACGAGGAAAAGGAGGCCGCTCACCAAAAGAACCGCCGAACGGTGTTCCGCATCTTGCGCTTCGATTACGTACCCAAAGCCTCGGAATGACGGAAGCAAGCCGGTATGCCAGTCGCGGAGTGTCGGCAGGCAAGGAAGATGTCCACGCCGCCATTGCGGGCGTCGACAAGGGGCTGTTCAGTCGGGCGTTTTGCAAAGTGGTTCCGGACTACCTCACGGGGAGTTCGGAACACTGCATTGTGATGCATGCCGATGGAGCAGGGACGAAGTCGGCCTTGGCCTACATGTATTGGAAGGAAACGGGCGATTTGTCCGTTTGGAAGGGAATTGCCCAGGACGCGCTCATCATGAACGTGGACGATTTGCTTTGCGTTGGGGCGTTGGGGCCCATTTTGGTGTCGAGCACCATTGGGCGCAACAAGCATGTCATTCCCGGCGAGGTGGTGAAGGCCCTCATCGAAGGGACCGAGGAACTGCTTCAGGAGTTGCGCGCAGAGGGCTTGGACATTCGTTCCACTGGAGGGGAAACGGCGGATGTGGGAGACCTCGTTCGCACCGTGATCGTGGATTCGACGGTGGTGGCTCGGATGCGCCGGGATGAAGTCATCGACAACGGCCGCATTGCGCCGGGCGATGTGGTGGTGGGCTTGGCGAGTTTTGGGCAGGCGCGGTGGGAGTCCCAGTACAACGGGGGAATGGGGTCGAATGGGCTCACGAGCGCACGGCACGACGTGTTCCACAAGGAATTGCTGCAGCGTTTCCCCGAGAGCGTGGACCCGTTCACGGACGAGCAATGGGTTTACACCGGGACGAAGGGGCTCACGGATGCAGTGGAAGGGGTTCCGCTGGATGCGGGCCAATTGGTTTTGTCCCCAACCCGCACCTATGCCCCCATCGTTCAAGCCATCTTGCCCGAATGGCGCCATCGCATTCACGGCATGGTGCATTGCAGCGGTGGTGCGCAAACTAAAGTGCTGCACTTCATTGAGGGCGTGCACGTCATCAAGGACCACTTGTTTCCGACACCGCCGTTGTTCCGCATGATTCAAGCCGAGTCGGAAACGGACTGGCGCGAGATGTACACGGTGTTCAACATGGGACATCGCATGGAAATCTATACGGATGAACAAGCGGCCGAGGCCATCATCGCCACGGCGCAGTCCATGGGGGTGGAAGCCCAAATCATCGGCCGTTGCGAACCCTCGGACGTCCCGAAAGTCACCGTCAGTGGTGAACACGGGACGTTTGTCTACCCGAGTTGATGGCCATGGGGGAAGTGGAGGCGCTGTTGGCCAAACTCGCTTCCGTGAAGGATCGCTTTCACGAAGTGGAAAAATCCGTCGGGGATCCGGATGTCATCGCGGACCAAACCCGCTACCGGGACTTGATGAGGGAATACCGCCGCTTGGAGCCCATCGTTCTTCACGCGGATGGAATGCGACGCCTCCACGAGGACCTGACCCAAGCTCAAGAATGGCTGAAAGGAGGAGACGCCGACTACAGGGAGTTGGCCCGCGAAGAATTGCCGGTGTTGGAAGAGCAGTTGCGGGCGAGCTTTGATGCGGGGCGCATCATGTTGTTGCCGCGGGATGCAGCGGATGACCGTTCGGCCATGCTCGAGGTGCGAGCGGGGACCGGCGGAGATGAGGCAGCGCTCTTCGCCGGTGAGATCTACCGCATGTACGTGCGGTATGCGGAGCAACAGGGTTGGCGGTTGGAGTTCATTTCTGCACAGGAAGGCACGGTGGGGGGATTCAAGGAGGTGGTGGCCCGCTTGGACGGCGACGGAGTGTATGGCCGATTGAAGTTCGAAAGTGGCGTGCACCGCGTGCAGCGCGTGCCCGAAACGGAATCGCAAGGACGCGTCCACACGAGCGCGGCCACGGTGGCGATTTTGCCCGTGGCCGAGGAGGTGGATGTCGAGTTGAATTTGGCCGATGTCCGACGCGACACCTTCCGGGCAAGTGGGGCAGGCGGGCAGCACGTGAACAAAACCGAATCAGCCGTTCGCCTCACGCACCTGCCATCCGGGATCGTGGTGGAATGCCAAGACGGTCGCTCCCAGCACGCGAATTACGATCACGCCCTCGAAGTTCTGCGAACGCGCCTGTTCGAAGCCGAGCGCGACCGCCAAAGAAGCGCACAAGCCGCAGAACGCAAGTCCCTCGTTTCCACGGGCGACCGCTCTGCCAAAATCCGCACCTACAACTTTCCGCAAGGTCGGGTGACCGATCACCGCATCGGGCTGACCCTCCATGCGCTGCCGGCCATTTTGGGCGGAGAGCTGGACCCCTTGCTCGACGCCTTGCACCTCGCAGAACAAACCGAATTGCTGAAACATGCTTAACGCCACTCCCAAATCCCGACTTGTTCAAGCCATCCGTTCGAAGCAGTCCTTCTTGTGCGTGGGCTTGGACCCGGTTCCTGAACGCATGCCCGAAGGCATTGAGCCCACGGTCGATGGCATGGAACGCTTTTGCCTCGAGGTCATGCGCGCCACCGCCGACCACGCCGTGGCATTCAAGCCCAATCTCGCATTCTTCGAGCAGTACGGCAGCGCGGGATGGGCGGCGTTGGAACGCATTGTGGCGGCTGCACCGGAAGGCTGTTTGGTCATCGCAGATGCGAAGCGCGGGGACATCGGTTCCACCGCAACGTGCTACGCCCGCGCCTTCTTCGATTCGTTGAACGCAGGGGGCGTCACTGTGGCTCCTTACATGGGGGCCGATTCGGTGACCCCTTTCACGGCGTTCGAGGATCGCTGGACGGTCCTGTTGGCCCTGACGTCGAATCCGAGCGCGGACGATTTTGAGTTTCACGGCGAACCGCCGCTCCATGAGCACGTGGTGGTCACGTCCCAATCGTGGGGAACATCGGACAACTTGATGTACGTCGTTGGGGCCACTCGCCCGGAAGGCCTGCGGCACGTGCGTTCCCTCGCACCGGAACACTTTTTCTTGGTTCCTGGCGTTGGGGCGCAAGGCGGAACCGTTCGGGAGGTTGCTGAGGCGGGTTGGAATGCCGACTGCGGCTTGCTGGTCAATTCGTCGCGGGGCATCTTGTACGCGTCCAGTCGTGCCGATTTCGCCGAGGCGGCGCGTGCAGCTGCGTTGGCATTGCATGCTGAGATGCGCGAAATTTGTCAAGAACGCGGATTGTAACCCATGCGACGCATCACCGACGTCTTTTTCAATGTTCGGCTGTCCACCCACGTGGTCATTGCCGCTTCGTTGATCTTGGCGGCGTTGGTGGTCGGGGTATTGGGGTTCATGAGCATCGAAGGGTATTCCTTGAGCGATGCGGTTTACATGACGGTCATCACCGTGTCGACGGTGGGATTCGGCGAGATCCGGCCCCTGTCTCCCCTGGGGCGTGCGTTCACGAGCCTGCTGATTTTCGCGAACTTGGGCACCGTTGCGTATTCGATTACGGTCTTGTCGAATTACTTTTTCAACGGCGAGTACCGAGACCAAATCCGAACCCTGCGATTTCACCGAACCCTTCAACGAATGGAGAATCACGTCATCATTTGCGGAGCCGGCCGGGTGGGCGAGAAGGCCATTGAAGAGCTGCTCGAGCACCACCATAAAGTGGTCATCATCGAAAACGACGCGGAAAAAGCGAACCGACTCAAGGCGGAAGGCTGCTTGGTCATCCATGGAGACGCCACCCGCGATGAGCATTTGATCGCAGCGGGCATCGCCCGCGCCCGCGCCCTGTTGACCACCCTTCCCGACGACGCCCAAAACCTGTACGTCGTCCTCGCAGCGCGGGAGCAGCATCCGGATTTGCTCATCATTTCCCGCGCGTCCGATCGCAATGCCGTGAAGAAATTGCGGGTTGCTGGAGCGCGGAACGTGATCATGCCCGACCGCGTGGGTGGCGCGCACATGGCAACCCTGGTCGCCATCCCAGACGTGATGGAATTCATGGATCACATCCGCATTCAAGGTGCGGACGCAGTGAATTTGGAGGAAGTCCCGGTGGGCCGATTGCCAGCCCGGATCAAGGTGCCGACCCTTGGAGAATTGGACGCCCGCAACCGCATCGGAGTCAACGTCATCGGCTTGAAACGGGCCTCGGGGGAGTACGTCATCAACCCAGGTCCGGAGACGCCGTTGGATGATGCGTGCAAGTTGTTTGTCCTGGGCAATGTGGACCAAATCAACAAGCTCAACCGCGTACTTGGAGTCACCCCACCAGCGTACTGACTCCCCCGCCCACAAATTCCTGTTCCTCGTTGATAAAGTGGTGCACGCGTGAGGCGGGTCACATTCGAGCCTCGTTGTATATTCGGGGATTCGTGTTCTAAAAATGACCCTTCCTCGAGGAGGGAGGGGGCGTTTCGGAGCCAAAGAATCCTTGAAAATCAACACCATGCCACGTTTAATCGCAGCAATTTCAACGTTGTTCTTCGCTTTGATGCAGGTCCCCGCTCGCGCCCAACAAGCTGAGCTCACCTTCGACGACCGCATCAATTCCGTCATGGAGCCCATTACGGGCGCGATCATGAAGGTCATTTTCTTCGAGCTCACGTTGCCAGGTGGGCGGAGCGTTCCCTTCGTGTTGATTTGGTTGTTGCTCGGCGCGTTGATCTTTACGGTTTATTTCCGGTTCGTGAACATTCGCGCCATTCGACATACGATTGAGGTGGTGCGCGGCAAGTACGACAACCCCGCCCACGCTGGCGAAGTGAGCCATTTTCAAGCGTTGACGGCTGCACTCAGTGGGACGGTCGGGGTTGGCAACATTGCCGGCGTCGCGTTTGCGGTTTCATTGGGAGGTCCCGGTGCTACGTTTTGGATGATCCTGGCCGGCTTGTTGGGCATGAGTTCGAAGTTCGTCGAGTGCACGTTGGGAACGAAATACCGCCGCCAGAATCCGGACGGGAGCGTTTCAGGCGGACCGATGTATTACCTGCGGGATGGATTGAAGAAGCAAGGAAAGGCCGGCTTGGGTAAGGTGTTGGCCATCATTTTTGCGGTGGCGTGCATCGGGGGGTCCTTCGGTGGCGGCAACATGGTCCAAATCAATCAAGCGACGCAGCAGTTGATTGAGGTCACGGGGGGGGAAGCCTCCTTCCTCGCAGGGCAGGGTTGGATGTTCGGCGCGGTCATGGCCGTGGTGGTGGGGCTCATCATCATCGGGGGGATTCGGAGCATCGCGCGCGTGACCGATAAGGTGGTGCCGTTGATGGTGGGCATTTATGTCGCCGGAGCGCTGGTGGTCATTTTTGGCAATCTCGGAGCTGTTCCTGGCGCGATTGCTACCATTTTCGAAAGTGCATTCTCATCGGACGCCGCTTACGGAGGATTGATTGGGGTGCTCATTGTGGGATTCCAACGCGCTGCTTTTTCAAATGAGGCGGGGATCGGTTCGGCCTCCATCGCTCACAGTGCAGCGAAGACGGACGAGCCGATATCAGAAGGCCTGGTGGCGCTGTTGGAGCCGTTCATCGATACCGTGGTCATTTGCACCATGACGTCTTTGGTGATTGTGATATCTGGCTACGGCTCCATCGGCCAAGAAGCCGCGATGTTGGCCGCTCAAGCGAAGGAACTGCAAGCCATCGAACTGACTTCGAGTGCGTTTGAGCAGACCATGAGCTGGTTTCCCGTTGTGTTGTCCGTGGCGGTCATTTTGTTTGCGCTTTCCACGATGATCAGCTGGAGCTACTATGGGTTGAAGGCGTGGACTTTCTTGTTCGGAGAGTCCCGCGCTTCAGACGTGTCGTATAAAGTGATCTTTTGCTTGTTCGTGGTGGTTGGCAGTGCCATTTCAGCGAGCAGCGTATTCGATTTTGGGGATGCCATGATTTTTGCCATGTGTTTCCCGAACGTGTTGGGGTTGTATTTCTTGGCATCTGAGGTGCGCGCGGATTTGCAGGATTATTTCCGTCGAATTCGTTCCGGTGAAATCCAACGCTTTGGTTAAACATCAAAAGGTGGACGGACATGAGGAGAATGGTGGGGCGAGGTGGATTGTTGTTGGTCCTGATTTCGTGGGGAATTGCGTGGGTGTGGTCGTTGGCAAACGAATCCGTTCCGCTCGAGGAACCGGATTGGCGTGTGTCGAATTTGATGGCGTTTCTCGATGCGGTTCCCCCGCAAGGTCGGCCGTTTAGGCAACGACCTTTGCAGCCCAGAGCGGCTTCGGCATCGCGGCCAGTGAAGCGTGCTGACCCCGTTGAGTTGAATGCTGCGGATTCGGCTGTTCTGGATGCGTTGCCGTTCATTGGGCCGGTGCTCGCTGGGCGCATTATTCGATTTCGCTCCGCGCTGGGCGGTTTTTTCGAAGTCGCACAATTGAGCGAAGTGTATGGGGTGGACTCCCTGGCTTTCGCCGTGGTGTCGAAGCGCGTGGAAGTGGACGCCACAAGGGTTCATCGCCTCTGCGCTGATACGGCTTCATGGGCCTCCTTGCGACGCCATCCTTACATTGGCGTGCAAGGTGCGCGGTCCATTGAGCGCTATCGCAGCGCACATCCGATCCATCGGCTAGACGACTTGGCAAGTCACCCGCCGATTGGCGACAGTTTATTCTCCAAGTGGAAACCGTATTTGCGGTGCTGCACCTGCGTCGACTGATCCATCCGGTACGACGTATCTTGGAGCCATGGATGACGGCACAGTTCAGCGGTTCAAACAGGCAGTTCGGGATGTCCCGGATTTCCCCAAGCCAGGGGTGGTATTCAAGGATTTGTCCAGGGTTTGGGCCGACCCGATTCTTTGCCAGCATGTGGTGAAGGGGTTGGCTGCAGAAGCCCGCTCTTGGGGGGTGGATGCCGTCGCCGGGGTAGAGAGTCGAGGGTTCCTGATGGGACTGCCGCTCGCTATTGCGCTTGAGGTGCCCTTTGTGCTGGTTCGCAAACAAGGCAAGCTGCCCGGTCCGGTGTACCGTCAGGCCTATGCGCTTGAATACGGTGAGGCAGTCATTGAGCTCCAGCAGGATGCCTTGCAGCCGGGTCAACGCGTTTTGGTACACGATGACGTATTGGCCACGGGTGGGACGGCTGCCGCTTGTCGAAAATTGGTGCAGCTAGCTCAGGCCGAGGTGGTCGCCTGGTCTTTTTTGGTGGAATTGACTTTTCTTTTCGGCCGAGACCAACTTGCTTCGGGAGCCGAATTCACCCGACCTTTACTGAAGGTATAGTGCAATGATCACCCGAGCCTTTACGTCATGAATTTTCGACCGACCGAGCAGCAACAGCTCATTCTTCAATCTGTAAGTGCGTTTGCACAACAATCCATTTTGCCGAACCGGATGGTGTGGGACGAGTCCCAAGAGTTCCCTCGCGCATTGTTCGAGGAAATGGGCCAAATGGGGTTAATGGGCATGCTCGTCCCCGAACAGTATGGAGGCGCGGGTTTGGGTTACTTCGAGTACAAAGTGGCCATCCAGGAGTTGGCGCGCGTTTGTGGTTCCATCGGCTTGTCCATGGCTGCGCACAACAGCTTGTGCACCAATCACATTTTCATGTTTGGCACCGAGCAACAAAAGCAGCGTTGGCTTCCTCGGTTGGCCTCAGGTGAGCACATTGGAGCTTGGGGGTTGACTGAAGCCAACACCGGGTCCGATGCCATGCGCATGCAATGTGTGGCGACTCGTGATGATGCTCGAGGCGGGTGGGTGTTGAATGGCGCAAAAAACTGGATCACGCACGGCTTGTCAGCAAACGTGGCGGTAGTGCTCGCTCGTACAGGTGAATTGTTGGACAGCCGCGGCATCACGGCTTTCGTAGTTGAACGCGGTGCTCCGGGTTTTTCGGGTGGCAAAAAGGAAAACAAGCTCGGGATGCGCGCAAGCGAAACGGCGGAGATGATCTTCTCGTCGTGCTTTGTTCCCGACGATCAGGTATTGGGCGAGGTGGGGGATGGCTTCATTCAAGCCATGAAAATCCTGGACGGTGGGCGCATCAGCATCGCTTCGTTGGCGTTGGGCATTGCGAAGGGGGCATTTGACACGGCTTTGGCCTATTCCAAAGAGCGCGAACAATTTGGTCAGCCCATTTCCAATTTTCAAGCAATTGCCTTCAAATTGGCGGACATGCGCGTCCAAATTGAAGCAGCAGAACTGCTCATCGATCAAGCGTGTGACTTGAAAGAGAGGGGATTGCCTGTGACGAAGGAGAGCGCCATGGCAAAATACGAGGCCAGTGAGGTGGCCGTTCGGGTGGCCACCGATGCCGTGCAGGTGCTCGGGGGATATGGTTACACGAAGGACTATCCAGCAGAGAAGTACTACCGGGATTCGAAGTTGTGCACCATCGGAGAAGGCACCAGTGAGATCCAAAAACTCGTCATCAGCAGGGAATTGCTCAAAGCGTGATTTTTCATCGTGGTTTTTGGTCAGTCAAGCTGTCTAGCTTATCTTCGCACCCCAATTAGAAGACCATGCTCTCGATTCAAGTAAAAGAAGGCGACAACATCGAACGCTCGCTGAAGCGATTCAAGAAGAAATTCGACCGCACGAAGAAGATGCGTGAGTTGCGCAGTCGTCGGGAATTCGTTAAGCCGAGCGTGGTTCGGCGTGAAGCCATGAAGAAGGCGGTATACAAGAATGGGCTGAACTTGAAGAACGAGTAAAAAAGGTTTGTTTTCTTGTGAAAAAAGGGCGAAATTGTCAAACGACTTTCGCCCTTTTTTCATTTTGCCAACTACGAACCAACATATCGCCGAATTCCTCGCTTTTCTCCAGAAGGAGAAGCGAGGATCTGTTCATACGTTGCGGTGCTACCGTTCTGATTTGAACCAATTCGTTCGTTTTCTGGAGCACCGTTTTGAGGTTTCGGACTTACACAACGTGAAGTCGGAGTGGCTCCGGACTTGGGTAGTTGAGATGATGCGGGAGGGGAAAGCTCCGCGTACGATACATAGGAAAGTCTCTGCCTACCGCACCTTTGTCCGCTTTGCGAAGCGCACGGGTGAGATGAGCCATGATCCCGCCGAATCGGTGTCCTTACCTAAATTGGAAAAGCGACTTCCGCGCGTTGTGCCGGAGCACGCTATGAGGGATTTATTCGATGAGGAGGTGTTCGGTTCGGATTGGAAGGGGAGGCGCGATCGCAGTATGATGGCGCTGCTGTATGAAACGGGTGTGCGCCTCAGCGAGTTGATTGCGTTAAAAGTTGTCGATGTGGATGCGAATCGACAAGAATTGCGCGTTTGGGGTAAAGGAGCCAAAGAGCGAAGGGTTCCGTTATTGCCTGAAACGTTGAACAGCATCCAAGACCATTTGAACACTCGGCCATATGATGTGGAATGGCTTTTCATTTCAGACGCTGGACGCTCGATGTATCCATCGTTTGTATACCGAAGAGTCAATCACTACCTTAAGGAAGTGAGCACCCTGCAGCAATGCAGTCCGCACGTATTGCGTCATACGTTTGCTACCCACCTGTTAAACCGGGGGGCGGAGTTGACGGCGGTGAAGGACTTGTTGGGTCATTCCTCGCTCAATTCAACCCAGGTTTATACGCACCATTCGCTTGCACGGTTGAAAGAGTTTCACCAAGCCAGCCCTTTGGACAAACGTTCGAGGGAGGGTGATTAAAACGCACGTGCCATGCAGGTACAGATTCACTCCATTCATTTTGACGCGGACCAACGTCTACTTGATTTCATCCAAAGCAAGTTGGAGAAGTTGAATACTTTCCACGATCACCTGATTTCAGGAGAAGTGTTTCTTCGATTAGAGAAGGACGCCGAGAAGGGAAACAAGGTCACGGAAATCAAGCTTCATATTCCAGGAGCGGACCTCTTTGCGAAACGTCAAGCGCCCAGTTTTGAGGCGGCCTGTGACGAGACCGTCGAAGCCCTGCGCAGGCAATTGAAGAAGTCCCGAAAGCACATCGCCTAAGCAGCGACTCACACCATCGCTCGGCACCCTCAATTTTTTTCGATAAAAATGGTGCCGAGCGTTTGGTCTGAGAAGATTGTTGACTACATTTGCCGTCCTGAAAACAGGGCGGCTTTTTTTGTCGCAGTTCTTTGAAACGTATGCCGGTGTAGCTCAGTTGGCCAGAGCAGCTGATTTGTAATCAGCGGGTCGGGGGTTCGAATCCCTCCATCGGCTCCACCAGGATACAAAAAGTACCATCGGGGGTACGCCGGAGTTGGAGAGCCGGGGCAGACTGTAAATCTGTTGTCTACGACTGAATAGGTTCGAATCCTATTACCCCCACCACCATCGATCGAACGCGGTCGATCATGCGGAAGTAGCTCAGTTGGTAGAGCATCAGCCTTCCAAGCTGAATGTCGCGAGTTCGAATCTCGTCTTCCGCTCCACCCTCCGGGGTTTGTTTAAAGCCGATGTAGCTCAGGGGTAGAGCGCATCCTTGGTAAGGATGAGGTCACGGGTTCAATTCCCGTCATTGGCTCTTGTCTCATTCAAAGTGTAATCACACAGTTAATCAAAACAGCTAGGCTATGGCTAAAGAAACGTTTGACCGGTCCAAGCCGCACGTGAACATTGGTACCATTGGTCACGTCGACCACGGGAAGACCACCCTTACCGCGGCAATCACGAAAGTAATGGCAGACGCTGGTTTCAGCGAATCCCGTTCGTTCGACCAAATCGACAACGCCCCTGAAGAAAAGGAGCGCGGGATCACGATCAACTCGTCACACGTCGAGTACCAAACTGCGGCTCGCCACTACGCGCACGTTGACTGCCCAGGCCACGCTGACTACGTGAAGAACATGGTCACGGGTGCTGCCCAAATGGACGGCGCGATCCTCGTGGTCGCAGCAACGGATGGTCCCATGCCACAAACGCGCGAGCACATCCTGCTCGGACGTCAGGTGGGCATTCCGCGCATCGTGGTCTTCATGAACAAGGTTGACATGGTCGACGACGCCGAATTGCTCGAGCTCGTTGAGATGGAAATCCGTGATTTGTTGAGCTTCTACGAGTACGACGGTGACAACGGTCCTGTGGTTCAAGGTTCGGCACTTGGTGCGTTGAACGGAGAGCCGAAGTGGGTTGAGACGGTCATGCAATTGATGGAGGCTGTTGATTCTTGGATTGAGATTCCACCCCGTGACAATGAGAAGCCTTTCTTGATGTCTGTGGAGGACGTGTTCACGATCACGGGTCGTGGCACGGTGGCAACTGGCCGCATCGAGACGGGTGTCATCAACACGGGTGACGAAGTTGATATCCTCGGTATGCAAGAGGAGAAGATGAAGTCGACCATCACGGGTGTGGAGATGTTCCGCAAGATCCTCGACCGCGGTGAAGCAGGTGACAACGTTGGCTTGTTGCTCCGTGGCATCGACAAGAAGGACATCCGTCGTGGCATGGTGATCGCGAAGCCGAACAGCATCACGCCTCACACGGACTTCAAAGCAGAGGTCTACATCTTGAAGAAAGAAGAAGGTGGCCGTCACACGCCATTCCACAACAAGTACCGCCCTCAGTTCTACTTCCGCACGACGGACGTGACCGGCGAGATTTCATTGGAGGAAGGCCGCGAAATGGTCATGCCTGGTGATAACGTCACGATCAACGTGAAGTTGATCAGCCCGGTTGCTATGGACAAAGGCCTCCGTTTCGCTATCCGTGAGGGTGGTCGTACGGTGGGTGCTGGCCAGGTCACCGAGGTGATTGCCTAATCCCAGGCTTTCGATGAATTTCACGGAAGAAGGCGCCTCCGACGGGGTCGCCTTCTTCCTCATCTACGGGCGTAGCTCAATTGGTAGAGTAGTGGTCTCCAAAACCATTGGTTGCAGGTTCGAGTCCTGCCGCCCGTGCTAAAATCAGATACGAGATGTCTCAAATCACCCAATACTTCAAAGACTCCTACGAGGAGTTGGTTACGAAAGTGACCTGGCCGACGTGGCGTGAGCTGCAAGGTTCATCGGTGCTCGTGTTTGTTGCTTCAATCATCATCGCTGCGGTGGTGTTCATCATGGACTGGGTCTTTGGTGTGAATAGCGACGACAGCATTTGGAGCGGTTTGGTGGGGTTGATTTACAAGCTCTTCTGATTCGTGTCTTCAACGATGAGTGATATCGAAAAGAAATGGTACGTGGTGCGTGCCATCAGTGGTCAAGAGAAGAAAATTCGCGAGACCATTGAGGCCGTCATCGCAGCCGAGGGGTTGCAGCACTATGTAGGCCAAATCTTGATCCCCGTTCAAAAGGTCTTCCAAATCCGCAACGGGAAGAAGGTCAGCAAGGAAACCAACATGTTTCCGGGCTACATCTACGTTGAGGCGGCTTTGGTAGGCGAGGTGCCTCACCTCATCCGGAATGTGACCGGGGTGATCGGTTTTCTTGGAGCTGAGAAGCGTGGCGAGCCGCTGCCGGTTCGGCAGAACGAGATGAACCGCATCCTCGGTGTGATCGATGATTTGGTAGATGCAGAGGAGGAAATCAGCATCCCGTTCAAGGTGGGTGAAGCGGTGAAAGTGACCGATGGTCCGTTCAACGGCTTCACTGGCAACATTGAAGAGGTAAACGAAGACAAGAAGAAACTGAAGGTGATGGTCAAAATTTTCGGTCGGAAGACTCCGGTCGAATTGGGCTACCTCCAGGTGGAAAAAGAATAACATGGAACAGACAGCCTTGGCGGTCGCAATGTCCCTTTAATGCTTCCCTTTGCGCGTGTCGAGGACTGTTCAATATATACATGAATAATGGCTAAAGAAGTAGCTGCACTCATCAAACTGCAAATTCGCGGTGGTGCTGCCAACCCATCACCCCCTGTAGGACCGGCTCTCGGTGCGAAGGGCGTGAACATCATGGAGTTCTGTAAGCAATTCAATGCTCGAACTCAAGATAAAGCTGGGAAGGTTTGCCCCGTGATCATCACGGTTTACAACGACAAGTCGTTTGACTTTGTCATTCGCACAGCTCCTGCCGCTGTTCAACTCATGGAAGCCGCCAAATTAAAAGGCGGTTCAAGTGAGCCGAACCGGAAGAAAGTTGCGAAAGTGAACTGGGATGTGATCCGCACCATTGCAGAAGACAAGATGGCCGATTTGAACTGTTTTTCTGTGGACTCCGCTATGCGGATGGTAGCAGGAACGGCGCGAAGCATGGGCATCGTTGTCGAAGGTGAACGACCCTTCTAACGTCATAAAACGCGCAAAATGGGACGATTAACTAAGAACCAAAAGGCCATTGCCGAGAAGTTCGACGCTGACAAGGCGTATTCGCTGTCGGAGGCTGCTTCCCTCGTGAAGGAGTTTTCGCGCACGAAGTTCGACGCTTCTGTGGATCTGGCTGTGCGCCTCGGCGTGGACCCGCGCAAAGCGAACCAAATGGTTCGTGGCGTCGTTTCCCTTCCTCACGGAACGGGCAAGGATGTCCGCGTGCTGGTGTTGTGCAATCCTGACAAAGAGCAGGAGGCTAAAGACGCCGGTGCAGATTACGTGGGACTCGACGAGTACGTGACGAAGATCAAGGAGGGTTGGACCGACGTGGATGTAATCATTACCACCCCCCAGGTCATGGGCAAAGTAGGTGCGTTGGGCCGAATTCTCGGGCCACGTGGCCTCATGCCAAATCCCAAATCGGGAACCGTGACCATGGAAGTTGGCAAGGCTGTGAACGAAGTGAAGTCCGGTAAAATCGACTTTAAGGTGGACAAATACGGCATCGTGCATGCCTCAGTGGGCAAAGCTTCTTTCGAGGCGAGCAAAATTGAGGAGAATGCGCACGAGCTGTTGTCAACTTTGATGCGGTTAAAGCCGGCAGCTGCAAAGGGAACCTATGTCATGAGCATCTTTTTGAGCTCGACCATGGGACCCGGTATTCGGGTGGACTTGAAATCTGCAATCGCTTGATTGCCTAACCTGAGAAAACATGACTCGAGCAGATAAAAATCTCCTGATCGAAGAACTCTCGCAGGTCTTGGCGGAGCGTAACGTGGTGTACTTGGCGGATGCGTCCGGCATGAACTCTGCGCAGACTTCCAATTTCCGACGCGAGTGCTACAGCAAGGGCATTACGGTGCGTGTGGTGAAAAACACCCTCCTCCGTCAGGCCATGGAGCGCATTGAAGACAAAGACTTCAGTGAGTTGTACGAGACCCTGAAAGGCCAAACCGTTCTCATGACCTCTGAGGTGGGCAACCTGCCTGCTAAAGTGATCAAGGAGCTTCGGAAGAAGTCTGAATTGCCTAAGTTGAAAGCGGCATACGTCGACTCAGCTTGCTTTATCGGTGACAACCAAATTGACGCCCTTTCTTCCATCAAGTCGAAAGAAGAGGTCATCGCAGACGTCGTTGCATTGTTGCAATCGCCTGCGAAGAACGTCCTCGGTGCGTTGCAATCCGGTGGTCATACGATTTCTGGTTTGGTTAAGGCCCTCGAAGAGCGGGGTGCTTAATCGCAATCCAACATTAAACGAACAACTCAAAAACACGAACTATGGCTGATTTGAAAGCAATGGCCGAAGAGCTGGTAAACTTGACCGTCAAGGAGGTTAACGAGCTGGCTGCGATTTTGAAAGACGAATACGGCATCGAGCCTGCTGCTGCTGCAGTGGCGGTCGCTGGCCCAGGAGCAGGTGGAGACGCCGCAGCTGCTGAGGAGAAGACCGAATTCGATGTGATTCTGAAGTCTGCTGGAAGCGCGAAACTCGCGGTTGTGAAGGCAGTGAAAGAATTGACCGGTCTCGGGTTGAAAGAGGCTAAGGAAATCGTCGATGGTGCACCTGCTCCGATTAAGGAGGGTGTGACCAAGGACGAGGCTGAAGCCTTGAAATCGCAACTCGAAGAAGCCGGTGCAGAAGTTGAGCTCAAGTAAGCACAACGACTGATCCTTTTCGAAGGTCCAGGTGGGGCGCAGGTCCCCGCCTGGACCTCTTTTGCCTTGTCTGAACCTGCATCACCACCGCCGTCTGTTCTCATCCTTGATTGCATCGCACCATGACCTTGGTGAAAACCCCAAAGCCGGAGCGCTTTAGCTTCACGTCCGTTGAACTGCCTGCCGATCGTCCAGATTTCTTGGACATCCAATTGCGTTCCTTCCAAGAGTTCTTCCAGTTGGAAACCAACCCGGAGAATCGTGAGAAGGAAGGATTGTTTAAGGTGTTCAGCGAGAACTTCCCCATTTCTGACACGCGCAACCAATTCGTGTTGGAATTCCTCGATTACTTCGTCGATCCCCCGCGCTACAGCATCCAAGAATGCATAGAGCGGGGATTGACTTACAGCGTGCCATTGAAGGCAAAGCTCAAGTTGTACTGCACCGATCCGGAGCACGAGGATTTCGAGACCATTGTCCAGGATGTGTACCTTGGTACGATCCCTTACATGACACCTCAGGGTTCCTTTGTAGTCAACGGTGCTGAGCGCGTCATTGTGAATCAGTTGCACCGCTCGCCGGGTGTGTTCTTTGGACAGAGCCGCCACGCGAACGGCACGAAGCTCTACAGTGCGCGGATCATTCCGTTCAAGGGCTCGTGGATTGAATTCGCAACGGACATCAACAGCGTCATGTACGCTTACATCGACCGGAAGAAAAAGTTGCCCGTGACCACGCTGTTGCGTGCCATCGGTTACGAGACTGACCGCGACATCCTCGACATCTTTGATTTGGCGGATGAGGTGAAGGTCAGCAAGGCAGGCCTCAAGCGCGTCATCGGTCGCCGTTTGGCCGCTCGGGTGTTGCGCACTTGGGTTGAAGACTTCGTGGATGAGGATACTGGAGAAGTGGTGAGCATTGAGCGGAACGAGGTCATCCTTGATCGTGAAACGGAGCTTGAGAAAGAGCACGTTGATTTGATTTTGGAATCCGGTGCGAAGAGCATCATCCTGCACAAAGAGGACATCAATCAAGCGGATTACGCCATCATCTACAACACCCTCCAGAAGGACAGTTCCAATTCGGAGAAGGATGCGGTGGAGTACATCTACAAGCAATTGCGGAATGCGGAGCCACCCGATTTGGAAACGGCTCGTGGGGTGATTGATAAACTCTTCTTCTCGGAACAGCGCTACGATTTGGGTGAGGTTGGTCGTTTCCGGATCAACCGCAAGTTGGGCATTGAGGACGATGTTCAGGACCGGACCCTGACCACGGCCGACATCTTGAAGATCATCAAGTACTTGTTGGACTTGGTGAATTCGAATGCTGACGTGGACGACATTGACCACTTGTCGAACCGTCGGATTCGCACGGTCGGTGAGCAGCTTTACAACCAGTTTGGTGTCGGTTTGGCTCGGATGGCGCGGACCATTCGTGAGCGCATGAATGTGCGGGACAACGAGGTCTTCACACCGACGGATTTGATCAATGCCAAGACCTTGAGCTCCGTGATCAACAGCTTTTTCGGAACGAACCAGCTGTCGCAATTCATGGACCAAACCAACCCGTTGAGCGAGGTCACGCACAAGCGTCGGATTTCAGCCCTCGGACCGGGGGGACTTTCGCGTGAACGCGCAGGTTTTGAGGTTCGTGACGTTCACTACACGCACTACGGTCGTTTGTGCACCATTGAGACTCCAGAGGGCCCGAACATTGGTTTGATCAGTTCACTTTGTGTCTATGCGAAGGTGAACCGGCTTGGCTTCATCGAGACGCCCTACCGCAAAGTGTCGGAAGGGAAGGTTTCAACGGATCCCGGTGACATCATCTACTTGAGCGCCGAGGAGGAGGATACGCACTTGATTGCTCAGGCGAATGCGCCGGTTTCAAAGGAAGGCACGTTCTTGAATCCGATTGTGAAGGCCCGTATGGAAGGGGATTTCCCGCAGGTGGCGCCGGATCAGCTGAATTACATGGACGTGGCTCCGAACCAAATCGCGTCCATCGCTGCATCCCTCATTCCGTTCCTTGAGCACGATGACGCCAACCGCGCCCTGATGGGGTCGAACATGATGCGCCAGGCCGTGCCATTGATGCGCCCCGATGCGCCGATCGTCGGCACGGGCATTGAGAAAGGCGTTGCTGAGGATTCGAGGGTCTTGCTCCGCGCCGAGGGCGACGGGGTGGTGACGTATGTGGATTCGGATGAGATCCACATCCAATATGACATGGACGAGTCGGATCGCTTGGTGTCGTTTGAAGACGATACCGTGGTGTATCCCGTGACGAAATTCATGCGCACGAACCAAGGGACCTGTGCGAATTTGCGTCCCTTGGTCACGAAGGGCCAAAAAGTCAGCGCCGGCCAAATCCTGGTCGAAGGCTACAGCACCGACAACGGTGAATTGGCTCTTGGTCAAAACATGAAGGTCGCCTTCATGCCATGGAAAGGCTTCAACTTCGAGGATGCCATCGTGATTTCTGAGCGCGTAGTTCGAGAGGACGTCTTTACGTCGCTTCACATCGATGAATACGTGCTCGAAGTACGGGATACGAAGCGCGGAGTGGAGGAATTGACCAGCGACATTCCAAACGTTTCGGAAGAAGCGACGAAAGACCTCGACGAACACGGTTTGATCCGCATCGGAGCGGAGGTGAAAGAGGGCGATATCCTCATCGGCAAGATCACGCCCAAGGGCGAATCCGACCCGAGTCCCGAAGAAAAGTTGCTTCGCGCCATCTTCGGTGATAAGGCGGGAGACGTGAAGGACGCGTCCCTTAAAATGCCCCCGTCCGGACAAGGTGTCGTCATTGACAAGAAGTTGTTCTCGCGTGCCATCAAGGACCGCAAGTCGAAGGCTGCAGACAAAGCCATCCTTGAAAAAATCGACAAGGAATTCGATGGAGAAGCCAATGACTTGAAGAAGATCTTGGTCGACAAGCTCATGAAGCTCGTTGGCGGCAAGGTTTCTCAGGGCGTCAACAACTACTACAAGGAGGAACAGGTCAAGAAGGGCGTGAAGTTCACGCAACGCATCTTGGGAAGTTTGGATTACCTGACCATCAACAGCGATGGGTGGGTGCGCGATGATGAAACGAATGCGTTGGTCCGCCGCTTGGTCCACAACTTCCACCTGAAGTACAACGACCTGCTCGGGGCCTACAAGCGCAAGAAATTCCAAGTAACGGTGGGGGATGAACTCCCAAGCGGAATCATCAAGCTGGCGAAAGTTTACGTTGCGAAAAAGCGCAAGCTCAAGGTCGGTGATAAGATGGCCGGTCGCCACGGAAACAAGGGCATCGTGGCCCGAATCGTCCGCGCAGAGGACATGCCGTTCCTCGAAGACGGGACACCAGTGGACATCGTGTTGAACCCGCTAGGCGTTCCTTCTCGGATGAACTTGGGTCAGATTTACGAGACGGTATTGGGTTGGGCTGGCCAAAATCTGGGCCGCACCTATGCTACGCCGATTTTCGATGGCGCAACCCTCGAGCAAATCACCGAAATCACGAACGAAGCGGGCGTGCCCGAGTGCGGCGTGACCTACCTGTACGACGGGGGCACGGGCGAGCGGTTCGACCAACCGGCAACAGTTGGGGTCATTTACATGATCAAGCTGAGCCACATGGTGGACGACAAGATGCACGCGCGTTCCATCGGTCCGTACTCACTCATCACCCAGCAACCGCTCGGTGGTAAGGCACAGTTTGGTGGCCAGCGTTTCGGGGAAATGGAGGTTTGGGCGCTCGAAGCGTTCGGTGCCGCCAACATCCTCCAAGAAATCCTGACCGTCAAGTCCGACGACGTCATGGGCCGGGCTCGAGCCTACGAGGCCATCGTCAAAGGCGACCCGATGCCGACGCCTGGCATTCCGGAATCGTTCAACGTTTTGTTGCACGAACTCCGTGGCTTGGGCTTGACCGTTACGTTTGAATGACCCCTTCGCAGCAAAGCATTTCCATGTTTCAACAAAAGCAACCCCAGCAGCTTTCGAGCGACTTCAATACCATCACCCTGTCATTGGCGTCTCCGGAGAGCATTCTCAAGGATTCGCGCGGCGAGGTGTTGAAACCCGAGACCATCAACTACCGGACGTACAAGCCGGAACGCGATGGCCTGTTCTGCGAGCGCATTTTCGGTCCAGTCAAGGACTTTGAATGCCACTGCGGCAAGTACAAGCGAATCCGTTACAAAGGCATCATTTGCGACCGCTGTGGCGTCGAAGTGACGGAAAAGAAAGTGCGCCGAGAGCGCATGGGACACATCCAATTGGTGGTTCCGGTAGCGCACATTTGGTACTTCAAGAGCTTGCCGAATAAGATCGGTTACCTCTTGGGCCTTCCTTCGAAGAAGTTGGACCAAATCATCTATTACGAGCGCTACGTGGTCATCCAGCCGGGCATCGCGAAGAGTGCCGAGGGCAATGATTTGGAAGTCAATGACTTCTTGACTGAGGAGGAATACCTCGACATCCTCGATACGCTGCCCAAGGAGAACCAGTACCTCGACGAAACCGACCCCAACAAATTCATCGCGAAGATGGGGGCGGAGGCGCTTTACGATTTGCTCCAAAACCTCGATCTCGAGGAACTTTCAGACTCCCTCCGCATGAAGGCGGAAGAGGAGACGTCACAACAGCGGAAGACGGAGGCACTCAAGCGATTGCAGGTTGTTGAAGCGTTCAACGATGCCAACAAGCGCATTGAGAACCGGCCTGAATGGATGATCGTCAAGGTCGTTCCGGTGATTCCGCCTGAGTTGCGCCCGTTGGTGCCGCTCGATGGTGGACGTTTTGCGACCTCGGATTTGAATGATTTGTACCGTCGGGTCATCATTCGGAACAACCGATTGAAGCGGTTGGTCGAAATCAAAGCGCCAGAAGTCATTCTGCGCAATGAAAAGCGGATGCTGCAGGAGGCGGTGGACAGCTTGTTCGACAACAGCCGGAAGTCCTCTGCCGTTAAGACGGAGAGCAACCGCCCGTTGAAGTCCCTCTCCGACAGCTTGAAGGGCAAGCAAGGCCGTTTCCGCCAAAACCTCTTGGGTAAGCGGGTGGACTACTCCGCTCGTTCGGTCATCGTGGTCGGCCCGGATTTGAAATTGCACGAATGCGGCCTGCCGAAGAACATGGCAGCCGAGCTTTACAAGCCGTTCATCATCCGCAAGATGATCGAGCGCGGCATCGTCAAGACCGTGAAGTCGGCGAAGAAGATCGTCGACGCGAAGGAGCCGGTTGTTTGGGACATCCTTGAGAATGTCATGAAGGGCCACCCGGTGTTGTTGAACCGGGCACCGACCTTGCACCGTTTGGGCATCCAAGCGTTCCAGCCGAAGCTCATCGAAGGCAAGGCGATTCAATTGCACCCGTTGGCTTGCACGGCATTCAACGCCGACTTTGACGGAGACCAAATGGCCGTTCACTTGCCGTTGGGCAGCGCGGCCATTCTTGAGGCTCAGCTCCTGATGCTCGCTTCGCACAACATCTTGAACCCCGCGAACGGCGCTCCGATTGCGGTCCCGTCTCAGGACATGGTGTTGGGCCTATACTACATCACGAAAACGCGCAAGTCCACACCGGAAGTTCCCGTGAAAGGGGAGGGCATGGTGTGCTATTCGCCCGAAGAGGTGAAAATCGCTTACCAAGAGGGCAAGCTCGATCTCCACGCGGCCATTAAGGTCCGTTGGAAGGACGCGTCGGGTCAAATGAGCCTTGTTGAAACCACATGCGGTCGCGTGCTCTTCAACGAGTACGTTCCGGCCGAGGCGGGTTACATCAATGAGCTCCTGACGAAGAAGTCCTTGCGGGGCATCATCTCGCACGTCCTGAACTGCACCAACGTACCCCGTGCCGCGCAGTTCTTGGATGACATCAAGAACCTCGGATTCTACATGGCCTTCAAGGGAGGATTGTCGTTCAACTTGAACGACGTCATCATCCCACCGGAAAAGGACGAGTTGGTGGCCAAGGCCAATGCGCAAGTCGCAGAGGTGATGGAAAACTACAACATGGGCCTCATCACCAACAACGAGCGGTACAACCAGATCATTGACATCTGGACGCACACGAACTCGCGGTTGACGAACATCCTCATGGACCGGATTGAGACGGACAAGCAAGGCTTCAATTCGATTTACATGATGATGCACTCGGGCGCTCGTGGTTCGAAGGAGCAAATCCGCCAGCTTTCCGGCATGCGGGGATTGATGGCCAAGCCGCAGAAGTCGTCTGCGACGGGCGGTCAAGACATCATTGAGAACCCGATTTTGTCGAACTTTAAGGAAGGACTTTCCATTTTGGAGTACTTCATTTCCACGCACGGTGCTCGGAAAGGTTTGGCGGATACGGCTTTGAAAACAGCGGATGCGGGTTACTTGACCCGTCGTTTGGTCGACGTGGCCCAAGACGTCATCGTGACGGAAGAGGATTGCTTGACCCTGCGTGGCGTCATTGCCACTCCGCTGCGTCGCAACGACGAAATCGTTGAGGGCATCGGTGAGCGGGTGGATGGCCGCGTGCCATTGGCGGATGTGATTCACCCCGAAACGGGCGAAGTCATCGTGGCCGAAGGCGAGGAAATCTCTCCCTTCGCTGCCCAAGCCATTGAGGACGCGGGAATCGATGAATTGGAGGTGCGCTCCGTACTGACGTGCGAGTCCCAAGTGGGCGTCTGCATCAAGTGCTACGGCAAGAATTTGGCGAACGCGCGAACGGTTCAAGTGGGTGAGGCGGTCGGTGTCATCGCGGCGCAGTCCATCGGCGAGCCGGGTACACAGCTGACGCTCCGGACGTTCCACGTTGGGGGTACGGCATCGAAGATTTCGGATGAGAACACCATGACGGTGAAATACGACGGGGTGGTTGAAATCGACGACCTGCGTTCGGTCATTCGCGTTACGCCGGAGGGCGAGAAGGCGACCATCGTCGTTTCGCGTTCCGCGGAATTCAAGGTGGTGGACCCAACAACGGAGGTGGTGTTGTCCACGACGATCTTGCCTTACGGTTCCACGTTGATGAAGTTCCCGGGTGACCAAATCGCCAAGGGCGAGGCCATCTGCAAGTGGGACCCCTACAACAACGTCATCGTCAACGAGGAGGCGGGAACGATCAAGTTTGAGCACATTGAGGAAGGCATGACCTTCCGTGAGGAGCTCGACGAACAAACCGGCTTCCGCGAAATCGTCATCACGGAGACCAAGGACAAGAAGAAGAACCCGGCCGTCCTCATCGTGAACAAGAAGGGCGAAGTACTGAAAACGTACTCGTTGCCGGTGGGAGCTCACCTTTCCGCGAAGGAAGGAGACCCCGCAAAAGTCGGTGACATTCTTTGCAAGATTCCGCGTGTCGCCGGTAAGTCCGGTGACATCACCGGGGGTCTGCCGCGTGTGACTGAGCTCTTCGAAGCTCGGAACCCGTCGAACCCCGCTGTGGTTTCAGAAGTGGACGGCATCGTGAGCTATGGCAAAATCAAGCGAGGAAACCGCGAAATCGTCGTCACGCCACGGATGGGGGACATCAAGAAGTACTTGGTGCCGCTCTCCAAGCACATCCTGGTGCAGGAAGGGGACTTCATCCGTGCGGGTATGCCGCTCTCCGATGGTGCCATTACGCCGACCGACATTTTGGACATCATGGGGCCAACGGCGGTGCAAGAGTACATCGTGAACGAAATTCAGGACGTCTACCGACTCCAAGGGGTGAAGATCAACGACAAGCACTTCGAGGTCATCGTCCGCCAAATGATGAAGAAGGTCGTCATCGACGATGCTGGAAACACGCGCTTCCTCGAGAAGCAACTCGTGGAGAAGGCGGACTTCATGAAGGAGAACGACCGGATGTTTGGCTTGGTGTTCGTCACCGATCCTGGCGACAGCGATCTGCGGGAGGGCAGCTTGGTTAGCGCGCGCATGATGCGCGACATCAACAGCTCACTGAAGCGCCGCGACCAAAAACTCGTTGAGTTCCACGATGCACGGCCGGCAACGGCTAGCCCATTGCTGCAAGGCATTACGCGGGCTTCATTGCAGACGAAGTCGTTCATCTCCGCCGCATCCTTCCAGGAAACGACGAAGGTGTTGAACGAAGCTGCAGTGAGCGCGAAGCAAGATCACCTCAATGGCCTGAAGGAGAACGTGATCGTGGGACACCTCATTCCTGCAGGAACGGGAACTCGAGTGTTCCTTGATAACAAGGTGAAGTCCATCGAAGCACCGACGGAAGACCAATTCGTCGACGCGACGGAGGCCTGAGGCTTACCTCTTTGAAAAAAAAAGACCGGGCGATGAGCCCGGTCTTTTTTTTACCACCTACCGCCTCAACTCAGTTGGACGTGTCGTGGTCGATGGCCCGCGCCGCCGCCGCCGCAATTTCGTCCTTGTCCATCGGCTTGGATGGCGGCGTGGAACCGCAGTAACCGAACAGGCATTTGTCCTTGATGATTTGGTCCACAAAGTCCGGCACCATGGCCTCCCAGCCTTCCTCGCCTTCGCGAATCCGCTGCAGTGCGGTCCGGCTGAAAATGTCGAGGATTTCCGGGTCGTAGTCCTCAAGGTCCACGATGCGCTTGTTGAAGAGCAGGTACTCGTACAAGGGTTTGAGGCGCGGGTGGATGGGCGTCGTGGTCGATGTCCAAAGCGCTTCCGAAGATTCGTCCTTCCACGGATATAAGTAAATCTTCAGGTCGCGCGAAAACAAGATGCCGAAGGATTCGAGGATGCCTCCATTCAGGTCGCGGTAATACTTTTCGTTGAATACTTCAACGAGCGATCCCGCGCCGAGGATGAGGCCCATGCGCTTCTTCGTGTACCGAGAGAAGAACTCGATGAGCTTGTAGTACTTCTGGTAGTTGGAGATGAGCACGGTTTGACCAATGTTGCACAGAATGTCCGCCCGATCCAAGAAGTCCTGTTCGTCGATGTCGCCTTCGGATGACAAGTTGTTCAAGGTGATTTCGAAGAGCACCTGGAGGGACTGGGGATCCACCTTGCTTTCCTGCTTGAACTTGCGCAAGCCTTTGGCGATCATGTCGATGTTCACCTTCGTGACCGGTCGGAAGGAGCCGCGGATGGCCAAAATGTTTTTCTTGTATAGCACATCAGCCGCTTGCAAATTCCGCCCGTCCGGGCTGAAAATCACCGCGTCGGTCATTCCGTTCTTGACGAGTTGCAAGCTCAACAACCGGTTGTCCACGCCTTCAAAGTCTGGACCGTTCATTTGGATCATGTCGATTTCCACCTGATCCCGGTCCAACTCATCGTACAGCGATTGCAACAAATCCTTCGGACGCTTGTGCAAGAACAGCGACCCGTAGATCAAGTTCACCCCAAGGATGCCCACCGTTTGCTGCTGCAACAGGGCATCCTGCTCATGCAGCCGCGCGTGCAAGATGACCTCACTCGGTTCGCGTTCCGGCGCCGTTTGAAACTTCAAACCGAACCACCCGTGACCTTGAATCGTCTTGTGGTAATTGATGGTCGCTACGGTATTCGCAAAGGCAAAGAAGTGCTTCGTCGGATGGTCCTTGCGGTCAAGCCGCGTGGTCATCAAACGGTACTCGTGTTGCAGCATCTTCACCAAGCGGGCCTCGCAGACGTAACGGCCTTTCGCCTCCTTGCCGTAGATGGCGTCGGAGAAGTCTTTGTCATAGGCGGAGATGGCCTTGGCGATGGTACCCGAAGCCCCACCCGCGCGGAAGAAGTGCCGCACGACTTCTTGGCCGGCGCCGATTTCCGCGAACGTTCCGTAGAGGTCCTGGTTGAGGTTGATGCGAAGGGCCTTTTGTTTGGCCGAGAGGATGACGCGATTGGGGTCCAAGGCGCGAGAATTCAGGGTTTCAACGTCCGTAGTCAAAGGTAAAGGTACGCGCTTTCAGGCCAAATTTTCCTGCCCCCAAGCGTACCTTCGTCCCATGCGTGTTGAACTCACCTTTACGGGCACGGGCACCTCCCAAGGCGTTCCTGTCATCGGCTGCACGTGCGCCGTCTGTGCCTCATCCGACCCCCGCGACCAAAGGCTTCGGACCTCCGCAGTCGTTCGGGCGGGCGGGCGAACCAGCTCCATCGACGCGGGCCCTGATTTTCGCCAGCAGATGCTTCGCGAACAGGTGACGGACCTTGACGCGGTCGTGTTCACCCACGAGCACAAAGACCACGTCGCGGGCCTTGACGACGTCCGCGCCTACAACTTCATCCACCAACGCGACATGCCGGTCTACGCGACGGAAGCCGTGGAGCAGGCCCTTCGCCGCGAGTTCCACTACATTTTCGCCCCTGACGCATACCCCGGCATTCCGCGCATCGCCATGCACCGCATCACCCAGGCTCCCTTCGAAATCGGCGACGCCCGCTGGTGGCCCTTGCCCGCCTTGCATGCGCGCATGCCCGTAATGGGGTTCCGCATCGGCGGCCTCGCTTACATCACGGATGCAAATCACCTCGAGCCCTTGACTTGGGAACGGTTGCAGGGCGTCGATCTGTTGGTCATTAATGCCTTGCGCAGGGCCCCGCACGTCAGCCACTTCAACTTGGAGGAGGCCCTCGAAATCGTAGAAAAAATCAAGCCGCGCGCAGCCTACCTCACGCATTTTTCCCACCAAATGGGCCTCACCGCCGACGTTGCAGCCGAATTGCCCAAGGGCGTATTTCCCGCAGTGGACGGCCTCTCGGTGACGAGCGACGGGCCGGAACACACGCCCACCTTATGAAAACGCTGTTCTACTTGGTGCTTCGGCCACTGAGCCGGTTCCCGTATGCCCTGCTCTACGGAGCTTCCTTCATGATTTCGCTGGTGGTTATGCGCGGTTTGGGGTATCGGCGAAACGTCATTCAAGGAAACTTGAAGCGTTCTTTTCCAGAGCGTTCTGCGTCGGAATTGAAGGCGTTGGAGCGGGAGTTTGGTCGGCATTTTGGCGACTTGTTGGTGGAAGTCATCAAGCACTTCACGGTGAGCGAGGACGTGGTGTCCAAGAGGATGCAGTACGCAGGAACGGAAGTGCTGGATGGGCTCCATGCTGCGGGGCGTCATGTGGTCATCGCCGGGGGACACCTCAACAACTGGGAACTGTATGCCGTAACCGCGGACCGTCCGCTTCGCCACCAAGTGACGGCGATTTACAAGCGGTTGTCGGATCCGCACATGGACCGCGTTATGCGGCAATCTCGGGAGCGGTTTGGCTTGAAAATGATTCCGACCATTGAAGCCAAATCCTGGGGCGCCGAGCGATTGAGGCCGGAAGCGGAGCCGAAGCAGGCGGTGGTGTTCGGGTTTGACCAGAGCCCGGCAGACCCCCAGAAATCGTGGTGGACGCCCTTTCTGAATCAGGAAACCGCTTGGTATTGGGGCTTGGAGCAGTTCGCTCGACAGCACGACATGCCGGTGGTTTTCGGCCACATCACGAAGGTCAGTCGCGGCCACTACGCGTGCCGCTACGAACTCGTGACCGAGGCCCCACGAAGCTTGCCCGAAGGCGACATCTTGCGGCGGTGCATCGATTTGCTCGAGGCGGACATCGTTCAGGAACCCGCCCATTGGCTGTGGACCCACAAACGCTGGAAGCACCGACGTCCTGCCGACGCACCCCTCCACCCGCGAACGACATGATGCACGACGAAACCACCCCCTTGGCGGAACGCATGCGTCCGCGAACATTCGAGGACTACGTGGGACAAGGTCACCTCGTCGGCGAAGACGCCTTGTTGCGCCGCGCGCTCAAGCAGGGGAGCTTGCCGTCCATGATCTTGTGGGGGCCGCCCGGCGTCGGGAAAACCACGTTGGCCCGCATCCTCGCCGAGCAGTCGGGCCGTCCGTTCCATCAACTCAGTGCCATTCACAGCGGAGTGAAGGAAGTCCGCGAGGTCATTGCCAGCGTCGAGCGCGCGGGCCTCTTTGCGGGTCGAGCCATCTTGTTCATCGACGAGATCCACCGGTTTTCGAAGAGCCAACAGGACAGCTTGCTCGGAGCGGTGGAAAAAGGGCTGGTCACGCTCATCGGTGCGACCACGGAGAATCCGTCGTTCGAGGTCATTCCAGCGTTGCGCAGCCGCTGCCAAGTGTACGTGTTGCAAGCCTTCGATGCCGAGGCGTTGAAGGCCTTGGTGCACCGGGCGATCGCCGGGGACGACTGGCTGCAAGCGAAGGAGGCCCGCGTCGAGGAGTGGGAGGCGTTGCTGCGGGCCTCCGGGGGGGACGGCCGCCGCTTGTTGAACGTGTTGGAATTGGTGGTCGGCGGATTGGGCGCCACGCCTGCCGTGGTTACCAACGCAGCCGTCGAAGCCGTCATCCAAGCGAATCCCGTTCAGTACGATAAGACAGGAGAAGCACATTATGACATCGTTTCGGCCTTCATCAAAAGCATCCGAGGGAGCGATCCGAACGCCGCCGTTTACTACCTCGCTCGGATGATCGAAGGGGGAGAAGACGCCAAGTTCATCGCCCGTCGGCTCGTCATTTCCGCTTCAGAAGACATCGGGCTCGCGAATCCCACGGCGCTCGTCATGGCGAATGCGGCCTTCGAGGCGCTCGAGCGGATCGGCATGCCGGAGGGGCGGATTGTGTTGAGCCAGTGCGCGGTGTATTTGGCCTCGAGCCCGAAGAGCAATGCTTCGTACAAGGCGATTGGAAGTGCGCAGGCCTTGGTGCGCCAAACCGGAGACCTGCCCATCCCGATGGCCCTGCGCAACGCCCCCACGTCGCTGATGAAGGAACTCGGTTACGGCGCTTCGTATGCCTACGATCACGACGCGGCCGGCGGTTTCAGCGGCCAGGAGCTCCTGCCGGAAGCCATCGCGGGAACCCGGTTGTTCGAGCCCGGGGACACCCCTCGGGAGGCCCAAATGCGCGCCGAATTGCGCCGACTTTGGAAGGAAAAATACGGTTACTGAACGATCACCACGCCGCGCCCACGCTCGCCGACTTGCGGATCCACAATGAGCACATATCCTCCCGGCGCTGCGTTCACGTCGATCCATCCTGAAGCCCCGTCTTCCGTGGCCCAGAGGTAGGCGGTTTCGTCCGCAACGAGCCGGCCGTTGAGTGCGAACCACCTCACCCGAGCCATCCCCTCCGTCCCGCCGGACAGCGTGAAGCGCACGCGGTCGGTCGCGGGGTTGGGAAACACCTCCACCGCAGAAGGGGCTTCGGTGACTTGTGGACGAAGCAAGGCGCGCGCGATGCCGAAGTCGGGAATGCCATACCCCATGCTGTCGTTCGGGGCGGTAGCGAGGTGAGCCGAAGTTCGGATGGCCCACTGCACATCGGCCGCAGTGGCATGGGGCGCCGATTCCCAAAGGCAAGCAGCCAAGCCGCACAGGATGGGGGAGGCGAACGATGTGCCGTTTCCGGTTTTCACCAACGTGTCGTGCGTGGGGTAAGCAGCGGCCACGCCCAACGCCATGACTTCGGGCTTCACGCGCCCATCTGCCGAAGGACCGAACCCGCTGAACGACGCGTGCGTTCCGTTAGCATCCACGGCCCCCACGGCGAGGATGTCGTGCGCGTCGGCCGGGGTGGTGATGCGGTGCCACGCGCTGTTGCCGCTGTTTCCTGCACTCGTGACGCACAGGATGCCCTTGGATGCGGCGAGGGACATGCCTTGGGCGATGTGGGTGGTTTGGCCATCCAAATCGTCCCACGAATGGTTCATCTCCGGGTCGTCGAACAGCGAATACCCGAGGCTGGTGTTCATCAAATCCACCCCCAAGCTGTCCGCATGTTCCGCGGCCACCACCCAGTAGTCCTCCTCGATGAGGTACTCGCTGTACGCATCTTCCGTCCGGTACAGGACGTAGGTGGCGTCCGGAGCGGTGCCGATGAGGCTGTCCGGCCACCACGCCGCCATGGTTCCGAGGACGCTCGTGCCGTGGCGGTGGTGGGTGAACAATCCGCCCTGTGACCGCATGGCGTCGATGCCCTCCACGATGCGGCCTTCCGCGAACGCCCGATCGAAGACCGGCAAACGGTCCGCCGCATCGTACCCCGCGTCGAGCACCGCAATCCATTTGCCGGATCCGCGGTAGCCGAGCGCATGCAAGGCTTGACCGTTCAATTGGTTCAGCGCGACCCAGCCTTTACCGTATTCAGAAGGAGCGACTTCGGGGCCTCGAGGTGCCGCAGCTTCAGGAGGACGCGCATCACCGGCCCAAACCGCCACGCTCCGCACCTCCGCAACGAAGGGCAGCGCCGACAAGGCCTCGGTGGATGCCGTGGAATCCGCGGCCCGGACCGTTACCGCGTTCAACCACTTGCTCTCAAGCACCACCTCGAATCCCGGCACGGCCTCGACCGCTTCCACGTAGGCCGCAGCCACGGGCAAGTCCGTTTCATCCAGCGCAATCCCTTGCGCTGCCCGCCGTTCGAGCGAGCGGTTCGATAAAAAAGCCTCCGGTGCTTCCAACGAATGGACATACCCGGGCGCTTCGGTCTTTCCCGTGAAATGGACCCAATACCGCAGAGGAGCGGTCTGCGCCGTGGCCGACCACGCCCACGCACAAGCCACGACCCATGCTGCGCCCCGTTTCATTCAGTGCGGTCGATCAACTGCCCGTGATCGTAGGTCTCGCGAGCCAGCAACCGCCCCGACTCGTCAAAGCTGAGCACCACCCCGTGGAGTTCCCCGGCGAAGTAGGTGCCTTCGCGCGCCGTGGTTTGGCCTTGAATGATGCGCCGACTTTCGGTCTCGCCGGTGGCCGGGTCCATCTCCTCGATGATGCCCCATTCGCCGTTGTCGTGCCATTCAACGAACGCTCCGTGGCGCTTTCCGTTCTCCCAATGCACTTCGAGCTTCGGGCGCTCGTCCTTGAAGAACTCGGCTTGGACTCCATTTTCGTAGCGTTCCATCGCGACTTCGCCGTCCTCGAACTTGCGCACCACGTGCACCGTCCGGTCTGCATTGTATTCGACCCACGCACCGATGGGCTGGCCGTAGGCGTGTCGCCCCACAATCAAGTTTCGCCCCAAGTCGTCGTTGACTTCGTAATCTCCATGGAACTGCCCGCCCGCGTACTGCACCCGGTTGAGCACCTTGCCGCGCTCGTTGAAGGTGACCCAAGTGCCATTCTTCTCCCCGTTCGCGTACTCCCCCTTTTCGACCACCTTGCCGTATTTATCGTACGCGGCGTAGATGCCGTTCAATTCGCCTTTCGCCCACTGCTCCTCGATGCGCAACGTGCCAGCTTGGTCGTAGTACTTCCAATCGCCGTCTTTGACGCGGATGGGTTCGCCCGCTTCGTCGAGCACATCGGAGGTCCAGTAGCCTCCGGTAGCGCGCACGTTGCCGTTGGGCGTGTAGTGCGTGGCCTGCATGGACCGGGGGTCTTCCGCATGTTCGATGCGCGACATCACTTCGCCGGTGTCGAAGTAGAAGGTGAAGGTCCCGGTGGGCGCGTCGTTCGCGAATTGGCCTTCATAGTACAAGGTGCCATCAGGCCAAACCCGCACCCACTTGCCCTGCCGAGCCCCCGCCGCATCGACCACGTTGTAGTCCACCCCCAATTCCCCATCCGGCACGCGCCCCAACTCACCGGCTCCGGGCTGGGCCCACGCCCCCCAAGAAATCAACGTCGCCGCCCATGCGGCCATCACTCCAAACTTTTGCATGCCACGAATTTAAGCGAACTGGGCGGGTGGCATTCGCGCCCCGCTTCGAGTTCAACGCGGTTTT
The DNA here is from genome assembly GCA_965656785.1 of uncultured Flavobacteriales bacterium. Classification (GTDB taxonomy): domain Bacteria; phylum Bacteroidota; class Bacteroidia; order Flavobacteriales_D; family Sanyastnellaceae; genus JALQTD01. Next base: position 69,510 of record CBFHLY010000004.1, read on the forward strand.
GTCCTTTTTTATGCACAACACCCGATCCGTGAACCCTTCGAACCGTTGAGGGTGTTGTAGTTTTGCAACGCAATTTTTCGATCACTTAACTCAACTCCATGAAAGTTACCGTAGTAGGCGCTGGAAATGTGGGGGCCACGTGTGCCAACGTGTTGGCCACCCGCGAGGTCGCCAACGAAGTCGTCCTGTTGGACATCAAAGAGGGCTTTGCTGAAGGCAAGGCGCTGGACATTTGGGAAACCGCTCCCATCAACTTGTACGACACCCGGACGGTGGGCGTCACCAACGACTACGTGCGAACGGCCGGATCGGATGTGGTGGTGATCACGAGCGGTCTGCCGCGCAAGCCTGGAATGAGCCGCGACGATTTGATTGCGACCAACGCGGGCATCGTGAGCAGCGTGACGGAACAAATCATGCAGCACAGCCCTGACGCCATCATCGTGGTGGTTTCGAACCCGCTGGACGTGATGACCTACTGCGCTTACCTCTCTGCAGGCATCGACTCGAAGCGTGTGGTGGGCATGGCGGGCATTTTGGACACGGCGCGTTACCGCGCGTTCTTGGCCGAGGCCCTCGACGTCAGCCCGAAGGACATCCAAGCGGTGTTGATGGGCGGACACGGCGACACGATGGTGCCGCTTCCCCGTTACACCACGGTGGGCGGAATCCCCGTGACCGAGTTGATCGGGAAGGAGGAGTTGGACGCGATCATCGAGCGCACCCAGAAAGGGGGCGGCGAGATCGTCAACTTGCTCGGCACCTCGGCTTGGTACGCTCCGGGCGCTGCTGCAGCCCAAATGGTGGAGGCCATCGTGCGCGACCAGAAGCGCATTTTCCCCGCCTGCGTTTGGCTGACCGGTGAGTACGGCATCAACGACCTGTACATCGGGGCGCCCGTGAAGTTGGGCAAGAACGGCGTCGAGGAAATCATCGAACTCGACTTGAACGACGAGGAAAAGGCCCTGTTGGCGAACAGCGAAGCGGCTGTGCGTTCGGTGGCCGACGTGCTCGACCGCATGAACGCGGAAAAGGCCTGATCAGTCCTGAACGAACCAGCGAAATGACACGGGGGCCGCAGGTGCGGCTCCCGTTTTCGTTGGCGTAAACCGCACGAGGTAGGCACCGGGCGCCACGGCGGGCAAGGCCCATTCCGTCCATCCCTCGGCGAGGGAGGCTCCCAGCAGCTGCCCGCCCAGCAGCGTCCACACGTCCACCGTACCGGCTTGCCCCTTTCCGTTGAGCGGACGGAGCGCACTGGGCCGGTCGGTCGAGCCTGGATTGGGGAACACCGCAAAGCCCGCAGGCGCTCCATCCGATTCGCCCACTGACAAGGGACCGCTTGCGTAGAGCCTGACGCCGCCGTTTTGGATGCCAATTGCCAATTCCGGCAGCCCGTCTCCGTTCAAATCGCCCATCGAAGCGGCCGCTCGCAAGCCCGGCGCGAACCCTCCGATGGCGTCGTCCACCTCAGGCAATTCCGCCGCCCAGTTCGCGGCGTCCACCACCCCGAAGTCCTGGACGCGACCGGTTTCGTTCGCCACGAACACGCGCAGGCCCGCGGCGTCTTCGTACAAACACGGCACGCTGTATCCGTTGATGCCCAGTTGGTTGTCCACTTGAATGCCGGCCCAATCCCCCTGCGAACACCAGCCGCTTTCGCAACCGAGGAAGAGCTTCAGGGTGCCGTTTTTGTGCCCCACCACGAGGTCCAGCATCCCATCGCCCTGCACATCCACCAGCTGCGGCGCCGCGAATTGACCCACATCGATGAGCCCTCCATCGGAGTCCACCAGCGCCAATTGGTCCAATTCGAACTCCGGCCACGCTCCGGGACCGGCCACGTTGACGTAACTGTGCAGCACGCCGAGTTCATCGCCCACCACCGCATCCAGATCTCCGTCCCCGTCGAGGTCGCCGAACGCGGGGTATGCGCTTTCAATGCCGTTGGTCGCAAAATCGATGGCGCTTTCCGTCCACAACTCGAAGGCGGCTTCCTGCGCCGTTCCCGTATTCTTGAAGAGGGCGAGCTCCGTGGGCGTCAGGCTGATGCCTTCATACCGCTCCTTGTTTGCCAAGGCCAAATCCAGCAACCCATCCCCATCGAGGTCCACCCAAACCGGCGCAGCACCGCGCCCCACATCCAGCATGCCGTCCTGAATGAACCGGTCCGTCACCCATTCCCAAACCGGCGAGGTCTCCGTGCCCGCATTGCGCCAAACGTGGACCGAAGCATCGTCGTCCGTTTCGATGTGCGTGTTCGGCGAAACCAACAAGTCCGTGATGCCGTCTGCATCGTAATCCACCGGATAGGCGGCGGGGAAACGCGGCACGCTCAGCGTATCCTCGGGGCCACTGTGCGGAAGGAGGGACGGAAAGTACGGGTCGGCGAAGACCGTGCTGTCCTGTCCGTCCACCGCGTCATCGAGCAGCAACGCCACAAGCGTTGGGTACGACACGTCGCCCACGAGCAAGTCCGGCAACGGCGTCTCGTCGTCCAAGTGCAACAACGAAACGGTGCCTCCCGCGTGCCGGTATCCGCCGTCGTTCACTGGGCGCGCCGCCCTCGGGTCGACTACGTTGAAGCTGCACGAATGGTCGGCACCGATGAATACGCTGTTGTCTTCGAACCCCTCGTTCCACATGCCGAAGCACCGGTTCGTGCACTCGAAATCCAACCCACACGCCGTCAGTCCCGTGAAGGCGTAAAGCGTGGAGCTCGTCTCCGTGAAGGTCACGATGTCCAACGCACCGTCGCCGTTGAAGTCGCCGATAGCGGGTTTGTCGATGGTCAGGCACAGCACCGACAAGTCCTCGTCGCCGCCCCCGAAGTTCCACGAAGCCATCAACGGCTGCGCCGCCAATTCGAACGCAGGCGTGCCCGCAGTCGCGGGCGTCATCACGTTGCGGTAAACATGGACGCTGTTTTGGAATCCGGTAAACAAGTCCGCTTGCCCATCGCAATCGTAATCGCGCAGCAGCACCCAATGCTGCAAATCCGGCCACCCCATTTCCCAATCCAACCGCTCGACGAATCGCCCATCCGGAAGCCGCTCGAAAAGCAACACCCGCTCCCCATCGCGATCGAACGCGAACAAGTCGTCGTCACCGTCCAAGTCAAAGTCGATTGAAGACCACTGCGGCGCCGTCAATCCACCCGCGAACGGATGATCCAGCGCGTTGCCGTTGATGGAGACCACGGGACCTGCGGAAGGGGACCAGGTGAAAGGGGTTTGGGCGTTCAAGGCCAGCATTCCGCTGCACATGGCGCTCCACAACGTCAAGGTTCGGGTGTTCATCGGATTCAATTTCACCCGAAAGATGGGGAAAATGCGGCGATTCCAGGTGCGTCGGGTCAGGAAGGTTCGGCGCGGCGGACATTAACTTCGCGGTCATGGAACGGAATGCGCAAGGAAGGTGGGCGGCTGCAGGGTCGATTTGGGTGGCGTTGGGCATCGCGGTGGGGGCCGTCGGCGTGCACGTGTTGGAGGCGCGGGGATGGATGGAAGGGGCGGAGCGTTGGGCGTTGGCGGGGCGCTACGCAGTGACCATGGGCGTGGGCACGGTAGCGCTCGTGGCGTTGAGGCCGTCGTTCATGCCGCAGGCCGCGCCTTGGCCGGAGCGCTTGCTCACGCTGGGCCTCTTCGGATTTGCGGGCGGCTTGCTCGTGAAGGGGGTGAATCCCGAGTCGGCGCTCGGGGCCGTGATTCCGTATGGCGGGGCGTTGATGATCGTGGCTTGGGTTTGGGCCGCAGGCCAAATCTTCTTCCACCTCACCCCGCGCCCCCGCTGATTGCCTACCTTTGTATCGGGAAATGCAATGAACAGTTCTCTATGAAACATGTTGGAAACACACCGTTCGACGCCTCATTGGAGGCCATCGGACTGGAAGGCGTTGCACGCGCACACTGGAACCTTCCACCGGCCAAATTGGTCGTTCAAACCCTCCTTCGCGGTGAAGGAGTGCTCACCAACAGCGGAGCCCTTGCGGTGGACACCGGTAAGTTTACTGGACGCTCCCCGAAAGATCGGTTCATCGTAGACGATGGCCTGACGCACGACGAAGTCGACTGGGGAACCGTCAACCAACCACTCAGCCCCGACCACTTCGCGCAATTGCATGCGGACATGGTGGCGCACCTGGACGGGAAGAGCGTGTTCGTTCGGGATGCAGCGGTGGGAGCCGATGCGTCCACCCAGCTTCGGGTCCGGGTAATCACCGAAAAAGCGTGGGCGAACTTGTTCGTGCACAACATGTTCGTGCGGTTGGAAGATCGGGAGGTGCTGGTACCTGAACTGGACTGGCACATCGTTTGCGCCCCGAGCTTTGAAGCTGACCCGGCGCGCCACGGAGTGCGCCAAGCAAACGTCTCTGCCATCGATTTCACCCGCAAGACCATCCTCATTGCCGGCTCCGCGTACACGGGCGAAATCAAGAAGGGCATGTTCTCGGTGATGAACTTTGTGCTGCCGACGGTGCACAGCGTATTTCCGATGCACTGTTCGGCCAACTGCGATGCAGACGGAAACACCGCGATTTTCTTCGGTTTGTCGGGAACGGGCAAAACGACCCTGAGCAGCGATCCGGATCGGTTCCTCATCGGGGACGATGAGCACGGTTGGGGCGATGCGGGCGTCTTCAACATGGAAGGGGGGTGCTATGCGAAGACCATCGACCTCTCTCCAGAGAAGGAGCCGCAGATTTACCGAGCCATTCAGTTCGGAGCGCTGCTCGAAAACGTCCGCTTTGAAGCCGATGAGGTGACGCCGAACTACGCCGATGCTTCGGTCACGGAAAACACGCGGGTCTCGTACCCCATTGACCACATTCCAGGTGCTGTGGCGGACAGCCGAGGCGACCACCCGAAGGACATTTTCTTCCTCACCTGCGATGCCTTCGGGGTGTTGCCACCCATCAGCCGCCTCGATAAGGGCCAAGCCATGTACCACTTCCTGAGCGGTTACACCGCAAAGGTGGCGGGCACCGAAGTGGGCATCACCGAACCCACGGCGGCGTTCAGTGCGTGCTTCGGCGCGCCGTTCATGCCCTTGCATCCGACGCGGTATGCAGAAATGTTGGGCGAACGGATGGAGGCGCACAGTGTGCGGATTTGGCTGGTGAATACCGGTTGGTCTGGAGGAGGATACGGCGTGGGCGAACGCATGAAATTGAAGTACACCCGGGCCATGATCGGTGCAGCGATGCGCGGTGAATTGGATGACGTGGAGATGCATGCGGATGCCACCTTCGGGTTGACGTTCCCGGCAGCTTGCCCTGGTGTTCCGGGCCAGTTGATGAATCCCCGGGACGCGTGGTCGGATGGTGCAGCCTACGATGCGGCGGCAGCTCATTTGGCGGGGTTGTTCTCGGAGAACTTCAAACCGTTCGAAGCCATGGCCTCCGAGGCCATCCTCGAAGCGGCGCCGACGGCCTGACTGAACGATTGATAACGCTGTTGCGGGGCGGGTCGATTTGGCCCGCCCCGCTTATTTTCGCAGCATGCGATTTTTTTACGCACCGGAAATCGGTACGCCGTTCCATGACTTGGATGCCGAGGAAACCCGACATGTCGTGAAGGTGCTGCGCGCGCAAGTGGGCGATGCCTTCATGTTGACGAATGGCCGCGGCGCGGTGTACGAGGGGGTCATCCATCAGCTGGACAAACGCACGTGCATCCTGCAGACGAAATGGGTCCGCGAAGATGCGCCGTCGTCCCGTCCGCTGCAGCTCTTGGTGGCGCCGACGAAGGCGACCGACCGGTTCGAATGGATGCTGGAGAAGGCCATGGAGTTGGGGGTGGAGGGGATTTGGCCCCTTGTGACGGCGCGTTCGGAACGCACCCGAGAAAAGCCCGATCGTTGGATGCGCATCTTGGTGGCGGCGTTGAAGCAAAGCCAACAAACCCGCTTGCCCGAACTGCACCCATTGATGCCGTGGAGCGATGCCTTGGCCGCGCAAGGCCAACGCCGCGGGTTCATCGCCCATTGCTTGCCTGCGTTGAGCGATTTGGGGAAGCCGCACTTGCTTCACGCGGCCGCGGGGCCCTCGGGGGCGTGGGTGGCCATCGGGCCAGAGGGCGATTTCACCCCCGAAGAAATCCGAGAAGCGCTCACGCTCGGAGCGCAGGAAGTGAGCCTCGGTGAGCATCGGTTGCGCACGGAAACCGCAGGCGTGGCCGCGGTTCACAGTTTTCACCTCGCGGCGATTTAGGCTTTCGGCGCAACCGGCAGCGGCTGCCAGTGCGTTACGTCGCGGAAGAACTGGTTGCTGTTCCCTTCACCGGACCAAAAATGCACCCCGTGCCGCTCCGCTTTTTCTGGATTGCCCGCATAGAAGTCCTTGCAGAACCGCAGCACAATGACTTCACGCACCTCGAATTCCAAGGACTTCCCGGGAGGAAACACGCGGTTTCCCGGAACAAAGGCCAGGACGCGCTGGTCGTCTTCAGGGAGGCGTTCCGAACACGGAATCCAGTCCATCATTTCCCAGTGAAGGTGGCGGCTCGCTTTTCTAAAAAGGCCGCGACTCCTTCCGCATAGTCGGCCGTTTCCGAGGCAGTGATTTGCAAATCCCGCTCGGTCGTCAAGTGCTCCGAAAGCCCGGACTCCCATCCCGCATTGAACGCCCGCTTCGTCAATCCCAATCCTCGCGTCGGCATTGCGGCCAGCTGAGCGGCCAGTTCTGCCACCGTTGACTCGAACGCCTCCGGTCCCACCGCTTTGAAAATCATGCCCATCGCTTCCGCCTCGCGCGCTTCTACCGGAGTGCCGAAGAAGGCCAACGCCGTTGCGCGTTGTTGCCCGATGAGCCGCGGCAACATCCACGTCCCGCCGCTGTCGGGAATGAGTCCGATTTTGGAAAACGCCTGGATGAATTTCACTCCGTGTTGGGCGAGGGTCAGGTCGCAGGCCAGCGCAATGTTCGCCCCGGCTCCCGCAGCCACGCCCTGAACCGCGGCGATGACGGGCTTTTCCATGTTGCGGATTCGGCGAACGCTTTCGTTGTACGTTTCTTCTACGATGACCCGGAAGTCCGGGGCGTCGGGTGCCGTGACTTCCTTCAGGTCTTGGCCTGCGCAGAACGCCTTGCCCGCACCGGTGATGACCACGCAGCGCACGGTGTTGTCGGCAGCGGCTTCGTCGAGGGCGGCTTGGAACGCCTTGCCCATGTGGCGGTCGAAGCTGTTGAACACTTCGGGACGGTTCAGCGTCAAGGTGCGCACCGCACCGCGGTCTGAGGTCAAGATGGAATCCGCCATGGGGTTAGGGTTGGGTGATTTGAATGCGGTGGCGTTCGCTGCCGGCCGCCAAGATGTACAGGCCCGAAGGCAGGGAAGGCAGGTCCCAGGTGGTCCAACCAAAGAGCGTCCGTTCGGCGACCATCCGCCCGCTCACGTCGAACAGCTGCGCATGGCATCCGTTCGGGAAGCCTTGGAGCTGGAGCTGGGAGGTGGCGGGGTTGGGCCAGACCCCTGCCCGTCCATCGGCTTCCGCGACGCCCACCCAAATCCCGTCTGCGGCGTCGGTGCATCCGAACGCGTCCACCACCTCCACGTCCACGGAATACCCTTCGGGACTGACCAGTTCAAACTCACTGCCGCACAGCCCAGTCAGGTCCTCATCGAACGGCAAGAATGGCGCATTGCAAGTGTTCCCTTGGTCGTCGATCCACGTGATTTCAAATGGAGCGGTGCCTCCCGCGATGTCCACTTGAAAGCCGGTGCCATCGGACACCACCGCCACTTCCAAAGCGCATGGCAAGCAAGCCGGCAAGGGCTCCGGCTCGAGCTCGATCACCGAGGCATCCACGCCGTCGAGCCCGTCGAAAATGGACAACACCGCCGGATACCGCGTCGCTCGGAACGTCATGTTGGCCGCGGGCAGCAATTCGGTGCCTTGGGCCACCGGAACTCCACCTTGCAACGGCGTCACGTACTGCCAAACCGTGTCTCCCGCCAAGGTGATCTCGGAAATCCGCCCCGCACGCCCCTCACAGACCAAAAACCGAGGCCCAGCAAGCGGCTGGAAACTGGAAAGGCCTCCGCTCGAAAAGCTCAACGGGTCGTCTGCTTGCCATTCCCAATCCGGTGCTGCGGGTGCAAACACCCCGTCCTGAATGAGGTAAGTGTTTTCGTATTCGTCATACGGCGGCGCCACGACCGTCAAGGCCGAACGCACGCCTTCAACCCCAGGAACCCGGTTGTTGAAGATGGAGATTTTGCCGAGGAAGGGCGAGCCCATTTGGTACGGCTCATCCACCCAATTCGCATCGTGCTGGTAGTGCAGGTGGTGCTGCGTCGAGTCGGCCACGTCGTAAGCTTCGGGGTTGCCCCAACGCCACTTCAGGTCGCCGTTGCTGAATGGACTGTGGTCGATGACCCACACTTCATCGTATTCGGGCGCGCTCACTAAAATGTGGTCGTTGAGCGGATTGTAATCGATGCTGTTCATGTGGACGAAATCCGCCGGCACGTTGCCCGGAGTCGGGTAGTTCAGGTCCACTTTGTGCAGGTTTTCAGCGACGACACCGAAATTCGCCGCTTCCGGATCCACGTCCTGAACGAGGTGTTCCCACAACCGCCATTCCCAAACGACCTGCGCGCTGCCCATCCCGTCCGGCGCCAATTCCACGATTTTCTCACTCCACAACCCCATTCCCGTCAAGGTCTCCGGATCCGCACCGGCCGCGAGCGCAGCCGTCGAATCGATGGCTTCCCAGCTGATGGCGAGCACGTTCCCGTTGGGCATTGGCGCGATGTCGTGGTGGAAGCGCGCGCTGTCGTCGTTTTGGGTGTAGCTCCAGATCACTTCGTTGTCCCACGTCCGCCGTTCGATGGTGGCCCCGCCGCCCCCGGCCCAAATCGGATTCCCCGCAATCGACGCCGGCCGACGCGTCATCAGGAGGTCGCCATTGGGCATCAGGTACGCCGTGTTGCCCGGGCGGCTGTCTGCCTCGCCGGTCCATTGGTGCACCACTTCGCCACAGAAATCCAACAAGTAGGCATTCGGTTGGTTGTGCGGGTAGATGAGGGTGTAACCGTCGAAGACGTTGGTGGGGTCGAAAACGGTGGTGCCCACGGTGTTTTGGGCCAAAAGTGAAGTCGCCCATCCGCCGAGCAACATCACCAAGAATGCAGGGTTTCTCATGATTTAATCCATTTCGTCCGAGTGCAGTCCACGGGCGATGCCCCAAAGGTATGCACCACGTAGTGCCCCGAAGGCCACATCGACGCATCCACCGGTTGCGCGCTGGTCCAGGGGCCTGCGTCCACGATGCGGCCCCACAGGTCGTATACGACGAATTTCCCCGTGCGCCCTGTTGGGGCCGGCAGGTGTACGGTGTTGGTTCCGGGATTGGGGTGCAGCGCCAATCGACCGGGGTCGAGTTCGGGGACCGCCGTGAAGGTGGAGCACGCGCTCAAATCCGGATCCAGTTCAAGGGGGGCTCCCGGGGTGAGGTCGCGGCCCGCGAACCCGGTGAAGTCCGGCGCGTAGCGGCGAGCAAGGAAGACCTGGTTGTTGAACGGCGCCGTTCCTTGGACCAACGGCCCCACGCCCGTGACCGGATTCACGTACTCCCAGACCGTGGATCCGTCGGGCTCCACTTCGAACAGGCGCCCGCGCGCGCCTTCGCAAACGAGGGTGGTCCCGCCGGGCAGCCGTTGCGCACCGGAGACGTTGCCGGAATAGAAGTCAACCGTTCCCGTTTCGGGGTAAATCCAAGCGAGGTTTTCAGGACCGAACGGGGCGGTGGCGTCGAGGGCGTAGGTTCCGTTGGAAAGGAGGGGAGGAGCCCATTCTTCGACCGTGCTGTACGCCCCCTCGGGCCGCCCCGCGCCGTTGTTGAACACGAGCAGGTGATCGCCGACCCAGTGGACGTCGTGTTGACCGTAAAAGCGCCGGTCGGCTTCGGTGCCCCGGCCGTACGATTGAGGGTTGCCGTAGCGGTAAAGGAGGTCACCAGCAGGGCCCGCCGCTTCTTCCGTGGTGAGGCCGTGGTCGATGATCCAGATTTCGTCGAATTTGCGGGAGGACAGCACGATTTGGTCCAAATCCGGGTGGTAGTCGATGGCGTTCACGTGCAACCAATCCGCAGCAGCCAGCTCGCCGCCCCCCGGCCCAGCTCCCCCCGCCAACGCCGTCGCATTGAAGTTCACGTCTATCCTTCCGGGATGCGCCGCGGGCTCGCCAAACCCCGGCAACGCCGAATCGAAGTCCTGCACCAAGTGATCCCAAACCGACCACGCCCACACCACCTCGTCCTCCGCATTCCGTTCCTCCACCCGCGTCACCCACACTTCCGGCGAAGTCAGTTCCGGGTTGCGGCCGCGGGCAATGGCCTCTTCTCCGCTGTGCCGCTCCCAAGCAATGAACAGCACGTTGCCGTTCGGTAGCACGGTGAAGTCGTGGTGCGCATGGAGCGAATCCGTCGCCGCATTCCACGAGCGCACGAGGTTGCCCTCCCAGTCCCATTGCTCGAACCCACCCCCGATGCCGCCTCCCACGAAAACGTCGCTCGGGAGCTGCACCGACCGAATCAGGTCGCCATTCGGCAGCAAATACGCAGCAAGCCCCGGGCGGTAAGCGCTTTCCCACGACTGCACGACCTGCCCGCAATTGTCCAGCAGGAAGGTTTCGGTGCTACCGACCGGTGCCAGCAAGGTGTACCCGTCGAAGCTGTTGGCGGTGTTAAGGAGGGTCCCCAGGGTGTTTTGGGCGGAGGCGGCATGTGCGATGCCGATGGCCAAAAAGGCCGCGTTAATCCGCCGCCATGGCGCGTTCAATTTTCTCATGGTCGATGAAAGATGCTGCTCGCGCCCAGGCATTGAACTGCTCCAAATCGGCGCGCGTGACTCCTAAGTGTTCCACCATCAAGGCGTATTCTCTGCTCAAGTTCGTGTCCATGATGCCGGGGTCGTCCGTGTTGACCGTCACCTTCACCCCAGCGTCCCGCAGTTTCAACAGCGGGTATTCGTCCAATGAAGGGACCGCTTGCGTCAGCCGGTTGGAAGTCGGGCACAGTTCCAAGGGAATGCCGCGATCGGCGAGGAGGCGAATGGCCTCGGGATCGTGGATGGCTTGAACGCCGTGGCCGATTCGGTCTGCGCCCATGCCCTCGATGGCGGTGATGATGTTGCGTGAAATCCCAGGCACTGCGGGCTCGCCTGCGTGGATGGTGATGCCGAACCCCGATGCTTTCGCCCGCTGAAACAACGGAATGAACGGTTCGGGCTCGCAATCCACCTCGTTGTCCGCCAAATCCACGCCCACAAACCCATCCCGATGAGTCAGAGCAAAGTCCAGCCACCGCGCGTTCTCCTCGGCGGTGTGCGTGCGCTGCAAAATGCAGATGAGCCCTGTGGCCAGCGGATAGAGGGCTTCCGCTCGAGCGCATCCCCGGAGGATGGCCGCTTGGAGCCGATCGGCATTGAGGTGCGTGTGTTTGTCCAGCAGGAAACTCGGTGCATAACGGAGTTCCAAAACGTGCACCCCGTGGTGCACGTGCATGTCTTCGCAGACCTCGAAGGCCAGTTGCTCCAACATTTCTTCGGTGGCTAAAAGATCTCGAACGTCCAAGAACTTCCGGAGCACCGTAGGCAAGTCACTCATCGGCTCGCGAATGAGGAAATGCCGCGCGAAGTCCGCATCGCTTTCCACCTTCAGCCCCGCTTGAAGTGCCCAGTGCTTTAAGGTGGATGGACGGAAGGCGAGTTCCAAATGGCAGTGGAGTTCCACTTTTTTCAGGTCGGCGTAGGCAGCGTGCTCGTTCATGGGAGGCGAAAGTTACGATGGGGCAGGGCGGCGGAGGCTTCTCCGCGTATTTTTGCTCCATGGCCGTTGAAATCAAGAACAAAAAAGCGTCTTTTGAGTTCTTCCTCACCGAGGAATTCACGGCGGGCCTGCAATTGGTCGGCTCGGAAATCAAGTCCATCCGAGCGGGCAAGGCGAGCATCACGGAGGCGTACTGCCGGTTTCAGAACGGCGAGTTCTTCGTTTTCAACGCTTACATCCAAGAATACGCGAACGCCGGGTACGCGGGGCACGAATCGCGCCGCCCCCGCAAGCTGCTCTTGAATAAGGTTGAGCTGAAGAAGTTGGAAAAGCGCCTCAAAGACGTCGGGGTGACGGTGGTGCCCACGTTGCTCTTCATCGCGCCTTCAGGTTACGCGAAACTTCGCATCGCCATCGCAAAGGGCAAGAAGCTCCACGACAAGCGCGAGACCCTGAAGAAAAAGGACGTGGCGCGGGACCTCGATCGCCGCTTGGACTGATCAGGCCTCCAGCTTCGGCTGTGCCTTCACCCGGTACGTTTCGACGAATTCTTCCCAGTCCCAGAGGAAGTGCACCATCATTTCGCGCAGCTCTTTTTCCAATTGCGGGTGAGGCGTCGACATGGAAGAGAAGTAATCTTCTTGGTGGTTCATCAAATGGTACTTGTAGAGCACCAATCTCGCCATGCCCCGGTCCAGCTTTTTCGAGGGTTGATTCACCTGCTTCATGAAGGAGCGGTAGGCGCTGATCTTTGTGGTGAAGTCGTGGTTCGAGATGCCGATGGCGCGAGCGAATTTGGCACAAATGCGTTGAACCAAACGCCGATCCACGCCCGCTTCGAAATGCTTCGGAATCGATTGCAAATTGGCCACCACCACCGCCAACAAAAACCGCCCGTAATCCTCCGGGTCCAACTGAGGGGAATGCACGAAGTGGGGGCATTCATTCAGAAACTCCGCCACCAATGGCCATCCGGCTTCTACGCTATCGAACGTCGTTTCGACGAACAGCGCGGCGACCTGCTCCTCGGTGAGCTTTTGCTTCACCAGCTTTCCGAAAATTCCCCAATTATTCATCCTTGGGAACCAAATCTACGGGCTTCATTCAGGGGCTCGACGGGGATATAATTCCACACTATTCACAGGGTTATTCACAATGGATGGGCTCGGCAAGGGGGCGGATTATCTTTGCGGCCATGTACAAGTGGCTGAAACCGTTGATTTTCCGGGTCGATCCGGAGCGCGCGCATTACGGGACGATGGGGTTGCTGCGTTTCGCGTGCGCCATTCCCGGGGGGGCGAGTGCGTTGCGGGCGTTCTTCCGCGCGCCGCAAAAGGAGGTGGAGGTGTGGGGGTTGCGCTTTCCGAATCCGGTGGGGTTGGCGGCTGGATTCGACAAGGATGCGCGGTGGTTGCACGAGTTGGGCGTGCTCGGGTTTGGCTTTGTCGAAATAGGTACGTTAACGCCGGTAGGCCAAAGCGGTAATCAGCAACCGCGACTCTTCCGCCTGCCCGCGGATCGCGCCCTCCTCAACCGGATGGGCTTCAACAACGGTGGGGTCGAACCTGCCGTCGAACGCCTTAAACGCCGTCCGTCCGGCCTCCTCGTAGGGGGCAACATCGGCAAGAACAAGGTCACGCCCAACGAGGACGCCATCGCGGACTACGTGGCGTGCCTCGACGCCCTCCATCCATACGTCGACTACTTCACCGTCAACGTCAGTTCCCCCAACACGCCCGGTTTGCGCGCCTTGCAGGACCGCGAGCCATTGGAGGCCTTGCTGCGCGCCGTGGTCCAACGCAACCGCACGTATCCTCACCCGCGTCCCGTGCTATTGAAGATCGCCCCCGACATGACCGACGGCCAACTCGATGACGTCATCGCCATCGTGCGGGAAGTGGGGGTGGACGGGGTCATCGCTGCGAACACCACGATTGAACGGCAAGGGCTCACCTCGGACATTGAGCCGTTGGGGCCGGGGGGCATCAGCGGTGCGCCCGTTCGCGCCCGGTCGACCGAGGTCATTCGGTACCTGCACGAACGCTCAGGTGGTGCGTTTCCCATCATCGGAGTCGGGGGCATCGACGGGCCCGAGTCCGCTCAAGAGAAGCTGGATGCCGGCGCGACGCTCGTTCAGGTCTACAGCGGTTTGGTGTTTGAGGGACCGGGACTGGTGAAGCGCATTGTGCGCGGCTTGCGCTGAGTTCAGTTGGTGCCGAGGAGGGACTCCAGCGTAGGAGCGCGTTCGGAAACGCGCACGCCTTTTTCCGTGAGCGACACCGTGCAGGCCGCGTGCTGGCCATCGTGTTCGAGGAACAGCACCCAATTTTCTTCCGCAGCGTTCCGCAGGAACAGGTCCTTCTCTTCCAGCGTGAGGAGCGGACGGGTGTCGTAGCCCATCACCCAAGCGAGCGGAACGTGGGCCGCACTGGGGAGGAGGTCGGCCATGAAGGCGATGCGGGTGGATCCGTGGGTGATTACGGGGATCATTTGGCTTTCCGTGTGCCCGTCAGCAAAAAAGAGGTCCAAACCCGGGAACGCCGCACCCAACGCTCCGCGCGACCACCGCCCATCGCGCGGAACAAATCGCAACTGGCCGCTCGCCTCCAAGGGCAAGATGTTTTCGCTGAGGAACGATGCCTTCTCCCGCGCATTCGGGTTCACCGCCCAATTCCAATGCCGTTCGCAGCTCCAAAACGTCGCATGGGGAAACGCCGGAACGAGTTCGCCGTCCTTTACCCGCTTGACGGCCCCGCCCACGTGGTCGAAATGCAAATGCGTCAACAAAACGTCCGTGATGTCGTCGCGGTGAAATCCCCGTCGGGCGAGTTCGCCATCCAAGGTTTGGTCCCCGTGCAGGTGGTAGTGGCTGAAGAACTTCTCGGACTGCTTGTCCCCGATGCCGGTGTCGATGAGCAGCAGCCGGTCGCCTTCTTCCACGAGCAGCAACCGCATGGACCAAGTGCAGAGGTTGAGGTCGTCGGGTGGGACGTGCTGGGACCAGAGTTGCTTGGGGACCACGCCAAACATGGCGCCGCCATCGAGTTTGAAGTACCCGGTTTGGATGGTGTAAAGCTGCATGGCGCGAAGGTACGTCAGGCTTCGGGTCGGCGCAGCCGCGCGGCCGCCCCGAGGGTGCCAAGAGCCGCCCCCAACAGCGCTCCTTGGATGCTCCCTCCGACCCAAGCAAACCGAAGCAACGCGGTCCCTTCAAGGCCCGCCGACGGCGGAAACGTCGCCGTGAAAAAGTCCGCACTCCAGGCGGCGAATCCGCAGCCCATCCCGCCCCCGACCAACGCGCCCGCCGCCCACCAGCCCACGATGCCCGGCAACGCCCGACGACCAGGCCGGTCGCCCCCGCCCCGCATCCAACTCCACCCTAAAACCAACGCCACCAACACCGCATAAAACGATCCCTCGAAAACGCCTTGCAACATCGCGGCCGCTGCAACGCCCGGAAAATCCCAGTGAAGCACGCGTTGGAAATAGGCGGGGCAGATTTGGCCATTCAAGGCGTTCAACAGCGCGCCACTCGCTGCACCCACGGCCCAACACGCCGCCACCAAACGCATCCACGTCCGTTGCATGCCCCCAAGATACACCCGGCGCAGGTCGGTCGCATGAACTACTTTTGCGCCACAAACTCGCCCGCATGGACCTCAACGCCCTGACTGCTGTTTCTCCCGTGGATGGCCGATACCGCCGCCACACCGCTGCGCTCGCGCCCTTTTTATCGGAATTTGGTTTGATGGCGCACCGCGTGGAGGTGGAAGTCGAGTACTTCCTCGCGCTGGTGGCGTTGCCCTTGCCGCAGTTAGCGGGCTTTCCCGCAGGCCAAACCGATGCCCTCCGTGCCCTCTACCGCTCCTTCACCGAAGCCGATGCCTCCCGCATCAAGGAGCTCGAGCGCACCACGAACCACGACGTCAAGGCGGTCGAATACTTCATCAAGGAGCGCATGGCCGACCTCGGCCTCGGTGCGTTCAGCGAGTTCGTGCACTTCGGCTTGACTTCCCAAGACGTCAACAACACGGCCATCCCGTTGAGCCTGAAGCGCGCCACCCGGGAAGTCCTCCGCCCGCTGCTCGCATCGGTGCGCGGTGTCCTCGCCGAGCAAGCCGCCGAATGGCGCGACATCCCCATGCTCGCCCGCACGCACGGCCAAACCGCTTCACCGGTCACCCTTGGAAAGGAGTGGGCGGTGTTCGTAGAGCGGCTCGATCGGCAATTGGCCGCGTTCGATGAGGTGCCGTATGCGGCGAAATTCGGGGGGGCCACGGGCGGATTCAATGCGCATCACGTGGCCTACCCCGCAATCGACTGGATCGCCTTCGGGAACGACTTCGTGGAAGGTCGCCTCGGCCTGACGCGCAGCCGCACAACGACCCAAATCGAGCACTACGATTACCTCGCCGCGTGGTGCGATGCCCTGCGCCGGGTGCACACGATATTGTTGGACTTGGACCGGGACGTTTGGACCTACATCTCGCTCGACTACTTCAAGCAGCGCATCAATGCGGGTGAGGTTGGGTCGAGTGCGATGCCGCACAAAGTGAACCCCATCGACTTCGAGAACAGCGAGGGCAACCTCGGCGTTGCGAATGCGCTCCTGATGCACTTTGCCGAGAAGTTGCCCATCAGCCGGTTGCAGCGGGACCTGACGGATTCCACGGTGTTGCGCAACGTGGGCGTGCCGATGGGACACAGCCTCATTGCCCTGCGCTCCCTTGAGAAGGGACTGGGCAAATTGTTGCTCAACCGGGACCGCTTGGCGGCGGACCTCGATGCGAATTGGGCCATCGTCGCAGAAGGCATCCAAACCGTGCTCCGGCGCGAAGGCTACCCCCAACCGTACGAAGCACTCAAGGCGTTGACCCGCACGCACGCGGCCATCGATGCGGAAGCCATTTCCACCTTCATCAGCGGCTTGAACATTGAGGATGAAGTGAAGGAGGAATTGCGCGCCATCACGCCGAGTTCGTACGTGGGGCGTTCCGCAGATCTCGTGGACCAAGCGCTGTGAACCGGTTTCGGGAGCTTTGGCAATGGGTGGGGCGGTATCGCCTGAATTTGCTGGCGAACGCGGGCTTCAACGTGCTCAATGCCGTCCTCTCCTTGTTCACCTTCCTCAGCGTGGTTCCCTTTTTGCGCATCCTGTTCTCGGGGACCCCGGAGTCGCCGGAGCTCGCCCCAAACGCCACCTTGTTGGAGCGCGTGAACGGGGCGTTCGATTCCTTCGTGTTGGAGGTGGGCCCCAAACAAGCGCTGGTGACGCTGTGCGTGGCAATCGTCATCTTAGCGGTGCTGAAGAATGCGGTGAGCTACGCGGCCTTGTACAGCCTCGCCACCATCCGAACCGGCGTGGCCCGTGACTTGCGCAAGGAATTGTATGGCCGCCTGCTGGTTTTGCCGGTTGGTTGGTACACCGAAGCCCGAAAGGGAAACGTCATGTCCTTGATGACCAATGATTTGATGGAAGTGGAATTCTCCATCATCGGCACGATCGAAGTCCTTTTTAAAAGCCCCATCATGTTGCTCGTTTCGTTGGGGACGTTGTTTGCCATGAGCTGGGAGCTGACGCTGTTTGCCCTGATTTTCCTGCCGTTGAGCGGGTTCCTCATCAGTCGGATCGCCAAGAGCCTGAAGCACGCGGCGAAGCGCGGCAAGGATCGGTTGGGGGAGTTGATGAGCGTCATTGAGGAGACCCTTGGGGGAATGCGGGTGGTCAAGGCCTTCCACGCCGAGGCGGCATTTTCTCGCCGTTTTGATGCCACGAACGAGCGCTACTTCGAGCTGATGCGCAAGCTCTACAAGCGGGAATACCTGAGTTCTCCGATGAGTGAAACCATCAGCTTGACGGTGATGGCGATCTTGTTGTGGTTCGGCGGGGAACTCGTGTTGGAAGGCAGCGGGGGGCTGTCGGGCGATTGGTTCATCGGGTATTTGGTGGTGTTTTCCCAAATCATTCCCCCTGCACGCGCCTTGAGCGACGGGTGGTTTAAAGTTCAAAAAGGCGCCGCCTCCCTCGACCGCCTCGACGCCATCCTCAAGGAACAGGCCCGCATCCCGGAACCGGCCCAGCCCGCCCCGTGGAACGGATTCACCTCCCGCATTGCCTTTGAGGGCGTTCGGTTCGGTTACGCTCCCGACGCCCCGGTGGTCCAGGCCATTGACTTCACGGTGCACAGAGGCCAAACCGTGGCCCTCGTCGGCCCTTCCGGCTCCGGCAAAACGACCTTGGCCTCCCTGCTCGCTCGCTTCCACGACCCGCAATCGGGCCGCATCGCGCTCGACGGTCACGACCTCCGCAACCTCGACATCGCCACGCTCCGCGCACAACTCGGCGTGGTCACCCAAGAGGCCATCCTCTTCAACGACTCGGTCGCAGCGAACATCGCACTGGGCGACGCCTCGCCCGACCCCCAGCGCCTGCGCGAAGTGGCCCGAGCCGCGAACGCCTTGGAGTTCATTGAGGCCTTGTCCGGCGGATTCGATGCCTTCATCGGCGATGGCGGTGGCCGACTGAGCGGCGGGCAACGGCAGCGCCTCTCCATTGCGCGCGCCTTGTACAAGGACCCGCCCATCCTGCTCTTGGACGAGGCCACTTCGGCCTTGGACACGGAGTCGGAGCAACTGGTGCAACAGGCCATCGACCGGCTCATGTCGAACCGAACGGTGCTGGTCATTGCACACCGGTTGAGCACGGTTCGCCACGCCGATGCCATCCACGTCCTAGACGGCGGGCGCATCGTAGAGTCTGGGACGCACGATGAGTTGATGGAGCGGGGAGGGGTGTACCGCAGGTTGGTGGAGATGCAGGATTTGGCCTGACCGGGCAGCGCGTGACCCAAGTTCCCGAATCGCGGGGTGTTTTGCGGTACTTTCGCGGCATGGCGAAACAACGTTCCCTCCTCGGGGCCATCTTGGCCTTGAAATGCCCCCAATGTCGCGAGGGCAACCTGTTTCAATTCCCCAATGCGTACCGCTTGTCCACCACCTCGAAGATGAACAAATCGTGTCCGGTGTGTGGCGAGGATTTCGAGCGGGAGCCGGGCTTTTACTTCGGGGCAGCGTATGTCTCGTACGCACTGACGGTCGCGCTTTGGGTGGCGGTGTTGGTCGCGTTGTACACGTTCGATGCCCTTGGCTGGATTGAGTTCTCCTTCTTCACGCACGTGACCCTGTTCCTGACATCCGGCATCACCACGCTCATTCTGCTGCTTCCGCCGGTATACCGGGTGAGCCGAGCGATTTGGATCCAGCTGTTGACCAAACGCAAGCCGGTCGAGTGAACCCATAAAACGTCAAAAGGGGACCTCCGTTGAGGTCCCCTTTCTCACCAAATCGCCTGATTTCTGTTATTCTCCTTGGGAGAATGGCAAAACCAAAACCAAGTCCCTTTACGGCACGTGCTGAAAAGAGGTTTCCTTTTCGAACGAGAAAAATGAAAATTAATTCGTAACGAATTGAAAAACAGCGAATTATTCGGCTGATTTTTTTTCGTTCATGACCTCGGTTTGCACGCGGATGCTCTCGTTGTGCACGTGTTCGAGGAGGTTCATCATGAAGGTTTCGCCCAAACGCAGGTCCTTGCCCCACCGGCTGCGGCTCGCGAACACCTGTTTCCAACGCTCCAACTGCAGGATGGTGATGCCGTGTTCCTTTTTAAACTGGCCGATGGACCGCGCCAAATCCATGCGCGCGGCCAACAATTCCACCAACTGCTCATCCACGGAATCCATCTGCATGCGAAGCGCGGCCAAGCCGTCGACCAAGTCCCCTTCGGGCAATTCCGCTCGAATGGTCAGGTGGTCGAGCATTTCGACGAATCGGTCGGGCGTGATCTGTTGTTCCGCGTCACTCCATGCCTCGCTCGGAGTGGGGTGCACTTCAAGCATCAGCCCGGCCATGCCCAAATCCATGGCCTTTTGGGCAACCGGTTCCAGCAAGTCCCTGCGGCCTCCGATGTGGCTCGGGTCGCACAGCAAAGGAACTTCGGGTTTTTCAGCACGAAGGGCAATGGGCACTTCCCACATGGGCGCATTCCGGAATTCCTTGTGCTGGTATCCCGTGAAGCCTCGGTGCAACGCCCAAACTGGGCCATCGACCAAGGCCTGAACGCGTTCAATGGCGCCGATCCAAAGCTTCAAGTCAGCGTGCATCGGATTCTTCACCAGCACCGGAATGTTGGTGCCCTTGAGGGCTTCGGCAATTTCTTGAACAGCAAAGGGCGAGACCGTGGTGCGCGCCCCAATCCAAACGGCATCCAACCCGGCCTCCAAGCACGCTTCCACGTGCCGCGTGTTCGCCACTTCCGTGCAAATCGGCAACCCGCTCTCAGCGCGCGCTTTCACCAACCAGTTCAACCCATCGTCCCCAACGCCCTCGAAGGTCTGCGGCCGCGTCCTCGGCTTCCAAATGCCAGCACGCAACAAGTGAACCCTGCCTGTCGCCGCCAACGCCTTTGCCGTTTCCACGACCTGCGCTTCGGTTTCGGCACTGCACGGGCCTGCAATCACCAACGGATGAGGAAGGCGTTCGGCAGTCAAGTCCCGGTGGGGTTGTGGGCTGTGAAGGTTCACGATGCGAAGATAACCGATGGAGGCGGGTGGATGTTCCAAGAAGGGGCCAAATACCGGCCACAAAAAAGCCCCGCATGAGCATGCAGGGCTACCGTACCCGGAACTGGACTCGAACCAGCACGCCCGAAGGCACAGCCGCCTGAAGACTGCGCGTCTACCAATTTCGCCACCCGGGTAGGTGAAAAACGAAGTGCCCAGGGCGGGACTCGAACCCGCACGCCCTAAACGGACACATGGCCCTCAACCATGCCTGTCTACCAATTTCAGCACCTGGGCGGTGCCACCTCGTTACAAGGTGAAAAGTGATCCCGCTGGGACTCGAACCCAGGACCCTCTCATTAAAAGTGAGATGCTCTAACCAGCTGAGCTACGAGATCGGATTTCAAAGATTTCCCGGGAGGACCGCGCTTCGCCGTTCCGTTTCGGGGGGGCAAAGATAGACAGAATTCTTGTGAAGCAAATTCCGATGCGTTTTTTTTTCGTCCAGAGGGTGCGAACAGCAGTTTTACGGAACCCCATGCAACCGCAGACGGTTAAATTCGGTCTATCTTTCGCACGATGAAAACGAAGGCAATTCACATCTTGGTGGCGGTTCTGTGCTTCGGATTGGGTTCCGAGGCCATCGCCCAAACAACGCGCCCCAATGCATTTGTGGCGGATTTGGAAACCACCTGGTCCGAATGGCAACAGGACCCAAATCGCATGGCGTTTTGGGAAACCCGCGGCTGGGTCTTTGAACCGACCATCAAGCAGTTGCAAGATCGCAACGCTCCTTGGTGGCCCGTGGAAGCGCATCCGTGGGAGGATGGGGTGCTCAAGCCCTCGGAATTGCCAACCGGGGTAGAGCCCGATCCCATGAATTACCAAACGTGGAACGCAGAAGGGGGAACTTTTCACCTCGTGAGCCTGATTCGATTGGAAACGTTGTACGCTCGATCAAACGGTTCCCGTTGAACCTTCATTTTCCTCCCTGCATGGCATTGAAATCAATTTCCCGTTCGATCATGACGCGATTTGCGACGTTGGTTCTGTTGTTCTCTGTTTTGGCCTTGAATGCCTTCGGTCAAGCGCTGGAAACGCCCATCAGCAATACGACCCTCACCACCTGTGGTGGATTTCTCGTGGACACGGGAATGAGTTCAGGTGACTCGAGTCCCAACGAAGACATCACGATGACGCTGTGCCCGGAGGCGCCTGACACCATCATCACCCTGTACTTCGCCCTAGCGAACCTCGGCCCGGGCGACGTGTTGGAACTGTATGACGGACCGGATACCGACTCGCCTCTGTTGGGGACGTTCACCGAATACGGTGCGCAGGGGCTGGAAATTTATGCGGGCCCATCGAACACAGGAGGCTGCCTGACCCTGCACTTCACAAGCGACGCAACCGGGAACAGCAACTTCGTTGCCGAGATGAGTTGTGGATTTCCGTGCGAGCGGCCGATGGCTTACTGCACGACGGGAGAGGAGGTGCCGAATTTGGTGTGTCCAGGGGAAGAAATTACGTTCAATGCGTCGGGTTCGACGGTCGCCGATGGCTTTGAAATTGTGACCTGGGAGTGGGATTTTGACGACGGCAACACCGACAATTCGGGCAGCATCGTCACCCATGCTTTTGAAAACCCCGGCGCCTACAAGGTCCAATTGAACATTGCGGACAACAACTTCGACGAGGACAACCCGGAAGGGTGTACGAACAACAACCTGATCGATCACCTCGTTCTGGTGTCCACGGAGCCGGATTGGTCGGGGTCGAGCCTGGATGCGACGATTTGCTCAGGCCAAATCTTTCCCCTCGACGGCGTGGTAAATGGCGTCACCTACGATGCGACACCGGATGCAGATTTCGGCGGCGGCTTGTTCATTCCCGACGACCAATCCCAGTGTTTTTCGGCATCGCTGACGTTCAACGGATTCAACCCCGGTGCGACCATCACCGATGGGAACAGCGACATCGTGGATTACTTCATCAACTTCGAGCACAGCTTCATGGGGGATTTGACGATCAGCTTCATTTGTCCCAATGGCCAATCGATGACGGTCCATGAGCAAGGCGGAAGCGGTACGTTCCTCGGTGAGCCGGTGGACAATGATGCCACGCCGAATGCGGAGGGCGTTGGGTACGATTATTTCTGGTCCCCCACATCCACGAATGGCACCTGGGCGGAGAACGCGGGAGGCACCTTGCCATCGGGAACCTACGAGGCCACGGGGCCGTGGAGTTTGATGGAGGGCTGCCCGTTGAATGGCACGTGGGAAGTGGAGATCTGCGACTCGTGGGGCTCGGACAACGGATTCATTTTCGACTGGACGATCCACTTTGACCCGAGCTTGTACCCGGATCCCATCGTGTTCACGCCGGTCTTTGGCCAACAATGCGACAGCACGTTGTGGAGCGGCCCTTCCATCAGCAGCACGAGCGACGATTGCAACGACATCGAAATCCAGCCGAACTTCGTGGGCACAGAGACCTATGTTTACGAGGCGACCAACAATTTCGGCTGCACGTATGAGTACCCGGTCGAAGTCACGGTGGTGCAAGGGCCCAACATCGAATTGTCGGCTTCCGCGGATTACTGCGGTTCCCCAATCGACTTGAGCGGGACCGTGACGAACGTGACTCCGGGGTACAGCTACGCGTACAATTGGTCTCCTGCCGGTCCGTTGAATACAACGAGCGGCCCCAATGTGACCGTGATGGACCTGGATGAGCTCACGAATTTTTTGTTGACCGTGACGGTGACGGGAGGTGAATTGGAGAACTGTTCAGGAACCGAGTCGGTCTTTGTGGACGTTATGGATCCCCCGGTGCCGTTTGACTTGGTGGAGTTGGAAATTTGCCTCGGTGAAACGGCAGCTCTGGTGATTCCAGATCAACCGCAGGGTTGGGACGAATACCTGTACGAGTGGACCTATTCCTACGAATGCGACGACCCGACGACGCCCGAATTGGAGGTTTGTTCTGAGCCCGCCGGGAATGACCCGAACATCGCAGTGGGGGAGTCGGGTGTGTATTCGGTCCTCATCAGCATGCCCGATCCGTGCGTTTGGACCGCGGAGGGGGCATATGAAGTAATTGCTGAGCCGTGTGAGTTGACCATTCCCAACGTGTTCTCTCCGAATAACTTGGGCGATGGGAACGATGCGTTCCGGGTGGACGGATTGGACGGTTACCCCCGCAGCACGGTGCGCATTTACGACCGGTGGGGATCGCTCGTCTACTCCCACGATGACTTCGGCAATTCCGCAGGCTGGTCGCCGAAACCGGACGAAGCCAGCGAAGGAACCTATTACTACGTGCTCGGAGTGGCACGCAACGAGTCGGCCTTGACGGTGACGGACGAGGAAGGTGAACTGCTCGAGTACGGAGGTACGGGCATGAAATACTTCCAAGGTACGCTCACCTTGGTCCGCTGAGGATGGAACCGGTCTGGCGGGGCGCAGAGGTAACGGGGTCACCCGAAGAGGAACTGGGCGCCTTGGCCACTGAGTTGGTGCGCGAGCAACAAGCGGAACAGGAGCGAATGCGCTCAATGTTGCAAAGCGCTTCAATCGCTGTTCGCCGCCAGGAGGGCCTGACGTGGTCGCCGGTGGAGTTCACGGCGATGAAATTCGCCGCGCGGGGTCGCCAGGTGGTGACCCTGACGCCGCTCCCGGGCGGTGGCGAACCGCATGCGTTTCGATTGGGTTCGCCCGTGGAGTTGACGGCCGTTGATTCGGAAGGCCAAACCGAACCCATCCGCGGTGTGGTGCGCCGGGCAAAAGCCCTCGAACTGGAAGTCGTGTTCGATGGCGCCCCGTTCGATGCCCAAGACCAGCACCGGAGGTGGACCGCCGATGCGTGCCTCGATGAGCGCACGTTCGCGGTCATGGCCATGGCCTTGAATCGCTGGATCAATGAGGACGATTCCCAGCGAAAGCGACTGCGCGACGTGGTGTTGGGGCGGCGATTGGGTCGAGCCATCGAGTTGGAACCGGGTCAGTGGCCGCCGTTGAATGGTCCCCAAAGCGAGGTCGTCAATGCCGTGCTCGCTCAGCCCGAACTCGCCGTCATCCAGGGACCGCCGGGCACGGGAAAGACGACCACCTTGGTGGTGGCCATTGCGGAATTGGTTCGGCGCGGAGAGCGAGTCCTTGCGGCAGCGCCGAGCAATGCGGCCACGGACGTTTTGGCCGCCCAGTGCATCGAGGCGGGGCTCAAGGTGGTCCGCATTGGAAATCCCGTTCGGGTGGACGACGAAGTGGCCGATCACAGCTTGGAGGCCCTCGTGGAACGCGATCCGGAATACAAGCAGGTCCGCGATTTGCGCCGTCGAGCTGAGGACGCGTGGCGAGAGGCCACGCGCCATCGGAGGCAATTCGATGCGGAGGCCCGGGCAGAGAAACGCGCGGCACGCGCCGAGGCCAAGGATTTGCAGTCCGTCGCGTTTGAGCTGGAGCAGGGATTGGAGGAGCGGGTCATCCGCCACGCCGAAGTGGTGTGTGCCACCTTGACGGGCACGGCCGATGCGGACTTGCGGCCGTTCCATTTTCCCGTGGTGGTGGTGGATGAAGCGGGGCAGGCCCTGGAACCGCTGGTTTGGGCCGCGTTGTTGAAAGCTGACCGACTGGTGTTGGCGGGCGACCCCCAGCAGCTTCCGCCCACTGTCCATTCCACGCAGGCAGCGCTCCTTGAAGTCAGTCTGTTGGAGAAGCGGATGGCGCGTTTGGCCCAAACCCCGGCCCCCGGAGGTTTGCTCACCATTCAATACCGGATGCACGCCGGCATCATGGCACCCATCAGCGATCGGTTCTATGGAGGCCAACTTCAAGCCGATGAATCCGTCGCGGAGCGCGGCTATCCCGACCTGCCGCCTTGGACCTTCCTCGACACCGCCGGCTGTGGGTTCGATGAGCAACGCGAGCCCGAAGGGGAGAGCACCTTCAATCCCGACGAGGCATCCTTTGTGGCCCAGCGCCTCGCCGAACTCCGCGCCAGCCATCCCGAGGCCAGCATCGGCGTCATCGCGCCGTACCGCGCCCAAGTTCAAGCCCTCGAGGCCGCCACGGTTCCGGATGAACGCACCGACATTTCCACGGTCGACTCCTTTCAAGGCCAAGAACGGGACATCATCGTGCTCTCCTTGACCCGCAGCAACCCCGATGGCATCATCGGCTTCCTCTCAGAACACCGGCGCACGAACGTCGCGATGTCACGCGCTCGCCGTCACCTGCTCATCGTCGGGGACAGCAGCACGGTCGCAAGCGATCCGTTTTTCAGTTGGCTCGTCGAACAAGCCGAAGCCGCGGGAGCCTACCGCAGCGCGTGGGAATTCCTCTGATTCAGTCCTCGTCGGCCTCCGCGTCGAGGTCTTCCGTGTATTCGGAAACCGCGGCGGGTTCCGGTGCCCCGAATCCCACCGGACCGGCATTCGAACCGCCCTCTTCGTCGAGCGGGAACACTTCAGTGATCTTCAGGAAGCCGATGGACGGGATGACGTATCCCACGCCCAACGACCGCATGTGCTCTGCCACCTTATCGTACGCGTCGCGCACGTCGCGGGCGGACAACAGGATGTACTCGTTGGTCTCCTTTTCGCGCCCTTTGTCCTCGTCGAATGTGGTGAGCGCAATCTTCACCTTGAACCACAAGTCCGCATCTTCGAATCGGATGACTTCCGAGAAATTGCTTTTCGTGATTTGGGTGATTTCGAACGGACGAATGCCTTCGTTTTCGCAGATCGCTGTCATGCGCGTTTCCGCCTCCGTGTAGTTGAACGCGTCCAACACAAAGGATTCGGTGGCCTTGACTTCCGCGCCCTCGCTGTCGAGGCGGGTGTATTTGACCTTGCAGGTGAACCAGTGCTTCGTCATGCGGCAAAGGTAGTCATTCGGCGCGCTGGGGGGTCGGGCAACGGGTGGGTTTTGGTCCAAAATTTCCTTCCGTCAAAACCCCGCGCCGCGTATCTTGTCCACGTGGAACTGATCGACGATTACCAGCACCAAGGACAGCGCAAAATGCTGCTGCAAGAACTTCGTGAAATGGGCATCGCTTCGAAAGCGGTCCTTGAGGCGATGAACCGCGTGCCGAGGCACTACTTCCTTTCGTCCGCTTTCGACCGATTCGCCTACCAAAACCAAGCCTTCCAAATCGGCGCAGGGCAAACCATTTCCAAGCCGTTTACCGTCGCGCGACAGACCGAATTGCTGAACTGCGCTCGCGGCGCGAAGGTGCTTGAAATCGGGACCGGAAGCGGCTACCAATGCGCCGTGCTGTGCGCCATGGGCTTCAAGGTGCACTCGATTGAGCGCCAAAAAGAACTCTTCGATAAAGCGCGCCCACTGCTCAAGGCTATGGGATGGCGCCCCGAACTGTACTACGGGGATGGCTATAAAGGCAAGGAGGTGTTCGCTCCCTTCGACGGCATCATCGTCACGTGCGGCGCACCGGAAGTTCCGGAGTCCCTGTTGGGACAGCTCGCCATTGGTGGAACGCTGGTCATTCCTGTGGGAGATGGGGATGGACAGCGCATGTTCACGTTCACCCGCATCACCGAGAACGAATTCGCTCGGAAGGAGCATGGGGAATTTGCCTTCGTGCCGATGCTCGCGTCCCGGGCGCCGAAGGCGATGCGTTAAAGGATGGCGTCGAGGGGCCCGCGTCCTTCCCGGATCACCTGAATTTCGCCGCCCGTGCAGTCGATGACCGTTGACGCTTCCAATGCCCCGAAGCCGCCGTCCACGACGGCGTCGACGGTTTGGTCAAACCGCTCTTCAATCAGTTCGGGATCCGTGGTGTACTCCACCACCAAGTCTTCGTCGTGGACGGAACTCACGACGAGCGGACTGCCGAGCGCCGACACGATGGCTTGCAACGCGCCGTGATCGGGAACCCGGATGCCGATGGTTTTTTTATTCCCGCGGAACAACTTCGGTACCTGGGTGGTCGCTTCAAGGATGAACGTGTACGGGCCTGGCAACGCCCGCCGCATCATTTTGAATACATCGTTGCTGACCGGTTTCGAATACACGCTGAGTTGGCTCAGGTCCGCGCAGGCCAAACTGAACGGCGCCTTTTCCGGCTTCACCCCCTTCAACCGCGCAATCCGCTCCATCCCCTTGGTCGACCCCAATCGGCACGCAAAGCTGTACACCGTATCGGTGGGCACCACCACGACCCCGTCGCGCTCCAACAGCTCTACGGCCTGCTGGACGCGACGCGGATCGGGGTTTTCCGAATGGATTCGAATCAGCATCTTCGGTTCAGGCTTGGGCCTCCACCTTCGCGTGGTCGGCCAGGAACTGCTCCAAGCCCGCATCGGTTAGCGGGTGCTTCAACAGCCCCAAGATGGCGCTCAGCGGACCGGTCATCACATCGGCGCCGAGTTCCGCGCATTCGAGCACGTGCATCGTGTGGCGCACGCTCGCGGCTAAAATCTCCGTTCCGAAGTCGTAGTTGTCGAAAATGGTCCGGATCTGCTCGATGAGTTGCAACCCGTTGGCGCTGATGTCGTCGAGGCGGCCGATGAACGGGCTGACGTACGTCGCGCCTGCCTTCGCTGCGAGGAGCGCTTGGCCGGCCGAGAAGATGAGGGTGCAGTTCGTGCGGATGCCGTGGTCGGTGAACCACCGAATGGCCTTGATGCCTTCCGCAATGCACGGCACCTTGACCACGATGTTTTCGTGGAGGTCGGCCAGGATTTGGCCTTCAGCGATCATGCCTTCAAAGTCGGTTGCGATGACTTCGGCGCTCACGTCGCCGTCGACAATTTCACAAATCGCTTGATAATGCGCGTGCACCGCTTGCTCGCCTGCGATGCCTTCTTTGGCCATCAGGGACGGGTTCGTGGTCACTCCGTCGAGGATTCCGAGGTCTTGCGCCTGGCGGATTTGGTCCAGGTTCGCCGTGTCGATGAAGAATTTCATGGCGCGAAATTACACCTTTCGTTGAAGCGGCTTGGCGCGATGGGTGCAACTTGTTGAAATGTTGTCATTTGCGGGCAATGAACCCGTGAGCCCGCGCATCCAGCCCGAAGTCAGGTCGTACGTTGCGGGTGTTGACGTCCTGCCGCTTCGGTTTCGCCGGGGCGGAGCGCGTCGGGGACGGCTGTGCGCATCCGCTCGGAAACCGGGCCGTGTTCATAAGTGCGGCGATTTTGTGGGCAATGCGCAATACGAATTCAATGCTGTGCACGTTTGAGGCGTGGTCGCCCATTATTTTTGCCGACCGAAACGCCGATGGTGAACCGCACAACAGCAGGAATTTTTGGTCTGTCCGCACTCGCCCTCACGGCGGGATGCGGCAAGTTGCGGGACGCCGAGGTGCCCCACCGCATCCACGTGCCGCGCATCGACGTGGTCCTCGAAGCGGGAGAGGGTTCCGAGTCCGCCCGCGTCGAGGAGGTTTGGGTGTACACGCCGACGGACGTTTTGGGAGCGTTTCCCTTGCCTGCAGACATCCCGGTGTTGGCTGGTGAGGAGGGCAGTCCCGTGGAGTTGACGTTTTCAGCGGGCATTCGCGCCAATGGCATCGCCGCCACGCGGAAGCCCTATCCACCCTACGAGGTCATTCGTCAGGTGGTCGATTTGACGCCCGGTGGTTCCGACACCCTTGCCTTTGAGGTGGGGTACGCCGATGGCTTTGAAGTGCTATTCGTGGAGGATTTTGAGACCGCGAACCGGTTTGCGGAATCTTCGACGTCCACATCGGAGGTGATTCGGACCACAGCAGCCGACCAAGTGTTTGAAGGGATGGGGTCAGGAAGGGCGGAGCTGCATGCTTCGGCGGCCGTGGTTTGGGCCCAAACCAACGAACAGCAATACCCGCTCAATCCCACCGGATCCTGCTGGCTCGAATTCGACTACGCGTGCACCCAGAACTTCGCCATCGGCCTCAATCCCCAAAACCTCATCCAAGACAACCCAACGCCCATCCTCGTCTTGAACGATTCCGATGGCGAGTGGAAGAAAATCTACCTTGACCTGGGGCCCGTGGTGCGGAGCGAGACTTCCGCCGCGTGGTTCGAGGTGACGTTGGAAGCCGTTTGGGACGGGTCCGCGGACACCACGTTTTTCGCGGTCGATAACCTGAAAATCGTTCAGGCCGAATGACGCACCATCCCCGAAGCGGTGCCTTGCGCGTGGCTTACGTGCTGACGGATTGGTTGGCGGCAGCTGCTTCGTGGTCGGTGTTGTTCGGGTACCGCAAGCTGTGGTTGGAGCCGGAAGTGATCGGGCATGCACCGGTGGAGCCGTTTGGTGGGCGGTACCGGATCGGGTTGATGCTCGTGCCGCTTTTTTGGCTCGGCTTGCATGCGGTGTTGGGCATGTACCAGCGTCCGTTGAAGCGGCATCGGCTGTTGGAAGTCGGCAACACCCTGACGGCATCTTTCATCGGCGGGGTCGTGCTCTTTTTTGCGCTCATTTTGGACGACACGATCGCTCGTTATCAACAGTATTACGCTTCGTTTGCGGTGTTGGTCACTTCGCAGTGGGTGTTCACGCTCGTCGGTCGAATGGTGTGGACGACCCGCACCGTGAAGCGCATTCACCGGGGGCAATGGAGTTTTCCGACCCTTGTCATTGGCGGGAATGCGCGGGCCGTGCGGATGGTGCAGGAGATTCAGCAGGCGCGGAAGAACTTGGGGTACCGGTTCGTCGGGTTCTTACAGGTGAACGGGAAGGACACGGATTTGGCCCAAATCATGCCCCGCCTCGGCACCGTCGAAATCCTGCGTGAAACGGTCCTCGAGCACGGGGTGGAAGAGGTCATCATCGCCATCGGTTCCAGCGACCACGAAGTGCTGGAGCGGCTGCTCAATGAACTGGGCGGGTTGCCCGTCGCCGTGCGCATCATCCCCGACATTTATGACATCTTGAGCGGTTCGGTTCGGATGTCGAGCATCTACGGCACGCCGCTCATTGAAGTCGACCGCATCATCATGCCGCAATGGCAGGTGGTGTTGAAGCGGGTCATGGATTGGGTGGTATCGACGGTGGCATTGGTGCTGTTGGCTCCGGTCTTTTTGCTCATCGCCCTGGCGGTGCGGTTGAATTCGAAGGGGCCCATCTTTTATGTTCAGGAGCGCATCGGTTTGTACGGCAAACCGTTCCAAATCATCAAGTTTCGCACCATGGTCCAGGACGCCGAGCGGCTCGGGCCGCAGCTGAGCAGCGACGAGGATCCGCGCATCACGCGGGTGGGGCGGTTTTTGCGCAAGTCGCGGTTGGACGAGCTGCCGCAATTCTTCAACGTGTTGCGAGGGGACATGGCCTTGGTCGGACCCCGCCCTGAGCGCGCGCACTTCATTGCCCAAATCATGGCCCGCGCCCCGCACTACCGTCACCTGCAAAAGGTGCGCCCGGGCATTACTTCTTGGGGACAGGTCAAGTACGGCTACGCGACCAACGTGGACGAGATGATCCAGCGGTTGCGGTTCGATTTGATTTACATCGAAAACATGAGCATTGCGCTCGATTTGAAGATCCTTGCGTACACCGTCATCACGGTGCTCAAAGGCCGCGGCAAGTGAATCTTTGTTGGTTGTTCGTCGACGAATAATTAACTTCGGGTTCTCGCATTGGTGAATTTGCCGATTCGAAAACCAAATTCGTCCTGATTTTCAGTCGATTCACACGTTGGTGGCTGGGGTGGTCCCTGCTGTGCGCGGCGCCGTTGAGCGCGATTGGGCAAGATGTGCCCGATTGGAGCGGCATGCCGCCGGATCGCGCGGCACTGGCGCAACAGACGATGGTCATGAGCATGCGGCTCTTGCTGCAGTCGCAAATTGAGGTGGAGGGAATGGACGTCTCCTGGGGTCAACCCCCACGCACCCTTCGCCGAAGGTTGGACGACGTGGTCGAAGGGGTCTTGGAACTGCAGGACGAGCGCTCCCTTCCTGGATTTTATGGGTTTTCTGAGACCGTGGAGTGGTTGCTGGAGGACGTCGCGGAACTCGACGAACGCGACGTCTTGCGCGGAGGGGGGAGGCTGGATCGTTCTGCCGAGGAGCGGTTTTATGTGCTCGTGCAGGGTCGCTTGTATGAGATTGAGTTGCAACTGGCCTTGGAATTGGGGGCGATTGAGCGAACGGGGCTCTGGGAGCGCATCGTTGCTGCCGCGGGTTGGCAGTTGCCGGATGACCCGGGGATGGGGCAGGTCATGAATGCAGTGAACATCCCGCTGTCGAGCCAAACGTTGGACCTCCTGTCCGCGGAGGACGAGGTGCTTTTGCCCCGTCCTCCCGCCGTGGCACCGGAATGGGTGGGGCAACTGGCGGAAATGCTGAGCCCGGCCCGTACCGCGGCCTCGGCGCTCGATGTGCCTGAACTCGCGGCGTTGAATCTTCCCGAGTCGTTTGACGTGCCGTTTGCCGCGGGATCGGCGGTGTTGGACTTGAATGCGCGCATGCAGTTGGCAGAGGTGAGGGACCTCATGGGGGTGCATCCCGAACTACGCGTGGTGTGCACGGGCCATGCGGATGCGAATGGAACCCGGCGGACGAACGAGGAACTGTCGAAGGCGCGTGCACAGGCGGTTCGCGCGAAGCTCTTGGAATCCGGGGTGGACTCCAGCCGGGTGCTCATGAACTACTTCGGGGAGGACCAGGCGGGTTGGTCGCCCGAGGAGGACCGGCGGGTAGAGGTGCGGTTTTATTGGGAGGTGCGCTGAACTGGGGTTTGGTTTGCACCTTTGCGGAATGAAAATCATCTGCATCGGTCGCAATTACGCGTTGCACGCCGCGGAACTGGGCAACGCAGTGCCCGCGGAACCGCTGTTTTTTCTAAAGCCGGACAGCGCGATTCACTTGCACAAACACCCGTTCTACCTGCCCGATTGGAGCGATGACATCCACTATGAAGTGGAGGTCGTGGTGCGCATCAACCGACTGGGAAAGGCGATCGAGCCTCGGTTTGCGCACAAGTATTACGATGAAGTGGGGCTGGGCATTGATTTCACGGCCCGCGATGTGCAGGCGGAATGCAAGGCAAAGGGCCACCCGTGGGAACGCGCGAAGGCGTTCGATCATTCAGCGGTGGTGTCGCAGCAGTTCTTTCCGCTGGCTGATTTTGCGCAGGGGATTCAAGGGTTGGCCTTCACCTTGGAACGCAATGGAGAGGTGGTCCAAACCGGCGACACGCGCGACATGCTGTTTCCTGTGGACGACTTGATTGCGTACGTTTCCCGCTACATGACGCTTAAGGTAGGGGACCTCCTGTTTACAGGGACGCCGGCGGGCGTGGGACGCGTGGAACCGGGGGATGTGCTGGAGGGCTTTCTCGAAGGGGGCTCCTGCTTTCGGGTGCCGGTGAAATGAAAACGGGCCGCCCGCAGGCGACCCGTTTCGAGCGTTAGGCTACGGTCGCTTCATGCGGCGTCAGGTCCCCGAGGCGCACGCACCGGTCGGATTCGAGTTGGTCGCGAAACACGACTTCGTGGTCGAAGACGTCGAGCACCTTCGGTCCGCCTTTAGCCAGTTCGCCGCCAAGGAGCGCCTTGCTCAACCGATTCAGCACTTCGCGTTGAATGAGCCGCTTCATCGGTCGCGCACCATAGGCCAAACTGTATCCCTGGTCCGCCAACCAGCCCATCGCCTCTTCGCTCACACAGAGTTCGATGCCGGCCGCTTCGAGGCGCGGATGGAGCCCGGCGAGCTGGATGCGCAAAATGTCCCGGACGTGGTCGCGGCTCAACGGTTCGAACAGCACGATTTCGTCGATGCGGTTGAGGAATTCGGGGCGCATTGAGGCGCGGATTGCGGCCATGGCGGCGTCTTCCATTTGGGCTTTCACCCGCGGGTTCATGCGCCCATCGGCCTCTTCAAACAACGCCTGAACCTGCTCGCTGCCCGCGTTGGAGGTCATGATGATGAGGGTGTTGCGGAAGTTGACGGTTCGGCCTTTGGAGTCCGTCAACCGCCCGTCGTCGAGCACCTGGAGGAGCACGTTGAACACATCCGGGTGGGCTTTTTCCACTTCATCGAGGAGCACCACCGAGTAAGGCCTGCGGCGCACGGCTTCCGTGAGTTGCCCGCCTTCGTCGTGTCCAATGTAGCCCGGAGGTGCCCCCACCAAACGCGAAACGGTGTGCGACTCCTGGAACTCGCTCATGTCAATGCGGGTCATGGCCTGGTCGTCATTGAAGAGCACATCGCTGAGGGCTTTGGCCAACTCCGTCTTGCCGACGCCCGTCGTTCCGAGGAACAGGAAGGACCCGACGGGGCGTTGGGCATCCGCGAGGCCTGCGCGCGACCGGCGCACCGCGTCGGAAACGGCGGCGATGGCTTCTTCCTGACCGACGACCCGCGCGTGCAAGCGCTCCTCGAGATGCAGGAGCTTCTCCTTTTCGCTTTCGACCATCCGCTGCACGGGAATGCCCGTCCAATGCGCCACCACCGAGGCAATTTCCGCGGCGTCCACTTCTTCCTTGATCAGTTTCGAGGCACCGTCGAGTTCCGCGAGTTGGGCTTTTCCCGCTTCCACAGCGCGCTCTGCTTCCTGGATGCGCCCGTACCGGATTTCCGCAACCTTCCCGAAATCGCCCTCGCGTTCCGCCCGGTCAGCTTCCAGCCGCAGTTCCTCGATGTTCGATTTCTCGCGGGCAATTTCGTCTGCGATGCCTTTCTCATGGCGCCATTGGGTTTCCAACCGATCGCGGTCCTCTTGAAGCGATGCCAATTGCACGCCCAATTCCGCAAGTTTCACGGGGTCGTCTTCGCGTTTGATGGCCTCCCGCTCGATTTCGAGCTGGAGGACCCTGCGGTCGAGTTCATCCAGGGCGGCGGGCTTGGAGTTCATTTCCAACCGCAGCTTCGAGGCCGCCTCGTCGATGAGGTCGATGGCCTTGTCCGGCAGGAATCGGTCGGCTACGTAACGCGTGCTCAAGTCCACGGCGGCGAGGATGGCCTCGTCACGGATTTGGACTTGGTGGTGCTGCTCGTATTTCTCCTTGATGCCGCGCAGGATGGAAACGGCGGATTCGCGGTCGGGCTCTTCGACGAGCACTTGCTGGAACCGACGTTCGAGGGCTTTGTCCTTTTCAAAATACTTCTGGTATTCCTTGAGGGTCGTGGCTCCAATGGCCCGCAATTCGCCTCGGGCCAAAGCCGGCTTCAAGATGTTCGCGGCGTCCATCGCCCCTTCACCGCCTCCGGCACCGACCAGCGTGTGGATTTCGTCAATGAAGAGGATGATTTGGCCTTCCGCATCTTGCACCTCCTTCACCACGGCCTTGAGCCGCTCCTCGAACTCGCCCTTGTACTTTGCTCCCGCCACCAGGGCGCCCAAGTCGAGCGAGTGGATGGTCTTGTCGAGCAGGTTATCGGGCACATCGCCGTTGATGATGCGGTGGGCAATGCCTTCTGCGATGGCGGTTTTCCCCACGCCGGGTTCACCGATGAGGATGGGGTTGTTCTTCGTTCTGCGACTGAGGATTTGGAGCACACGCCGGATTTCTTCGTCGCGTCCGATCACGGGGTCCAGCTTGCCGTCTTGGGCCAAGCGGTTCAAGTTCTTGGCGAACTTCCCGAGGGCTTCGTACGTGTCTTCTTGGCTCGAGGACGTGACTTTGGCGCCTTTTCGCAAATCCTGTACGGCTTGGCGCAAGGCGTCTCGGGTGGCGCCGGCGTCCTTGAGCATTTGTGCCGTGGAATCCGTTTCTTCAAGCAGCGATTCGAACAACCGGTCCGTGGGCACGTATTCATCGCCCGCCTTGCGTGCGAGGGCGAGGGCGCGTTGAATGACTTGGCCCGCGTTGCGTGACCATTGTGGGGAACTGCCCTCCACTTTTGGAAGGTGCTCCATTTGCCGTTCGACTGCAGCTTTCAGCGGAGCGGTCGCGACCCCCATGCGGCCGAGCAATCCGGGAATGACCGGGTCTTCCACGTGGAGCATCGCATGCAACAGGTGCAGCGTGTCGATGCTGGGGTGTCCACCGGCGAGCGCTTCTTGTTGAGCACGCGCGATGATTTCTTGGCTTTTCAGCGTGAATGCGTTCGAGTCCATGATTTTTTTCCTCCCTCACGACAAATCCCAATCCAAAGCCCATAATGCGCCAAATCGTCAGGGTTTATTTCTTTTCGGTGTCAAAACGGCGCAGCTGGAGTAATTTTGCGCATGCACCTTTTTTTAATCGGCTTACCGGGGGCGGGAAAATCGACGGCCGCGAAGGCCCTCGCCGAGGCGTGGGGATGGCCTGCGTGCGATTTGGATGCGTACATTGAAGAGGAGGCGGGACGTTCAATTGCGGACCTGATTGAAGGGGATGGGTTGGAGGCTTTTCGCGCTCGCGAACGCAAGGCCCTTAAAGGGATTTGCGCGCATTCCGTGCCGCATGTGGTGGCGTGCGGTGGTGGCACCCCGTTGGATCTCCGCAATCGGGAGTTGATGCAGTCAGCTGGTGCGGCGGTGTGGCTGGACCCTCCGGTGTTGGAGTTGGTGGAGCGGCTGCGGCAGGCTCCGAACACCCGGCCCTTGCTGGCGGGCATTCGATGGGAAGAAGAAGGGGCAGACCGCATTGAAGCGCTGCGCCTTGAGCGAAGCCCGGCCTATGCTTTCGCGGCGTTTCGCGGTGCGGACCTGGAGGCCGTCTACGATGCGCTTTCCGCGTGGGCCTTGTCTTCGAGGTAGGCCGAATTCGAACCGTCTTCGTGGAAGGATACCTCAATGTGTTCCTTCACTGTGGTGCTCAGCGTTAAGCCACAAAAATCTGCTCGAATGGGGAAGTTGCGGTGGAACCGGTCGATGAGCACAGCCGTTTTCATGGACTTCGGCGAATGGTCGAGCAGGTACTTCACGGCGTAGATGAGCGTCCGGCCTGAATTGAGCACGTCGTCCACGACGACGACATCGCTTCCGCGCAAAGCCGCCTCGTCCCCGGAGTAGGCGATGGGATGTTCCAGCGGTGCATCTTTGTGCAACGTGAGCTGTTCATGTGCGATGTTCAGGTCGCATATTTCCCTCAGGATGTCGACCAAACGGCGGCTCATGTGCATGCCTTGTCCGGAGATTCCGATGAGGATGAGGGCTTCGGCCTGGTGATGCTGTTCAACGATTTGGCGAGCAATGCGTTGCAGCTTGCGCTCGATTTGTGGGGCATTCAGGATGAGCGTACGGGAAGCGTTCATGCGGTTGGAATCTTTTCGAACACGGCGACGGATTCGACGTGTGCGGTGTGCGGGAATTGGTCCACCAATTTAAACGATTGCAACGCGTATCCCCATTCGGCAAGGGTCTTCAAATCACGCGCTTGCGTGGCGGGATTGCACGAAACGTAAACGATCCTCGGTGCGTTCAATCGGATGACCTTCCGGAGCGTCTTCGGGGAGATGCCCGCTCGCGGCGGGTCCAAGACGATGGTGCGAATGCGGCCCACGTATTCGGGATACTCCAGCAAGAACTTCCCGACATCTGCAGCGAAGAATTCGATGCCGCGATTTCCGTTACGTTCCGCACTCACTCGAGCGTCGGCGATGGCGCTTTCCACGAGGTCAACTCCGATGATGGGCCGTCCGGTGGCCTGCGCCAACAACTGGGCGATGGTTCCTGTCCCGCAGAACAGGTCCATGATGACCTCGCCGTCAAGCCGCTCGTCATCCCGCATCACGGCTTCCACCACTTCGGCATACAGGCGTTCGGCGCACTGGGGGTTGGTCTGGAAAAAGCTGGACATGCTGATGTTGAAGGCCAAACCATGCAACACCTCCGTAATGCGTTCCTCACCGTCCACCAAACGCGTGGTTCCGGCCCGCGCCTCCACGCGTTCACCGGTGTCGTCGTTGATGGTGTGGAGAACGCCCGCCACGCGGCCCGGCCACAATTCGTGGAGGAGCCGAACAAATCCGTCCATGTCCCAGCGCTTCAACCCCGTGCTGCTCGTCACGAGGTTCACGAGCAGGGTGTTGTGGGCAACGCTTTTCCGAACCACGAGGAACCGGAAAAACCCTTCGCGCTGAGGGGGGTGCCAAGGTGGAAGGCCGCTTGCTTCGCAGAAGGCTCGGATTTGGTGCAGATCGCGTTCCACGTCTTCGTCGAACAACCCCGAATCCCGGTCCAGGTCTTCGACCGCCCACCACGTGCCTCGGTGCTTGAAGCCCAGCCCAAACCGATCCACCTTTTCGCCCGATTCCAAATCGTGCACGATGGCCGAAAAGCTGTACTCCATCTTATTCCGGTAATGCCAATGGCTCGGCGACGAGACGAATCCGCCATACAGGGCATCCACGTTCCCCACTTCGCCGATGCGCCTGAACAACTCCAGGGTCGTGGATGCTTTCAGGGCGTGCTGCCGTTCAATCGGCACGAGTGCGTAAGGGGCACCGGGGATGGGTTGGTACGGCCTCTTCACCTCGTCGGGGGCGCGTTGCAGCACCTCGTCCAAACTGCACTCCGCATAGCGCGCTTTGCAGTTGGTCACCCGCGCGCGCACCCGCTGACCTGGGAAGGCGTTCTGGACAAAGACCGTGAACGGGCCTTCCTCCGTTTCGACTTTTGCGATGCCTTTTCCTCCGAAGGCGTAGCCCGTGATGTCCAAATCCAAGGACGCTCCACGGCGGTATTTTCGAGCTCTTCCCACAGCGCGCGAAGTTACGCGGCGCGTGGGGTATCTTTCGCCCATGCTCAAGGAATTTCCCGCAAAATGGCTCCAGGTCTGCAGCGTTTTCGCCTTCGCTTCGGGTCCCATGGGGGTGAGTTGGGGCCAAACCCCGACCGATTTGACGGTGGTGACCTTCAACGTGCGTTATGACAACCCCAGTGACACCCTGCTTTGGGAAAACCGGAAGGAGGAGGTTGCCCGATCGGTGATGTACTACGATGTGATCGGATTTCAGGAAGTCCTTCCCAACCAATTCGCGGACTTGGAATCGTTCTTGCCGCGAATGGATTCCTACGGCGTGGGGCGGGATGCAGACGGGGGGGGAGAAGCGTGCCCGGTTTTTTGGCGTCGCGATCGGTTCGATTTGCTTCACGCGGAGACCCGTTGGCTTTCGCTTACCCCGGACGAACCCGGCAGCGTGGGATGGGATGCGGATTTGCCTCGAATCGCCACCATCGTGCTGCTGTTCGATCGCGAGACGGGCGCGCGCATTCGGGTCATGAACACCCATTGGTCCCACACGGGTGAAGTTGCTCGTGAAGCATCTGCTGCCTTGTGCGCGGGGTGGATGGGGCGTTCGGATCACGGGCTGGTGCGGGTGATGATGGGCGATTTCAATGAGGAGCCCGGAGGCGGGGCGCACCGCTACTTGGCAACCTTGGACGGTTGGGAGGATGCGTATTCGAATCCGCGAACCCGATGCCGCCGGGAGTTCGGAACGTACACCACGTTTCTGACGGACCGAACCGTCGGCGCGCCGCGCATCGACTACATCTGGGTAGATGGGGCGGATGTGAAGTGGCATTGCGTGGATGAGGTCATCAAGTGGGGGGTGTTCATTTCCGATCACGCTCCCGTCCATGCGATTTTGGAAATTGAGGCGAATCCATGAGCCAACGGCTGAAGGTGTTTTTGGGGCCGATGGCTTGCGTTCTCTTGGCATCCAACGCTTCGTGGATGGGGTTGTCATCGGAACAAGGATTGACGCTGGCTGCAGCGGTGTGGATGCTGGTTTGGTGGATCGGTGAAGCGGTGCCGATTGCCGTCACTTCGTTGCTGCCCATCGTGCTCTTTCCCGCACTGGGGCTCATGGACGTCGGGGAGGCCGCATCTTCTTATGGTTCGCATTACGTGTTTCTGTTTTTGGGAGGTTTCCTCATTGCCATTTCGCTTGAAAAGTGGAACCTCCATGAGCGGCTCGCGCTCGGGGTTCTGCTGCGAGCGGGCAATTCGCGCCGTCGCTTGGTGGGCGGCTTCATGGTGGCTACTGCCTTGTTGAGCATGTGGATTTCCAACACCGCCACCGCCCTGATGATGTTGCCCATTGCCCTCTCCGTGATCTCCCAAGTTCCAGGGCCAAAAGGAGATCGGTTTCCCTTGGCGCTTCTCCTGGGAACCGCTTATGCAGCCAACATCGGCGGGTTCACCACGCTGGTCGGAACCCCGCCCAATGTGGCCATGGCGGGCATTTATTTCGACCAAACCGGGAAGGAAGTTCCTTTTTTTGCTTGGATGCTTTTCGCATTCCCGTTGGGGGTGGTGTTGCTGTTGGCGGTGCATTGGATGTTGACGCGTTGGTTGACTCCGGTGGCAAAGGGGCCGATTGGTACCTCGGGGACGTGGTTTCGCGAGGAGTTGGCTCGGTTGGGCTCCGTGACGATGGCCGAGCGGCGTGCGGGATGGGTGTTCGGTTTGACGGCATTGCTGTGGATGATGAGGCGGCCCTTGAATGAAAGTTGGGGCCTGAATTTGGACGACACGGGCATTGCCATGGCAGGTGGCTTGGCTTTGTTTTTAATTCGTTCGGATCGAGGTGGTGGGGCTCCGCTGTTGGAGTGGAAGGATACCCAGCGCCTGCCGTGGGACATCCTGTTGCTGTTCGGCGGCGGGCTGACGCTGGCCCGGGCATTGGGAAATGCGGGGTTGATCGAGGCGTTGGCCGATGGCCTTGCGGGGTCCGGAACCTGGCCTTGGTGGGCGGTTGCGGCCGCATTGACCGCAATGGGGCTGTTGTTGACGGAAGTCATGAGCAATTTGGCCTTGACGGTCGTGTTCGTTCCCGTGGTCATCGGCCTTGCGGAGCGCTTGGGTTTGCCCCCACTGCTCTTCGCGGTTCCGCTGACGCTGGCCAGCAGCTGTGCCTTCATGTTGCCGATGGCAACCCCCCCGAATGCCATCGTGTTTGGAAGCGGTCGGGTGCGCATCCGGGACATGGCCCGCGTTGGGCTGTGGCTCAATGGTTTGGCCATTGCATTGATCGTCGCAATCAGCTGGTTGGCTTTGCGCCCTTGGATGGAAGCGTTCTGTTAACTTCGCATCATGAAGTCGATTTTCGTCTTGCAAGGTCCCAACCTCAACCTCGTGGGCCAACGGGAACCCTCGGTGTACGGACGGGAATCCCTGACGGATTGGTTGAGCGCGCAGCTTCCGAGGTGGGCCCGTGAAGGCGCCGAAGTTCACATCATTCAATCGAACCACGAAGGCGAATTGATCGATGCGTTGCACGCCCAAGGCTTCAAGGCAGACGGCATTGTGTTCAACCCTGGGGGGTTCACGCACACGAGTGTGGCCCTTCGCGATGCCGTGGCCGCCATCGAGGCCCCGGTGATCGAGGTGCACCTGACCAACATCCATGCGCGTGAACCCTTTCGGCAGCATTCCATGATTTCCGGGGTGTGCGTGGCGGTCATCAGCGGCCTTGGTTTTGCAGGGTATGAAGCCGCGGTTCAATACGTCTTGCATCATTGAAGCCAAATCCAAGCCGTTTCTCGCCCAAGCGTTCCGTCCCACGGAATCCATTCGATGATGTGGAGGCCGCTCGCGAATTCTGGGCAAGCCCAAACAATTTCCTTTTCCGGCACTTCCACGGTGGTTTCATCCAGCACCCTTCCCAGAACATCGTGCAACCGAAGGGTGCCTGGGCTGGGCAAAGCAGGGTGCCAATGGAGTTCCCGTCCGTGCTGCACCCAGACCGACTTGGGCGAGTCGTTGATGGGGTTGGGGGGGGGACTCGGAGCACATGAGGAGGGACCGTTGGCTTGAGGAAGCGTCGAGATTTCCATGGGTGGGCCGGTAAATCCATTGTAGTTCAATCCATTATGCCAGTTGTTTTGCGTGGCGTCGAGCACCAGGGAAAAGGTCGAGGACGCAGAGGCCAATTCCCCAGTGAAGCCCGCCACATTGAAAGGTCCAAAGTCGTTGTATCCTCCTGCGCAATTCCACCAAGGAGCACTTTCCCAATTCGCGTGCACATCGTTCTTCTCGAAACGGTTGTGG
This sequence comes from uncultured Flavobacteriales bacterium, assembly GCA_965656785.1. Taxonomy (GTDB): domain Bacteria; phylum Bacteroidota; class Bacteroidia; order Flavobacteriales_D; family Sanyastnellaceae; genus JALQTD01. The sequence continues at coordinate 110,714 of CBFHLY010000004.1, forward strand.
CCTCCATGTGGGCCCGTCAGCCAAGCGTTTCCGCTGTCGGAGAGGACGATTCCCGTCTCGTTGTGGATCCACGTTGAACAGGCAAAATGTGCTTCAGCGTGATCCAAGCGCACTCCGGTTTGGCACCCGGAAAAGCCGCAGTCTTCAACCCGTACGTCCCCCGTGGAATGGGCGATGTGCAGGCTCGTGTTCACCCCATTTCCCGCAAAAGCACTGCGCTTCCATTCCCCGCCGGAGGGGAACCACGCTTCCCATTCGGTGTTGGTGAATTCGCAATCCCAAATCCTCGGAGCGCTGAACTCCGTAAGGACTGTAGCCGAGGAGAGTTGGACTTGGTCCCAAAAGGGGTCAGCATTGCCCGGTCGGCTGTGGTGTATGGCCAGGCGATCCCCCGACCCGACTTGCCACCGCCAACGCGCATGCGATGCGATGGCTGACGACCCGTCCGACCAAACGTTCACCGCGTTCCACCGCTGGTCCGCATTGAAGTCAATGAAGCTCCCCGAATCTTGATGCACTTCAAGCCGTTGCCACTTCACCACACCGGGGCCCGCGCACTCGGTGGCGCCAGAGAGGACGACGTTGAGGGGGGAATCCATTCCGTGCAGGCGCCATTCCGCAGATTCTCCTACCTGCACATCGCCCGAGAGGAACACGGAACTCGTTGCGTCCCCTTCGACGAGGAAGGAGGTTCCGGAAGCGCAAATCAATTCGCCGAATTGGCTCCATGTAGCCGCCTGAGGCAGCAAGAGTTCCGAGTCCGCTGCCACTTCGATGCGTCCTCCAGGCTCCACTTCAAGGGATGCGCCTTCACTCAATTGCAACGCGCCCCCGTTGCAATAAAGCGTTCCGCCTGCCCGTATTCGCAGGTAACTTCCCGAGCCGATGTGGAGGCTTCCCCCGGGTTGCAATCGCACGGCATTCCCTGAGGTCACTTGGAGGGTGCCCGTTCCTTGACCGCTGGACTCTCCGATGACCAAGGTTCCCCCCTCGTCGATGATCAAGTTCGAAGCACAAGGGGCGAGGTCCACCGTAAACGAGGGCCAACCAGCGCCCCATCCGCCATTGCCCAATGGGGTCGCTATGGTCCATGCTTGGCCATTTTGAATCACCCCACCTCCCATGAAGGTGCGCATCGGCCTCAGGTGTCCCCAATGCGGGAAGCCGACCGCATCGTCCGAAGAAAGGACGGCCCAATCCGTTCCCTCCAGGATGAATTCCAGCAAATGGTCCACGTGCCCCGTCAAGTCGCAATGGGGCGCGGGTGCTGAGCCCACCGGTTCATGCCGTCGCATCACTGCTGCGGAGCTGCCTTCATCCAATGCGGACGCAACGGGCACGAAGACCGTCCAGTCCACGCTGTTGACAAGGTCAAATCCGAGGTTTACCAGCCCTTGCGAGAGGGCTTGGATGTGCGGGGAGGAGCTTCCTGGGACGTCTTCCCATGCGGGTGCTGCGGGATTGCAGTAAGCGGTGGAGGAGAGGACGGGTTCCGTCCACCACGTTCCATCGAGGTTGGGCAGGCTGCAATCGAACACCACTGAGGCGGAAGGCGTGGCAGCGGCATGGTAAGGGTTGCCGGGCAATGGCCAGAGTTGGATTTGGGCCCAATTTACGCCCCACTCATTGACCCCCCCCTCGAGTAGCGCGGAACCACTTTGATTCATCGAGATGAGCGGATGGCCGTTCGAAATGGCCAAACAATGCGGAACCAAAGGCCAGCCGAGCTCGTCCAATTCGGCCTTGAGTGCCTGGTGCTCGGGCAGGGCGCCATCCGGTGTAAGCAACAGCAGTTCACGAGCCGCGGGCGAATTCAGAGCTTCCAGCAAGGACGCTGCCTGAACGTCCTGCTGGGCGAAAAAGGCCAGCGCTTCTTGAAGGGCCAACGGCAAGTAGGCCCCTTGGTGTGGCGTGTCCAGCGCAACGAATTGACTTACGCAGTCTGAAATGCCGTCGAGTTCCCGTTGGCGCAAAGCCAATCGGCAGATGGCTCCTCCCATGCTCGCCCCGACCACCACCGAATTCCCACCCCCCGTCACGGATTCACTGACCAAATCCAGAACCCGAGAAAGCAACGCCGCTTGCGCCGCTGCAGGGCGCGTCCCGTCCGCAAAATCCACGTAAACCAAATCAAATCCCACCTCCGTCAGCGAGTCCAGGAGCACGGCCATCGCCGCCGTATTGGGATAAGCCAAATCGCTGCAGTCCCAAATCGCATCCCAGTTCATGGTCCCAAAACCATAACTCGGCGATGCGTCCGTCAAATCCGGATCGAAGCCCTCCACCACGATCAACGGCCGGTCGAAGACGCTGTCCGAACCCAAGCGCGTAAGGGCCATCCCCTCCACCGCGCCATTCCCGTAAGGCACGCTGATCCACCACGGATTCGATGGCGAACTGAACGGCCAAGGCGGCAAGTCAGGAGCGGGGGGGACGCACGTCGACTTCAAGGGAATCGCAACCGACCAGCGAAGGGTGTCGGAACCCCGAGGAAGCCGGACTTCAACCCACGACAAATCCGCATTCGATGCCGCCACGAACGGCAACGGAACGTTCCAGCCCGTCCCCCGTTGCATGCCATCCACCCAAAGCTGAGGTTCGTACTGACGCAGCGTGTCGGGCAGGCCGTCCGGTAAGAGTTCCCACACCATCGACTCGCCGGTTCGCAACGACACGCGGCTTGAGACCATCCCGCCTTTCGAGGAACTGCCGGAATAGCAAGGAACCAGTGCCGCAAGCAAAGGCGTCGCCGTGAGCCGGTCCATGGCCGCCCGAACGGACGGCCATCGCTCGCCTGAAGCGACGAAGGCTTCCTGCCGCATGGTGGCCGGCGAATGCTGTGCGTAAGCGGCGCCACTGCTGCTCCACATCAGGGCAGCAGCGATCAGCCCCTGAAGCCAGGGGCGAAATGAATTCGAGCACATGCGCCGTCAAATGGAAGATTGAACTGCTACGGTAGAGCCCGCTTGGGCGCGGGAAATGTCGAACACTTCGGTCCTTAGCGGTTCGATGCCCCCGCTGTTGGGTTGCCAATACCATTGCACATGAACCGGCCAGCGATCGACTCCCACAGGGAACTCAAATTCCAACAGCAAGGGACGCGGCGTGGCATGCGGAGCCATCACAGCCGTCGCCGAAGAAGGTGCGTCATCCAACCACGTGCTCAGGTCGGGCTCGCCCATCCCTTCGCTCAACCGTGCGTGTAGCCGACCGCCGACGAGCCGCGGTCGGACGATGTGGAGCGCCAACTGGGTGGGGGTGGGCAATTCGATCACCTCGCTTTGCTTCCCGTCGATCCGAATTCCGGATCGGCTTTGGGTGCTCCCGTTGGGGTGCTCTGCACGCAGGTTGATCGCGACGGGCTGCTCTGAAGCGGGCCATTCACCGCGTCCTTCATGCAGCATAACCGAACCGAGCAAGGTCCCGGATTCGATGGCCCATCCCGATTCCGATGCGGCTCCGATGGACCACACTTCCGCCACGCCCGATGGGGGCCAGGAGCCATCCAAATAGCGCACTTCCCACCTCCAATCGTCGCCCTTCGATTCGCGCTGCGGGTGACATCCCATCCCCACAACGCAGCCCATGACCACAAAGGCCCAGGCCGTGTTTCGCTTCATCATGCCCCGAAACAACGCATGAACCCGTTCGAAACGAAGCAGGCTTCACGGGTGGGGGTGGGGACTTTGTGACCGGGAATTACCGGGATTTGTTCAGCTTGCGAATCGCACCGTCCATGGCTTTTGCCAAGGCACCGGCTTCTCGTTCGCTCAGTTGTTTGCCCAGTGGCAAGCGCCGCACACTGCTTCGCACCATCAAACTCTCCCCGCCCATGATCCAAAAGCTCTGATCCAACGTCTGGAGGAATTTCGTCGGATCGCGCTTTACGACCTCCATGCGCTCGACGCTGGCCAATGGCACCACGACCGCTCGACCATACGAACCGAACGCGTTTTTGACGCTCAATTCCGTGGGCGTGATGCGGACGAGTTCCCTCCCCCATTTGCGCCAAGCAATGACCTTGCCGACACGGAAGGCGAAATATGCCCAAAACGCCAACGAGATGGAAAAGAACATCCGTTCATCGGGGATTTCGGTTTGGGCCCATTCCCACAGGAACACCGCGCCGATGCCCCACCACGCCAGCCACCATCCGACGAGCAGCAGGAACGACATGCGCGGAATCTCTTGCGTGATGACGACGGTGAATTGATCGGTCGATTGTTCGTATGAAATGCGGGAGCCAAGGGTGCGCATGGGTCAAAAATTGAGGACGCGTCGGTAAATCCGCTCGTATTCGGGAAGGACGCGTTCGATGTGGAATCGGTTAGCGGATTGCAGGGCTTGCAAGGAAAAGCGTTCGAGGCGCTCGGAATCGCTGAGCAGGTGCAAGGCGGCTTCAGCCAGCGCATCGACATCTCCAATGGGGCAGAGGATGCCCGCGACCCCGTCCTCGACCACTTCCGAGATGCCCCCGGCCGTTGAAGCCACCACGGGAACGCCCGCTGCCATGGCTTCCAAGGCCGAGAGTCCAAAACTCTCCGACTCAGAGGGCAGCATGAACAGGTCGCTGATGAGCAGCGCTTCGATGGGATTCTTCACCTTACCCAGGAACAACGTGTCCCGGTGAACGCCCAATTGTTCAGCAAGGACTTCCGCCGCGTAGCGTTCAGGCCCATCCCCGATGAAGAGCAATTTGGCGGGTTGAGCGGCGCGGACCCGAGCAAAGGCCTGCACCACGTCCTGCACGCGCTTCAGGGGGCGGAAATTGCTGATGTGCGTGATGATGGGCTCATGTCCTGGAGCGATTGCGGCGCGCAAATCCTCCTTGACTGGGATGGCGAAGTGGTTGGGGCAGAAGAAGTTGGGGACGACTTCGATTTCTCGATTTACGCCAAACAAATGGCGCGTATCGTCCTTCAAGCTCTTCGAAACGGCGGTCACGGCATCGCTTTGGTTGATGGCAAACGAAATCACCGGCTCGAAGGAAGGGTCTCGCCCCAGCAACGTGATGTCGGTCCCGTGGAGCGTGGTGATGTAGGGCACGCGAAGCCCTTCCTGCTCGAGGATGGCCCGCGCCGTGAACGCTGCGCTGGCATGCGGAATCGCATAGTGCGCGTGAATGAGATCGAGCTTGTGCTGCCGCGTCACTTCCACCAGCTTGCTCGCCAGCACCAGCTCGTAGGGAGGGTAATCGAACAGCGGGTAGTCCAACACGCGGACCTCGTGGTAGAACACGTTCGCGTGGAAGCTCCCCAGGCGAGCGGGTTGGTCGTAGGTGATGAAGTGGATTTCGTGCCCCTTGGCCGCCAGGCCTTTTCCGAGTTCGGTGGCCACGACGCCGGAGCCGCCGAAGGTGGGGTAGCACACGATGCCGATGCGCATGGGCCGGGTGGAGCTGGGGTCAGTCATGGAGGGAAAACCGCTCGGGGCGCTGTAAGGTTTGGTAAATCACCCGCTGAATTTCCGTCCGAACGTTCAGCTTCACCAGCTTCCAGTTTTCCGCATTCGGGTGCACGCGATTGCTCAAGAAGATGTAGACCAAATCCGCATCCGGATCCGCCCACGCCACCGTGCCGGTGAATCCCGTGTGCCCGAAGCTCGCCCAACCCGCTTCGTTGCACGTCGGCCCTTCATCGGGTTCCGCCTCGGGCCGATCGAAACCACAGGCCTTGCGGTGCTCCGGGTCCGGGTCCACCCGCTGGGTCCAGGCGTGAATGGTTTCGGCATCGAGCAATGCTTCCCCACCGTAATAGCCGCCTCGCATGAGCATGTAAAACAAGCGCGCGAGGTCGTACGCGTCGCTGAACAGCCCGGCGTGCCCCGCGACGCCGCCCAGCATGGCGGCACCGGGGTCGTGGACGTGCCCGTGCACGGTTTGCTCGCGGAAGACCTGGTCCATTTCCGTCGGGGCGATTTCACTGGGAACGGCCCAGTTCATCGGCTGGAATCCGATGCGCGTAAGGCCCATGGGTTCGTAGAATCGGCGGGTGACGAACTGGTCGAGGGTTTGGTCTGAAAGCCGCTCCACCACTTGCTGCAGCAGGTAATAGCCCAAATCGCTGTAGCGGTTCGTCCCCACCGGATCCACCTCCGCCTCCACAATGCGCTGCAAGATCGTGTCCCGGTAACTGTCCAGCTGGTACACGCCATCCGCAACTTGGGTCCGGTGAGTCGCGTCCGGCTGCCGCACGAAGACGCCCGGCTGTTCAAGCGCCTCCAGGTAAAACGGAATCCACGCCTTCAAACCCGCCCGATGCGCCAAAATGTCTTCCACGATGCGCCCGCCGAGTTCGGTTCCCGCCAATTCCGGCAGGTGCACATCCAGCCGATCCTTCCGGCTCAGTTCCCCGGCTTCCTCGAGCGCCATCAAGCTGATGGTCGAAGCCGCCACTTTCGTGATGCTGGCCAAATCATACACGGCTTCCGGCTCCACGGCCCGTCGCCCATCCAGCGTGCCGTAGCACCCATCGTGCACAATGCGACCCCGGTGCACCGCCACGACGCGGCACCCCGGCAGCGCCCCCTGCGCCATCGCCGCCTCCACAATCGAGTCGATGGCCGCCTTCCCCGCAAACGGAGCGTCCGCAAACCCCAACCGCACCCCTCCCAATGCCGGAACGCCCCAGCCCACCGGAAATCCGCCCGCCGAAACCGGCAACGTCCCCGACGCGCCGATCGCCCCGCCGATGAGCTCGCCCGCCACGGCCTCCGCCACCGGCTCGTCCTCATACGCCACCACCACCGCATCGCTTAACGCCGCCACCCGCGTCATGCGGTCGAGCAGGTACGGCGACCCGAACACCACGACCACCAACGGCGGACTGCCCGGCGTGGCCGAAACGCGCGCCGCCAAATCCTCCAACCCGGCCAGTTCCTCCCCGCTGACCCCATAGCCTTTCCCCACCCGTCGGTCCGTTCCGCTCACGGCCACCACGATGGCGTCCCCCCGATCCCCCCGTTCCCACCACTTCGCCACGTCCGATGGAAACGCAGCACCCTCCACGCGCACCGCACCGCCCATGACCCGTCCCAACCGCTCAGCCAACGGCCCCTCGGTCGACCCCAGCCGCAGCACCTTCACATCCCGCACCCCCGCGCCCAACGGCAACACGCCCCGGCGATTCGTCACCACCGTCACCGCCGCCTCCAAAATCGCCCGATGCACCGAATCCCGAACCGCCCCCCCCTCCAGCACCTCGCCCCAAACCGGCAGCGCTTCCATGGCGCGGCTCCAATGTTTGGCCTGCAACACCCGCCGGCACTTTTCAGCCACCACCGCCGAATCGAGCCTCCCCGCGGCCACCGCTGCGCGCACCTCCGCGATCACGACCTCCGGATCCGCAGGAAACAACAGCACGTCATTGCCCGCCAACAGCGCATCCACATTCGGCGTCTCCGTCTCCGCAAAATCAGCAAAGCCCTTCATGGTCATTGCGTCCGTAAACACCAAACCCTGAAAGCCGATTTCGCCCCTGAGCAGGTCCGTCACGATGCCGCGCGAAAGCGTAGAAGGCAAGCCCGGCGTCGGCTCGAGCTCCGGAATGTTCAAATGCGCCGCCATCATTGCGCCCACCCCCGCATCCGACAACCCGCGGAACGGCACCAGCTCCACGCTGTCAAACCGCGCCCGATCGTGCTTCAAGGTCGGCAAGGTCAAATGCGAATCCGCATCCGTATCCCCATGTCCAGGAAAGTGCTTGGCCGTGGCCAAAATGCGCCGCGATTGCAGCCCATCGCTGTACGCGATGCCCAAGCGCGTCACCCGTTCCGGATCTTCCCCAAACGACCGGAACCCAATCACTGGGTTCGCGGGATTCGAGTTGATGTCGACGTCGGGGGCGAAGTTCACGTGGATGCCGAGCATGCGCAGGTCTTCCGCGATGAGCTGGCCCATCCGCCGGACCAGTGCGGGGTCGTCCGTGGCGCCGAGCGTGATGGCGCGGGGATAACCGTGCGTTTCCGTGAACCGCATGGACGCGCCCCATTCGGCATCCGTGGAGACCATCAGCGGAATCGGGGAGGCGTCTTGCAGCCGGTGCATCCGTTCGCGTTGGAGTTCGGGTTGGCCCTGCATGGCGATGACTCCACCGATGCCGAATTCCCGGCACCACCTTTCCTCAAGGGCCCAATCGGCGGTCTGCTCGCGGGAGTAGACGGGAGGCATGAGGAGCTGGGCCGTCATGCGGTCCAACGACAAGGTCTCCAAAACCGAATCCGCCCAGGCCGTGCCGGCTGAATCGGTCAAAAATGCCGGCACCTGCTGCGCCCAGCCCGTTCCGGCTGCCGCCAATGCCCAGGCCATCGCAACCGCCTTCATCCGAAAAGCTCCAATTTCTTGCGCACGGTGGCGATCATGAAATCGAACTGTTCGTCCAAGGTCAATTCGCTGTTGTCCAATACGATGGCGTCGTCTGCTTGGCGCAGCGGAGCGGTCGCACGGGTGGAATCGATGCGGTCGCGGAGCAGCAAGTTTTCGAACACCTCTTCGTAGGTCGTGGTCTTTCCGGCAGCGGTGAGTTCCGCATGGCGGCGCTGAGCGCGCACTTGAGGCGATGCGGTCAAGAAGAACTTGATTTCTGCGTCGGGCAGGACCACCGTTCCGATGTCGCGTCCGTCCATGATGACCCCGCCGTCTTCGGCCATGCGCTGCTGCAGCGTGACGAGTTTCTTGCGAACAGCGGGCACGGTCGCCACGAGGCTGACGCGCTTGGCCACCTCCATGTTGCGAATTTCCTTCTCCACGTTCACCCCGTTGAGGTGAATCTCCGAGGTGCCGCTTGCGGGATTGAACCGAAACTGCAAGTACATCCGCTCGAGGGCCTGTTCGAGGCCTTTCGTGTTGACTTCGGTCGTCGTGACGAGCCGCTCTTTCATAGCAAACAACGTGGCCGCCCGGTACATCGCACCCGTGTCGATGTACGTATAGTGCAGGGCGCGAGCGACTTGTTGAGCAAGCGTGCTTTTTCCGGAGGAGGAATGCCCGTCGACGGCGATGTTGATGCGTTTGCGGTTCATGCGGCGAATTTACGGGTTTCGCAGTGGAAGCGGCCGCCGTCAGAGCCAGGCGCTCAAGGGAATGTTCAAGGCCAAATGCGTGCTCGATCCCGCAAAGTGGTACGTATTCCGGCTCAACCTCAGCTGGAACTGCCTGACGGCGAACGACGTGCCGATGGAGAACCCGTTCGTGCCGGTCCGTCCGTTCGCGGCGAGTTCCGCCCGGCGCCGGTAGTCGAAGCCGAACTGAAGCCGCAACGCCTCGGAAAGGATGAGCTCGGTTCCGAGGCCCACGTGCCGCATCAGCCGGTCACCGAACGCCCACTTCCCGCTCGGGATGGACTCGCCCGTCAGCGGGTCGATGAGCGGGTCGTACGTTCCTGGCGGAGCGAGGTCCCAGGTGAGCAAGTCGCTGAGTCGCAGGTGCACCTGAAACGGAGCGTGGGCGAACCCTTTTGCAAGGCCGATTTGCAGGTTCGGCTGGAGCGGGCCCGTGGGTTGGTTGCCGTCGATGTTGAATTGGCCTGCCCATCCCGTAAGCGCGGCGCCCACGGCCAAGTTTTGGTCAGCGAACAGCCCGTGCGCTCCCAGTTCTAGCCCCATCAATCCTGCCGTTTCCCGGTCCAAATTCCGCATGCCCAGCATCCCTCGCGCCGCCACGCGCCACCGGCTGTTCAGCGCGCGGGAGGCGGTGCCTTGAAGCACCGTTTCGCCTCCGCTGAATTCGCCCACGACATTGCCTGAAGCGTCCGTTTCATCGAACCCCCCGTAACCGGTAAATCGTGCCCCCGTTTCCCACGTCCAACCGTTGCGCGTGCCCCACGTGTAACCCACGCCACTCGCGTTCATGCCCCCGAAGTAGCGCACGTGATCGAACGCGATGCGTTGGGCATTGGCCGAATCCACGAAGGCAGGCTGGTACAACGCCGCGTGGACATCCGGCTCCAGCGACGCGACGAGCCGCCCACCGAGCGCTGCAGAGCGCGGATCCGTGGGGACGTCAAACACGGCCCATGGGCTCACGACCGTTTGGGCCGAAACGGCAGATGCGCACAACGCGAGGCCCCAAGCGAGCGCTTGGGACTTCACAGTTCCAGCAGGGTAGGGGCGGCTTGCTCCTTGAGCAACGCCCGTTGCAACACTTCCGATAAGGTGTTCACGTAGGTGAATTTCAATCCTTTCAAATACTTTTCGTCGATGTCTTCGACGTCTTGGCGGTTCGCTTCACTGAGCAGGATTTCCTTGATGCCGGCGCGTTTGGCCGCCAGGATTTTCTCCTTGATGCCGCCGACGGGCAGGACCTGTCCGCGCAGGGTGATTTCGCCGGTCATGGCGAGGGCACTGCGCACCTTGCGTCCTGTCAACGACGAGGCGAGGGAGGTCAGCATGGTGACGCCCGCGCTCGGGCCGTCCTTGGGTGTGGCGCCTTCGGGCACGTGGATGTGGATGTTCCGTTTGCTGAAGATCTCCGGATCGAGGTCCAGGGCGTGCGAATGGGCTTTGAGGAAACTCAGGGCGATGCTCGCGCTCTCCTTCATGACTTGGCCGAGGTTGCCCGTTAGTTGCATTTGGCCTTTTCCCGGCGAAAGCTGGGACTCGATGAAGAGGATTTTGCCTCCCACCGAGGTCCAGGCCAACCCCGTCACCACGCCGGGAACGTCGTTGCCCTGGTAGCGGGTGCGGTCGTGCGAAGGGCCCAGGATGTCCTTGAGTTGATCGGCGGTGACTTCGACCTCGTAGGGCTCTTCCATGGCGATTTGGCGAGCGCGGTTGCGCACGATTTTGCCCAAGCGCTTGTCCAATCCCCGCACCCCGGATTCGTTCGTGTAGCGGTCGACCACCACTTCCAGCGTTTTCTTCAAGACCTTGATTTCCTTCGGGGTGAAGCCCGCTTCACGCACTTGCTTGGTCAACAGGTGCCTGCGCGCGATTTCGACCTTTTCCTCCATGGTGTAGCCGCTGACGTTGATGATTTCCATCCGATCGCGCAAGGCGGGCTGGATGCTGCTCAGGGAGTTGCACGTCGCGAGGAACATGACGTTGCTCAAATCGTAATCGATGTCGAGGTAATTGTCGTGGAAGGTGCTGTTCTGTTCCGGATCGAGCACTTCGAGCATGGCCGAAGACGGATCGCCGTGCGCGTCGCGGGCGAGCTTGTCGATTTCGTCCAGCACAAACAGCGGGTTCGACGTGCCCGCTTTTTTCAAGTTCTGCAACACCCGTCCGGGCATGGCGCCGATGTAGGTCTTGCGGTGCCCGCGGATTTCGGCTTCGTCGCGCAGGCCGCCCAAGCTCATCCGCACGTATTCGCGTCCGAGGGCCTTGGCGATGCTGCGTCCCAAGGACGTCTTGCCGACGCCTGGAGGTCCGTACAAGCACAAGATGGGGGCCTTCAAATTGCCTTTCAGCTTGAGAACCGCCAGGTGTTCGATGATCCGTTCTTTCACTTCCTCCAGCCCGTAGTGGTCCTCGTCGAGCACGGCTTGGGCGTGCTTCAGATCGAAGTTGTCTTCCGATCGGCGGTTCCAGGGCAAATCAAGCAGCAACTCCAAGTAGTTCGCCTGCACGCTGTACTCCGCGGACTGTGAGTTCATCCGCTCGAGTTTGGCCAATTCCTTGTCGAACGTTTCGCGGGCGTGGTCCGGCCAGTCCATCTGCTCGGCGCGCGCACGCTTCTCCGCGATTTCCATCGCCTGCGGGTTGTTGCCGAGTTCCTCCTGAATTTGTTTCAGCTGTTGGTTCAGGAAGTATTCCCGCTGTTGCTGGTCGAGTTCGCCCTTGACTTTCGTGGCGATGTCGCGCTTCAAGGAAAGCATTTGGCGTTCCTTGTGCAGCAATTCCAGCACGCGGTTTGCCCGCGCTTTGATGCCTTCAACTTCCAACAACCGCTGCTTCTCTTCGACCGAAGCGTTCATGTTCGAACTGGTGAAGTTGACCAAGAAGCTGAGGCTGTCGATGCTTTTGATGGCAAACCGGGCTTCGGAGGGAATGTTGGGGCTGAGTTGGATGATCTCCAGGGCGAGCTCCTTGAGGCTCTCCATCAAGGCCGTGTGCTCCGCATCTTTCGGAGGGAGCTGCTCGGCATCGTATTCGGTGACGCGTGCTTTCAGGTAGGGTTCCTCTTGGACCAAATCCGTCCAGTGGAACCGCTTCAGGCCTTGCAAAATGACGGTGTTCGTGCCGTCGGGCATCCGCAGCATCTTGAGCACGCGCGCTACGGTGCCCACTTTGTTGAGGTCATCGGCAGCCGGAACTTCGATTTCGTCATTCTTTTGGGCCACCACCCCGATGGTGGTTCCCGAGGAATGCGCCTCCTTCACCAAGCGAATCGAGCGGTCGCGCCCCACCGTAATGGGGATGACCACCCCCGGAAAGAGCACGGTGTTGCGCAAGGACAAGATCGGCAGCGCCTCGGGCACTTCTTCCCGGTGCATCGCCTCCTCGTCCTCACTGGAAATCAGTGGAATGAAATCGTGGTCGTGTTCCTCGTTCAACAGCCACAAGCCTTCTTCGGCCAAATCGGATTCTTGCATGGTGTAAAGTTCGGCCCCACCCGCGGCAATTGCCATGCCACGCCGTGCACCCGCAAAGAAACGCGCCAAACCTGCTGATAGTATGCCGCCTTTCCGCCAATCTGTCAGCCCTGCGCCGCTCGGTACGCCGCGGCCCACCGCGCCCGATCGTCCCCTGTCGGCACCACGTTGCGACGCGCCATGACCGCCTCCGCCGTCCGTTCAAACCGCTCGAAATCGTACGCCTCGAACCCATCGGCCCCGCCCCACGAGAACGACGGCACGTGCTTCGGTGGAAAGCCGGACCCGATGACCTGCGCCGCGGTCCCCACCGTGGTCGCCGTGTTGAACATCGTGTTGATGCTGCACTTCGCGTGGTCGCCCATGAGCAAGCCGCAGAATTGGAGGTCCGACTCTTCGAAGGCCTGTTTTCCGTGGTGCCAAATCCGAACCGGGCTGTAATTCGATTTCAAGTTCGAGCTGTTCGTGTCCGCTCCGAGGTTGCACCACGATCCGAGCACGGAATTGCCGAGGAAGCCGTCGTGGCCTTTGTTCGAGTAGCCGTGCATGACGACGTTGCTCAGTTCGCCCCCGAGTCGGCATTCGGGACCGAAGGCGGAGGGACCTGCGATGCGGCACGCCATTTTCACCACGGTGCCTGCGCCCAGGGCGAGCGGTCCGCGGAGGTGGGCGCCTTCCTGCACCTCCACGTTGGGGCCGAGGACGATGGGCCCCGCTTCGGTGTTGAAGGTGCAGGCCAGGGCGCGTGCGGAGGGGTGCGCGCGCAGCTGGTCGGCCGGACCGATGACCGTGACGTGCGCGGGCCAGTCCCGTTCCGCCACCGCGCCCCACGCTTCGGCCGTGCCTTCCCAATCGGCCTCGAGGGCTTCGCCGCACCGCAAAAACAGGTCGGTGGGCCGGGTGAGCACATCCGGAATGACGGGAACGGGCGACCAGCGGGTCGAAGTCCCTTCGAGCGGATGCTCGGCCAAGGGTTCGCCCGCATGCGTCCAGCCGGTGCCGGGGGCGAGGGAATGGACGAGGTGGACCGACTCGGGAGAGGGAATCCAGAGGGGATTGAGGGCGCGGGGACCTGGGATTTGGCTTGCCCATTGCT